>NZ_CAJLKP010000014.1 GCF_905207245.1 uncultured Bacteroides sp. | reverse complement strand
GCTCTTCCGGTTTCCCTGCTTCGATACGTTTTGCGATAGCTTTCAAAGCACGTTCGCGCCACTCGGTAAACTCTTCCGACCGTTTCTGGTAAGACTCGTTCGCCTTTTCATTCCTGCGGTGATTGAAGTTTGCAGCACCCGTAACAAATGTGCTTGCACACCGGGAACTGGCGGCAAGCATGGCGGAGTAATGCTGTTTGAAGTTCTGAATATATTGCTCGCGTTCACCTTCCGGCATCTTCATCAGATCATAATGAAGTGTCTTTTCGTATGCGACAATGGAGTCTTCGCCGAGTATGTCCGGGTCTTGTGAGGTGTTGCGATACGCATCCTGCGCCTGTTGCCAGTAACATCCCAGATAATCGGGGTAATGGAACCTTACGACTTCCCATTGCGGATAGTTATCTTTAGACACCGGAGTGGCGGCATCATCTTCTCCTATGGTATGCAGGTGGTTGCGGAAGCCTAATCGCTGTCCTCTGTAATTGAACCGGGAAGGCTCGCTTTGCGGGTTATCCACAGGGCGAACGGTTTTAACGCGGTGTGCGTTTTGGGCGGTTAATAAGATAGGTTGATTCATTGTTATGCTTTTTGATTATTTTACGTTATTTTTACTTTGAGCCTTTAATGCTTGTTTTGCTTCCCATGCTTTTTGCATTCTTTGCATTCTCTTTTTTTTGGGCATTTTTTTACATGTCTGACAATAGGCGATAAAGCCCTGTGAGTCATATTCTTCTCTTGTGATAGGTTCACCACAACATTCGCACACATAAGTTACACTCATATTCTTAATAATTATATAGTTAATATTTTCTTTACCACACCATACTATGTTGATTGAGAGCGTATGTATTCCCTTGAAATTCAGATGTTTTTTTTCGGCATCCAAGAACAATGTGATTACCGGCGGGGGCATGGCTTTATCGGCTTGATTTGATGCCTCCAGCTTGATGGAGGTGCCCTGGCATTCGCAGTGGGCACCTCCTGAATATATGGAGGCAGCAACTAAATTTCCCGGTCCCTCACATTATGCCTGCCAGGCATAAGAAAGGATGTGACTGACAATCGGGGTATGTCTTTACTGATTAGATGCATGGTCTTCTGCTGAATCAGGAGACAACAAGCCTGTAGGCTTTGTATCCTGATTTATTAAAGAAGACGATCTGAAATATATTGGCCCGTCACATCGTGCTTACCAAGCAATGAAGATATTTATTATTTCTTCTTACGCCACTCGGCCATCTTCTTCTTGATGTCGATGTTGTTGTCAGCCAGCATCTTCTTCAGGACTGCCAGCAAACGCCATCCTTCACCGTTCGCATACATCATTGCCTTAATCCGGAGGAAATCCAGAGACTGAGTTTTATCCAGACGGTTTTCTCCATCATCGTAAGCTACACACCCATGGAAACGGATAAGGTTTTGCATAGTGAAGTATGCTCCCGAACCCTTGTAGGCGTCTATCCATGCTTTACTTTGCGGAGTATCGAACGCCATCTTGATGCGAAGGTTATTAAAGATTCTGGCGGCATTATAAAGCTGGGCGGCATTCTTCGCTTGTCTGATGCGTGCCATTACCATATCGAGCGGGTAATACAGTTTGATTGCCAAATCCGACACGAAAATATTGCGGCTGCATATACGTTTGTAAGGAATGCCTTTACAATTCCTGACTTTCAAAGCATCCACACGCTCTTTAAGCTGTATTGTATAATCTCTTGCCATCGCCTCCACTACATTGGTATTGAACCACCGGTTACGCTCGATGAAGCTCTCCGGGTCCTTGCTTTCCATCTTCATCTGTGCGTACAACTCGTTCATCAGCATCTTCCACTGGTACTCATAGCCCAGGCGATGTATCATCTCAGTCACACCCAGCGGTTCTTTGGAACGATATGCTGTCTCGGACATCATGTGGAACATCTTGGACATTACCCAACGGCGGAACAGGTGACCGTTCGGAACCGTCCCCTGGGAGATGATTATGTCGAAAAGCGGGTCGTTGTCATTCAGCACGACAAGCTTGCCGCCTTTGTTGGATGCGATACACTCGCCGCCATTCGCTCCCCGCATGGCGAACAGGCAGCTTACATCCACACCTGCATTGCGTAGCGCCTCGATGCGTTCGTCCGCTTTTTCGGGTAGCTTGGCAGGTGCAGTCTTTTTTTCGACGACTGCGGGAAAGATAACTCCCAGGCCCGAGTCTTCACCGATCACTGTTGCCACGGTCGTAAATTCGTTCTTCGCAATAGCGAACTCCGTGCCGCACCCGGGGCACAATACCTTAGTCCCTCTGGTCGCTTTGGTTACTTTCGTTCCTCTGGTCGCTTTCGTTCCTCTTGTTTCTTTTTTCTTACTGTTCATTTGTTAAATTATTGATTGGTTAATTGTTATTGGATTCTATCTTTTCTATCCAGTTTCTTAGTATCACAAGGTCTTTATCCTTACTGCTCTGCCAGAACCATTTGCCCATCGTTTCCGGATTCCATTTGATTCCACCCAATATCTGGCAGAGGACATATAATTCAAGTTCGACTTGAGCCTTGTCACGGCGTTCACCGAAAAGCATGGCGTCGTCGTTCAGGCTCTTTTCGGGCAATGCCATGAAGTACCGCCGTGATTTGCTTTCGCTCCGTTCTGAAGGGACTGAGTGCTTGTAGATGCGGTAGAGTTCTTCCACATTGGCAAGAAACTCGTCCTCGCTGCAACATGGCACGCCCAGTTCACCCTCGTACTTGCCATCTTGTATGATAGGTTTGCCGTTTAGTTTCAGGCTTCGGGAACGGAAATCAATCTTGAAGCTTGTGCCACCTTCGACGGCTTGGATGGCTTTCTGATAGATACACTGACATTGATTGTTGCTGTTATTGTCCATATTTTCTCGGTTGTCAATTTTATTAATTATTACACTCAAGGTCACGGCGCATTACTTTATAATTCTGATGAATACAGGATGTACTGTATCCTGGAACCTCGGTTATAACCAGGTGCCAGGATACAAATGAAATACTGTATGCTGAATCTGATCCCTTGTGCAATACTTGGTTGCGCTACCATACCTCTTCTTTTTTCTGTCTCATTAGGTTGGCACATTACTTTACTGATTTGATATGTCCAGCGTGTATCTGCTGGCCTAAAGGTCATCTCCTGCAATAGCCGGAGATGACGTGGTGGCCGCAATTAAAGGCTGGACTATTAAATGTCCTAATCCTGACTGGCTGCTTTGTGCTAAGTCTTATGTTTCTTAAAATCATTATCATTCAGTCTCATTCAGGACGACACATAACTTTACTGATTCGATATGTCCAGCGTGTAAATACTGGCGGACCACGACAATCGGGAGTCGGTCCCCAGTAGTTTTCAGGCTGGACTATTAAAGCCCTGATCTTGACTGGTTGCTTTGTGCTAAGCTTACTTTTATTTGCGGTTCTCAAAATACCGGCACATTTCTTTATACATCTGATGTTTGCCGTGGCTGGGAAGCCGTAACGGCGCCGGCGGAGTGCTCAGTAGAGAGTTCCGCCGGCGCCAAGGAGGCTTATTGTACACGGCATACTAAATATTATTCCTTGAACCATACTTCTTTTCTTATTTTTTTTCTTCTTTTGTGCTAAGAAGAGAAAGCTCTCATAACAGCGACACATTGCTATACGCTCTTGATATGTCCCGCGTATTCCAGCTCCATAAAGAGTCTGAAGGCGGTGGATTAACGGCCTTCAAGACTCTGCATGAGCTGGATTCCGCACGCGGGATATTAATTGTTGTTCCTTGAGCTTCATTGATGTGTTTCAGTATTATTATTTATTATGATGTCAAGCAAGCGACACAATTCTTTAAATTCTTGATATTTACAGGAATGAACCAGAATTTAACTGAGATCGACCGGGAGCTAAACCGGTTGATCTCGTATGAATTCTGGTATACTAAGCCTGTAACATTAAATGCCTTGCGCCTTCATCATCCACCGTGTGTTCGGTAAGTTCCTATAATGTTCCTATAATGATGCGACCAAAGTATTGTACACGGCCCGTCTTGTCAATATGGCGTTCTGCATACAGCCAAGGGTCAGATAGCCCGGGATGTCCCCCACAGTCTTGCCCCGGTTGGCTTTCACGTTACGCCCCAGCCCCCGGACTATACAACCGTCACTCTTTGTTTTGACGTACCCTAAGCCGCCCACCTTGCGCTTTCCCGTCTGTACCGCTCTCAGGCAGTCCATCACGAACTTGTTTAATTCGTCGAGGTCTTTCCTCACGTTGCATACCGGAAGTATCTGCGTAGCCCAGCTAAACTCCCCGTTACCTTTGTAGAGGTAGCGGTTTACTGCGTTGATGGCTTTTGCCAGCGTTATTCCCGGCTTGCGGATGGTGCGTTTCTCAATCTCTTTTTGAAACGTCTTGATACGGCTGGAGGATAAGGAGATCATGCTACCTTTGATACTGAACCCAAGAAACTTGAACCACTTATCCATAGTCAAATATTCAACCTTCTTCGGGTTTAGCTTCATCGTCTTCTCTTCCAACCGGCTCTGGAGCACGCTCATGGCTTTCCCGTATTCTTTCCCGACAAACAACATGTCGTCCGAATAACGTGTGTAGAAACCATCCATTTGAGACAGTTCTTCGTCAAGGTCATACAGCAATACATCAGCAAGCCAGCTTGCCACAGCGCACCCTTGCTTGAGGGACTGGTATTGACGCAGGAGATTGTTATCCTCATCGAAGTATAAATCACAGTGGTAGTATTTCCGCAGCACGTCAATCAAAGCGGAATGACCATGCTGCGCTTCCACCTTGTCGAACGCTTCGTCTATGTATTGAACAGGCACACTATCGAAATACTTGCTGAGATCAGATTTCCATCCTAAATATCCATCCTTTTCGATAGTCACCATTTTATTACTTACTTCGGTCACGACCTTACCGCATCCGGTCCCTATTTGGTAGGATTTACAGGAGACATGAACCATCTCGGGCATCAGATCGAAAAGCAAGTCATTGGCGATGCTTAATATCACCCGGTCAATAGGTTCATTCACGTAAACCGTGCGGAACTCACCGTTTTCTTTTGGTATCTGGGCGGTGTGGGGAGGTGAAATTTCATACTTACCCTTCCTCATGGCATCAGCAATCGCTATCCGGGTGTTTTCATCGGTCAGCAATATGAGCTGGTCTTTTCGGATGTCCTTACCTACACCTTTCTCTATGGCTTTCGTCCACCGGCCAATATCGAAGAACATCTGTAAAATCTTATCAACCTTATCTATCTTGTCTGGCATAATCCGTAGTGTTGGTTTCTTTTGTAATATCACTCTTGTCTAAGACTATTCTCACTCCATTGACCATCCCCAAATGCCTTAAATACACTTCATCGGGATAAACATGTCTTTCATCGCCGCCGTATATTTTCATGGTATGGGAGCCGTCTATTTGAATATCGGTACGGCCATAACCTGACGGAAACTTTTCACCAACGAACACAAGCCTCTCAATGTGGGTATGCGCATCCGACACACATACAATATGGCATCCGTCTGTTCGGAGAAGGTGCTTATATTCCGGCTTCATCCGTTTCTCTTTGCACTCTTCAAGTTCTGCGGCAATATCAACATTACGACCAAAGTTTCTACCTTTATAAATCGGAAGAGATAATTCATAATATCTTTGGGTATTATTGGTTGATACCAATTTTGCTGTAATTTCTTTCATTTTTATTCTTATTTCAGTTCCACAATCTGATTGGCATTGCCACAAAGAGCACTGCGTAACCATTTTTTATGATTCCAATATCCGCTCAAAACTATTTATCTCTGTCACGATGAAATCCTCACACCCAAAAGCTGCCAGCGATTTGAGCCCGTTCAAAGATTGGCAGTAGAAAAACATGTCGTCATCCTCGCCGGTATCTCCCGAGAGCTGGATTTTTACCTCTTGGCTACCGTCCGTGTCCTTCCACACAATTTCGCAGTTCGCATAATGTGGCTCCTTGCCGTTATTCTTGACGAACTCATCAAACTTCTTCTGCATTTCCACCTGTATCTCGTCCGTGTCGGATATGATGACTCCCGTTTTGCAGTTCTCGCACCAACCGTACAGGAATGATTCGTCGGTGTAATCTTTGAACTCTTTAGTGTTTGGATTTATTGTTGCTTCGCAGGAAACATCCGTGCCGCCGCATCTTGTGCATATTACATTCATACTCTTTTTCTTTGTATTATTTGTTTACAAGTTAATTACCATTGCTATCATCGCTGCCATCAATCCCTTTCAGGTATGATTTAGGCAGAATCCTCACTATACCGATAAGATATTCGATATTTCTATTCCCGTAGTAACCGCTCATGTCAAAGCGGTAGACCGGTGTTTTAGAACGTCCGTTTTTACCATCCAGACGAAAACAGGAAGGCAGCTTCTTTTTATCCTTGAATAAAATACCACAAGCCTCTTGTGCGTCGTAGTTGTAATTTCTCATCAGATAACCAATGTCAGACAATACCTGCAAAACCTCTTTGTTTTCTTTCAGGAAGAGCATTACTTTTTGTGTGCTGTTCCCGTTCTGCCACTCTTTAAGTTTGCAGGGCGTTCCCCTTTGGATAGAAGCGGCACGTTTCAACAGTTCTTCCTTAAAGTCTCCCTCAAAATGATACGTACATTTATACCCGTGTTCATTTACCCTTTCAGCAACATATATATCATGATTGGCCGTATACCGGGTACGTCCAACCTTCCCGCTTCCGGAAATTATGGCAGTGTCTAATATGTTTGCCAGTTGCTTCTTTAAAGACATTTTACTTCTCATGGTCTATTCCTTTCTGCGTTTATCAACAAATTCTTATATCATAGTCCTTGAAATAGTATTCCAGTTCTTTTAACCCTTCCAAGCTATGTAGAACATTCTTTCCGGTCACTGAGATATCTACAGATACACAGTATTCTTTTTGTATTTCAACTTCTGAACTATCGAAAACTTTTTTTACGCAATTGACAATATCAGAGGCGCTTAGTTTGTTTTTTACGATATTAAGTACCATTTGTTTATTTTTTTAAGTTCTGATTTATTCGTTGTCACCCAGCACTCCTTTGCGGACAGACCCATATTTCATGTCATACTGAGGCAGGCGTAACGCAGCCCGGCGGGAGAATAAGGTTTCACCAATCCCGTAACCTCTTTCAGATTTCCTTTCGGCGGCACATTCTCAAAGGGTTTGCATCGAAAACTAAGCCCTGCGCAATATTATCTTCGTGACTGTTTTCAAGATAGAATTAAATTTGAAGAACTTCCAAATAACTGTTATTTGGTTATTTGTTTGCAATCTTACGCAAGCTGCCATATAAGGGATGAGCACCCCGTTTCTTACGACCGGATGCCATCTCCTTCATGACCGCCTTGTAAATATTGTCAAAGTCTTCTTTCTTCAAGCGTGGGAAGAACTCTGCATAGATAGTCTCGAATACACTAAGTTTACCGTCCGGGTTCATAGAGAAGAAACTTATCATTCTCTGTTTAACCTCTGTGCGTTGGTTCCGGGTGCAAGCTTCGGCAGCTTCCTTGATTGCCTTGGAGGGTTTGTTTTGCTTCCGTGTGTTTGGCTCGGCATACCGCTTTTCCGAACGAGGGAGAAAAGCATCGGAGAAAAAATCGGATCTGTAATCCCGACGCTGGGGACGCACTTCCTTATGAGTGTATACTTCACGGCAGTTCTCAACGATATGCTCCACAAGTGTGAGGCATTTCTTCAGATCGGCTATGTTTGTCATTTCGTGGGGAGTGTGCGGGTAATAATAACCGCATGAGATGTTAGCGCATGATATTTCCAGCCCTCTTTGGCGTAACGTCTGGACATCGGTTTGCATCCCGCGTTCTTCCTTATATCCATGCTCCCCGAGGGAAGCATCTTTTATAAACTGGGATGAGCAAAGAGGATTGCCGTAGATGTTGCTGATAAAGTCACTGTTCCCTTTCCGGTCGCATTGGAGCACGAACCGGCAGTCATCGAAGAACTTCATGTCCGCCTGATGACTGCCGATACATCCTTGTTCTTCACCAACAAAGAATACACATTTCAGGTTATCGAATTTCTCTAAGCATTTCAGACATACCCAGATGCCGTTCTTGTCATCAGCCCCGATACCGTTGAACTCACGTTTCCCGCTGTTGAAGCCGATAATGAACTCATCCCTGACAACCAGGACTTCGTAACCTTTTTCCCTCGCCTCATGCACTTCGTCCAGATGGGCGGCAATGCACGGGTAAGTATCAGCGTTGCCTTTGGTGGCATAGATATTACCAGTTTCGTCTACGGTAAAGGTTACGCCGAGGTCTGATAATCTTTGGGAAACGAACGCGATCATGTCTTTTTCCTGATGCGTGCGGGCTGAGATGCCATATAGTTCTTTCAATAATTCCATGATGTATGTATTTTTATTTATTTTTGTTGGTGAGGATTCTTATTTAACTGAACTGTGGGAGACTAAGCCGTAATGAACAATTTGGCAATTTGGAGGTTAAGTTCCAGATGTGCGGACGGTCTGCCTTTCTCGAAGAAACTGGCGGGGTATTTCACGTCGTTGTAGCTCTTGACTTTATCCATCAGCATGTCGCCGAATATGGTTTTTGTGATAAGTCTTTTTCTGCATGTATCACACAAGTATTCACTATCGGTATGCACATCACCGCAGTTTGGGCAGATATACCTGCATTGAGTGGCGACACCGGAAGTATTCTGGCACGTAACTACACATCTTTCTGTAGATTGATTGGATAATTGTACTTTGCCGTCTTCAGTAATATTCACATAACAGAAGGTATCCAGGTAGGGCGTTCCTTTCTTATGCCATTTGGTGGCAGGTACGCAAATATTCAGGTTTTGGTCTATTTTATCGCCAACTTTCATATCTACTCCCTCTATGGGATTTAGCACAGTAAACTGTATTTTGTGGGAGTAATCGTTATGTGTCTTTCTCAGGTTGATGCCGTTTTTCCGGGCATATTGGTATATCAGCTTCATCACAAAAGAGTGAGAATAGTACACCCGGTCTAATACGGACACTTCTTTTTCTTCACCATCAAACTTTCCGACTGCCTTCTTCCAGACAATAGCACGTCCCAGCACATTATTTTCCGAATCTCTGGCAACAAGGATGCTTGCCCCGGCAAAGTTGGAGTAAAAATCTCCCAGTCTGTATACAAGGCTGGGATATCTCATGCAGGAATTATGTAACGTACTGTTGTCACCATATTGGGCGAATGGAACATAGTTGTCGGCAATATAGGCATCAATGAAATCGTTCATCTTGTCGTACATTTTAATTTCCACCTTGCTGCTGACACAGATAGCGTTAGCGAAATATTCTATGTCCTCACCGGAGTATTCAGGCAAGTCCTTGAAATAACAGATGAAAGTGGACGGCTCCAAGTTTGTTCTGTTTTCCTCAAACCACGGAGCACGGGGATTCTGCCTGTCCGGGAAGTTCTCATTGCCCAGGTCTTTGGTACAAGCCGAAAATACGATTTTCATTTTAGTATATTCACCGGCATTGTTTTTAACCCGTTTGGAGTTGAAGTAGTTAGCTGTACCACGGATAACTTCAGTCACATCCTTGTTTTGTCTGAGTACTTCCAGAATGTCTGTTGCAATTACACTACCGTTGATTGATGCGAAATTAAGACGTGCTTTCAGCTCGTCATTTACGATTGTCTTCATACTTGTTTGATTTTAATTATTAATTGGTGATTAGTTATGATTCTTGTTATTTCCTCGCTGTTTATCAGGTGTAGGAATACCCCGCCACCGTTTAGGTGACACAGCATACGATGTTTAGTATTCATTAACATATAACACCGTTTTGAAGCGTTGTGAGAGGTTGTGAGGAATTGCGGGTGGTTAGAATGGTATGTCGTGGTAACCCACCCAATTGCCGTTCTTGTCGTAGTTGAGCGGGAACAGCTTCTTTTGGCACTCAGGGCACATACCCGATATGATTGTCTCACGCTCGGGCATATTCAGATACGGGAAGCAGTTCTGTGCTGGACTACGCCCCCTTACTCGTTTGCTGTAATCTTCTTCACGCACATAGATTACAGTGACCTTGCCACACTGGTGACAAAACCGCTCTACCGGATAATTTCTTTCCATTGCTATATCGTATTAAGTTTTTAATTCGTTGTTGCCACCGTACCCCCGCCAAACGGGAGGATAACACCGGGGCATAGCTCACACCCATTGTGTTAAGTGTGAGCTATGCCAGCCGTGTTATGAAGTGGATGCGGCATCCTCACGACGCCAAGAAGTATATTGAAGTAAATTAGAAGCTAATCACATTGTAAATATATTTCACAAAAACAAGACACAAGAATAACGTCATCGTGTCCTCATGTGGTATATTTCGCTCTTCACCGTGCAGCCGTGTTTGTCCTGGGTGAAGCGGTTTACTTGCAGGAACTTTATCGGTACAAGCTTCACCACGGTACGTCCATCCAGTTCACCGCACGTGGCTGTTACGTCACCGATGCGGTTAAGGGCGTCACACTTTTGGCGTACCGATTCTATGTCTTCCCAGCACAATATTCCGACGTAATCCGCCTGAACATCGACGTGGAACACGTCATAGAACAGGACATTATTCACCCTATACTTCACCGTGTTTACGCCCAGATATTTCTGGCGCGAGTGTATGTTGAATGTATTAGGCTTTGCTTTACACGAACGTTTGACACGTCCAAGCTGGGAGATGTAGTCTCCCACGCAATATGTTTTGTAATCCATGATAGCTTATTATTGTTGTTTGCACACACCGGAGGAATCGAACCTCCGGGCTATGCCGCACCACCGGATAAGAGGTATCCGGTATGTTCACCGTGTGTGGGTAGGTTACATTATGCCACTTCCGCAAGTACCTGAACTTGTTCCGTTTCCGTCTTAGCTTCCACCGTGGTTTTCGCCGTAGGTTTCGCCTTAGTTTTGGTGGTTTTCTTGACTTCCTTAACTTCGGCTACCTTAGCTTCCTTGTTCTCTTTATCAGCATCCACCAAAGCTTTAGAAATCAGCGTATCAATATTTAACAATTTCCATGCGCTTTCAGCCACTTTATAGCAATGCGCTTTCAGTTCCTTGTTTGTTGTGAAATCTTCACGCACCTTTGACTTTGGGGTAAGTCCGACTTTCCCCTCAACCAAGTCCAGATTGTATTCGGCTGTATCAAAGACCTTTTTTCCTGCAAGGTACATAGCGACGTCGAAGCGGTCTAAGTTTCTGAACAAGTTACCGCTTTTCAAGCTCTCATGCGAACATTTCTCAATCTCAAACTTCATTTTCCACGTGTTGAAATACATGGATTTCCAAGCGTTAAGAAGCTCGTCCTTTGTGGGGACAGCTTTTGCCGCAAACAATTCTACTCGTTTGAGCACAATAAACCTGTCGGATTTCTTGTCACGTAAAACTACGTTGGATAACGGCATAGCTTCGATTAATCCCAGGAATTGTACTGTGGTTAATACACTTACATTCTGAGAATCTACGTTGTTATTAACCGTTGAAGTTGGAGCGATTACTGAAAAATTAGACGCTGCTGTTGTTGATGTTGTTGCTTTCATAATAGTACAGTTTTTACTTTGGCGACATTACCAAAGCATATTTGTTCATAAGGAAAGAGTCGAACTTTCCTCATGAATCGTCGTACTATGTACGTTGTATCAGGATAGCGTAAAAATTTGCTTGTTACTCTGCATTTGAAAACTGAAATATATTTTACGTCCGTTTACAGAGTAACGGAAAAACAGACGTATAAAAATACATTCAGCCAAACGAAACGGATTATTCAATAAGCGAACGTTTCGTTTTATGTGAGTGAAATTTAATTCAGCTTACTACGGTTTCAGCCTCACAATGCAAAGTACTTATCTTTGCGGGTGACTTTCTACAAAGTTCTTTATTTGTTCCGTTTCGTTTCCGTTTGCGGATAAAGAACCTTTTCAAGTCGATAGTAAAAATTAGAAAGAACGATTTTTTGCTTTTGCTTTTGTCCTCTCTCGTTTCCGTTTGAGAACACAACAACAAAACGAAATATTTATAGAACAACCAAATAAAAAGAGAAATATTTTCTATCAATATCGAAGGTAAACCCCTTAAAATCAATTCTGTACACCTACGCGCGTAGGCAAAAGGATAAATAACTGTAAATCAATCAGTTATAACAAATGAAAATTTCTTCGATTTTTTTTGTTTTTGCCAATTAGTAGTTTTTGAACGAAAATAAGCTTATAACAAATTGATACATAAAGATATAAATTGATACAATTAATTGTTAATCAGCGATTTAACACTGGTTAATATGAATGATAGTAGTTTCTAAAACAGTGATTTTAAGGTTGTTTTTTAGTTTCTTCTTTCAATCTGATAGTAGTTAATCAATTCAATCCTTACTTTGTGTAAAAGTAAGGATTATAACTACATGATTATCAATGATATAATAAATTTAAAAAGAACGAGGTGGGTGTTTGGGCGACTGCGGATGCCAAACGCGCCCCATGGGGAATTACCCAAGTCCAACTTTAGTAATAATTTTAAGAAGATAGACGGAAAATGAAGTGTTAAACCGTATCAATACTGAAGGGGTGAACAGTAGGTGCCGGAAAATGATACAATCGTTATAGAAAGGCATTTATAGTTTGACAAGAAATAAACTGTCTATCCCAGTACTATCTATTTGAAAGCTAATAATCCGGCTTTTAATTATTGATAGAACTGAAAGTGGGAGTTGAGATACTAAAATACTCTGCCAAAGCGGTGTTGAGTAAGGCGTAAGAGAAGGGAAGCCTTTACAGAAAGAGAAAGTTGTGCTTCTATATATATAAATAGGTGTAAAGCTATCAATTCAATACTACCTGTTACATTGCAAGGAAATGGCTGCGAAGTATTGATAGGCGCGTGAATGTCCCTTTCTCGTAGTGTTTAACCATTTATTAATATTAAGTGGTGTAACTGTTAAACCGAACCTGATTTTTCAAAGAGGGCTGGAAGAGGGAGCTATATTTTTCTTTATTCCTTATTTTCTGTTGTTCAATATATTGCCACTTGTCTATCTATCAATACTCCGCAAATCCGGAGCGCTCTCTTCTATAAGGTTCATTAACATTTGTGACGCAAGAAGCTTGTGTGCGTGTTATCCGGGACATTAATATTGCAAAACTTCCAGATAGCACCTATATAGTTATGGGGGATAAAAAAAAGGAAGACTTACCGCAATGGCAGCCTTCCTTCCGGTTGGTTTTATCAAGCGGTTAATTACGCTTGAATAATTTTGACTTTCTTGCAGCCTTTTTTCTTTCGATGAAGGCTTCGATCATCCCTCTTCTTCTTAGGAAATACTTGATTCCTTTTGGAGTCACATAAACGGTCGGGCCGAACTCTGTGGTTGAACTGGGATAGCGAGTCTCAAGTATCCGCATTTGAGTTGATCTTCTCGTCGGGAAGTTGCGGTCGCTTTCTCCTTTCTTGTGCACGTAGCCGTTTTCACGGAAAAATTCATAGAGCTGGTTTCTGCCGATGTTGCATCCGTTGCTTACCAGAAAATCTGAAAACATGGTAACCGGGATGCTGTCTGAATTGTGGCGAACGGATTTTCCAAACTCAGCGTCCGGGACGAGCTCTTCCACTTTATTTTCCAATTCCTTGATTTTTTTGCTGAACAGCGTTTTTTCTTGTTCGTTTAAGGACACAGTACCTTTCAAAAGAAGTTCCTCAATCTTTTTATTGCACCAGTAAGCAAATTCAGCGGACAGCCATCTTGCAAATTCCATCGCATAGTCGCGATGCATCCAAGTTCCTTGAATACCATTACCTCCATTCATAACTATCAGTAAATCACCCGTAGTGCATTTTTGTACTTGTGTTAAAAACTGCAAATAGTTTTTTGCTTGCTGAGTTCTAAGCCAAAGTGCAGGCTTTTTGTTCTCTCCAAAAGGTTTTGCCATCTCCGTGGCATTGACCATTACATTTTTACCTTCCGTGAGAAATGTAACGTTCGTGTTTTCATACTTGAAAATCACTTCATTTGTAATCATAATGCAATTGGTTTTGATATTATACAAAAGCATCTGCGCTATGGGCGATAATACGCCCACAACTATCAATCAATTAATTTAGCTTTCTGAGCCGGTCGTTTCTACTCTCTTGCCGATGCTGGCGTTCACATAGAAAAACAGTTTCTTGCCGTCGATGTAAGGGGTGTAAACCTCGAACCCGATTTGCTTTGCATACTTGCCAACTCCTGATTTGGTTGCCAGTTTCCCGGTTTCAGACTCGAAATACTCTGCCATTTCCTCATACGTCATTCTTTTTTTCAGTTCCATTTTCTTCTTCTTTATTTAAGTTACTAATAAGGGTTTCTTAGGTATAGGAGTGCGGATTATGGGAAAGTTGATTTTAGGTTGAACTTTATTGGAAATAAACACTAATGCTTTTATTTGCCCGTTACACCTTCTACTATCTCTGAATCCACACCTATTATTATATAGTGCTACCACTTTAGCTTCTTGTTGCAAGTCATCCCTTACATCAGGTTGCTACTAAGTGTTTATCAGGTATAGGAAAACGGGCTGCGGGAAAGTTGATTTATGGGTGAGATTTTATAGTTAATAAATGCTAATGGCAAATTTAACTGTGAGCTCGGGAAAGTCAGAGAAGTTTGCAGTCTTTCTTTTGGGGATGCTATTCTGAATTATTATTTCATCGAAACTTCCAAATAGCACCTATATGGAAGTATCTTATAGAATGGTGAGCCTTTATTTGTGTTGTGTATTCTTCTCTTTTGAGGCACACCGCAAACTTGTGAATGGTGCCAATTTAGAATTATTTATACATTTCCCCTGTTCTTGCTGTCAATACTGCAACAGGCAATTCCATATCAATATCCTATCATTCCAGCTTATCGTCTTAATCTGGATTCCTCTCGTCGCTTTCCCTCGTCGAAGATCAGAGCGAATGATTGGTTGCGGTTGGATGCGTTCAGGCTTCCCCGGTCGATTCCCTGCGTTTTTAGGGGGCGGCGTTTTAAAGGGTGAAACTGATGCTTAGTTGCTCTGGGAATCCTCCTGAATCTTGCTTTTCGGGAGTATTTCTTTCGGGTATTGATAATGAAATCTCATTTAATTCTCTGAAAATAAGCCTTGTATTCTTGCTTTTGCGGATTCTTTTCAATATCTTTGCTTCCACTTCGAGGACATAAGCCTTTATGCCCTTAAATTGTTACATTCTTTATTTAACTATTTTAAAGCTCATATTTCAATTTTATACTCCGGGTGGATAACTTTATCGTTTCATGGATTAAAATTCAACCACAGGCTTTAAAAGCGGAAAATCCGGCATATTAATCTCTATTTATACTTCCTATGCTTTCTACTTACCCTTAAATTCCCTTTTTAGCTTCATATCGGGACTTTCTCCTGTTATACCTGGTGAACGGATGGTTTGGTGTCTTATGGCGCCCCTAACGGTTATCTTCGGGGTACTAGCCGGGATTTTATGCTTCAATACCCTTTGTTGCAGGTATGTGTCATGGCTTCAATCATAAACGTAATCCTTTCAGAACAGGTTGGCATAACCCCAGTAATATGCCAATACTCTAAGAAACCCTTAGTACCCCTTAAAAATCAAACGAAAATGCGCGAAGCGTATTTTCCAAAGAGCGGATTGGGTATTTAAACGAGCTTTAGCGAGTTTAATTACCCAAGTAGCAAAGAGAGACAACACAAAGCCTTTATTTATATTATTATATTTATCACTCCTATCTTCCCTTAATTTCAAACGGGTCAAAAAAGTACCTGAATCGTGAGAGTTAAGAACCTAATTTCCCAGTTAATCTCTTTCTTTTTTTTTCCTCCAATAGAGCATAACAAAGAGTAAAAGGGTTTGGAAGGTAAGGACGATAATAGCAGTTCCTTCCAGTTTAATTCTTGTTTTTTCAACCTTCAGTAATTGAGATTAAGTTCTGGTATTCCAAGTATGCCTGAAAGTACAAGCAAGTAGCCTTGAAGCAACATCATTACCCCTTTAAGAACATCAAAGTACCGATAGGACTCCCTTTTCTCCCCAGCTAAAACTACCAATTCGTCTTTTTGCAAAAAAAGGCGAGAAAGTATCGTCGCACTCCCTGCCTCTCTTATGCACTCATAGTCCGAAAAGCAAAAGGGCGTCCTGCAAGCTTCAACTTAACAGGATGCCCCTTAAAACGAGTCATAATCCCAATAATCACGGTTATGGTTTATGTCCAGGTTTATTTAACCGGCAGATCAGGAAAGGGAAATTTCATCCCGCTATAATGGTTCCCATATTCTTTCAACGCTTCAAGATATTCTGGCTTTACACTTCGTAACGACCGTTTTCTTTTAACAGTAAGCCATTCAAAGAATTCCTTCAACGCATTGTAGTTGCAGGTAGCCCCACAGATCTTAACAAGATTATTATATCCAATGATATTTCGCCTATAAATCGTCCCCTCAATATCTTCCGGTGTTTTTAGTATAAGATGCAGATAGTGCAAATTATTTACATCCCTATCAAAAGCATCCGCTTCCATATTCGTCTTATCCAAGAATGCCTGTTTTGTCCGGAAACTATAAGTGTGATATTTGACCAGGTATTCAATTTCAGAGATATGCATCAACAGACAAATCTCATCAGGTGTCAGCAAGTAGGAGGAACCCGGGTAGAACTTCACGTATGGAGTCTCTAAACGATACACCTTAGAGTAGCCTCTGATTGTGGAAATCTCATAATCGCTCACATCCCGTATCAAACGTCCTTCAGCATTCAGCTTTATCAGGAAGTCCCTGATGCGTTCATAGTGGACAGTCGCAGCACAGACTTTAAGCAACCTCCTGTATGCTATCTTGTTCAGAGTATATGTCACACCTCTTCCATTTATACTTTTAGTAACCTCTAACAGTCCCAGTGCTTCCAATTCATTTATGCATCCGTCGAACTGCCGCACATCCATATTCATCCTGTTCACATACTCATTTTTGGACCAATTGGTATTGTAGTTCCCTCTGCGCAAGAACTCAATATCTGCCATGTGCATCATAAAATAAACGGCCTCGTTGCTCATCAAATAAGCAAATTTGGGATAGCCTTTTATAAAACGTATTGTTTTTTCTGTTGTCATTTTCTTATTGTCATTTAATTGGGTTTGAAATCATGTTATTCATTTTTAGTTACTTAGATTTCCTTTTCTTGCATCTGATTAAGTGCGACTGCCTGATTATTGCCCGTCTGGTAGGAATGCAGCTTCCTTCACTCAACCCCGCATGAAGTAATGTACTTTCCTTTATACCGACAATATTCTCATCCAGCGTATCATAAATAGCGGATATGCTGCCGAAATAATAATCCCGCTTCTCAAAAATCAGATGCACGTGTATGACCTTTATTATCCTCATCTTTTCTTGGTTGAGCAGCTAATTGGAAATATATTTTCGTAAAACTTCCAAATAGCAGCTATTTGGTAATTTCCCCCCTCATTATCTCCTTTACCCTGGCACCACACCATTCACCCGCTTCGGGAGAGAGCCACGCGGCATACGCCACCGCCACTTCCGAATACATCCACGTACCGTTAATGACACCGCCCCGGCGTACGATGACAAGCGATTCCATGCGTATCCTCCTTGTTCCGGAAACCTGCCTGACAAGCTCCTTCGCCTTTTGGGTAGCCAGCCAGCGGCACGGTTGCCAGGCTCTGCCGAAGGTTTTGCCTATTTCACTGACGCATACCAGCACGGTTCTTTCACCGACTACCATCGGAACCCGCGTCCCGTTGAAGTCCAATATCCTTAGTTCAGCCATGGCTCTAATCACAGGATATGGTTCCGTCACTGATAAGTTCGTTCAGCTTTTCCGCGAACCAGTTCGCCAGCTTTTCGTTTGCCCATCTCAGGTATTCCATCGCCACAAAGGCTTCGAGCCATAGTTCTACACTGCCGTCCACTTTGCGCACCTCATGAATGAGCTTGTCCGGCCTGCATCCCATCTGTTTGCAGGTAAGGTCAAGAAATTCCTTCACGCTTCTCTTGTTCATCCATACCTTTGGTTGCACATCCTTTCTTAATGATTCAGCCACCTGTGCCACGTCCAGCATCAGCTTGTTATCTTCGATATCCATTTCAAAACGGACACCGCTGTCTTCTATCAAATTCAGTTTCATATTCTTATATTATATAATGTGTTGATAATAGGATGCCCCGCAGCCCCTGAAAGACCGCAGGGGCATCCTTGTTTATTTCCCGATGATGCCGAACTCTCCGAATATCCTTAAAATCAAGGGTATATTCTTCACATTCAGCCACTCACGGGCTACGTTCCAGGCAAGCGACTTTGAAAAGTCGAAGTTCTCTTCCGTCAGGGTATGGTGGGATAACCGCCCTTCCGTCGGCTTGAGCCCCCGGTCATGCAATTCACACAACCCGTCCTGAAAGAAGACACAGCCTTCCGGAGTCTGCATCACCTGCACCATGGGCACGGGAAACGGTAACTTACCCAGTACCATCCCCACGCCCCATGCCGTCACTGCCAGCTTATCCTTATACCCGGCTTCGATCAGTGCCCAGATGTCCTGCGGCGTACCCAGGCACGGGGCACGCCTGCATTGGTTCCGGCAGGAAGCGCACCGGCAAGCCACAGGTTCACGTCCGGTTATCCGGATGATTTTCTCCGTCGTTGTTTCCGATATATCATTCATAGCCATTTATTTAAGATGTTTCCTGTTCCAAAGCTCGATGATAAACTCCCGTCCGTCCTGTGTCCAGCGGCGTACGCCACCCATCTTGTACGACTTACCCTTGGCATTCGTCCAATAGTACGGTACTTCACACTGGAGTGCGGAGTGGAACCCCGGTACCACCCATTGTCCTTTCTCCTTGCGGATAATCCCCTCATCCTCAAGGAACCGGTTGAGCATACTGGGCGTTACCTGCAACTCATCGGCAATGGTGGTTGTCTTGAACCAGTCACGGTCTTCGATGAAACGGTTGTAGAACTCCACCTTGTGCCGGCTCTCCGCCAGTTGCTTCTGCTGGTTGGCAGCCAGCAACAGGGCTTCCTCAAAGGTCTTTGGAACCGGGAAGTTCTCCGCAGGCGCATCCGATTGCTCACCACGCGGATGATGAGCGGACGGTGCTTCGTGCAGTGAAACGGCGCCATGTGTCATCAGGTCACCGATACGCTCGTTGCACCAGATGGAGAACTCCGGGGATAGCTCCCGGGCGTATTCGACGGCTAACTCTTCCTGCATCCATGTCCCGCCGGCTGTTCCCCGGTTGGTAATCACCTGTTCATCCAGGGAGACTGACTTCCCTTCATTGACAAGTGAGTGGCGGAAGCGTTTCGTGGAAGCCTTATGCAACCATTCCGCCGGCTGTACGTCGAAGCATCTTGCCATGTTGGTGGCATTTATCATCGCCTTGCCGTTCGCTGTTTTGAAGGTTACCGGGTGATCCCCGTAGTTGAACACCACCGGCACCTCTTTCAGAACAGCTTCGATATCACTGTTCAGTCTGCCTGCCCATGTCTCCAGTTCCCCGCAAAGCTTTCTCATCTGCGAGTTTTCCTTCTTCACCAGATGCACGAGCTTGCGTATGTCACGGGGGACGATAGCCCACAGCGGCTTGACGCCCGTCAGGAAGACAATCTTCGTTGCGGACGGGCACAGGTCCATCGCTTCCTTCGTCTCCATCATCACCGGGCGCTTGATAATCTTACACAGGTCATACAGGCACAGCCATACGCGCCCGTCCTCTCTCGCTATTCTGACGGGGCGGTTTCTGAACTCCACCTCGTCGTATTTCAGTTGTTTGTCATTCATTTCCTATTTCCTTTCTTTTTTGGTTTGGGGGAATTTAGTTTATCCGCGATGGCCTGATATTTTTTCGCCATCACTTTACGGCTGTGGTAAGTCCTTTTCTCACCGCACAGCTTGTCATACTCGGCCAGTCTGAGATTATCCCAGTCTTCTTCCTCCAGCTTGACGTTATTGTTTTCGCGTCTGTAATAAAAACCTCCGGCGGAGATATACTTGCCTGAACAGGCGAACGAGACTGACTGTGGTTTGACATACGTCAATTTGGACGCACCCTGCATGGAGCCGACTCTGGATATAAATCTCCCTGTCCCGTCGAAAATCAGCACCCTTTGAGCCGACTTAAACGAGTTATTACCCATTTTCTTTATCTATTAAATTATAGTTGTTCCTTCGATAATCGGTCCTTAGCCATCAGGATTAAGAAGGTATCCGATAGGACGATACCCCTGAGTAACATGTCTGACATGCGCTCCATCATATACACCCCGAAGGCGGAGTCGATGTAAGCGACGAACAGCAGGGCTAAGGCATAATCAATTAATTGGTGCCCGTTCGGGGCGGTGATGAACATATCTTTATCGGAAAGTGAATATGCGTCACGGACGGCATCAATCCAATGTGCGAACGCCATCCTGAAACCTTGTACGGAATGTACGCCGGGGTCGCCTTTGTTCTTGATGTAAAGAAACGCGTCAAAATACTCGCATCCGTCTCCCCGCACCGTAAACAACAGTTCGGGAAATTCCCGGTAGCGAATTTCATACCGGGAAAAGTCTGATTTTACGTTAGTCATAATTGTAAAAATTATTATTTAAAAAATAACATCCTACAAATATATCTCTTTACTTGCTAAAAAAATCATCTTATAAATTGTCTGATTCTGATTACAGAGGTATTTAAAGCGATATTTCCGAACTTTTAAACGTTGTTTTTACAATCAATTTACTGTAAATATAAATTTTCTCTTAAAACATTGATTTACCTGTCGTATTTACAAAATCTACCTATCAATACTCATTTTGTAAAGAAAACTTTCAAAACCATTCTTCCCCTATACCTTGTTAAATAATTCTAAATCTATGCATGTAAACACAGAAGGCTCGTTTAACCGCGAGTTATTGGAAAGCATCTTCCGCACCTCGAAGAAAACCATACAGGAATATGTGCGTGAGATCGAACGCAACAACCGATACAAATCCGTCCGGGGAAACGTGGTACAGGGCACGGTGCTGGATGACCGCAGCCGTTTGATTGACCTTTACGACGCCTGCCTGCAACAGGACGCCCATATCCGCTCGGTGCTTGAGACACTGGAATCACAAATCCTCGGCGACCGCTATATGCTGGCCCGCATGAACGAGAAAGGAAAGTATGTCAAGGACGTGGAAGAGACGCGTAAAATCCAGGGCACCCAGTTTGACAAGATCATCCGGGGCATCGTGGAAGCCAAACTCTACGGCTACACCTTGCTTGAAATCATGCCGGAGGTTGATTCCCGCACGGGAAAGCTGGCGGAGGTGAACATCGTCGAGAGGCGTAACGTGCTTCCGGAGCAACGTACGGTCGTCAAGCGCCAGGGTATCTGGCTCCCGAACTGGAACCTGGACTCCCGAACTTACCGCCGGAATTATATCCTTATCAATTCCGGTGACTTAGGGCTTTTCTCGGCAACTACGCCCCTGATTCTTGCCAAGAAGTTCACCGTGGCGAACTACGTGAATTTCAGCCATACCTACGGGCAGCCCATCATTGTGGGAAAGAGTGTGTCGGAAAGCAACACCGACCGCAAAAGGCTGGCGAATGAGATTGCCAACGCCGCCCAGAACAAGGTCGTCGTTACAGGGTTGGAAGACGAAATCGAAATCAAGGCTTTCACCATGTCCAACTCGGAGAAAATCTACACCAGCCTGATCGAGTTCGTCAATAAAGAGGTAGCCAATCTGATTCTGGGTTCCGAATCCATGGCGGGCGGGATGCAGAGCTATGTCGGTTCCACCAAGGCGCATCAGGATATTTTCCGGGAGCGTATTGAAGTATATCGCCGCTACATCGAAAACATATTTAACGAAGAGGTCTTGCCGCGCCTGGTGGCAATGGGCTATATCAGGGACGGTCTGGAGTTCAAGTACTCCAACCGCATCGAGATGAATAACGAGGACCGCATCAAGCTCTACGGGCTGATTACCGACAAGTATGAAGTGGCTCCGGACGAAATCGAGAAAGAGTTCGGTATCATTGTGGGAAAGCAACTGAACCTACTGGAAATGGATATGGGAATGGACAAGGAGAAGAAAGGCAATACCCACGACAGGCACATCATGTCCGAGGAAGAGTATTATCGCAGGTACGGTCACGGACGAAGCAGCGACGTGGCGTCTTTTCTGATGGGGAGCGACTAAGCGGGAACCCGCTCCCCGACATGGAGAACGTATCCGCCGCCCGAATCGAGTTGAAAGAAGACGGGGCGAAGGAGGAATACCCGCTTATCCTTGCCGTCTTCCGTCGCCTGATGGATTCACTGGAAGACAGCGCCGAATCATGGCATATCATGGAAGAGATCATCATGCTGCGTACCGCTTCCCTTTACTCCCGCGTACTGGAAGGTCTGAAAATGGACTTTGACAGGGCGCTGGAACTATTGAGGAACCATAACGACTTCACCACTTTACAGGGCAAGGAGAAGCGGGACATATTGGTAGCCGCCATCGACAACCTTGTGGAGTTTGCAGCGGCAGAAGAATATGCCATGATGGATGATATTCTCAAATATTCAGAAGATGAAGGCTTTGAGGATTACGAAGGCATCTGTGAAAAGTATAACCTGACGTATGCGGAAACAGAAAACGAACAGGTACTGTTTGCTGCCGGAATAGCCGGATGGTGGATAGACCAGTCTTCCGATGCATTGATTACCTATATGACACAGGGTGACGAACGGGTGCGGGAGAGCCATCAGGTCCTCGAAGGGCTTACTTTCACTAAGAGCAATTTCCCCTCAGACCTTATCCCGCCTATTGACTGGAGATGCCGGTGCTACCTGCTTTCAGACGGCAATGAAGTTTTTGTTTCCGCTTCCCTGAAGACTGACGCTGATTACCGGAAGAAGGTTAATCCGGTCTTTGCGGAAAGCCTGGCAATGAAAGGCAGAATCTTCTCGGAATCTCACCCTTATTTTACTTCCGCCTTCAGAAAGAACCGGAAGGTACAGACAATCATACGAAAACTAAAAAACAAACTCCTATGTCGGAAATAAGCCTTGCAGAATTTTGTGCGCAGTGGGTCCCGGCGCCCGGCAGACAATCCCTGACGAGCCGGCTGGCTTACAACGCCTCGGAGTTCGCCACCACAGCCGGTGCCTTCTCCCGGCGTTTCTTCCGGATGTCCTTCGCACAGGGTGGGTTCTATGCCAGTGGCAACCGTTGGCAGACACGTACCTCCAAATGGGGCAAGAAGTTTACCCACCCCGTTATGATTGACACGGGCAAGCTGAAAGAGAGCATCGAGGGCGTTTTGAAAGACAAAGACCACGGCTCCCTGATGAAGATGCATGAGTTCGGCTTCAAAAGGCAGTATGTTTATGAGATAGAAACCAATGAAGAAAGCTTCGTGGAGAAAGGAAAGAGAGGGCGCAACAGGAAAGGCAAAGGGTATGCGGCCATTCACAACACCGATGAGAAGCTCACCCCTTATACCGTGAACCAATACTCCACCCGCAAGCCCGTCCAACGGCAGTTCATCGGTTTTTCCGACAGGCTGGATGACTATATCCATGAACATTACGTACCTATCATCTTCAAGAAATTCCCATGATAAAAGACAAAGAAACCAAGAAAGACACCACAGAGGTTATTCCCGTCGGAAAAGAGGTTGTTATCCCGGAAGAGGTATCGGAAAACCCTTTTGTGAATATGTACGAAGCGGTACGCCGGACCTTGCTCACCCTGCGTGAGAACCCGGAAAACCCTGTAAGTCCCCCTTACTTCAAAACAATCCGGATGGACAACGGGCAGTTTGAACGGATTATCCGCTCCGACAATATGGAATACGAGACGGCGTTCCCGGCTGTATTCATCCATTTTACCAACGTCCGCTATCTGGTGCAACAGCAACGGCTCGGGGAAGGCAGGGCGACGATGCGTATCAGGTTCATCCTGAACAATCTGAACAACAGTGATGACGGGATGGAGTGCGAGCCTTTCCGTATCTTCCAGCGTATCAATGTGGCTATTCAGGACGCTAAAAGTTACGAGCCTGCCCTGAACGAACGCTGCAACCTTCTATATTTCGACATGCCGACCACCTCGAATATGCTGCAAGCTTACTGGGTGGATTACGAGGTATGGTTCAGGGAGTCTTCCGCCTGGAAATACCGCAAATGGGTGGAGAGGTACGTGGTCATGCCACCATTCACCAACCACGATGACGCGCCGAAGCACGATGAAGAGAACCACGGTAACCACAAGACACCTGGCTACGGCGAGGTTTCCGGCTTTACAGGTGCCGGTGAAAGGTTGGAAAACAGATAATAAACTCTTTGTGCCTAATACTCCTATACTTGGAAAAAGCCTAAACTAAACCGACCTTAACCTGAACTATGAATATCAACGACCTTCAACTTGTTACCGGAGAAGCCAGGCCCGGCGAGGCGGCATCCATCCGGTTCTTCGGCAAGGTGACCGCCCAGTCCACGGCGCGGTTCAATGAAGAGTTCGAGTACCTCGAAACGGTCATCCGCCCGTCGCTTATCAGAGTGCTGATTAACAGCGAGGGCGGCTCCGTTTTGCACGGTATGACAACTTATGCCACCATTCAGAACTCCACCATAGACACCGAGTGTGTCATCGAGGGCATGGCGGCGAGCATGGGCTCGGTACTCTGGGCAGCCGGAAAACGCTCCCTGATGCGTGACTATTCTATTCTTATGATTCACAATCCGTTCTTGCCGTCAGCGGAAGAAGGAGAAGCCTCGGAGCTTGTCAAGGCGTTCACCCGGCAGATTGAAACGATTTACCGCAAACGTTTTTCCCTTACTGCCGAACAAGTGCAAAGTATCATGGCGGGGGAAACCGGGAAGGACGGTACCTACTTTGATGCATCACTGGCAGTCAGTGCCGGTATCATACCGGAAAAGAACATCCTGCACACCAGCCCCCAGCTCTGTGAGAAAGTAAAGAACAGCATTTCGGGGCTGGAAGACGCAGGGGATATCCAGAACGTAATGAGCAAAATAACCGCAGAAGCCGGTAACCATCCTACTCCTGCACAACAGAACATTAACCTGAATACTATGAACGAAGAAAGAACCATTCCTTTTGAACTGGGTGCGGTGGCGGCAAGCCTGGGCATCAAGGACAAATTCGAGGTAACGGATGTCATGTCGCGTATCTCCGCGCTGATGAACGTGGAAGCGTCCCTTACCGAGGCCAACCGTAAACTGACGGACGCGCAGACAGTGATTGCCGGCAAGGACGCCAGCATCGGCAACCTGCAAAAGGACCTGGCCGAGACGGTAGCCAAACTGAGCGTATTTGAAAAGAAAGAAGCCGATGAAAAGAAAGCGCGTATCGACAAGCTTGTCGAAGATGCCGTCACAGCGGGCAAGATTGAAAAAGAGAACAAGGAGCAATGGGTGGAAATGGCGGGCTCCAATTACGAACTGGCCGAAAAGACACTGGCATCCATCCCCGCCCGTGAGAAGATCACCCATGAGATTGCCACCGATCCGGACAATGTGCAGGCGGCTAAGACGGCAGCCAAGACAGCGGAAGAGAAGATGGCGGAAAAAGTGAACGCCGTTGTCGGTGAGAGCTTCGAGTTCAAGAAGATGTCCTGACAACCCATTATCCCATTAACCTAAACCTTAAAACTATAAAACATGGCAGAAGCAGCTAATACGGTTTCCTTTCTCCAGAACGGCTACAACGGTGAAGTACTCGAAGACTTGCTCACCTATACCGCGCAGGGAAACGATACCTTTAAAGAGGGGCTGATACACATCAAGAGCGGTATCCAGCACAAATACACCTTGCCCAGCATCCGTCTGGGCGATATCATCCAGGACAATGTTCCCACCCCCACCAGCAGTCACGGTGCCAAGGGCGAAAACGGGGAGAATGAGTACGAATTTACAGAGCGCTACCTGATTCCGCAGGATTTCATGGTGTATCTCGAATTTAACCCTCGCGACTACGAGAAGTATTGGAAATTCGCACAACCCGAAGGTAACCTCGTCTTCCGTGAGCTCGACCCGAAGATTCAGGCCACGATGCTGCGCCTACTGATTGACAAAAAGAATGAGTACATCGGTAACGCTATCTGGACAAGTGCCAAAGGCGGTTCAGCGGCAGCGGGGATTACCTGTCCGGCAGATTCCATCATCATCGGCAGGAACAAGGAGAAGTACTTTGACGGAGTGGTCAAGCGCATCATCGACAACATCAACGCCACCGACAAGGAAACCATCGCGGGCGGTCAGTGTGTGCTTGCGGGCAATACCGAACTTCCGGACGGGGCAGCCGTGGAAAAAGCGCTCTACGGTATGTGGAAGAAATGTCCCAAGCAGATCCGCAAGAAGGCCGGACTTACATTTGTAATGAATTTCGAACAGTGGGATGCATACGACCAGTATGTCAGTGACAAGATGGTGAAGTACTCCGAAAATACGGAAATCAACCGTTACCGCTTCAAGGGAAAACGCATCCTTCCGCTGGTAGGCATCCCCGAGCATACAATTGTCCTGGGAGAGTTCACTACCGGCATGGACTCGAACTTGTGGATGGGTGTGGATTACGCGAACGACACGGAAGTGTTGAAAGTGGACCGCCTGCAAAGCAACTCGGAGCTGTTCTTCTTCCAGATGCGTATGAAAATGGACGTGAACATCGTACGTCCCGCAGAGATTGTAGTACACACCGCTTACAAGAAGACGCCTACAGCCTGACAACCTTACTCTTAACTCTATGGCAGGGGAATAGGAATGACCTGTTCCCCTTTTTTAAAACCTTAAACCTTACCCTTGACTATGGCAAAACAAATCAAACCGGAAGGAGAACTTACCACCGTACAGGAACCGGAAGTAACCAAGCCGGAAACCGTAACCAAAAACGAACCCAAAACCGAACCCAAACCGGAGGCATACGTACTTTCCGTATTGCAGGCGTTTCCGAATTATGAGCAACTGTATGTAGACAAACAGGGCGGCGTCTATGCCCCGGACACACCGGAGCACCTGCGTGAAATGGCCACCCTCTACAAGAATCCTTATTTCATCCAACCTTAACCCTTAAATCTGAACATCCATGTTAGGAAACGTATATATCAAGGACACGGACGGCAATATCCCTTACACGGGGGCAACCGGCAACGAGAAAGTTACGGGGTTGCTGTTTGACGTGTCCCTGCAACCGGAACTCTTTACTGCCGGCTACGGGAAGAATAACGAGAACAACGTCAAACTCAACGACGTGCTTTATGTCACTAGCCGTAAATCGGCCATTAAAGATTTCGGTATCATCCAGCGGGTGAAGGCTACCGAAGACGAAGAGAACAACGTGAACTTCTTCCACGGCATCCCGTACTACCATATCTCCGAGTTCTTCCGTTTGTCGGGCAACATCGACGGCAACGGCAGGCTGTATGTGATGTTCGCCGACTGTTCCGCCGGCTGGGACGCGGTGGATATCATGCAGCGTGCGGCAGGCGGTACTATCAACCAGCTCGGCATCTGGACGGAACAGCCGCAATGGAAGCTTAACGGCGCCGAGGAAAAGTATAACCTGAACCTCGTCAAAGGTATCAATGACAAGGCGGTGGCTTTGGCAGAACAGAACCAGCCGCTTTCCGTCATCCTGGCAGCCAACTGTTCCAACACGGGTGCCGATACGGCGGAAGGTCTGAAAGTGGACCTGAATAAAATCCCGACCGCTATCTGTGAATCCAGCCGTACATCGGTCGTATTCGGGCAGGCACATTCAGAACCAGTGTCCACCATGCAGAAATGCAATAAGAACCATACGCCCGTAGGAGTTCTCGGTGCGGCACTCGGCTGTTTGGCACGCGCCAACGTACATGAGTCAATTGCCTGGGTGAAGCAGTTCAACCTGTTCAGTGACGACTTCCAGGCCATTGAGCTGGGCTTCGGTGACATCAACCAGACGGCGCAGGAAGAGTTCATCAGTACGAACCTGTATGAATCACTATCCCCCACACTGCTGGATGACCTGGACGAGAAAGGATACATCTTCCCGATCAAGTATGCCGGGCTGGAGAACGGGATTTACCTCTCCAAAGACCAGACCTGCTCCACGGGTGATTACCGGACGATTGCCCGGAACCGTACCATCAACAAGTCCCGCCGTGCCGTACGCGCCGCCTTGCTGCCTTATGTGAACGCTCCCTTGATGGTGAATCCGGCAACCGGACTGCTTGCACCTTCCAAGATTACCGCCTTCAGGACATTGATTTCCGACGTGCTTGCCAAGATGCAGACGGCACAGGAGATTTCCGGTTATGCGGTGACGATTGACGCCAACCAGAACGTGCTTCTCAATGACACGCTGCGTATCGGCTATGTGCTGGTTCCTGTGGGCGTGGCTACTAAAATCTATGTGGAAGAAGGCTTGTCCCTGACAACGAAATAACCTAACCTGAAAAACAAATACTATGGCAATAATCAATAACGTAGCCTATTCCTGGAGCATGATTACGCTCGCTTCCACCGCCCTTGGAATTGACGAGGGAAGCACGACACTCGAAGGTGTTTCCGGTATCAAGTGGAATAAAAAGAGGAAAATCGAATCAAACTACGGCATGGGCGGGCGGCCCGTGTCCCGTGGTTTCGGGAACCTTACCTATACGGCATCCATAACGATGGACTATGCCACCCAGCAGATGCTGCGCTCGACTTACGGCAGCTTGATGGACATCGGGGAATTCGACCTTATCATTTCCTTTGCCAACCCGATGGCATCGGATGACTGGACGACAACCACCGTAACACTGAAAGGCTGTATCTTTTCCGAGGATGCGATGGAGAGCCAGCAGGACGATACCAACATCACACACGAATATGACCTGAACCCTTTCGATATCGTTATCGGTTCGTGAAGTGTACTCTAACAGTATAATTAACCGCATCATTCAGGTGCGGTTTTATTTTTTCATAGGGCTTACCTTATGCATTTATACTTTATATGTAATCCCCTTCAATAAATTAAGTCTTAAGAAATATCTTAGTATACCCTAAAACGGATAAAAGAAATTTATTTATTTTATCTTGGACCCATTTGATAAATGATAAAAGACCTACTCCCAATAATCCGAAGATTAAGGACATGGCATTGAGAAATTCTGCATATTTTTCCCAGAAGAAAAACATAAGTATGATAATCACAGAAAGAATTAGAATGTAAATGACCTTACTTATTGCTTTTACTCTCTTTTGAAACAATGTGATAAAATCTCTCATGTTGGCAATTTCTTTATTATCCGGAAGACCTTTGGATATGATAATAATATCCATTGCCTTCATTGATAGACAAACCAAAAAATCATTCCGAGAAGAAAATAAATTTATATTATTTGAGATTCTACTATATAGGTCATCAAAATGTTCTACAGAAATAGCGAAATTTAAGAAATCTTGAAACACTATTACGATCTCATACAGATTGTCGTTACTTTGGAAATTATCATCTAAGATATTGGAAAATGTTTTATTAATACTTAGATGTTCTGCTTTTTTTGTAGTTCTCGCGCCTATTGCTTCTTTTATCCAGGTTCTATCTATTTTGTAACGGACGATGCCTAAAGTTAGTATGAATATCAAAAAGTCATCGTTTATCCATAAACTTTCACTCGATGGTTTTTTCCTCGAAAAATCATTGTAGAGTTCTTTAAAGTTCTGCTCATTATTATTTGAAAGAGAATTGATCAAACCAATGTAGGTAGCATCTACGCCTACTATATTATCAACGCAATGCTTGCCATTAAGCAAATCGAAAAACAATCTTATTTTCGGAATCTGCTGTATCTTATTCAGATATGAAACCCTGTTTTCTACAGAAACCATTTCTTTTGTTTTAGTTTGAAGTTTAGAATATCAGGCTGCCAACCGTTAACTTTGCGTAATCGTCCAAGCAAATTGGCAATTAAATCAGAATATAACATTGTCGCTGGAAGCTCTTTAGGAAGAAAACTTCTCCAAGACAAATATGTAAATGAAAATATTTGTTGAGAGATATACTGAATGTCAGTAAAAAGCATATCATTTAGTGCTGATTTGTCGAAATTCCCCTGCGGTGTTCTTATTTTGATTAATATAGGACTGCTTGCCCCATGTCGGTCTGTTTTTATCTCATTTGCACCTAACATTTGCACCAAACAAGAAGTTGAATCGAGAATAATATTCGCACCTCTTAATGGAGTGAATTCGCCTATCTTTTTATTTCCTTTTATAACTCCAGATTGAGAGGCTTCATATAATTTATATGGATGCTTCTTGCTTATGGTAACAAAAGCAAATTGAATTTTAAATTCAGGAAAAGAGTCCATGAGCTTACATATCACTTCAAATTCTATATTTTTTATTGGCTTGAAAATATGAAATATTAGCCTTATAGTATCATTATTCTTCCATCCCTGCAATTCTTGGAGATGCGTAAATGCGTCTTTTAAAGTTTTCAACAACTCATTAAAATATTCAGAATATGGAACATCTTTAGCTTTATTAGATAACAAATATTGCCCATCGCTTGAAAAGAATGTTGTTATTCCAACAACCCTGTTTTTTTCAGACCCTTTGAAGCTGTTATTTCGAATAATACTGTTTCCGATTCCGATAATTAATTCTCTATCAATGGAACGAGTAGAAGGTAAAACCCAAGGTGTGCCACCAAGTTTAGCATATATTTGTAATCCTATTGTATTTAATAAAGCATCGTTTGAATAACGCACTTTACTTTCTACGATAAACTGGAAAGGTATCTCAAGTGTAAGTAATTTAGCTTTGAGCCTATAATATGGATTCTCCTCAATTTTCATTTTTTTGAATGATTCGGGGATTTCCATAATTACCAAATCCGGTTTTGTATTCAATTGAGAAATAATATTATTATAACCAGTAAAATCGCAATTTAAAATATCAAATACCTCATAGGTTACATTATTTAAATCATATTTTTTCTGTATCCCTTTTTTAAACCATTGGGAATTGGGATCTCCATTTATTAGTTTTGCCAAAAATTCGGTAAAACTTCCTCTGTTTCTTTTTGCACATATACCAACAATATGAGGACTTTTACAGTCAAATGTGATTGCATCCCAAGGCCCAAAATTATTTAGTCCTACATCTGCATTTCTATTTTCTACTTTTGTGGCTGCATGGTCGAATATGAAAGGTGGGTTCTTTAATGTAAAACTACTTTCGGAATTAAATGGAGTTGATTCTACAGTGTAATAAAACCCGTCTGAATTTTTATAAGTTACCGTAGTTTTATCTTTATCATTATACGAAGAAATCAGTTGCGCTATTCTATTAATCTCTATTCTTTCAGTCCTATTATTAAGTCTACTCTGTTCATTAAATTTTACCTTATTGATTATAGTTTCACTTTGAGATTCACCCAATAAATGTGTAAGATAACTTTTTATGTTATAGTTCGTTTTTCTTAAAGTCAATTCATTCAAAGGAACTAAAATATCTCCCTCATTGGTTGAAACAATGGCGTTATCATTTTGCAGTTCTTTTATTTCACCAATAAATTCTTCATTTGCGGCCAAAACATCTTTTGATTCAGGCATTTCTTCTATTTTTAACACTTCAAGCCCAAGCAACTCAAGCCCTTCCTTATGTAAATCAGCACATTTTTTTGATAATCCCCAATGATAAGACGTATTTATTATAAAACCATATTGTTGCTGTTGATTTATATCAAACATCCGTAGCTGAATACTTATCTGCTTCCTATATGACAGAATATTTTGCATTGCATCTGGTAAATATGGATATACTAAATCATCAGAATTTACCCGTGAGAAAAAATTGAATGGATAGAAACTTGTTGGTTTTATATCTGGAAATCTATCTTTAAACACCCTGAAAAATATATGCTTAATAAGGCTACTTGTCACTCTCTCTGAAGAATTAATCTTTAATGTAACGGTTTCTCCCAATTCTATATTCGCATCAGAATTATTTGATATGTATATATAATCACCGTCCCTAAAGAAGGAATGTGATTTGTTATATTTATGTCTTAACTCTTTAAGAGTTTCATCAGAGTATTTTGTTCTTGATATTTGAAATTCTTCAAAATCAATATTAATAGGGTAGAAATTCAGCTCCATATTTTACAAAAATGTTTTTTGCAAAAATAGGAAATAATTGGCTGTTAACAGCAAATTCTATGATAAAAATGTCTATACTGTTATTATATATAATAGCAGATCTCAAATAGTTAAATAGTAGGACGATACAAAATCTTTTTATCACGAAAATGGGAGAGTAACTCTCATTATCCACCTATTCTCATAGTTTCCTCCTTTCTGACAATAAGAAGGCTACATAAGCCTTGTCGTAACTGGATGAGATATCCTTTCTTTGTCCAGTGGGTAAGGTTATTCCGGTCAAAATCGGATTGCCATGCATATATCTGATAGATATTGAAGCGTGTCAAATCAAATAGTTGTTCCTTGAATTCCCCAAAATCATCTTTTTATTACTATTGTGCAGCAAATATGATGCATTTTGGAAACGAATCAGAATATTGGGATATTTTTTCTATCCATGTCCAACCGATAAAACATCTATCTGCATTTTTTCTTTCATCGAAAATTTGCCGCTCCCATATTTTGCCCAGTCGAAAATACTATCATTCTTCATTGTGTTGTAGTATTCAAAGGATTCTTGTAATCAGCTTATCAAACCTATCCTTTGCCTGATTGTCTTTAACCGAAAAGACGCGGAAGTTCTTGGGAGTTGCAGTATGGAGGGGGAGCCGGTACATCCGCAAGTCAATTCACCCGAATTCAAACCTATTCCCCTATACTTGGAAAAGAACATTAACCAATTTACAACCAACTTTTATTATGGAAGACAAATCACTCACGCTCGAACTGGAAGCGCAGATCAAGGAAACAGCCGGCAAGCTCAAAGCGGAAAAGAAACTGAGAAAAATCTACCCGCTGGTCGTGTTCGGTGATACCGCCTGCGGGGAAAAAGAGGTATACGTGGCCTATATGTCGGAACCCACCTTTCCCCAATTCTCCAAGTTTATGGTCGCCTCCCGCAAGGACGAGGTAATGGCGATGAAAACGCTTGCCAAGGACTGTTTCGTCGATGGCGACAAGGAACTGGTAGACAATGAAAGCCTGTTCCTGTTCGGCCTGATGGGGCAGCTCACGGAAATCATCTCCACCCGCCAGAGCACGCTGGTAAATTTATAACCCGCTGGGAAGTACGTGACGACCACCGTATCCGGCAACGGCTGATTTATGTACGTCACTACTTTCCCGGCGTGAACCTGGAAGCCATTGATGACGAAGAATTTGCCATGCTCTCGGAAGAAGCCCTCTGGCTTCATAACCAGATGATGATAACCAAAGCCGCCAATGCCGCACTATCCGTTTAACCGACTTTTCATTCTTTACTGACTTTTCATTCTTTCATTTCCTTTGTTTTTCCCTGCCGTCACACAAGCGGCAGGGTTTTTCTTTTTTAATCATACGCTATCCTTTTCACCTATTCTTACCCGAACCTAACCTTGCATCCGTATTATGACCCAAATCAAAGATTACCAGGTAAATTACAGCATTAACGTCACCGCTACCGAAGGCGTGCAGGAAGTCGAGAAATTCGCCAAGGCGATGAAACAGCTCAGTGACGCCCGCAGCAATTTCATGCCGGCTGTCAATAGCGTCAATGACATGATGCAGCACATCGACAAAGTGTTCCGCCCCAAGGGCAGGAAGCGGGAATATACCTATAAGTTCGACATCGACACCAGTAAGAGCGAGAAGAAGCTGGGAAGCATCAAGGCGTTACTGACGGATATCAAGGAGCTCACAACCGGTATCAACGTGGTCATCAACGCCGGGCAGAAGCTCGACACCAACACCATCCGCTCACAGGCAAAGGCACTGGTGGGCAAGAAAGAACTGGAAGCGCAGAAGAGAAGCATCCGCAAGACCGCCTCACAGTCCCTGAAGACGGTCAATGAGAAACAGCGGGAGGTTACCGGTGTGATCGGCAAGATCAACTCCGCCCTTACCAGCCTGGAAGCCGGACGTGAAATCAATATCAGGACCGATGCGGCCAAAAACCGTCTGACGGAAATACTCGGCCTTCTCAGGCAGATTAAGACGGCATCCAATATCAATATGCCCTTCCAGATGGGTAGCGGCAAAGGAACATCTCCCGCCACTATACCCGCCAGCGCATTCCAGACCGGCTCCATCCTGACGGACAAGGTATGGCAGCGGCAGCAGAAACAGGTTGCCAAAGCCAGTGAGGCCCGCACGAGGCGGGAGATAGAAGCCCGGCAGGAGGCGGAATACCGACAGAACATACAGAAGAAGAAGGATGCTTTCAGGCGTACAAACGAGTGGCTGGAACGCAGGGCAAAAATTCAAGAATACTACGAACGAGCGAAGGTGGAACGTATCCTGCGGCAGGGAAGGGAAGAGGAACGCCGGCAAAAGCAGGAGGCTGCCGGGGCCGCCCGCCTGCAACGGGAACAGGAGCGCGAGCAGAAACGAAATGCCGCCGCTTCCGTACGGAATATCCAGAGGCAGGCCGCCGCAGGTGAAAGCGCCTATGGTGGCAAACGGCGTGCGGCCATCAACCGCCTCCAGTACTCCCGCCGTCCGTCCATCCGCAGCCTGCCACTGGTGAACATGTTCAATGCCTACATGGCATACGGGTTCATCAAGTCCGAACTTTCCTCCGCCGTGGATTACAGCAATATCATGGAGTCCGCCCGCAGTATCCTCAAAGTAGCGGACAGCGACCTCTCCACGTTCGAGACACGCTTCCAGCAAATGTCTTATAACGTGCGGAAAATCGGCGTGGATACCAAGTTCACCGCCGTGGAGATCGCTTCGGCAGCCAAATTCCTCGCCATGGCGGGAATGAACATCGCCACCATCAACGCCTCCATGCGGCCCATCAGCAACCTGGCGCTCATAGGTGACAACGATGTGGGGCTAATCGCCGACTTGACAACGAACATCATGTCCGGCTATAATATCCATAGCGGCAGCATGGGCACCGTGGCGGATATTATCACCTCCACCATCTCCCGTGCGAACGTGAACGTGGTCGAGATCGCGGAAAGCTTCAAGATGGCTGCCGGATACCTGAAGCTCTCCGGCGTGGACTTTTCCGAAGCGTCGGCGGCTATCGGTATCTTAGGCAATGCGGGCATGAAAGGCACGATGGCGGGAACCGCCCTGCGTGCGATGTCCACCCGCTTCGCCAAGCCTACCAAACAGGCGGAAGCCACGCTGGACAGGCTCGGTGTCAAGTTTACCCGGTTCACGGAGATAGCGGGCAAGAAAGTGGAGAAGCTCCGTCCGCTGGCGGAGATTTTCAAGGACCTTCACGATGCCGGGGCGAGTCTGGAAGATATGATTTCCATTTTCAGTAAAATCGGCGGCAACGCGGCGATGCAATTCGTGGTGAACTACGACAAGCTCCGGGTGCTCACCACTCAGAACCGTGCTTCACACGGCATATCCGACGAGCTGGCGCTTGTCAAGCAGAATACGACCAAGGGGCTATGGGCACAGGTGACATCCACCCTGACGGAAAGCTTCATGCAGGCGTATGAAGTCGTGGAACCCGTTATCAAAAGCATATTGAAGGACTTCCTGAGTAAGTTCAAGGCTCCGGAGTTTGCACGGGGCATCGCCTCTATCGGGCGGGCACTGTTGGATGTCTGTTCCGTGCTGGCTAACCTGGGTACATGGATGGCCCGCAACTTCCACTGGATAGAACCGCTATTGTTCACCGGTTTTGTCGCTACGAAGATATTCAAACTGGCGGGTGCGGTAACGAACCTGGGTGTGGCAATCGGCTGTATCGGCAAACAGTCCGTCATGTCTTCCACGCTCCAGCTTATCGCTTCCCTGACAGGTGGCGGTGGTGGTGTCAAGGCCTTGTCCTTTGCCGGCAAGCGCAGCATTGTCACCGCCCTGCGCGGGGCGGGAATCACAGGTAAAGGGGCCATGATGCAGGCACTTGCCTCTACCGGCATGGCAGGGATGGGCAGACTGACCGCACGCAGCGCCTTTACCTCCCTTTTCGCCAACCAGGTAGTTACCGGAACAGGCATCACGGGAGCCGCCGCCTCGTTGTCCGCCATGGGCGCAGGTGCGGTGGCCGCTACCGCGGGCATTGCCGCACTGGTCGGCGCGTTGGGATGGGTGGCGTATAAAACATGGCAGGTGAAGAAAGCCAAGGATGCCGTACTGGAAGAAGTCAATTCCAATGAGAAATACCGCTATCCTTCCATAGATGCCCTGCACAAGTCACTCCGGGATACTTATCTCCAGGCATTGAAGACCAAGGAGGCGGTGGCGAACGTGACGGAAGGCAAGACGCTGGAAGAGGAATCCGGGCAGAAGATCGGTGCGTTCACCGGTGAATGGTGGAGGGCGCTGCTCTCCGGCATGGCAGCCGCCCAGACACACTCGGCGCCCGATTATACGTATGACGACGCCTACCAGAAGAACGCGAAGGACGCTATCCACATCATTGCCCGCAAGAGCGGGCAGCAGCAGATCATTTCCGCTTACGCGGAGTTGGGCAAGCTCTCCAGCGCTCCGGAAGTAAGCGCATTTATAAAGAACATCGACCACAATTACAGGTATAACACCAAACTGTTGGACAAAAGCCTGTACACGGTAAGAAACGGGCAGGTGGTTTACAATCCCGGCATGGACAAGATTACCGCCCGCCAGGCCGCGCAGACCCCGCATTTTGCGGGCTACCAGAACACCGAGGTCGTGCGTTCCATCCGTGTCGGTGCGGAAAGTTACCTGGATGCCCTCCGGTCACAACCGGGTGCCATGCGCAGACTGCGGGAGAGCGGGTTCAGCTTTACCGAGCTCGGCAAGGAAGGGTTCTATATGAAGGACGGGAAATGGCAACAGAAAGAAGCCGGAAAAGACGCGACAGAGGAAGAGGTCAGCGACCTGTTAGCCGCCAAGGGGCGTGTACGGGGCAGGCTTATCGAAATGATGAAGACACTCCGGAAGAAATACGGCGGTAACGAGCAGATAGCGGAGAACATCATCCGGAAAGCAGGGTTCGACACGTCGCTCTATTCCAATGAACCGGGGTATAATGACAATCCCCTGGATACCCTGCGGGTAACTACCGACGGGGCGGATGATGGGATGGCCGGAGGAAATTACAGTGGGACAGGCAAGCTCTCATCTGCCGCACCCAAACAGGTCATCGTGCAAATAACCAATCTCTTGAGCGTGGGAACCATCGACCTGATGAAGTCCCCTGAAGGACAGCAGGGGGAGATAAAAGACCTGAAAGAACAACTGGCGCAAGCACTGATCGACGTGGTGCATGACTTCGACGCGTCGTGGAATGCATAATTATTCATAAATCAAAAAAACTAACTAATAATGAGCAGACTCATCAATATCGGTGTAAGCACCCTGCTAAGCGGCGGCATCATCGGCAGCGGCAGCGCGGAGAACTATGTCAGTGACGCCGCCCGCCGTACTCTGGGTATGGGCTTGTCGCAGTTTGCCGACGGGCAGGTGCAATACTTCAGCAAAGACAGGCAGATACTTAAACGGGCGCTGGTCCAGACCACTTCGCAGCTTGCCTACGGGATGCTGCGCTCTTATCCCAGGTACCTGAAATACTGGGAGCAGAAAGAGAGGGACAAGTACCTGCAAACCATGTCGCAGAGCAGCATCGCCAACAAGACGGGGCAATACTACCAGCTTATCAGCGAGCAGCAGGCGGTCGCCAAAAAGAAGAACTATTCGGATACAGTTGCCGGCAACATCGTTCCGGACTATCTGGAGCTTTCCGTCAGTGCCGAGGGGATGTATTTTGATGCCGGGACAAATAAAATCGAAACCAACTCCAAATACGGGCTGGTCACGTTTGCCGACCTACAGCCGCAGGTGCAGGTCAGCAGCAAGAATAACATCGTCCTGACTACCGTACAGGGACGGGATTATACCCGGAAGGAATTTATTTCCGGAGGTGACCTGGAAATAAATATCAGCGGCAAGATTACAAGCAAATACCCCGACGTGTACCCGGAAGCCGAAGTCAGCAAGTTCCTGAAACTGATGCAGTATAAGGGTGTGATCGAGTGCGACAATACCGTCCTGCGCCAGTTCAGAATCGAAAAGCTGATTGTGCTCAATTACTCCTTCCCGGCAAGCGACTGCCGCAATATCCAGCCTTATACGCTTTCCTGCGTGGCGGTGGAGCCTTCCGAAGCGGTGGAACTGAAACTGGCATCAGAAGAGAAGGTGGACACTGCCATCAAGCATACCAACAAGTGGATTAAACTGGTTCAGTTCGGAACCAAAGTCGTAGATCCTTCCTCACTCTTAACACTTACCAAACAATGGCTGTAAATACACTGGACGTACTATGCTGTAAAATAACCATCGGGGATGCGGACCCGGCTAACCCGATGGCGATTCAGGACCCGGTTGTACTGACCGAGGTACAGGAGATAGAGATCGTGGAAACCTATAAGAAGCTGACAGGAACCGCCAAGGTGATACTCCCCAAAGGGACGGTTTACCAAAGCACCATCATCGGCAATGCCACGTTGGAGGGCAACGATGCCTCACGCATCACCACGGAAGTGATGGAAGACGGAGTAATCATTGAAAAGAGAAGTTCACAGGCGGCTGTGGGAAAGGACACCTTTCACACCGGGCAGAGAATCAACATCAAGCTGGGCTACAACGGCATCCTGAAGAATATGTTTGACGGCTATGTCACCGCTTATAATTCCGACAGCCTGTTCGAACTCCGGTGCGAGAACATGGCATATAAGCTTAAACTCAAACAGACTCCCAAGTTCGAGACGCCGCTATCCACCAAGGTGAATGATGTATTGGGAGACAAATACAACCTGCTTAAAGATACGGGCTTTCAGATACACAGCGAAACCAAACGGTTTGACATCAATATCGGCAAGGTCAAGATTACGGATAACTTCACGGTCGCCGACGTGCTCAACGACTGGAGCAAATACAAGGTGTATTGCTTTTTGAAGTATGATGAGAACTCGCCCGATGCGATGCCCCGGATTGCCATAGGGCGTCCCTACTCATCGTCAAAGGCGCAACAGTCCTTTCCGGGAAGTGATAATACGATACCTTATAAGATATACTTCAATTACCATGTGGCGGAAAGCAACCTAAAAGTCCTGAAGGTGGACCCGAAGTTCCTCGCCGTTACCGCCAAGGCATTGGGAGCGGACGAGAAGTTCTTTGAAGTGACGGTACGCCTGAACCCCGACTATGATGCGGGCAAAGCCGGAAGCAAGGAGTTCCAGACCATCAATGCCACACAGATCAGCAAAAAGACACACAAAGTAACCGGTAATACGACGGCATCGGGAGCGGCTACCAAAACAAAGGTGGATTTGAGTACCTATACGGTAGTGCCTTATATGTCGCCGAACATGCGGATAGATTCGGATAAACTGGTGGAGGAAGCCATTGAATATTTCAGAAGCTATAACCTGAACGGGATAACCGGAAGCGTGACAATCTTCGGTGACTTCGGGCTGCCTTCCGCCGTTCAGGTGGAACTGATAGACGACCTGAACCCGAGCAAGAACGGGGTATATATCGTGGAAGAGGTAAAAACGATTTTCGGAACCAAGGGGTACAGGCAGGTTATAAAGTTGCCTTATAAAGTAAAAAAGTAAACAGAAAAATACAAAACAATGGAAAACACAAGTAACGGCAGCCGGCAAGTGATAGCCGAGGCCATACGGAAAATAGCATTAGGACGGAGTGTGGAACGTATCGACATGGCTCCCGGAGGAACAAGCGGCATCGGTACGGCGCGTATGATACATGGCTATGTCGCCAAAGTACATGACAATTCGGGTGACAGTGAATACGAAGAGTATGCCGGAACCATTGATGTGGGAGAGTTTCCGGACGAAACGGCATCTTCCGAACCGGTCATCCACAAAGGTGTATTGCTTGCCGGGCTTAAAGACAACTCCGGCGGGTTTCTGATAATCCCTACCTTGTTCTCGGACGTAACCATTGTAACGGATGCGGCGACTAAATATGCCTATGTGCTGAACTACTCCCACGCTAAAGTTATCCAACTCAGTTCCCATGACGAAACGGTTATCGGTGTGACTCAGACGGAAGAACTGGACGCGGGAAGCAATGACTCTCCCGATTATGACGAGCTGGAGAAGACGGGAAATGAAAGCTCCACCCGGTACACGGCGGAAAAGATAACCAGCATCGTAAAGAACAAGGATGGCAAGGAAGTTATACAGACTTTGGAACCGGAACTAATCAGTACAAAGGTAGACAAATCCGAAGTAACCCAGACAACCGGTAAGGTACAACAGAAAGTGGGAAGTACGACCGTTACCCTTGCCGACAAGAAGGTGGCACTCGGTGATGAGAACGCAACGGAACCGTTGGTATTGGGAAACCAGCTTGCACAGTTGATGCTGGAGTTCCTGACCGAGTGCAGCAAGATAACGACCCCTACACTGATGGGAACCATGCCCGCCGTCAATGTGCCGAATTTCGCTTCACTCATTTCCAAGATACAGAATTTTCTCTCTAAAACCTCCTATACCCAATGACAGAACTTTTACCCGGCATCGGGGAACTGGACAAGGACAGTCTTTGTCATGCCATCTATTCCCAGCTTTACCATAACTTTTTCAATGCGCAGGACGCCGGAACCATCACCGAAGGCGACCAGACTTCCATCCGTTTGCGCAACACGGCTTATAACTTTGCCAGTGCCATCGCCTCGGGCGTATCCGGTGAAGGCGGTGGAGAAAGTGGCGGTGTCCTTTTGGCTTTCCTGAAGAAAACAGGTGGCGATATGAGTGGGCTGTTACGGGCTAACAATGGCTTTGAAGCCGGCATAGCCAATGAACGCATCCTACATATATATAAGGTAGAACAAGAACGGGGTATCACCATTTCCGGCAACCTGAAAATCGGTGGAAATCTGTTTCTGAACGGTAAACAGGTGCTCCGTTATAATGCTGATACCCATACCGCAACATTGGAAAGCACACGGGTTGATTTCGGAAATTCCCTTCTGCACGCATCCGGTGAGCTTCTTATCGGAGAGGATAAAGAAACGGGCATCTACCTGACACCGGCACTGTTGCAGGTAGGTGGCAGGAATGTGTATCATGCGGGCAATGCCAACCGCACAGATGCTTCATGGAGTATGCTGGACGCCTTGGTTTCCGGCAAGCTTCAGGTAACGAGTACTGCGGATATACAAGGCGTCCTGACAGCAGAACAAGGGGTAAATCTGGGTGCAGCCGGCAAGACGGTACTTTCCATCCATTCCGATACGGCTGACCTTAGCGGCTACCTTTCCTTTTCCCAAGGGCATGGTATCAAAATCAGCGGTTCTCCCGTTCTTATCCGGCTGGATGAGAAAGATATCCAGCTTGCGGCAGCGGGCGGGGATTTATTGTTGGGTAGTGAAGATACGGTTAAAATCCGTTTGCAATCGGGTTTGTGGGATATTGACGGAGATACGATGTTAATCAGCAAGTACGGTGCCGCCTGCTTTCCCGGTTCACTTACCGTCAGGCATAACTACGGGGATGACCTGCTCACATCCTACCACAAGGATAAACAGGATGAAGGGATTGTCATTCATAAACGGTTGCGCTGGGGAAACTCTTCGGGTGCTTACCTGTATGGCAAAGACGATGCGCTTCATTTCGCTTCAAGGGTTTACCGCACAGACAGTGAGAACGGTCAGATGACCTCTTACCCTTATGAGACTGCCTTCTCGTTTGTCCCTTCCACCAGCCTTTACAAACGGCAGGACCGGCACTCCGACACCTTCTTTCTGGCTACGGATGCCGACTTCTTCGGCTTGGGTAAACCGCTCGAAGCATCCGGACATATCGGCATTGACGGTTCATTCACCCGGCTGGCGGACAAGACGCTATTCTTCAGCACAGAGAGTTATCTGCTTTCCGTAGCGAACGGCATCCGGCATTATGGGGATGCGTACTTCATGGGCGGTATCAGCAGTGAGTTTTTCTCTTCGGGTTTTGCGGGCTCCGGCTGGGCCATCCTGAAGAACAAGGCTACGGGCAGCATACAGGCTACCTTTGACGAGGTGGTCGTCCGCAGGAAAATGCGCGTCTATGAACTGGAAGTCCAGAAAAACAGCGCAACGAACGGCTCCCTATGGGTAACGGACAGTTGCAGCGGTGATACGGTCATACCACTTTAATTTAACCTTAAACGATGTCTCTACTTAATTACAACCGATATAAGATATGTATTTCTCCCAAGTCCGCCAAAAGGCAGGGACTCCGTACGGGCGATGTGGTAAGGCGGCAGTATTTCGACGGAAAGAATGTCGTCTACTCCCTGATGGCCGTACTGGAAACAGGCATTGACAGGATAACCACATTGGAAGGGGAAGAACAGGAATCTCCCTACTTTATAGGGGCGTTACTGGATGGTGATGTACCCCAAAACGGTCAGATACTCGACTTTGTACGAATAACCAATCTTTTCGATGAAGACCGCAGCGGTGCCATGTACCTGACCGCATCCGACAGCCAGTCCCCTTACATGGATGTGATTGACGGCATGGCGCAGGAGAAGTCCCTGTGTTATCCCCGGGGTGACAATGGCTGCCGGTATACGCTCATGACCGGAGGAAGACTTTCCGGAGAATACCTGCCATACAAGGACGGTTGCAGCCGGGTGTTCAGCATCCTTTGTACCGGAATCCCGTTACAAGGTAAATGCGGACTGGAGCAAACGATTGGCAAAGGACTGGAGAATCCGGAAAGGATTCTCATTTCTTATAAGATACGCGCTTCCAGGGATTTTCCGTCACTTCCCTTCTCCTTAGGATATGCCGACGGTACTGAAACAGACGGAAGCGGAACGGTAGTGGTATCAACCCTCTGGCAGTACAAGCTTGCCGTCATTACCATAGACTATCTTCCCGAATACGAACGGAGTTTCAGGTTGGATTTATCCGACTTGGAACCGGGCGACCGGTGCGAAATAGCCGAACTGAACATCATCCGGCTTTCGGACATAGCCACCTTCGCAGACTCAACGAAGGCACGTGTGGGTAAAGTTCAGGGAATTATCGACCCGACCTTCGGACGATTGGAAGGTTACGGGGCTTACTTCCAACGACTTTATGCGACACGGGATATAAACATAGCCGGCACCTTGACAGCCGGTGACGAGACAGGTTTTGCCAGTACCTTCTATGTTGGTCGCATCCATAAGAATTGCCTGATAAACTCGTTGTACGGCAACTTCCTGAATCCGGTGGAAAGGGCTATCGGTGAACAACCGCCTGCCGGTATCGGGGATGTCTTTCTGATTCCTGCTGACGGTGTTATGTTGGTTGCCCAAACACAAAGCTGGGCGGAGACACATCAGGGAGAGAATTATTGCTTCTCCTTTTGGGCAAAAGGGGTATCCGGTACTTTGACTGTTTCCCAAAACGGACACCCGCTACAGGAGATAAAAATAGAGAATCAGTGGAAACGTTATCACATCCCCTTTGTCATCCGCTATGAAGAACCGGAGGATTTGCTGATAGAAATTACGACGGATACCACCGGAGTCCTGTTCTGCTGCGCCCAACTTGAAAAAGGGGAACGGGCAACGCTCTACCAGGCAACAGACGGCAAGCTGGCGGATACGGACGAGTACGGGGCGTGGTTTGCAAGGGGCGGCATCGGCGGCACGATACAGAACCCGCTCCTTAAACTCAATGCGGACGGCTCCATCTCTGCCGGTGACGGTTCATTCGTTATCCATCCCGACGGTACGGGCTACTTTGCGGAAGGACGGTTCAAGTGGACAAAGGATACCATCACTTTACAGGACGTCACTATCCGTTGGGAAGACTTTGACGATCAGGCAAAAGAAAACCTGCTTACCAAATATGTGACGATCACCGGGACGAACCTCTTCCATTACGCGGACGCCCTTCAGGAAGATGCCTGCGAACCAGCGGAAATCACTCTCTTTGCCACCGAATATAACTTCACAGCGACGGCAAGGAGATGGCAGTATATGGGAAGTGAAGGGAACTGGAAGGACATACCGGGAACTAATTCGGACTATCTTAAATTACTACCTGTTTCACATTTTTGGGAAGACAGGGATGTATTGACCCTTAGATACATCGCTACGCTGGATGAATCCGAGTATTTTGAAACCTACACCATTTCTAAACAATACGATGGTGCTGACAACTATTCCGTCTATATCGCTTCTGCCAATGGGAACGTATTCCGCAACGGTATCATTTCAACCACCTTGTCCGCCCGCGTACTCAAAGGTGGCGAGGACATTACGGAACTGATACCGGAAAAGAACTTCCTATGGATACGTGTCAGCGACAATGTTGCGGACGACGCCTGCTGGAACACTGTTACCCATACGGGGAGGACACTGGAGATAACCGGTGAGGACGTCTATCGCAAGGCGGTATTTGACTGTGAAGTAATTATTTCAACCCAATAACTTAAACTTAAATCAACTATGGCTATTAAAGTAGCAAGAGGGCAGGTCACCATCATCGACCAGAATGACGCCGTCTCCCTCCAGGCGTTTGTCGGTTCCAACCAACCCCTCACACAAGTTTATAACAAGGACACGGGCGTTTTTGCCCCGAACTGGAAAGCATCCCCGTATCTGGTACTGACACCTTCCTTATTTGTCAGCGGCAAAGGCGCTACCGACCAGATTACAACCGTAGGAAATGCGGCGGTCCTGACTCCCGGTGTAAAATCCGGTTCCGCCAAATGGTACAAGAATGGTACGGCAATAACAACAGGCGCGGACGGATGTACGATTGGGGCGGCGTCCGCTAAGTATGCGCTGACCGTCAAGACGAACCACATGAGTGTGAGTGTCCCGCAAGTACGCTACTCGTTTGAGGCTGTTTACATAGACGCCAACGGGCTGGAGATTCCCTTCCGCTCGGATATCCAGTTCACGCAGCACCTGAACGCGGGCGCGACCATCGTGGCAGTGGCTTATGCGCCTGACGGTGTGGTTTTTCGCAATGATGAGGTGACCGCCCTGAAAGCGCATTGCGATCTGTGGCGCGGGGCGACCATCGACAATACGAACATCACCTATGCCTGGGGCATCAAGGATTCCTCCGTGTTCGCGCCGACCACACTTACCGCAGCGGCGGCATCCGGAGCCACCACGATAACGGTTGCCAATATCGCCAATATGGAAGCGGGCGGAAAGATAACGGTCGGCTCGGCGCAATACACTATTTCTGCCGTGAACGCCAGTACCAAAGTGGTGACGCTGACCACCGCATTGAGCGCCGCAGCCGCTTCGGGAGCGTCCGTTTCCTGCCCGTATTACAACTCTATGCTGGGTGTGAGCTGGTCCTGCCTGACATCAGCAAACCCTAAAGGCGTTACAGCCGGATGGACGACCAATGAGATTACGATCACGGCGGATGCGGTACTGAACTTCGAGACATTCAAGTGCGCCATCAAGGACACGGACACTTCCGCAGGCAACGCTTCGGCCAATAAGGTGGTCTGTGATATCATTTCCTTTTCTGACATGTCAGACCCCATCACGGTACATATCGTCAGCCAGAAAGGATTCACCATCAAGAACAACCTCAACGACGTGGATGCCAAAGCCATTCTGTACCGGGGAGGCGACGAGTTGGACAGCGCCGGGACATCTTATATTTATACCTGGAAACTCTGGAATGCGGCGGGCACAACGGTCGTCAGGACCTATACCGGAAAGTCCGTAACAGTGTCCAAAGCGGATGTGACGGGAAGAGGTGTTCTTATGTGTGAAATTTCCAAATAGGTGCTATATGGAAGTTTGATGTTTTTTTAAGGCGGTGTCATACCGCCTTTTCCCGTTTATTCCCTATTCTATTAGACTAAACCTTAACCAATGGAAAAACAACTGATCGCACGGGGACAGGCAACCATCCTCGTGCAAAAAGACTCCTACACGATTCACCAGTCCGTAGGTGAATATATTTTTCCGGCAAGTAATAACGGCGTCCTTTCACAGGCGGTCACTTTCAGTTCCACCATCAAGGTGACGCTGGGTGACGACAACCTGACGAACTTTACGATTGGTGCCGTTACCAAACCTGCCGGGTTCTCCGCCATCACCGTGAACAACACGAACAAGACGGTTACCTACTCGGTTGCCGCTGGTACGACTACCATGGCGGACAGCGGGCTGGTGACGATTCCTGTAACGATTGCCGGACAGACATATACTATTACCTTCTCTTATGCCAAGGCGAAAACCGGCGCGGCAGGCGTTGATTCCAATATGCTGGACTGGGTGAAGGACTGGAACAGTGCCAAAACGGTGATCGGCTCCCAGTCGGTCATCACTCCCAAACTGTTTGCCGGAACCAAAAATATAAACGGGACGATAACGGGTATTGCTATCGGCAAGTTCCCGCTAAGTACCGTAAACGCTTCCGGAGCGGTTGCCACGGAGACAATCAACGGTATCTACGGGTTCAAGGACGGATACAAGACATTCGCCATTGATACCACAGGCAGCGTGGTGTTGGGTAAGGGCAACCAGTTCATCCGTTACAATCCGGCGAACGGGAAGATAGAGTTCGGATCGGAAGTGACGCTGAACTGGGTGAATGCCATCAACACCGCCAAGACCGAAGCAATCAATTCCGCAGCATCCACTGCACAGGCGAAAGCGGATGCCGCGAAGAACGCCGCCATTGCCGCTGCTGCCGCCGATGCCACAGGTAAAGTGGGCGCTATCCGGATAGCCGGACGTAACTATATCCGTAACAGTAATTTTACCGCTGCACTGACAGGCGTAATAGCGGAAGGAACAAGCATATCCATTGATACAGCCACTCTTTATAATAACTACAGAACACTGAAGGTTATTCAGAATACCGCCTGTACGGACGCTAATGCAGCTAGCCAGCGCACTTACTTTATGGCTATCAACAGCCGGATATGTGCCCCGGCAAGTTTCTCCATGTATGTCAAAGGTGCGGTAGCTTCGGTTATGAAGATACGTATCGGCATCTCGGGTATCCGTACGGTGAACATCACAACCGCATGGCAGCGTATTGTCCTTGAAAACATCACGCCTACGTCCGCAGTGGTCCTCTTCGGTTTCCAAACTGTAGGGACATACTGGTGTGCCCTTCCCATGCTGGTTGAAGGCAGCAAGGCTGTGGACTGGAGTCCCGCTCCCGAAGACCTGTTTACCGGTATCACTGATGCCAGAAAGGCAGGTACGGATGCAAAGGCGGTTGCCGATGCCATTACCAACAAGGCGAATACGGAAGGTTGGGCGACCAAACTCACCTATATAGGCTCTACGGGCATCTTCACTGGAACGCTCTCTGCCAATACGGTGAATGCCGTCCGTATCAACGCTTCCCAGATTAGCACCGGGACCATTGACGCGGCGCGTATCAACGTAGCCGCCCTGAAAACATCACTGATAACGGCAGGCAATATCGAAGCATTAACACTGAACGTTACTAAAGGGAAAGTCGGCGGCTGGTCACTGGATGCGGACTCAATTTACCGTGGCACCAAGAACAACACTTCCGGAGCATATACGGGAGCTTCGGGTTCGGTTTGCATCGGCTCGAACGGCATCCGGGGCTTTAAATGGCGGCTGGACGCGACAGGTGCGGGTGCCGTAGCGGGTGGCAATATTGCATGGGACGCGGCAGGGAATGTCACGTTCGGTGCTTCGGTAACCCTGAACTGGACAAATGCTGCCAATACAGCCGCCAATAACGGTAAACTATTTATACGTGGTACAGGATTGAACCATTCCACCACCCGTTATATCTTACTGAACGGCACGAAAATCCACGAATCCTCTTCCCGGGGACTGGTACTGAGTGTAATCAACCGGAGTGACCTGAAAGCGGTGAGCCATACGCATTACGACGTTTATGCCAGCGATGCCAACTGTAATAGCCTGGCAACGGCAATGAATGCCCTCGACAGTACCAAAATTGTCATCCTGACCTCCTATGACGCTATCCGTATCAATGCGACGCTATCCGCGGCTATCCAGCGCTGTGGCGGCTCTGATTATATGGTAACCGATGCCAGGACCCCTTACGCCCTGATAGGTATTCCGGGGATAGGCAGGAATATGGGGCTGACCTCCATATACGGTCTGGAAGCCACCGCCCCGTTCGCTGAAATCTCCACCGTCATAGTGAACGGTATTCCCCAGGGAGTCAATGCGGACGGAAAACTGAAAACCTACCTGAGCGGTACGGGTATCTATACCGGCACACTAACTGCTGCACAAGTGAATGCGGTCGCTATCAATGCCGGAAGTATCACTGCGGGCATCCTTAGTGCTGACAGGATAGGTGCTAAGGCAATTACTGCCGCCAAGATTGCCGCCGGTACGATCACTGCCACAGAAATAAATGTGGCAAGTATCCAGGCATCCGTTGTCACAGCAACGGCAGTCAATGGCCTGACCTGTACGTTCAACAAGGGAACGATAGCCGGATGGATGATTAACTCTACACAAATATTCAAGAACAGTGTTTTTCTCGGTGCGGACGGTTCCATCACGAACTCTACCAAATGGAAATTTAATAACGACGGTTCGGGACAGATAGCCAACGGGAATATCAGTTGGAACGCTGCGGGAGCGGTGACGTTTTCTTCCGCGGTTTCATTGAATTGGACGGATGCAATCGAAAAAATTCAGATAGGCGGAAACAACTTGTTGAATAACTCAGGCGACTGGAGGGCTGCCGGTTGGAACGGTGGATACACAACCAATGGCGGTGGATACACAATAGACTCGTCTGTGACTTTCAATGGGAAGCCTACACTAAAAACTGATGCCGGAAACGGGATGATTCACTCGTCATGGATAAAGTTGGAGAATAATGTCGAGTACACTTATTCAGCCATGGTAAGATGTAATAAAACTATTGCAGGTAATGGAAGTACGCCCTTGCATTATTGGGCGGGAAAGGATAACAATAACCAGTCCAAAATTACCGTTTTGAAATATGATACGTCTGTTGTTGCCAACACTTGGAAAAGGATATATGTAGTCTTCAAGCTAACTTCTGACGGAGATAGTTTCCGTCCGTTCCTTTACAGGGGAAGTAACGAATCAACATTCTATAATGTAGCTTACTTCAAACTGGAAAGAGGAAACAGACCGACTGACTGGAGCCAGTCAGACAGTGACGCCAACAAGCTTTCAATTGATGCCCAGAACGCTGCAAATGCAATTATTACAGCCTTGGGAGGTTCCGGCTATCCAAAATTGACAAAAATATCTTCCACTGGAATCTATACGGGAACACTGACGGCAGCACAGGTGAATGCGGTGGCCATCAATGCAGGTAGCATTACTGCGGGCACACTCAGTGCCGACAGGATAGCCGCCGGCAGCATCACTTCCACGAAACTGGACGCGGCAAGCATCAAAGCCAATATCATTAATACCGGCTATATAAACGGATTAACCTGCACGTTTGTACGGGGAACCATCGGCGGGTGGACAATTAATTCCACACAAATATTCAAAAATAGCGTCTATCTGGGCAGTGATGGCTCTGTTACCAACGGTACGAAATGGAAACTTAATAATGACGGTTCGGGACAGGTGGCAAACGGAAACATCAGTTGGAACGCCGCAGGAGCTGTAACTTTCGGTACCTCCGTGTCCTTGAACTGGACCAATGCAGCAACGAATGCCTTGAACTCCGCAAAGAGTTACGCCGATACCAAGAAAACGGAAGCCGTCAATGCAGCGGCTTCCGATGCGACCAATAAAACCAATGCCGCCAAGGAACTGGCTCTGGCCATGGCTTTCGGCAAGATGATGTACCGCGATCCGGAGTTTCGGAACGGCAATAACAGTATAGGAGTATATAACAATAGTGGAAACGGCACGGTAACGATCACCCGGACGGGACTCTCCAGTGCGCCCAATGACAGCAAGACGGTACTGGAAATCAAGACTACCGGCAGCGCGTCACCGGGAAATGGCGGTTTTTGCTTTAGTAACGCTTGCTCCAACCGCAAGGTGTTTATTACAAGGATCATAGCTAAAATACCGGCGGGAAGAAGTATCCAGTGGGCGAGCAATTCCATCGGCACCTCTGGCAACAGCAAGTGGCTGACACCTAATGCCGGCACGGGAGACTGGGCGGAATATATATATAAAGTAACGTGCGGCACTTCGGGCTTCTCTTCAACGAACTATTTCTATCTGGACGGCGCACAGGGAACCACGGCAGCGCCTATCATCTGGCATGTCGCCTACGCAACCGTATTCGACACGACTTCTTCCGAAAGGTATACCACCACCATTGACGCCAACGGCATTTATACCGGGACGGTACGTGCAGGCCAGGTACTTATCGACAGCACGCTGGTGGTGGGCGGCAGCACGTATAACGGCAGCATCTCGGTAAGGGATGCGGGTAACAATGTGAAGGCGACGCTCGACCGTACGGGCATAACGGCTGTTGCCGGGAAGATCGGGGGCTGGAATATCATCTCCGGTGCCATCTATGCCTGCGCGCCTGCCGGGGGACACCGTGTATACATCACTTCCAGCGGATATCTCTACAATGATGACGGCACACAGGACTACTGGGGACTGCGGGCGGACGGCTCGGCGACGTTCGGCTACGGGAAGATACTGTTCGACAATGACGGTTCGGGCTATGTGGCGAACCAGAACATCAAATGGGACGCGAAAGGCAATGTGGAAATCAAAGGCAACATCACCGCCAATTCGGGACTGATCGCCGGCTTCACCATATCCGGTAACAAGCTCATCAACACGGCAGCCGACTCTTCCATCGAGTTCTCATCCATGATGGGAAACGCTTCCATGACCATCAATGGCGGTAGTGCGCTTCTCTCGCTACGTGCCGATTCAGCACGCAAGGGCATCTTTATACAGACCTATGCTACGGGAGCCGTCGGGCTCTCCATTATCGCCAACGCCGGTTCCAACTTTGCCATCGAATCATACGGGCCGGTGCAGCTCGGACAGCGTGCCGGCGAGCGGTGGTGCGTGCCGGGTGTCCTGTACATCGGTTGCAAATACAATAGCGGCAACAGTGCGAGCTTCAGCAAGATATGGGGTGAAGGATGCAATGTCACATCCTCTTACCACATGGGAAATGCCCAATATAAATTCTATCATAATCTGGGTCATACGAATTACACCGTATTCGCGCAAGGCTGCCAAAATACAGGATATTACGGTTTCTTCCGGTTGCTGGAAAGGGCGTCCTCCTACTTTGTCATCCAGAACGTGGGGAGCAACGGCGGCCCTGACGGTTCCCCTTTCGACTTCGTAATCTACGGCAGGAACAAGTGGTATTGACCTTTACTTACCTTTTTTGCCTTCAAGAGTCCTATTCATGGAAAATGACTTATCTATGGAAATAAAAAACATCGTTGTAACCAAAAGCATGACGGCCCTGACAGCCAACGCTTACTACCAGTTGGAAACGAGCGCGTCCAACGGAATCCTGAACCGTATCTCCGCCAACGTGCTGACTCCCGCATCCGCCCAGGGGCAGGAAGAGTACCTGGGAAACATCAGTTATGAGAACCATAACCTCTCCTGTAGCTTCCTCTCGGTGGAGGACGTATCGGCATACTTCCAGGACTTTGAAGGGTTTATGGCAGAGATCGGAGCACAGCAGGAACAGGAAAAGCAAAGCGAGTGACAACATCTTCGGCTTACTTTCCCTATTCCTTGAAAAACAACTTAAAGAACAAGAATCAAACTTATGGAATTACTAATCAAAGACCGGCTTTATATTCCGGCATTCCTTCCCAAAGAAGGCAGTTTCAAAGACTTCAACACGAAGAAAAGCATCCTCAGCAAGATTGAGATCACGCAGGATGAACGTGAAGCCGTAGGGCTCAAAGAAAACGCGGAAACCAAGCGCATCGAATGGGACGTGGAAAAAGACACCCCGCTGGTAGTGGACTTCTCAGCCGACGAGATGCAGTACCTGAAAACATCCTGTGAGAAAATCTCCGACCAGAGTCTCCCGGACGATATGTGGCAGACCATCGAACGCGTTTTTGACGCAATCCAGGAACAGCAAAAATAGCATGGAAAATCATTTGTAGCATAAGATTTTGATAACCCGAAAAGGATGTCCCACCACCAAAGGGGCGTCCTTTTCTTTTTTAATTAGCTATGGCAAGACAAGACATCAATATGGACGCCTCCTGCGGGGAGGTGAACCTGGCGGATAACCTGACCGACAAGCGCATTTACCCCTTTGAGTATCTGGGAACGGATACGGACAGATACGCCTACGGGGAAATCCGCGTGGCCGGTAACTTCGAGAGCCGGTACAACGACCGGGACGGCATCCGGGTGCACATCCCGTATATTCCGCAGTACAAGGAGCTGAAAATCCGTTTCGCCTTGGAAAAAGGGGACGGAAACGAATCCTACCTGAGAAACCGCAGCGACAACAGTACATGGTTTACGGTACTTTCTCCCGACCTGGGAACGGTCTATCTCTCGGCCTTCCGCACAGTCAATGAAACGAATCACTTCAACCTGATCCTGCATGAGGGGAAGCTGTTACTGTACAGCGCCAACGAAACGGACTTTATCATCAAGCCGTCACTGGAACAAACAAAGGTATTCCTTCTCAAAGCTGCCGCCGGGAACCTCTACCAGCATCCGACCACGGGTGTAGGATTAATCAGATACCTGCACGGAAACTTTGAGAACTCGAACCTGCCGGGCAAGTTGCAACAGGAGTTTGAGGCGGACGGAATGATAATAAAAAACGCCTATATGGACTCTGAAACAGGGGAACTATTACTGGATGTGGATGAAAAACAAACGGACTAAAGAAATACGATGGGAAAATACAAAATAACAGCCGGACAGAACATTTACGATGTAGCCATGCACCTGTACGGAAGCATCGAAGGCATCGTGGACTTATTGATAAACAATCCGGAACTCTCTTTGGATGACACCCTGAAAAGCGGTGAGGAACTGGAGTACACCGACGGCTTTACCATTAGCCCCGACATAATTGCCTATAACAGGATGTACAGCCTCCTGCCGGCAAACGGGGAAAGAAACGTCTATCCCAAAGAACCTTCCGGCAAGCGTTTCATGGAGCTGTACGTAGACAACAGACAGACAGCCGCTTCGCTGTTACTAAGCGGCAACGGGACACTGGAAATAGACTGGGGAGACAACACGGAACTGGAGGTATTGATGCTGACCGGTGAGGTGAAAGAGCTCCGGCATTACTTCAATGACAAGATCGCGTCTGTCCGCAGAATGAGTTTCTATGGAGAGGTAAGGTTCAGGACGTTGGACATAAGCCGTTCGCACGCGTCATCCGTTTACCTGCTCCGTCCGGTCAGTATGGAGAAGTTTACCTGTGAGAAAATGGAACTGGATATCTCCTTCTTGTCACTGGCGGAAGATACATACGAGCTTTACTTTGCCGGATTACAAACGGGCAGCCTTCTATCACTTTTACCACTGAAAAGGTTAATGAGACTGGACTTAACCGGTTCTAAAGTAAAGCCTTCCGTTCTTGACACCTACCTGAAAACATTGGTGGCACAACACTACGGCAGACGGAATACGACCATTCTCTTATCTACCTCACCGTCGGGCACCTACCGGAAACCGGAGAAAGACAGTAACGGCAACTACCTGATTGCATCGGGCATGGAAGCCGTCTGGATGCTTACCCATGAACCCGCCTGGAACGAGGGCGGCGCATGGACATTTATTATTAACAACCAAACTTATACCTATGAGCCGGACGATACGGGAAATCTATAACGAAGCCATTACGGAGAGAAACAAGCGGCTGGAACTAAGCGAGTTCTCCAGTGATTCCAAAATGAGCATCATGAACGGAATTACGTGGACGGTGGCATCCGCTATCCACAGCTTTGAAACCTTGCTTGATGTGTTTGCCGTGGATATCTCGACAGCCATCAACCTCCGTGTAAACGGAACACCCACTTTCTATGCCAACGCATTGCTCCAATACCAGAAGGGAGACGAACTCTCGGTAAGGGAAGACGGGCTGGCTTTCGGTTATGCCAACGTGGATGAGACGAAACGTATCATCACGCAGGTATCCTACATCGAGAGCACGGACGATACCAACCTGGACAGCAAGCTGATACTGAAAGTGGCTACGGGAGAAAAGGGACATCTGGAACCGTTGCCCGCCTCGGAGATGGTACCGGTCAATGCCTATATAGGTAAGATGAAGTTTGCCGGGACCCGTATCGAGGTCATCAGCCGTGAAGGGGACGTGCTTATTCCCCGCATCACCGTCTACTATGACGGCGCCATACCCGAGAGTGAAATCTATGACAGGATTGAAGAGAAGCTGAACGGATACATCATGGGGATGCCTTTTGACTCATCCGTCTATGTTTCCTCGGTTATTGAAGCGGTCCGCAGTACCGAGCATGTGACGGACGTATATATCGACGAACGGGCGACACCCGAGCAGGGAATCTTTATCGCCTCTTACGATGCGGACGGAAACCTGTTGCCACCCGGAAAAGTGCATCGCATCACCAAAACATCGTCCGGTTTTATGAAGCAGTCGTCCGCCACGGGCAAGGAACAGGAACTGCCAACATTCCGGCAGGCAATCAGGCTAATCGTTGAAGGATGAAAGAGAACCGTTATAAACTACCGACCGACAAGCTGGTGAACAGGCTGGTGCCTTATTACCTTTCAGGCAGGAAATACATCCTTTTTCTACAAAGCCTGGTTTACCCGCTGCACTCCCTGAGTGAGAAATTCCGCACCTTTGCGGCAGAGAAACACATCGAAGCACGTATGACCTCCCAGGTGATGTACTTCGAGTGGTACCTGAATCATAAGTTCGCCCGGTACCTGAAAAACAGCGGGGAAAGGCTCGTGATTTCCCAGAGCGACTCACTGGGAGTGGACATCTACCACGAAGATGCCGCGTACGGCAAGCCCTTCACCCTTTGGTACAACCTCGAAGAGGTGGCGCTGGACGTGAAACCCGAAGAGAAGCCCCGCGAGTTTCACTTCCTGGCGGAAGAGAAGGCGATCAACCGCGTAAGCTTCATGGTGCTCGTCCCTGAAATAAACATCCCTGAAAAGGAGTTCGTCTATATGCTCTCCTTTGTTATCAACACCTATAAAGTGGCGGGCAAGACCTACCTGATAAAAATAGACCAAACTAATAATAACCCCTGATACTATGAAAGAATACATTGCAGACACGGGCGGAAGGTATACCTACGTGGATGACATCCTGAACCTTCAGGAGCTTGCCCTTTCCATGACGGCGATCTTCAACGCCTGCGAGGACTTTATCATCTCGGGATGCGAGATAACGGGCAATGCCATCTCGTCCGGCTATGTCTGGATCAATGGCAAAGTCCGTTACTTTGAAGGGTGCCCTTCGGCCGCTTTCCCTTATTATATCTATGAGAAGAACGGCACCGACACGGTGGTCTATGCCGGGGACGTGAACAAGAAAGGACGGGAAAACTACCTGTGCGCAGGCAGTAGCGTCCTTCCTTCCGTAAAAGACACCCTGACAGGTAAAGTTCCCTGCCTTATTGAAATCACCAAAGCCTACGCGCCCCGCTTCCTGGATAAGTTCTTCGGGCATTACGCCGTCCTGCTGGATACTCCTTTCAGCAAACAGACCATTAAAAAGGACTTGGTTGTCACCGGAAAACTGACTACCGAACAAGGACTGGAATCCAAGACCGCCGTATCCGTTGTTTCCCCTTCGGGATATTCCCTCAAAGGGTTGGTCAAACAAAACGGGACAGCTTCCTTCGGCTCTTACCTGAGCGGCTTGCTCATCAGTGAGATTTGTATCTCAACCGACGGCAGCATTTCATTCCTAAAGGGTGGAAACGAACTGGCGCGGATGGATGAAAACGGCATGAGCTATACCCATGCTTCCTGTACCAGCTCACGCATCGGCTCCTTGCTGATTGAAAAGAACTCTATTGTCAATATCGCGGATACCACAGACGAAGGTTCGGTGGATATTAATACCGTCCGCCTGAACGAGGAAACGAGTACCTTCCGTGACTTCCGGGTATTTGACGGCAAACAGGCAGCCATTCCCTTGCTTCATGTCAAAGGAAAGACGAAAGAAGTATGTGTCAGCGGGACTTTTACCGTGGCGGGCAAATCCATTACCATCACTTCCGCAGAATCAAAAATACTATCTTATACGGATGACGAAGGCGTGGAAACGGCGTCTATCGGATTCACTTCAAGCCAAAGCACAGACTTTTCCCTTAGCAACGCCATCGGAAACATCGAGCTTTCCCCTAAAGAATCCGTAAACATTGCCGGAGACTTAAAAGTGAACGGCACCAGCCTGAAAGACATCTATGTCAGTCAGAAGAGTTTTACGGATGCATTGGCAGGGAAAGTAAATACTGTGAAGGGCAAACAGCTCTCCACCGAAGACTTTACCACGAATTACAGGAAGAAACTGGATGCCATTTCCATCGGTGAAATCCAGACCGGGGGCGAAGGATTTGTTACCGCTACACAAGTGAAAGAGGCGCTGGCAAAGAAACTGACGGCTTCCTCCAACCTTTCCGATGTACCCGACAAAAAGATAGCACGCACTTCACTGGACATCTATTCCCGGGAGGAAACAGGCTCCCTGTTCCTGAAAGTATCCGGCAACCTGCAAGAACTCGTGTCCCTAACCGCCGACGAAGTAAACGACCTCACGGCGGAAGAAGCGGCAGCCCTGAAAGCCCGGAAGCAAGCAGCAGTCCGTGACAACCTGGATGCGGAGAAGAAAGGGACTGGAGCCTTGAAACTGGCAAAAGCAAGCAACCTTTCCGACCTGTCCGATAAGGCATCCGCCCGAAAGAACATCAGCGTCTATTCAACGGCAGAGGTAGACAAACTGCTTGCCGGGAAGCTGGATACAGACTATGCCTACACCGGCGTAGTCTTTACCGAAACCATGAAGCAAAAGCTGGAAGGAATCAAGACAGGCAGCTTCGCCTACATAGACAATGACGATGTATCACACGCGGAAGTGGAAGGCTATGTGCTTCTTTCCCATGTCAGGAAAGAGCTGGCAAAGAAAGCCGACCGCTTGCTTGCCGGATATACGGAGGAAGAGAAGAAAAGCGTTGCCGCCAATATCAATGTTTACTCCAAGACAGAAACAGATACGAAGTACGCGGGCATCGCCCGTCTCTTTCAGGATTACATTGATTACCTTGTCGCCCAGGGAAAGAAAGCCGCCGATGCGCAGAAGATGCTCCGGGACAAGCTGGATGTGCTCTCGAAAGCCGATGTCAGCGGTACTTACCTGAGACGTGACGGCAAACTATCCGACCTTTCACTGCCTGATACGGCTGCCAGAAAACAGGTATGCAACGCACTGGGAGCCGCTTACGCCCCGGAATACCAGACAAAGATTGCAGACACGGGGTGGATGCAAATGGCGAACTCCGGCAACGGAACGGACACCAGCCGGCTGTTTGTACGGCAGATCGGAAACATCGTGTCCATACAGGGTGTCATCAATACGGCCCGGCGGGACGGTAGCAATATGGGAGGAACAGTCGCCGTGCTTCCGAACGGGATTTCCGCACCCCGCTACGGATTAAGGACGACACTCTGCGACTGGAACGACGACGCAAAGTACAATAGGGGGACTACCTTTATCCTGAGCGGCGGAAGCCGGAACATCCGAATCTTTGAAAGCGGGTGGTACAACGTGAACACCGACATGAACTTTACATACATGGTATAACCAATAGCATAACTAATTATGAAGAAAATCAATATCCAAAAGGATCTGGACAGCCGCCGGGAAATCTCCCGGATGGCATACCGTCCCCAAAGCGTGAGAGCAACCGAAGTAGAACCAACCACCCAGCAAACCAATGACCAGAGCGAAGAGGAAATACGGCAGCCGGCAGACAAAATTCGTACCGACACGGGAAAAAAGGGCGTTCGCCGACGGGCGTCCCAAGGGAACCCGTAAGAAGTTCCCCTTCGAACAGACACCGCTGGGGTTCCTGCTTAAATATGAGATGCCCGTCGTATATGACATCCTGCAAGACAAGTACAAGGACCCCAGGCGTTTCCACCCCGCAGCCGAGGTAGTGGAGCTGGTGTGCAGGGCATCCGGGGACCCCACCTACAAGAAGCCCAAATTCCGGCGCTGCATGAACGCGTACATCGCCGACGGGCTTTGCTGCAAAAGGGGTAAGATTCTCACACCCGGTCGGAAGGCGTACTACGAGTCGGTGCGCAGGAAGAAGATGGAGGCGTTCATTGCGGGAAACCGGAAGAAAATAAAGATTCTGGGAGAACAGGTTTTTAATAATGTATTTAAAAAAGATTCGGAAAATGATGCCTAAAAATATATGGTTCAACGGGTTGTATTCCCTATTTGAAAATTTATTTAAACACACTTGGAACGTAAGGAATAACCTCTTATCTTTGCAGCAAATAAATTGATTGCCGGGTAATTCCGGGCGGAAGAATTACTTCACTTTCCCCATTACCCACCATATTGTAAATTGAGATGCGGCATGTCTATGAACCGAAGCAGCCAGGCATCACGTTCCGATTCTTCGGTCTTTTTCAAAAAATGCTTTTATGCAGGAAGAAAAAAACAACGGCACAGCCACAGTTGTGCCTGCCGGTGAGCTGATGAGCCTATTCTCAGCCGCACAGGAGAGCTACCAGGAAGCGCAGATACGAACTGCGGAAGAAAACAAAGGATTTTCCAGAACAGATTTTTTTAAACTTGACAAGCTCGGCACGTACAGGCTGCGCATACTCCCGGCCATCCCGTCAGCGGACGGAACCATTGACCGCAAGAGCTATGAGTGCCCGGTACACCAGATGCTGCTTGAGATCCAGAAGCCCTCTTCGGGAGGCAAAGCACAGTCCGTTTATGTCAATGCGGTACGCGCCACCGATGCGGGACTTCCGGTTGACATCATCGACACCTACCGGAAAGCTGCGGTGGCGGCAGCTAAGGAGGCGGGCGACGAGAAGCTGGCCGAGAAGATTGCGGGCGGCAACTATGGCGGAGGACTGAAATACTCCTACGCGCATTGTGCCTACATCTTTGACCTGAACGAACGCGCCAAAGGGGTGCAGTTGCTCACCCTGAGCCATTCGCAGTACAAGGAACTGGACGACCGCAAGTTCAAGCTGTGGCAGAAGAAGCTGGCCAAGAACCCGGGCTACCCGTGCCCCATCTCTTCGATAAAGGATGCCTATCCGGTAGAGATCGAAAAGAAGAAGAACGGCCAGAAGACCGAGTATGTCATCTCCATTGACAACGAATCCGACACTGACGAGCTATCCATCGAGGAACTGACCGCGCTCATGAATACCCCGCGCCTTTCGGAAGCGGTGGTGCGTTACAGCCGTTACCAGTTCGGCGCTACCATCGAGTTCCTGAAACAATGCGACGTCAAGTACGGCTTGCAGGTGATGGATACGGACGAAATGAAAGAGGCCATTGCCCAACTGGAGAAAGCGATTCCCAAGACGGATACAAGCTCATTCTCCTTTGACAAGCGCAGCAAGGACGACAAGGAAACTGAGGAAAGCGGCGCGTTGTCCCTTGACATGCTGTTCGACCGCTTTGACGCGCTACAGGAGCAGTCGCTGGGCGACAAGACCGAAGGCGGACAGGAACTGCGCGGGATGATACGTACCTTTATCGAACAGGAGAAACTGGACATCCGGGTGACCCGCACCACTACCAATGCGGCACTGCTGGAGATGATCGAGAAGGAGATGCAGGGACCGGGGGAAGAACCGGAACCGGCAGAAACCGGGACACAGGAAACTCCGGTAGAAGAATCCGCCGCACCCGTAGCGGCAGCGTCTGAAGAAACTACGCCCAGACGCAGGAGATAATCGATAATTTTTCCATCTGTAAGGGAGAGGCAAATGCCTTTCCCTTCCTAACTTATACCCTTATGAATCAACATCAACCCTGTATGTTGTTGCTCAACGACATACATATATCCAAAGACAACATCCCCGATTTTTCCCTGAACTGGAACGAAGCGCTCTCACACTGCAAGCGTCTGGACATCCATACCATTGTACTGGGCGGAGACTTGTTCTTCTCACGCTCGGCACAGACGCTGGATGTGCTGCTGGCTGTACATGATGCCTTGCTGGCTGCTGCAAAGCTGAACATAGATGTCATTCTTGCCAATGGCAACCATGATTTAGTGAACCGGGAAGCCGTACGCGGCTACTGCCATGTTTTCGACCAACACGACAATGTGCTGGTGATTGACGAATACCACACCCTTTCCAACCCGGAGTGGAGTTTCATGCTCCATGTCATACCGTACTTTCCGGAAGACGGAAGCTTTGTGGAGAAGCTGGATGAAGTCATTCTAAATGAGGTAAGCACCGGCAAGCTTAACTACCTCTATATCCATGAAGGCGTCAATGGCGCACTTTCCCGTCCCGCCGAAAATGAACTGCCGGCAAATATCTTCGGTGACTTCGACAAGGTGTTTGCAGGCCATTACCACAACCGTTGCACCGTGGCTCCCAATATCGAGTACATCGGCTCGGCACGCCAGCATAACTTCGGTGAAGACGAGGAAAAAGGCTACACCGTCCTTTATGCCGACGGTGCGACCGAATTTATAAAGAACCGTGCCAACAGGCGCTATATGGTGCTCGATGTCCCGGATGACAAGGTGGACATTCACCTGACCGACCATCTGGAGGAACTCAGGGAAGACGGCAGGTACAAGGTAAAGGTACGTGTCCACTCGTCCCTCGCCGGTGCAGCCGCCATTGACAAGGATAAATTACTGGAAGCCGGAGCGGGCAAGGTGGAAGTCGTTGTCGCGGAACTGCAAGCCGTCCGGTCTGCCGATGCGGGAGTACTGGAGAAGTTTGACGGCGGAAAGATACGCGATAACTACCGCCAATTCTGTACGGAGAAAGGAATCAGTGATTGCCTGGGATTGTCTTACCTTAAACCGGACGCGTCATGTGGAAACTAAATAAGATCACCGCAGAGAATATCTGCTCGTTCAGCAAACTGCATTACGTACTGAATCAGGGCGTTACTACATTAGTCTTCGGCAACAATCTCGACAATGACAGCCAGGGTTCCAACGGTTCGGGCAAGTCCGCATTGATAGAGTGCATCGCTACCGGCATCACGGGCAGCCCGTTGCGCAAGGTCAAGAATGAGGAAATTATCAATGATGCCGCAGATGAGTGCAGCATTCAACTGGAGTTCTTCAATGACACTTCGGATGAGGTCTTTACCATTTTGCGACGCATCCTGCGTAAAGGCGGTTCCACGGTAGAGTGCCTGATTGAACGTGAAGGCAAGGCTGTGACAACCGATGAAGCGATATGCCCCGGTATAGATGCCTATAACAAGTATATCCTTGAGAAGTTGGGCATTACCAAAGATGAACTCTACAACAACTTCCTCCTTTCCAGACATAAATACCAGGACTTCCTTTCTTCTTCCGACAAGGACAAGAAGGAAATCATCAACCGCTTTTCCAATGCCAACCTTGTGGATATAGCCATGGAGAAGGTACTGGAAGACAAGAAGCCGGTGGATGAAGCGTTGCGCAAGGCGGAACTGGAAGTTGCCGGGCTGGACGGGCGCATTGAGATGCTGGCTGAACAGATTCTCAAAGAAGAGGATTCGGCCCAGGAAAAAGCACGTACGAAAGCCCAAAGGCTGGCGGATATGGAAAAGAGCATCGCCGAGAAGCGTTCCCTGATACGGGACTGCAACGAAGAGATGGAAATCCTGAAAGCTTCCTATCAGGGGATTGAAAAAGCGGATAAACAGATGCAGGAACTGGAAAACGGTGAATCCTCCATCGGGGAGTGCCTGAAAGAAGTCACCGCCCTGCTCTCTCCCCTGCAATGCGGTTCATTATCGGACTGGAACGGGATAATCACGGACAAGAAAGGCAGGATTGAAAAACTGAACGGGGAGCTTTCCGTTTGGGACAAGGCTTTGGAGGAAGCGGAAAAGAAACTGCAAGAGGTAACACGGATGCGCAGCTCCCTATTCGAAGAATACCGTGTCTTCTTTGAAAACTTTAAAGTAAAATCGGACGGATACGATGCAGAACTGGAGCGCATGGATAAGGATATAACAGCTCTTACCGACCGTATCACTGAACTGGGCGGGCAAAGGGCTGCTCTTATATCCGCCATCGAAAACCTGAAGAACAAGCTGGCGGGGACAATCGTTTGCCCGGCCTGCCGCCACCCATTCATTTTATCAGATGAAAACTTCAATGTACAGGCTGCCCGTAAACAGGTGGAAGACAACGAGACGGAAAAGGGAAAACTGGACAACCTGCTGGCGGATTGCCGCAAACAATCGGAAAGCATTGAAGAATCGGAGAAGGAAATCCGTACAAGCAAACGTGCCCTTACCGGACAAAACGCCTCCTGGGAGGAAAAACTTCAGCAAGCGGAAAAGTCGGGACGGACCGCCATCGGGTTGCAGGAAGAAGCCGGTCAGGGCAAGGAACGGGTCATTCGCCTGATAAGTTCCCTGCAAACGGAACTGGATGGCATCCGCCGCAAGCTTTTTGACGAGGCGTTCTCACTTCTGGACGATGCCTATAAAAGCATCAGGCGGAATATCGGTAGCTGCGGGGAGGACATCAAAGCGGCCCAAAGTGCCATTCTGGTGCTCGAAAATACGATGAAGGAATTGAAGGAATCATCCCACGGCGATATTCTCGTCTCCCTGAAAGCCTCGCTCAAAGAGTACCGTAACCAGTCCTCGGAAGCGGTTGCCGTATTGGAAAAGCTGGAGAAACAGTCCGGGGAACTGATGTGTCAGGCGGAAGTCTTTGCACAGTTCAAGTCCTACCTTGCCAATACCAAGATCGCGGCGCTGGCACAAGTTACGAACGAGTTTCTGGAGAGTATCGGCAGCGAAAATCGCCTGCAACTCTCCGGCTTTACCACCCTGAAATCGGGAAAGATACGCGAGAAAATATCGGTCAGCCTGTTGCGCTCCGGCATGGATTGCGGCTCTTTCGACAAGTTCTCCGAGGGGGAAAAGTGCCGGGTGAACCTTGCCACAATCCTTGCCATGCAGAAACTGGTGAACGGGAACTGCGAGGGGGACAAAGGGCTGGGCCTGATCGTACTGGATGAAATTCTCTCTCCGGTGGATGAGGACGGGCTGGCAAGCATGTTCGGAGCCCTGAACAAGTCCGGCATCACCGCACTGGTCGTATCGCATGGGAACATCAGCGAAAGCTACCCTTACAAGCTCATTATCAACAAACAGGATGGTAAATCCTATATCAATCACCCAAACCAATAACCACTATGAAAAAAGAAAAACCAAAAGCCGAAGAACTCAGGCAGGAGCATATACTGGCTCTCGACATGGCTACCCTTTGCGGCTATTACAGCGTGCATGAATCTGGCACGTGGAACTTCACCGAAGGCAAGCACCGAAACGACAACAAGCAACACCTCGCACTGAAGAACACGCTGACGGACTTTATTGTGGGATACGGCATCCGCCGGATTGTGACCGAGGACGTGTCGGTAAACAAGCACTTCTTCGACATGCGCAAGCTATCGGAGTTCCGGGGCGTATTGCTCTGCGTCTGTGACGAGCTGAACCTGCCCGAACCGGAGTTCATCAACCCGAAGGCGCTCAAGAAGTTCGCCACGGGCAACGGGAATGCCGGGAAACAGGAGATGGTGCAGGCTTACGTGCAGCGTTTTGGCCGGCAGCCGCTGGATGACAACGAGGCGGACGCCGCCTGGCTATACTACTATTACATCAGCAAATACCGTATCAACTAAACCTTGGACATCTATGCAGAACAACCTTTATTTCAATGAATTGACAGCTACAGATTATATTCTGAAACTTAGCGGCTGTCACGATGGGGAAGGCAAATAGCTCGCCTTACCTGACGGATGAAGAGTCCGTACGCACCCGCACGGCCCTGTTCCATAAATACGTTTACCCGTACCGGAACCTGATCTACCACATCTGTATCAGGCAGACCCGTGACAAGGAGAATATCGACGACAACTACAACGAAGTGCTGATAAATTTCTACAAATATGTCAGCTCTTATGACCCCCGGCGGGAAATAAAGACGTGGCTTTACGCGATCACCGTCAGGATGCTGGCGGACCTGGAACGGAAGAACAACCGGTTCACCCGCGAAGGGGACGTGGGGGCGATGAGGATGGAACAGTTTCCCGATACACCCTGTACGGAAAGCATAACACTCGAAAACTACCGGGACATGCTCGGCGATGAAGTGCTGGGAGCCCTGGAAGAAATCGGCCCCCTGTACAGCGAGGCGCTCCTATTGCAAGTGGAAGGATACAAGCTGGAAGAGATAACGGACATACTCTACCGGAGGGGATGTCTCAGGACAAGGAGTGTTGAAACGACCAAAAGCAGGATTTTCCTGGCAAAGAAGAAACTTAGAGAAAGGCTTACAAGAGATGGAAAACGAAAAGAAAACTAAAGAGATGATGAAGGTGTTCGCCTTCCTGATGAACCGGGTGTATCCCGGCTTTGCTTTTCCGGGAGGCGCCGCTTCCCGGCGGGCTGTGGCTTCCTGCCTCCGCTCCCTGGAAAGCTCCGGGCAGCCGGACGCGGAGCGCATGGTAGACTTCTGCGTCTGCCAGGTGTATGCCCTTTCCAACTTCGGGGAGGAATATAAGAACCGCTGGAGGGTGACCCATTCCTTCGGGAAGAAGGCGCTCAGGCGTTACGCCGAATCCAAGCGGGAAGTACGCTATTACGAGGACAAGTGGTTATGCGGGAATGAGTTGAGCCGGGAGTTGCTGTGCGAGCTCATCCGTGACCGCACCTTCCACCCGCAGGCAAAGTTCATCTATCCCCGGTATGAGGACCGGACGAAGAAAAGGCTGGTGGGGACGGCGTTAGGATATTACATCTGCGGCGCTTCCACGCTTTTGTGGACTCCCTTTTCCCCCGTCTGCACCGACTGCCCGAAAGCCGCCGCCTGCGAGCAAAGAACCCGTACCGCCTACCCGGAACTCTACCGTATCCGTGTGGAAGAATTTAAAGCGTCCCTGAAATGATAAAGGACGGAATGAACCCGATGTCCGTGGAGTTCCTTTACGAGCTGTTCGCCACCGCCCTGCACTCAGAGATGATCTGCGGGGTGGTGGCAAGGCACGTGAAAAAGGAATACCTGCCGGACAGGGCGTTCCAGAAAATACTCCTGGCCATTTCCACCCATTACCGGAACTATAAGGAACCGCCATCGTATGCGGTGCTCAGCCAATTATTCAACGGCGACTACGATACGATGGAACTGGTGAATACCTTTCAGGAAAGCGAGGGTGAGAAGAACTCGGAAGTGCTGCTGGATATGCTGGAAGCCTATATCAAGGGGGTACGCTTGCAGATGACCTACTCGGAAGTAGGCAAGCTGTACAACCTGAACAGGCAGCCGGAGGCAGAGGGAAAGCTGAAAGAGTACGCGGAGTGGTTGTCGGGTTTTACTCTCAAGGCCACCGCCTTTGTGAACGTGGCGGAGACATTTACACAGCGTTTCTACCAGAACCGGCAGAAGGACATTGACAACCGGAACTCCCCGCTGGCTCCCGTTACCCGTTTCTATATTCCGGATCTGGATGTGATGAACAGCGGCAGGAACCTGCGGGGGCAACTGACCTGCTTCCTTGCCAGCACCGGCGTGGGCAAGTCGCATCTTGCCAAGCATATAGGCATTCGTGCCAACATTGACGACGGCTTGCATGTGCTTCACTTCCAACTGGAAGGCAGCGAGGAAGAGGCGCTGGACGCGTACTCGGGAGGGCTTATCAGCAAGAACGCTTTCTACTATGAACGCGGCAGGATATCGGATACGGAGATGAAACACTTCGAGCAGCAGGTGGCGGCTTATAAGGGCAGCATCACCGTCCGTTCCTTCCCACGGTTCAATAGTAGAATCTCCACGCTGGATATCAAGAACGGGATAGCCGAATACAGGAAGCTCAATGCCCGCTCACCGGACATTGTGATTATTGACTCGATGGACTTGCTGACGGATGCCAGCCGGAGAAACTGGGGCGAAGACCACGAACGGAGCAAACGCATCGCCGTGGCAAACGACCTCAAGGACCTGGCGGCGGACGAAAAGGTCTGGATGGTAGTAACGTACCAGGCGACGATTGAGAACAGGGACTGGCTGAATGACGAGAAAAACGTGCTCACAGAGTATAATTGCTCGGAAAGTAAAGGACTCGCACGCCCCTGTACGCATCTGATCTCCATGAACCAGTCCTCGGCGGAAAGAAAAGAGAACGTGATGCGCCTGCATGTCGCCAAAGCCCGGTTCTTCAAGAAGGGGGAAACGGTGAAGATAGCCACTGACTATGACAACGAGGTATTCTATGACGCGCGGCGGAGTATGAACTTGAAAAGGTAAAACGAATATGGTACTGTCCTCAAACGATAGGGAGTTTCTCATCCGGGAGATTACCAAAGAACTGGATGCAAAGGCGGACGGTGCGGGAAAGAACCTGATTGCCCGGTGTCCCCGTTGCGGGAAAGAAGGAAAGTATGGCGTCTATGTAGGGAAAGAGACACAGCGGAAGAAGCCGTTCATGTCGCACTGTTTCAGTTGCGGATGCTCGACCTACACGCTGGAGGCATTGCTGGACTTTATAGGCAGGCCGGATTTGATGGTGGCTCCAACGGCTGACATTGACGCCCGGCTGGATACGAACCTGCTGTTCCCGCTGGAAGAAGGTGAAGAGATAGACGACGCGCTGGGTGTGGTGGAACTGCCGGACTTTTACCGGAGATGCTTTGCCCACCCTTACCTGAAATCCCGTGGATTCACCTTCGATGACTACGAGTATTTTCCGGTGGGAACGACAAGGGGGCTGAATTTCCGCTACGATGATTATGTCGTCTTTCCCATTATTGACGAGGGCGACGTGGTGGGATACGTCTCACGCCACACCTGGAACAAGGACGAGATAGACAGGCATAACAGCCGGGTAAGGTGCAAGGGCGGATACCGGATACTGCGCTTCAGGAACTCGACGGAGAACGACTTTGTAAAGCTATTATACAACTATGATGCGGTAATTGAAGGCGTTACGGATACGGTAATTATCACGGAGGGGATATTCGACGTGATAGCATTAACAAGAAAACTGGAAATCTATGACAATGAGCATGTGACCGCGGTCGCCACCTTCGGAAAGAAGATATCCCGCACGCAGATTTACAAGCTGCAATGCAAAGGAGTTAAGACCGTAATACTTGGATACGATGGAGACGCTGTTGAAGCCATAAAGAAGACAGCCGGTGAATTGAACGCTTACTTCCGGGTATTTATTGCCGACATACCGGATGCAGGAAAAGATTGGGAAGACCTCGGGATTGAAGAGATATACGGCATATTCTCTTACCGGTTGAGGACTCCCGCCGAGTACCGACTTTTAAAAGTTCAGGAATTAAAATGAAAGAACTAATCAAATGGCTGGAAGCCAACAAAATCAAGTATCGACAGATAGACAATGAAGTAGTGGAGATGGAAGGGTTGGGAAAGCTCTATGTAGCTGACCTGACGGAGGTGAGATCGGTGTTCCGGGTGACCGGTGAAGACATCCGGTTCAACCTGATGGAGAGCCCGGAGGTACTGGTTGCCGAGGGGATATTCCATGTGGCGTTCCCGTTCGGGGACAACTGGTATTATTATAACCTGACCGAAGGGTTCCGGTTTAATATCCTCAAGTATGCGGGGGTACGGCAGCCTTGTAAAATGCAGGTACCTTTCGTGAACCTGGGCGTGCATACACCTTTTGAGTTGCTCAACGGCAGCGGAAGCATTGCCGACTGGGTACGGAAGGCAAAGTATCTGGGGCATACGGCACTGGGTATCTGCGACAAAAATACAATGGCGGCCACGCTCAATCTACAGAAGGAATGTGCGGCACAGGAAATGAAGCATGTATTCGGATATACGCTGGAAATGGAATACGATGGGGAAAAGGTGGAGATGAAAGTTTATGCGCAGACACAGCGGGGAATGAGGAACCTACTCAGAATACAGAAGGAAATCATGGTGGATTCGGATAGCCGGACACTATCGCTTCAGGGACTGCTCACGCACGGGGAAGGTAATGTATTGGTACTGGGAAAACTTGCTTCCTACTGGATGAAGAAGAGCCCGCATATCCTGGGAGCGATGGGGATTGCATTTGAAAAAGTGTTTTATCAGGTGGATTTGAGCGAATACAAGGCTGAACGTATCGACGTGGAAGTCCTGAAAGCTACCAAGTTCTTTTTTGATAATTTCTATGACGTACAGACCGGCTCATTTCAGATCGAGCCCATTCTGCTTTGTGACACGTATTATCTGGACAAGGACGATGCACGCAACAAGATTATCCTCAATAAGATAGCTACCGGGGCGGCCCACCGGCAAAGTGACGACCAGTATTTCAAGGATATAGACGAACACTACGCACTGTTTACTTCTCTCTTTGACGGAGATAAGTGGGAACTGGACAGCCTGTTCAGGGGGATGTGCGCCCATACGGTAGGAATTGCCGAGGGGGTGGTTGCCCGTTATGAGACGGACAGGAACTTCATGCCGCAGTATGATATGACTGACAAGGAAAAACAGAGGTACGGTAACAGACACCGGATGTTTCTTGAGTTGCTGGAGGAAGGATTCAGGAAGCTGGTTCCCGCCGGACAGGAAGATGAGTATCGCAAACGGCTGGACTACGAAGTGTATATCCTTGAATCCACCAATAATGTGGATTATATCCTGAATCAGTATGATACGGTGAACTGGGCACGGGAGAACGGTATTCTTGTGGGCTGCGGCCGTGGCTCGGCGGGCGGTTCACTGGTACTCTACCTGCTGGGTATCACACTCATTGACCCGATTAAGTACGATTTGATTTTCGAGCGTTTCCTGCTGCCCGAACGTGCGGGGCTTTATCCGGATGAGGTGACGATCATTGTTGGCGGGCTGGAATCCACAAAGATCGTGCATGTCACCTTAGCCAATGGCAAAGAGTATGTCTTTGACAAGGACGCCAAGTTCCGGGTGATGCGGGAAGGACGCAGCATGATGGTCTATGCCGACGAGTTGAAGCTGGGCGATGACATCATCTTTGATAACAGGGACTTATTGTGGACCATTAATTAATAATACTATGAATACAGAAATTCAGATCGTAGAGAAACAAGAGGTTCTCGGCAGAATGGTAAATGTGTACGGGAGCTTTGAAAATCCGTTGTTCCTGGCGAAAGATGTGGCGCAGTGGATAGATTATTCAAAGAACGGCAAAGGCGCTTACAGGGTGTCAGATATGCTGCAATGCGTGGATGAGGATGAAAAGCTAATACGAACATTATTCGTATCCGGTCAGAATCGTAATGTTTGGATGCTGACGGAGAGCGGCTTGTATGAATTGCTGATGCAGAGCAGAAAGCCGATAGCCAAACAGTTGAAAAAGGCAGTCAAGGCGGAACTCAAATCCATGCGCAAACATGGAGTCTCTTTCACGCCACAGAAACTTAAAGAAATGCTGGCAAACCCCGAAACCGTCACCATGATGCTGAACCAGCTCCACAAGCTGCAACAGGTAAGGGAAAGTGCCGGATGCGGGACGGACCGCAAGGAATCACAAGCAAAACCCATGAGTAACAATGTACCGGACATTCAATAATCAGCAACTATGAAAATCGAATCTATCAATCAATTAGAATCAGAAACAGCGGTTCAGGTAATCGACTGTTTTGTTGGGAAAGGATATGTGCAGGGACCCGGCGGGTCCCTGCCGTAAGGTCGGACATTGATACTGACTTTGCTTCAAACAGGCGCCAGGAAGTAAAGGAATATTTAGAGCGCCGTTATAACATGGCAGGAAAACAGCGCGTTTTCTCCGCCGGAACTTTTTCAACGATGAAACTGAAAGCTGCAATAAAAGACGTATGCAGGGTATATAAAGTCCCTGTCAGTTATGTGAATTACATTACCGCCATTTTCGAGGATGACAACATGAGTTGGACGGACCTGTTCAAGTTAGCGGCAACCAATAAGAAAGTGAACAAGTTCGTGCAGGATTACCCGCAGGTGATAGAGGATATACGGGGACTGATGGGGCAACCGCGTTCGGCTTCCGTCCATGCGTCGGCGATCATTGTCACTCCTGAATCGAAAGACGGTGAAGAGATGGAGTGCTTCGATTATACGCCTATCAAGAAGGTGGACGATATTCTGGTATCGGAGCTGGACGGATACTCTATTGACGAAACAGGACTATTGAAGAATGACTGCCTGGGCATCAAGGAACTTGCTAAAATACAGTCGGTCATAGATGAAAGTAACCGTGTCTATAATGCAGGCATCTCTTTTGAAGGGCTTGTACGTAGTGGACTGGATGACGAGAAAACCTACCGGATACTCGCCAAAGGGTACACCCAGAACGTTTTCCAGTTCAGCTCCGCAGGAATGACCAAGTTCCTGATAGATATGCAACCGGACTGCATCAACGATTTGATTGCCGCCAATGCCTTGTATCGTCCCGCCACATTGGAGTCGGGTTCGGCGCAAAAGTACCTGGACTGCAAGAGAGGTGAAGTGGCTCCCGTATATCTGTGGGGGACTTATAATGCGCTGCACTCGACTTACGGCATAATGGTCGGGCAGGAACAGCTTGTCCAAATGGCACGGGAGGTAGGCGGTTTCAGCCTTGGAGAGGGTATCAAACTGGTAAAATATATCTCAAAGAAGAAGGCGGACGAGATACACGCCATGAAAAATAAATTCATGGAAGGAGCTGCAAAGAACGGATGCCCCGGGGAAGATGCGAAGGAGATTTGGGATATGATAGAAGTTAGTTGTAAATATTTATTCAACTTTGCCCACGCAACGGCTTATGCCATCACATCGTATGTAGGTGCCTGGCTGAAAGCCAACTACCCGACCGCCTTCTACACCGTCGCCCTGCAATGGGCGGATGACAAGGAGCTCCCGCTTATCATGTCGGAAATGGAAGAATGCAGTTCTGCCAAGGTGGTGCCGCCCGATATTAACACCTCAGCCGAAAAATTCTTCACGGATTACCGGACGAATGAAATCTTCTGGTCGCTGGGTAAGATAAAAATGCTGGGAACCAAAGCGGTGCAATACATCATTGACGAGCGCGCCAAAGGCGGTCCGTTTAAATCAATCGAGAACTTTATACACCGTATATTCAAATACAAGCTGAAAAAGTACGAATACTGGGATGATGCGGATAATGAGCAGGAGGCCGTCAGGGTTCCCGTCAATGCCCGTCACGTAAAGAACCTGATTCTCGCCGGTTGTTTTGATAAGGTAAGTAACATCAGTGCCGTTGTGGAAAGGTATTCGATACTGGATAAGGCGGCTACGGAACTGGGATTCAAGATTCCCACCGGTGACTATCCCGACCACCTGATTAACCAGCACTACTTCTGGAGTATGCAGCAGATAGAGGTCTGTGGCATCGGGCGGATTGACTACAAGCGGATATATGATAACTCCTATTGCCGCCACCAGTTCAAAGGGCGGGCATCCTATTCTACCGTACATAACGCGCTCCTGTCCGGAAGCGAAGGAAAGAAGGTCGCCCTTTGCGCCACCGTCACGGAAATGGAAGAAATCTCCTACAAGGACAAGAAGACGGGAGAAAGGAAGCACCTCTGCAAACTGCATCTCCAGCAAAACAACGACCTGATAAAGCTCGTATGCTGGAATGACTTCTACACGGAGAACAGGGCGGAACTCCGGGATATCAAAGGTAAGATTGTCATCGTATCGGCAATCGTCAAGTACAATGACTACAGCGGAGGCAACAGCCTGAATACCTACAAGACTTCCCGATTATTCACACTTAACCAATCATCAGAAAATCAAATAAACCAAGAAGATGGCAGCACCCAAAAATGAACCTAAGATATATACCGGCGTCGGACTGGACTTCGAGACGTCCGGGCTGGATTGTGTGAAACATGCCTGTACCCAGTTGGCTATGCAGGCAGTACGTTTCGACACGTGGGAGATATTCGACAGCTATGTGAAATATTTCAAGCCGTATCCGAAGCAGGACATCGGCGGGACACCTAAACGTAAGGTTCTCCGAACCAAGCAGGAGCTGGAACAGGAAGAGCTCAAGCTGATGGAATACCAAACAGAAGCACTGACTTATTCAGGAATCACCATGGACACCTTATATAATCAGGGTGTAGACTTGAAAGAGATTGCCCGTGACGTCATAGACTTCGGAAAGAAGGCGACCCTTACTAATGGCAGACAGACCAAGCCTGTACTTATCGGGCAGAACATCACCTTCGATATCGGCTTCGTTCAGCAACTCATGTGCTATGCCGGACTGATGAAGGAGTTTGAGAAGGTCTTTGCCGGGAGCTATGATTTCTACGGGAACTTTCAGCCTAAATACATTGATACCATTGATTTGGGACGGCTTGCCTTTGCGAACGACCCGACAATGGCATCCTACAAGCTTGAACTGATTGCAGAGCGATTGGGCATCGAACTGGATGACGCCCATGACGCGGGCGCGGATGTCACTGCGACATTGAATGTAGCTATTGTTTGCTCCAACCGGCTAAGGAATGACAACGGCACCGGGGCGAATCTTCAGAGAGCGGAAAAAACACGGTTACACTTTAAAATCTAAGCGATGGAAGAGGAAGAAAAGACGGTTTCATTCAAGCCGTCGGAAAAAATGTTGTATGGCGTGCTGAATTATGACGGTAACGAACTGATGGCGACCATATCGGGGTACGACTTGTCTATCTCATTCAATATGAGGCTGATAAATTCTCTTTCGGATGCGGAAAGCTGTGCAGATGCCTTGGCAAATGTCTTTTATGAAACACTCATAGAAGAATTAATTCAAAAAAAATCTGCAATCTTTCAACCTAAAGCAACGCCATAACCCTATACCTTGATAAAGCACCGAAGTCCGGACTTATGCGCCGGACTTCTTACTCGAAACATAATGGAAAAAGAAACTAAAAAACTACCACTGACTGCACAGGAAGAACAGCTTTGCCAGCTTTTCATAAACGGAGGCATGAAGTTCGCCGGAAAGCGCACTCCCTGTTACCGGGAAGTCTTCAAGGATGAATCGCCCAAAGCGTACGCAGCAGCATACAAGGTGTTTGCCCGCCCGCAGGTAATGGCACGCATCAAGGAACTGGTGCAGGAAGTGGACAATGAAACAGAGACGATTGCCATGAAGCTCCAGATTACCGAGACACTGAAAGCGGTGATGGAAGAAACGGCAGACGCTTCGTATACGGACAAGTTCGGAATCAAACTCTCACCGGCTCCTTTACGGGCGGTATCAGTCAATGCGGCAAGGACGCTGATGGACATTTTTCCGATCAGGCATTCCACAGATTCAAAAGGTAAGAATGAAGCGAGCAGCGGAGTGACCTTCAATGTCATCGTTCCGGTACCGGTACAAATAACAAAGGAGGAAGATGAAACTTGACCGTAGAAAAGTACAATGGACGGTCTATCTGATTCTGCTGATCGGGCTTGTCATCTATGGCTTGCGGGATTCAGAAGGAGCGGAAAGGCTTATCCGGGCCATCACAGACGCATTTGCTATTTTATTCAATAACTCAACCTAACCTAAACTGATGACACAACTAAGAGAATTTGTACTTAACAACTTCAAGACGCTGACTATCGTGCTCTCATTCGCAGTGACAATGTACGTGCAGCACGTAACCAACATTCAAAGGATTAATGAATTGACACTCAGGTGCTCGTCGCTGGAAATCAAGATTGAAGACCAGTACCAGAAAATCGACGCTATCAAGCTTGACAAGGCAGTATTTGAAGCCACGATGACACAGTTTACATCCATGCGCTCTGACCTGAGAGAAATGCGCACGGATATTAAGGAACTACTAAAAAGTATGAGATGAGGATATGGTTTATAGCAGCCTTGCTCTTTTTCTCCCTGCACGTCCACTCGACAGACTTATTTGAAGATGCCGTGCAATTGATTAAAAAGTACGAAGGTTGGCACCATGCACGCGACCAGCCTTATGTGGGCTATGGACACCGGTTATTACCGACTGACACCTTTAACTCTGATATATCGGAGAGTTTCGCAGATTCGCTTCTGCGCAGTGACCTGAAAAAGAAATGTGCTGTATTCCGGCACCTTGGGGCTGACTCCCTTTTACTTGGAGTGCTTGCCTTTAATGTCGGAGAGAGTAAGGTTCTTCGCAGTAAACTGGTTCGGAAGCTGGAAGCGGGTGACAGGAATATCAAAGAAGAGTATCTGTCTTTCAGGATGTACAAAGGCAAGGTTGTCCGGTCTTTGGAACGAAGACGGAAAGAAGAATATGAATTACTAAAATCAAATTTCGAATAATATGACGCAATTAACCAAAAGGACATTAATGTCGGAGAATTTAAAATTCATACAAGGTGCTGATTATCAGATTTTGCGCAAAGATGCGCAAAACCCTAATGACGATAGACTGGGGAGAGAGTACTATCTCACTGGCTCATGTATCCCAAATGCTGCAATCCGTTGATGACGATGAAAAGGCACTCTATACAATATATAGAGTGGACGGTATTACTCACAAAGCATGGTTTACTGGAGAAAAGAGTGAAAGCAATAGAGAAGAATCGTAACTAATTAAAAATTAAGCGCAGGGATAATATCTCTGTGCTTATAAAAACAAGAACTATTGATATGATTAAAGAAAACGACATCGTAGTAATTAAGCCCTCAGACGAGCTTTCACTAATGAGACTGAACGATCTGGCAGGCAGAGAGGCTACAATCAGACAAGACCTCACATCTATCGGACGCCTGAATAAAGGCTATATGGTAGAACTGACTGAATCCTACCTGGATGAAGTAGATTGGTTTATTCCACAGGACTCCATTGATGATGACGAAGATTAACCTGAATAAAATTCTTCTCCTGATTGCCTTGGGACTTGGGGTAACAACTTACACCTTATATAACTGGGGCAACAGGATGAAAGAAGAAAGGAATACCTACCGTAGCAATACACATGCGCTACTTGCGGATGTAGAGCATGTCCGGATTGACTCAACGATGATGGCATCCACTATTCAGGTTCTCAACCTATCACTGGATGAATATGAAAAGTACCGGGCGGAAGATGCAGCAACCATTAAGAAGATGGGAGTACGTATCAAAGACCTGGAAGCTGCCGGAAGGCACGATGTGGAGGTCAATGCTCCGGTGGATGCTACAGTGAAAGATACGACAGTCGTCAGAGATACTACGACAATTATTGTAAAGGCGGTGAAGATGGATACGCCATACCTTAAACTGAACGGTATCATTGAAGACAATCATCTGAAAGGAAACATCCACTTACCAGTGCATCTGCATCAAGCATTTTGGGTAGAATACAAACACCGCTTTCTCTGGTGGCGATGGAAAGTAAAAGCAATACACCAGACAATCTCAAGCGACAATCCGTATGTCGAAATTAAGTATACGAAACTAATTAACCTAAAGAAATAATCTTATGGAACAACTACAAATTTTCAACAATCCTGACTTTGGACAGGTTCGTACCATTGAAAAGGATGGCAATATTCTATTTGCCGCAAGTGATGTAGCAAAAGCACTTGGATACTCAAAAGCACGAGATGCAATAGTAAAACACTGTAAATCAACCCACGCCACGATTTGCGGCGTAGGGGTACTTACAGGAAAAAAAGCAGATGGTACTCCAGTATTTCAAACCGTACAAATGAAATTCATCGACACCGGAAATGTTTACAGATTGATTGCTCGTAGTAAACTGCCGGAAGCTGTTAAGTTTGAAAGTTGGGTATTCGATGATCTTATACCTAACACTTTGAAGAACGGAGGATACCTTGTTATTAAAAAAGGAGACACCCCTGAAACTCTTGCTGAAAGAGGGCAGCAGGTTCTTCAAGCTTCAGTGGAAAGGCTGACAAAGCAACTTGAAAAATCCGAAGCAGAAAACGAGAAGAACAAAGCATTGTTGGAAGAGATGGCTCCGAAAGTTGAGTATTTCAATGAAGCAATGGATTATGGAACCACTTATTCAATAACAAAAATAGCAAAAGGTCTGGGAATGGGAGGACGCAAACTAAACAAGTGCTTGCATCAGCTAGGAATACAATACAGGCAAGGTGGAACATGGCTTCTTTATTCTAAATATGAGAATCTTGGTTTTACTAAGCTGGTTCCTGGACAGTTGGAGAATCGTAATGGAGATACATATCCTATAGTGAATAGTAGATGGACTGAAAAAGGACGGGCATTTATCCACCAACTCAAAAGAGAAGGTAAGATATAGTCATTACTTTCTATTAGAACTCATAGGTATTGGGGACGCCCTAAAACAAGGCGTCCCTGACTATTAGACACTTATCAATTTTCAATAAAAAACTCAATTACTATGTTATTCAGAAAATCATTCCAAACCCAAATCAACGGTACAAACCGGGTATTCATAGCAACAGTAGAGAAGTTGAAAAACATTCAGGCGGGCATCACTGCCAGAGTTGAAAAGAATCACGCTAAAGTTCAGAAGCTGACCAGCGAGAACGAAGAACTGGAAGATATGAAAGCCAAAGCGGGACGACAAATCGAAGAAATCAGTAAATTCATTATTTAATGGCAGAAATAGATTGCTACGAGCACCAGCTATTCGATGCAAGGTGGCTCAACGGTTACAGCGTTCCGTACTATAATACGCATATCAATAAGTATTACGTCAAGTCCGTTTATGACGGCAACATTATCAAAAAATCATATAGCAGTACATTGCGGGAGTTGAGACGAAAGATGAAAAAATATAATTAAAAAGGCTGTCTAATAAGTCTTGAAAAATCAAAATCACCCACGTTACAGGTATCTGTGGTGTGGGTGAAGGGGGCGTAAAATAAACTGTGTCATGCATTATTTTTCCTTAAAACTCATCGGTCGGGGATCGGCCAGCGCCAAGGGGCGGGACCACCCGTCCCGACGAGCGTAAAATTACAATAATTTAAATCGCTCTCCAAACTTTATGGCTAATTGTTGCGAGATTGTAGCCCAATTGGCAAGTGGCATGGTCCATTTCTTCCGTATATTACGATATGCAAGATAAACCAGTTTTTCAAGGGCTGTATCCGATGGAAATACGCCTTTGTTTTTTGTTACCTTGCGGATTTGGCGGTGATATCCCTCAACAGTATTTGTGGTATAGATAAGCTTACGGATAGCCAGAGTATACTGGAAGAATTCAGATAGCTTATCCCAATTGTCCTGCCAGGATTTAATAACAATAGGATACTGTTCACCCCATTTATCCTCCAGTTTAAGAAGCTCGTTTTCTGCGGATTCCTTATTGACAGCCTGATAGACGCACTTCAAATCCTTCAGGAATTCTTTCTGATTCTTGGAACCTACATACTTGATGGAATTACGTATCTGGTGTACCACACAAAGCTGTACGGCTGTGTTGGGATAAATACTTTGGATGGCTTCAGGAAAGCCCTTGAGGCCATCTATACAGGCTATGAGAATATCTTCAACTCCACGGTTTTGAAGGTCCGTCAGAACACTGAGCCAGAAGTTTGCGCCTTCATTCTTTGATATATACATTCCGAGCAGTTCCTTATGCCCCTCCCTGTCAATACCTAATACGTTGTAGATTGCACGGGGTACCGCACAGCCACGCTCATCCGTTACTTTGTAATGAATAGCATCCATCCAGACTATTGGATAGACAGAATCAAGCATCCGTGATTTCCATGACTTTATTTCCGGAAGTACACGGTCGGTGATGGCACTGATTGTATCTGCAGAGACACGGTTTCCAAGGTTCTCTTCCATCCAGTTGCTGATTTCCCTTGTACTGTTTCCCATTGCATACAGGCCGATTATACGGTCAGCAACACCTTCTGCCAGAATGGTTTCACGCTTCTTGATGAACTGCGGATCAAAACTCGAATTACGGTCACGGGGAGTAGATACAGTTACCTCGCCCAAGGGAGTCTGAACCTGCTTTTGCATCTTTCCGTTACGACGGTTACCCATTTGGCGTTCCTCGTCAGTCAGATGGGCATCCATCTCACCTTCCAGAGCTGCATTTAAGATACTTTCCAATAATGGCGCAAACGCACCATCTTTCCCTAACAAAGGCTTGCCCGCTTTCAGCTGTTCAATTGCCTTGTTCTTGATACTCTCAAAATCAAATTCTTCTTTCATAAAAAAACTGTGTTAGCAAAGTTAATATTTTATTCTTTGCTGACACAGTTTAATTTACATCCTCTGGGTGAATCGTTAAAAAGCAGGCTTGTTAGCCAGTCTCTTCTTTTTTATTCTTACTAAAAGACATTAGGGGAATACTGGGACTATAATGAGTCGATATATAAGTCATTCATAAAATGATTCTTAACTTTTTATTTTCTGTTTCAAATTTAAATAATCAGCCGCTACTGTATAAATACATTGCTGATGTAACCAAGGGCTTTTATAGCAGTATTCATCCACCAAATCTTCCTCAATACACATATATTGTAATGGACACTCCCGACTTTTACTACATAAAGTTTGTTCTATTGCAGATTGTGCAATTAACTCCAATACGTCATCCGACGAATGATTATTTTTTATACCTATGTCATCAAAATCCTTCTGCCCCTTGACTGTTGTTGGGAAAAAATACCCATTAGCTGCCTGTATGTAAGTATAGCCATAATAAGTTACAATATCCAAAAAGATTGTTCGAGTTGGAAAATTCTTATCATACATGGCAGTCAATATAGGAAAATGTTGTTTAGAAAAAAGTACTCGATTCAAAATTTCATCTATAGCATCTAAGTTAGCTACTAAATTTTTTGATAGCTCTTTCTTAAACTCATTGACGACTTCATCCATATAATTATTATTTGTGTTTTCATTTCCATTTTTATCAATCCATACTTCGTTATTAACACTTGCCACAATATCCAGTCCTGTAAATTCCGGGTTATTTTCAGCCAATTCCATTAGCGTAAAAAATGCAATTGCAGGAAAATCATCAAATAATGAAGCATAGCAAATACATATTAGTTTTTTTTTGTCTTCATATATTGAAGGATATTTTTTCTTAGCTATAATTTCAACTAATTTGTATGGTATAGCATCACTGTTAACGTCTTCGTCAAAAAAACGTTGGTACATGAATGACATCCCTTCCTTAATGTGCCAAGCGCCAAAAACAACACTTTGCTCTTTTTCTTCACTTGGAATCTTAAAGTGTATTTCACATTTTGTTCTTTCTTTATTTTCTATATCTTCTTTAAGAATATGTATTGAAACGCTTTCCTCATCAATCCAAGTATAGCTGTTATTTGTACCTAATGCTTCTTGAAAATCAATAGCCTTATTATATTCATCCTGGCTTTGACGAATCTTAATCGGTAAAGAAATCAACTGGGAACTTATTATTTGTGATTTCATTTTATACATAGTTGAATATCTATATGTACTATATTTCATACCAAATATAGTTGTTATATTTTGTAGATAATGAATATATTCATGGACAAAAAAGCCAAAGCTCTCTTGAGTCATCAAACGTAGATTCTCATTAAAATTACCATCAAGAAATATGTGGAAATAAGAATTCTTATACGATCCCTTTGTTGCAAACTCATTATCAGCCAATAAAATGTTACTATTTGTTTCCATATTCTTTAATTATTGATAGAAAAAATACAATCGTTTAAAATATGCTTACCCCTTATCTAATATTGTGAAATCTAATATTGTGAATAGAGTACGCAGATTGTATTTATTTTCTTTTGCCCAATCAACTAATCCATTAAGTTCAATTCCCTTTAGGATTAAAAAATTAATTTGATTATCATAACTATCAAAATTTTCGTCCCAATCAATAAGATTTGCACCTTCCAAAATGCAAATTTCTCCCCAAAGCTCATTCTCACTGAGATGGAGACTATGTCTCAACGCAAGAGGTAAAATACGATAACCATTTACAGTACGCTCCCCTCTATCAGCAATAATTGCTAAAAACTCTCGTGTAATACGTGGTACAGAAGCTAAGCGCCTATATAATTCAAGCAGATCCTCCAATATAACTGGTTCTCCATAAAACTCAGTAAGCTTACTCGCATTTTGGGGATGTTTATCTGGTATTCTCTCAAGTTGATTATACAAAGATGTCTCATAGTTACCCTCTCTGTCTGGCTCTTCTAATTCTATTGTTACTTGTCTGAATTCACGATTGAATAGAATATATAATGAGTCGAGAGATTCTGAGTCTAATACAACAATAGCTCTCGATAGCGAGTTTATATCCTCAATGTCAGTATCCCGTTTAAATCCTGTTTTATTCACAAGTTCTTCATCTAAAGTGTATGATGTCTGTTTTTCCCCCATAATAAAAACTTTAAACTTAGTATATTGCTCTAATTGAGGCTCAGTTATAGTTCTAAGAGTATCGTTTACCTTTTGTGAAGATTTAGTAGCTGTAATTTGATAGGCAATTTGCTGCTGAGTATCACCTAAGTCTAAGCCAGGGTTGTTTGAACGTTCCGAATTAAGGTTCACAAGGTGTAAGCTATATACTATATTTAGAACATCTTTAATAAAATCTTCTGTAAATTTAGTCAAGTCAAGTAGCCCCTGTTTGTTTCGTGCATCAATACGCATATTTAACAATGTCAAATCATCAATAATCTTTCCTATTATATACCCTCTAGTAATCATACCTTGTATTTATTGTTTTACAAATTGTGATAACACTTTTATAATAGACTCTCTGATATCATTTTTTGAATATTTTCTTCCAATTTTTTTCTCATCGGAAGTTATTTCATCGAATATCTGTTGTTTTATCCAACCGGGCATTATAGAGCCTTCTCCTCCTAAACTTACATGGATTTCATCAAGCAACTTTACTATTTGTGAGAGCTTAATATCTTTCACTTTATCTATTATTTGCAGAATAGCCTTTTCCATTTTTTCTTTTTCAATTGGAAGAATCTTTTCTTCTGTCCCCACTTTATTGATAGGTGACTGGGAAAGTTCATCCTTTATTCCATAGAAATCTTTTAATTGAATATAATTTCCTTTTAAGGAGAACAGTAAAATGTACTCATCAACCAACAATGAATAAGGATTTCTAAACAATGGATGAAAGAATAATAAAGTTGTATGATTATCAGTGAAATTAGGCGCACGCATAAGCTTATAAGATATTCTCTTTAATAATTTGTGCGACTTCATGCTCTCTTCGTCAATAGATTCTATGGAGTGTGTTAGGAATCTGTTTAATATACTTCTACAAGTTTCTTCTTCACCAGATGTTAAATGTGTACCATATTGCTTATGAATAGACATTCTCCATACTACACTCATCCAGAACAATAATCCTACAGCAGTCGAACAACCTGACTTATATACACTATCGGAAAAGTTCTTTAATGTTTTAGCATATTCTGCTTCAATTATTGAAAGTCTTTTTTCGCATGAGGAACAAAAGATATTATCCACCACTGATGGAATTTCATTCTTCTTAATTTCTTCATCAGAAACTTCTCCAAATACTTCTTCTAACTTTTCTGGTTGCAAAGAACGTCCAAAATATGATTTAGTATCATTTTCTTCTATCACAAAACCAAGTTCACGATCTCGTCCATGTTCTCCTTCCGCATTATCAATTCGTTTTAATAAAAAATGAGGTACTATATGGGACCCTTTTTTATTAGCATCATTGACTTTACAAAGTTTACATTTTTCCATTATACAAATATTAGATTATCGTTTCTACAAATATACTATAATTTTCATCATTAACATATATATATTACTCAACATAATTTTCCCCTAATTAGAATTAGGGGCATTAGGTTAACCAAACTATATAGTTACCAAAGCTTTTAATAATAACCATCTTTAAGGTAATCTATCTATTCATCAATATATAAATATAATCTAAACTACCCCAACTATGAAACTCACACTGAAACGTAAATTTCTCGGTGACAAATACACCGTCGGAGATTTGTTCATCAACGGGAAGTTCTTCTGTAATACCATTGAAGACAAGGTAAGAGAACTTCCAGCAGCTTGCCCTTATACTCCCAAAGGACAATCCTGTGAATGTAAAGGGAAGATTTATGCGGAGACTGGCATTCCAGCCGGAACCTACAAGGTGACAATGGAGCACAGTCCACGATTCAAAAAGAAACTACCACTTCTGCACAATGTACCTCACTTTATCGGGATTCTCATTCATAGCGGTACAACGGCAGTAGATTCAGCCGGATGCGTGCTTGTTGGTAATAACACCATCAAGGGCAAAGTAACCGAGTCACGTGTCACCTCTGACAAGTTGAACGCTATTCTATCCAAAGAAAAACACATCACAATCGAAATAATCAATGGCAAGTAAAAAGTTGGTCCCGCCTAAAAACCTTCACATTGACTTCAAGCCTTCACCTAAACAGTATGAACTTTGGAAACTACTTCAACCTGAATGTCCGCTATGTGGAGGTGGCATTGAGCAAAAGTTAATAGGGTATGATACAAACCATAATCCTAAATACAAACCATTTTGCATTAAATGTAGTAATTCTAACATTCCACAGTTGGTTCTTGGTGGTGGGGCCGCCGGTGGAGGCAAAAGTTTTCTTGCAAGTGTTTGGCTTGTAAGTAGTTGTATTAGATTTCCGGATGTGCGTGCTATAGTGGCGCGAAAGACGTTGAAATCTTTAAAGGAAAGTACATGGAATACAATCCGTATGATTATTAAGAGCTGGGGGCTCGTTGAAGATGTGAACTATCATATTAACAGCGTAGCCGGAACTCTTCGGTTTTGGAATGATTCAGTAATTCTGATGCTTGATTTAGCAGATTTACCCTCAGACCCAAATTTCGAGCGTTTTGGTTCAATGGAAGCAACGATTGCAGCATGTGATGAGGTTTCCGAAGTAAGTCAGAAAGCAATTGAAGTATTGTTTTCTCGTTTACGATGGAAGACACACGAGACATTCAAAGTTTCTAAAATGCTCCTTACAACCAATCCGACAACCAACTGGGTAAGAACCCGATTCGTACAGGACGAAAACGGAGACAAGACAGTTACACGTGAAGGAGAATTTTATGTGCCTTTCAGTGTATTCGACAACCCCGACATCGCCTTCCGCCAAACCTACGAGGCTGCATTGAATAAAATCAGCGATCAGGCAACGAAAGAAAGATTGTTGTATGGTAACTGGGACTTCGTAGAGGCGAATGACATGGCACTCTACAATCAGTTCGACGGGACCAAGCATTTGATTACCGGACTGAAAGAAAAGGTATATGACCCAACTAAGCCGCTGATCGTTGTGTGGGACTTCAATGTTGCACCATATATGTCTACTCTGTTAGTTCAGATTGACTATGATAAAAAGAAGGTATATATTATTGAAGAGATACTGGGAAAGGCAGAGGATAAGGAAAACAATACACCATCACTCGCCCGAAAAATCAAGAAGAAGATGTACCGTCAAAAGCACATCGGCGGATTGGATATAACAGGCGACCCAGCCGGACTCCAACGTTCAACTACCAACGAGGACGGTGTGAATAACTATACGATAATAAATGAGACGTTGGGCAAAGGTATATTGCGTCCTAAGATTAAGCTCCTGAAGAAGCAACCGCCACAGGCACCACGTTGTGAGTTTGTGAATGAAGTTTTCAAAGGTTACAACGGTTGGGAAATAATGATTGACCTGCGTTGCCGGAAACTTACACAGGACTTAATCTATCAGCTAAAGAACGAGGACGGAAGCAAAGGAAAGCCTAAAGTAACGGACTCTAAAACCGGAGTGAAGTACGAAAAATACGGCCACTTGTCAGATTGCCTTGATTATTTGCTTTGCTATTATCTCAGAGATGCGTGGTATAAGTTCAAGAGCGGTGACGATAGCGGCAGCATCCTTTCTACAGCTACCATTTCAGAAGGATTTAACTACTAAAACTATTAATATGTACAGACGTTTTCTTAATGATTCCGATTACTTGAGTCTTCTCACACCGGAAGCTCTTTCCCAGATTACCCGCAACGATACCGGACGTTTTATTCAGGCAGAAGAAGCGGCTGAAATGAGTATCGTAGAGTATTTGAGTGAGAATTACGAAGTAGTACAAGAACTGAACCGGGGAAAGTATATTGCGAAGTACGACAGACGCATCACTTTTCCGGTTGGGACGCATATCTATCTGGAGAATAGAATATATGAAGTAACCCAATCAATCAGTGGTTATAAAGTGCCTTCATTGGTTGAATACTGGGAAGAGCATCTGGACACGAACTTGGATATGGAAACGATAAATAACTACTCCCAGTTCGGAACCTACTACAAAGGGAATATTGTGAAGTACAACGACATCCTGTATATGTGTCTTCAGGATAACGGGTATAAATTCGATAACATCAGAATCCCTTTGGTTAGTGGCTGGCTGGAAGCACACTATTTCGATTGGGAACCGGTAGAGTACAACCTTTGGGATGTGGTTCGTTATGAAGGAGTTTTTTACACTTTAATGAGCCTCGATAGCTTCGACAATAATATCACACCCTTAGAGAGCAAGAACTGGGGAGCGATAGCCGATTATGATTTCAGCTATAATCAGTATGAGTTAAACGGGCACGAGTATGTGGTTTACGAAGGTAAGGTGTTCTACCCAGAACTCGATGTGAACTCGGATATTCCGGAAGTCGGAAAGAACCTGTCGTTACATGATCCGCGTAACTACAACCTGAAAAAGCACATGCTCAGGTTAGCGGTGTATGAACTTACAAAACTGATTGCTCCTAATAACGTGAGTGTTGTCCGGTTGCGAGACTATGAGGATTCTATGAAGTGGTTGAATGATGCGGCGAAGCTACGCCTCAATCCGCAGATTCCGAGAAGATTGGCAGAGGATAAGAAGCCGGTAATGGATTGGCAGCTTGCCACTTTCCAGACAAGCTATGACCCGTATAAGAATCCGTGGCTGACATAAAAAACGGTACCTCGATTCACATCGCAGCACCGTCACAACACAAACACAAAATAAAACACGACAAAACTACTATTTAATCGTTCTGCAATGTCAGGGAGACATTAGAACTAACTGTTGCGGCTATTCACATAGGCACAAAGCCCTAAGAACGATTATAATAGAAAACAAATATTTTTGTTTATTGTTCACCGAAATTAAATAAGAAAGTCGCTCTACCAAAAGATAGAACGACTTTTTAATTTTGTTCAGTTCGCTGGTTATTGTTTTGAAGCTTCCAGAGAGGCTTTACGAAATCCTTTCATCATCTTTTCGATTTCCAGTGATGCTTTGCGAGCACGGGTACCGGCTGCCTTATTATTTTTTTCTATCTGAAGATTTGCATCCTCAATAAATGCTGCGAATGATTCATTCACTTTTTCTAATAGCTCTTTCATATTCATATCGTTTAATAATGAGACGCAAAATTAAGATAAATAATCTAACTTCGCACCAGCATCACGAAAAAAAATAGCTTCAATGCAAAAGCTCCTGACCGGAAATTATTTGAGGCGGGTTGTTTTTTCGTCTTCGTTATCCACTCGGAACAGTCTTTTCAAATCCCATTTTTCATCAAGCAGGCATATAAATTTCCCCGCTTGTATTTCCAGTTCTATAACTGACTCTTCCTGTTTAAGCCCCAGTGGATTCTCAGCTTTCATACTCTGGAGTATTCCGACGATTAAGTCACTGGTTTCTTCATCTATTGCCTGAGTTGGTTCGGGAATTGCTTCCAGATGAGCTAATAATTCTTCTGATGGTGCATTTTTCTTTTTCATCTATTTTTGATATTGGTGATAAATCTTAGTAAGCCAAGTGGCGACACGAGACACTTTTAGTTTGAATATCCAAAACGCCAGACATCCGAAGCCGGGTTGCTTTTCCAGTAATTTCATCCAGTGGTATTTGTTATCCAGGTTTACAATGTGTAGCACGAAATTATCGCATAGAATATACAGGGTATTTTCGTAGATTTGAGTGCTATAGATTTGATGCAGTAGAATTGGAAAGCAAAACAAATCGCCGTCATCAAATTCTAATTCTTCAAAATCTAACCTCAAATTAAGATCGGAAGCTACAGATTGCAGCACAATGAAGTTTTCACAGATTGTTTGCCGTCGCATTGAACGGACTACTGTTTTGATAGTGTCATTTTTGGGTCTTTCCATGGTCCGATATATTATCGCACCCATATAAAAAAGGTGCGAGACTCTTCTATTACGGAGCAGAAGGCTCTGACAAAGCCTAAACCCAATATAATAGTTAAGTCCGCACCAGTTTGAATCATATACTAAAGGTATATAGTTCTGGCACGAACGTTAAACATATTATTGGGTTATGAGTAAACTGTCAGATTTTCTGCTACCAATATGTTAACGTACTACGACGTTGGAAGTGGATTTCTCCCCATTTCCAAAAGCAAAGATATAAGTTTTTTCAATTTATTCTCCACGATTAGAGAAAAAAATAAAGGACACCGAATAATACGATGTCCTTTACTTGGTGGAGAAGATGCCTTATCTTATCAGATAATATTGTTGATAGTCCTGCGGATTTCGTCCCGTTTAGTATTCTTGAAGTAATGCTTCTGGATTGCTTGAACGCTATTGCCTGCAAATTCTGCGATGGTTAAAGTTGAAAAACCGGCCTCGTCCATCTTGGTAATAAATGTACCTCGGGCGGAATACCAAGTGATTTTATCTTTAAACATTATCATACCACGCACGCGATCAAGGACTGCATTGACTTTTCTTTGGATGGCGGCAATCCGCGAATCCCTTTGCTTTTCAGTTGCATGCTTTTCTTGGAAGACTGGAAAAACAAAGTTACCGTAGCTCTTAGCCTTATATTTATTGATAATATTGAGCGCCTTGTCCGTCAGTACCATTTTAGCCTGTTTACGTGTCTTCATGCGTTCATAAATAAGCATTCCATCAGAAATGCATTCCCATGTGAGATAACAGACGTCTTTGTCTCCCATGCCTCCGGCATAAAAACTGAAGAGATATAGATCCAAATAGAATTGTTCTTCTTCAGTAAAGTAATCCCGGTCAATATTTTCGATTTGTTGGAATACAGCAAATGGAATCGTTTTTGGGACCACGTTATCCCAAACCATCTTTTCCTTAACACAGGTGAACTGGGATATTTTAGCCCCGGGTATATCTACCTTTCTCGCATTGGAACATACGCCGCGTAACATTCTCAACTTAGTGCACAGCCCACTTTTATTGCCTTTCTTTATACCTTCCTTCTCTAAATAAGCAACATAGTCTTTCACGAACTGTTCCGTTATGTCTTGAAAGAAATATGTGGAAAAGCTCTTCCCGTACTGTTCAGTTGTAAAGCGTTCTAATTGCAGTCTGAAATAATGCAAGTGTTTGGCATTTTGGGAACAAGTAAGTATGTTCCCGTTCTTAACCCTTTCAGTCTTTCGGCACGCCTCGATATAGTCTTGTATCCATTTATCGACAGTTATTACTTTAGGTTCATCTCTCTTGATAGCTTTTACATTATCAAGGCTGTGCGACCATTGAACAGGTGACCAAGGCTGATTGGTCGCTTCCCACTCTTCGACAACTTTAAGATACTGCATCTTCATGTCAAGGAGTAGTTTGTTCTTTGCAGCTGCTTCAGTGCCTTTGGATTTGAATGTCTGGGTTTCATTATCCCAGTCTTTCATTGCGCCTGTTACGTCCAAGACCTTGGATACACGAGCATATCCGCTTTGAAAAAATACCATTTCTAACTTGACAAGTTGCTTGTCTTTCGGGTTTTCCTTACCTTTGATGTTTAATGAATAAGACATAATTAGTTGTTTTTAGTTATCCATGTGATGTACCCCGCAATCTTGGGGCTTTTTCACCGTACACGGAAGAGTAGGTTAACTACTGCCTTTTTAGTTTATTTCGTGTGTCGTATATTTTGGCACATATCAAAACTTACTATAAATACACTAATAATCAATTAATTACCTCTTATCTAAAAGTGGTTATGTCTATCATTCAAAAAATAATCGTATCACAGTTGTGAAGCATGTGATTCACAATTGTAGATAGCACTGAATATTAATTGTTTGCAGAACAAGTATGTGGTGTTAATCTAATAAACATGGGCGATGACATCTACAAGTACTGTTCCCGAACCGGTGAAAGCAAGTAACAAACAGAATGAAATATGAAGAGAATTACTGAAATCCGACATCTTTTACTCCATTTATCACCCAATATCCACGTAAATCACATATTTGAGGAGAATAAATGGGAGTTTTGGAGGAAGTAGAAATGTGTGATTTACGTGGAAATTGGGTGGCAAAATGAACATAATCAACTATATATGTATTTTTTGCCCTAGTGTAGGTAAATTTACCTACACTCTGCTTTTATTTGCTTACACTGTCGCTCTAATGCCGATGGATAGAGCGATGTGGAGCCAGAGTGTAAGCGTGTAGGTAAAAGTGTGCATAAACCATTAATGAATCTTGAGTTCAAGTTATAACTGCAACAGTTTTTCCGGAGAATTTGATAAAACTATTATTATATTTCGCCGAAAAACAGTATGTTTGTACAAATAAATAGCTTAATTCTCGTACTATGTGGAAAATAGCGTGGACTGAAAGACTACTATGCATTGTAGTAATTGCATTTATTGCTTTGACTGCTTGTACACCTCACAAACAAAAAATAGAACAAGGTGAGATGCAGGCATTCGAAGCCTTTTTTGCTGCAAATGGAGATTCTGTATCCATTGCTCCCCGGAAAGTACGTACACAAGCATTGCAGGAAATGCAGGAAGTTAAGGACAGTTTGGTGCGCTATAATTATCTGGCAGTAGCCTCTAAAACTTGTATGATGTCTTCAGATATCGATTCTGCTCGGCTTTTGATACGACAGGTTGAAGATTTTGCAATGAGACAGCCTGTGTCTCCGCAACTGGCAGACTTGAGGTCGGAATGCTATAATATGAAGGGGAATATTTATGCACGTACAGGATATATGGACTCTGCAGAAGTATATTTCAGGAGAGCTTATGAACAACGGATGCAAGGTACGAAAGTAGAAGTGGTGCCTGACATCTTGATGAATCTTGCCGATGCCACCAACCGTTTAGGCAAGTTGGATGTAGGAGCAGCCTGGTATAGGAGGGCGTTATTGCTGTGTGATTCGCTAAATATTGTCTCTACCAAGAAACCGCCGATTTATTATGGATTAGCACAGATTTATGTGGCGTTGCGGGATTTTGAGCAATGTGACTATTACTATAATCTTGCAGCAAGAAGTTACGAAAGCATGTTGCCTTTTGAAAAACATTTCTATCTGAACAACCGGGGTACCTCCTATTATTATCGGGAAGATTATAAAACTGCCATCAATTATTTCAAGAGAGTCATTGATCTTGTGAAAGATTATCCGGATATGGTTTTTGAGCAAAATCTGGGATGGTTGAATTTGGGAGATTGTTTTCTGCAAATAAATGAAGCGGATTCTGCCGCTAAATATATAAGTAAATGTGAACCGTTTTTTAAGGAAACGGGAATAACGACTGCACTATATTATATTGATACACAGAATATAGAATTAGCTTTGATTCGAAAAGACTTGTCCGAAGCACAACGCATATTGACAGGAAGTGTTACTCCACCGGATATCGATCCGGATATGGTGCATATACGTAATAAGTATTTGCAGCAATATTATGAAGAAACGGAGAACTACCGGAAAGCCTATTTCTATCTGAAGGAGAACAATCGGATGGATGATTCCATCCGCAACGAGCGTGTAAAGATGCGTACGGCTGATTTGGCTTTGCGTTATCAACAAGATTCTACTGTGATGGCACAAAAAGTCTTTATTCGGGAGAAGGAGAATGAAGTGCTTGAACTGCGGCAGACGAGAACATTCTGGATTGCCCTTACCAGCATAACCTTATTGATTATAGTCTTTATCTATATGTATAACAAGAAGAAGCGTGACTTGTTGCTTGCCCAGAATCGTCGTATGGTTTCTACGCTTCGCCTGGAGAATATTCGTAATCGTTTGTCTCCTCATTTCATTTTTAATGTGCTCAATCAGGAGATGGCAGAACGGAAAGTGGAAGAACAACAGGGGCTGTCTTCTTTGGTGAAATTGATGCGTCGTAATCTGGAGCTGGCAGAACAATTGTGCGTCACTTTAGAGGAAGAACTGGACTTTGTGAAAACTTATATTGACTTGGAACGCCGTTCATTAGGAGAAGCTTTTCATCCGGTGATAGAGATTGATGAGGAGGTACATCCTGGACAAGTTTATCTCCCCTCCATGTTAATACAAATTCCTGTGGAAAATGCGGTGAAACATGCTTTGCGGGGAAAAGATGGAGAGCGCAATTTGTGGGTTATTATTGACCGTCAGGTTAATGGGATTTGCATTAAAATAAGAGATAATGGGGGAGGGTATCGTCCGAACAGCCACAGCAGAGGAACTGGCACGGGCATGAAAGTTATTATGCAAACCATTCAAATTCTGAATATGAAGAATAAGGAAACAATAGATGTTTCTGTGCATAATATCCTTTTGCCCAATGGTGAAACGGGGTGTGAAGTCACTTTTTTGCTCCCGGACAGGTATGATTATAAGATTTAAAAAAGACATTTAATCCTATTTTTAACAAGAATAGGACGAATTGCTGCAGGATAGTCTATAAAACGACTTTAATGGTTTTGTGTGGAAGTCGTATAATGCCTATATTCGCCAAAGAATACATGAAATAAACATGGATAAATATAAAGTTATAATAGTCGATGACGACGAAGTGGCACTCGAGAATTTGAGTTTCGAGTTAAGCAAAGACGCACACTTTTCTCTGGAGAAAACAGCACGGAATGGTAAGCAGGGGAAGAAAGTGATTCTCAAAACACGGCCTGATTTGCTTTTTCTGGATGTGGAAATGCCTGATATGACAGGTATGGAACTATTACAGGAAATCCGAAACGACATTTCGTGGAATATGAAAGTTGTCTTTTATACTGCTTACGATAAATATATGATACAAGCCATTCGTGAGTCTGCATTCGATTATTTATTGAAACCTTTTGAAGAACAAGAACTCAAAGATATACTTTCACGTTTTGTGAAACAGGCTGAGGCAGGACAAAGAGCAATATTGCCTGTAGGGATGCCACTGCACTGTGGAAGGACATTTATCGTATTTACACCGACTAATGATATGCGCGCGCTGCGTCCTGCTGAAATTGGCTTTTTCCGTTATTGCTCTGATCGTAAGCAATGGGAGGTAGTGCTTAGTGAGCAACCGCCATTGGTGTTGCGTCGCGGAATGACTGCGGAACAGATTATTCAGTATTCACCCAGTTTTGTTCAGATACATCAGTCCTACATTATTAATATCGATTATCTGATGATTATTAAAGATTGTAAGTGTATATTATATCCCCCCTTTGATAAGATAACAGAACTTTTTGTTTCGAGGAAGTACAAGAAGGAACTACAAGATAAATATTGTTTGTAAACAAATTGTATATTGGTTAGGGAGTCAATGCTTAAATAGTGTTGATAAAAGAAAGAAGGCACCCAACGTGATGTTCAGTGCCTTCTTTTTTTATTTAACTTCGATACCTTTATTCTGCAATGTGACGTTCAATACTTTGGCATAGTCAGAATATTGTTTGTCAGTCAGTGCTTTTTTCATCAACTTCAAGTTTCCGTAGACTGCATTTTGAAGTTTCTTCTTCTGATCTTTTTTTGCAGTTGTGGCTCGTTCCATCTGCGCAGAAAAGTATTCACAGATATTTGCAACTTCTTCGTGCTGGTCAGCGGACAATTTCAAATATTTACTCAACTTGTTTACGTTGATGTTACCCTCCCATTTTGCAGTTGTAGGCTGATTTCCTGCTGCAAATGTCGAAGCAGTCAGACATACTGCTGCCACTAATGTTAATCCTAAACGTTTCATAATACCTACTTTTAATTTGTTATACCTAAAAACAATTCTAATCCTAAAAATCTAATACCTATTGAAAATAGCTCTAAGCGCTTAGCTTTTTCTTTTTACCTGTGCAAATATAGATGTGTGTTTTATAACATAAAAGCATAAGAGGAGAAAAATGAAGTGTAAGATGTCATTTCTTGATATAGGTCAATTATCAGATGTTATTTTGCTTGTTTTAGGCTTTGTTTGTAATGCAAACGTAATATGATTATTGGATAGAAGTAATCATAATGAAAGTAGATATCTTGTTTTACCGCCATCCCCATTCCTTATCCGGCATATCTATGGTATATTGAGTTTCAGATGAAACGCCTACAAAGCCTAGTCCACCTTCTACGTTGTTAGGCAGGCTGATGGGTTCCATTATAACTTCGTCATAATCGTCATCATCCATGCAGTTCAGGGCTTTTAGATAACGATAATAGGTTTCCGGCAAGCTTAGCAGGCGCACGGTGATGGTGTGCTTCAGATAGCAACGCGTGTAATTTAGGTCTTGGAGGATATTATAGTTATCGTCATAAAGGGGGGTGTAAACTTTCAGCGTGGCCGATGAATTGGTGAAACGATTGTCCGTGAAGATGTTATACTTGTTTTCAATGTTGGGGAACATCGCATTCTCGTCGTCATCCGAGTTGGTGATATGTCCGTCGGTCAGTATCACGTCTTCACGATTGATGAGTTCGGTATACCTGTAGTTGACGACTGTATCCTTTGTCGTGGTGTAAATGTAATTCCCGTTTTCGTCCCTTATGTAGTCTCCGTTCTCGTCTTTGTTGGCAGTACGGGTGATGCAACGGAAGTCTTTGTTATTCACTATCTCCAGTCGGTAGTAATTCTTCTCGTTAGGGAGATCCTGTAAGGTGATGTGATATTGCCGGTGAGCTCTCATACTACCCCATTGGCGTATGAGTGCGGTGCAGGTGTCCACTTGCAGGCTTTGCACTGGTTGGGGAACGGTGACTTGGGAATTGACATGATATAGCCCACCTTCTGCCGTGGCTTCCAGACGGATATTGTCTCCGGGTTGCAAAACAATGGTGAGGCGGAATATCTTGAAGTGCATGCTCTTTAGCAATGTTTCATAGGAATCTTTGTCAAGCTGCCCCTTTAGATTTTCGTAGTACTCTTCGGGAGATATAGCTTGGGGAGATTCTGTTTGTTTGCCGTTTACATAGAGGGAAAGGGTTGCTTCGTTTAGGCGACCTATGTTGCTTCCTTCACTGAGATACAGATGGACGAGGTTTTCTGTTTGTCCGGCATTGAGCAAAGCGTTCATGATGAGCATCGACCGTTGTTCTCCGGGATTATAAGGTATTTCGTTCTCACAAGCTGTAAAGAGCCCGGCGACAACTATATATATAATAAGATGTAATTTCATTCTTGTTTTCATATCCGGTGTAGCTTTTTAAAATTTATAGGTATAAGTAACGGATGGTATGCAAGGTAATATCGTCACTTTCTTGATTCTGGCCTTCGACTTTATTTTCTTCGGGGCACTTGGGTTGCCATTCCCTTGATACATGTCGTTATAATAGCCATCCATATCATAGTGCTCCTTCTCCCATTTGCTGTAAACCAGATTGGGGTTCATCGCATTGTAGGCATTGTAGACGCTGATATTCCAGGTGCGCATGCCGTGCTTGGTCTTCTTGTTGAAGTTGATGCCCAGATTCAGACGATGGCTGGCGGGCAAGCGGTAGTTGTTGCGTTGAGAGATATAGGGGGCTGATTCAGTGTTGCCTTCGGGGCGGATAATAATGGTTTCCCGTTCGGGCACTGTGATGCATCCACCGGTATTGAATATCCACGAAGCTCCTACGTCAATGCGTTCGCTGAATTTATGGTTTAGGCACAGACTGATGCTGTGGCGACGGTCGTACTTATAAGGAAACCATTTACCCTGACTGATGGTACCATTCTTGAAACGGTGGTCGGTTTTTGCCAGGGTATATGCCAGCCAACCTGTAGTCTTTCCCAAAGTCTTTTGTGCCATCACTTCAAGTCCGAAAGAACGTCCTTCACCCATTTCCACTTTCTCTTCCCAGTTGGTGGAGGTGCCGAAGAAAGAGACACCATCCTGGTATTCCAGTATGTGGCGCATTTGCTTGTAGTATCCTTCTATGGAAAACTCCCAGCCGGGCAATCCGGTGTAATAGCCTCCGAGGGAATATTGGTTGGCATACATGGGGCGCACGTCTTTGGTAATCGGCACCCAGAGGTCTGTTGGCATGGAGAATGGAGTGGACGAGAGTAGGTGTACATATTGCGCCATGCACGTATAGGACGCTTTGGTGGAAAACCCCTGTCCGAAGTCATAGCGGGTGGAGAGGCGTGGCTGAACAGAATAGTAACTTTTCCCCTGCGTGGAGAACAGCGATGCTCGCACTCCTGCATTCAGGCTGAGATGTCTGCCCAGATTGAAATTATCTTCGGCATAGAGCGATACCTCTTGTCCACGCAGCGCTTGGTTATTATTGGTATCATAAATCATTTCATCCTGCGGCTTTCCGTTTTCTATTTCCTGAAGTTTGGAGGTGGAGATACCCGGACGGAAAGTATGGTGGATATACTCAGCTCCGAACTTGATGTGATGTTCCGGTGCGGGGGTATAGTCGAAGTCCATACGTGCGCCCCAGTCGCTGATACCAGAACGAAATTGGGAGAAATAGCTGTATCGGTCTGTTATCTGGCCTTGGTAGGTTTGCGTATTTTCCATATCCTGAGTGAATTTCATCAGATAGTTATTGTATGAAATGGTGGTGTTACAGAACAACTTACTGTTGAATACATAGTTCCAGCGGCCATAGGCGATGGTGTTCCCCCAGTTCAGATGGCTGTCATCCTCGTAATAGTACTTTGGCTGACTATCATTATAATAACTATTGTTGTCGGTACTGTCAAAGTGATAGTGGTCCTTTCCCTTGTAGAAACCGAGAAAGAGGCGGCTGCGGTCGTTGAACTTGTGGTTTACTTTGGCGTTGATGTCGAAGAAGTAGTAGTTGTATTTGTCGGCATAATCATCGTCTTTGTCCACAATGAGGTTCTTGAAGAAGGCTGTGTGCGTGGCTCGTGCACTAAGGCTGAAAGAAGTGTGCCCCTTCCAGATAGGTCCTTCAATGTGTAGTTTGTCGGTGAGTGTACCTATGCTGAGTGCGCCATGGTAACGATGCATATCTCCGTCGTTGGTGCGCACATCCACAATGGAGGAAAGGCGGCCGCCATAGCGGGCGGGAAAGGAGCTCTTGTAGAGTGTAGTGTTTTTTACAGCTTCGGGAGTGAATACGGAGAACACCCCCAGCAGATGATCCGCATTGTACACCGGAATGCCGTCCAACAATATTAGGTTCTGGTCCGGCCCTCCGCCACGCACATACAATCCGGAGAATCCCTCCGTTCCTGCCTGTACACCCGGCATTAACTGTATGGTTTTCAATATATCAGCTTCTCCCAGCACAGCCGGAGTATGTTGTATTTGGGTCATCGGAATTTCATGCGCTCCCATAGCAGTAGCCTGTATGCCGGCTTCTTTCTTGTCCGAAAGGACAATCACTTCCGCCAGTTCATTATTTCCATTCAGGCGGATATTGAGCACGGTGTCTTTATTCAACGGGAACGAACTGTGCCGTGTTTCGTACCCTAAATACGAAAAAATCAATTCGGCATCTCCTTCCGGCAAGGTAAGGGTATAGAAACCGAAAGGATTGGTGGCAGTGCCCACACGCTGACGACTTTCGAGAACATTGGCACCAATCAGCGTCTCGGAAGACGCTCCGTCCGTCACGTATCCGCTGATAGTGAACCGCCGGCTTACGGCTTTCTGCGGCATGGACCGCTTTTTTAGCAAAATGTGTTTCCCGGAGACTTCGAAGCCTATCGGCTGATTATTGAAAGCCTTCCGTAGGATTTCGTTAATGGTAAGGTCACGGACAGCCAGTGTGATACGTCCGTTCAGGCGTACTTCTTCTCCGTATATGAAACGGTATCCGGTTTTTTGTTCCACTTGTTTCACAAACTCTTCCAGCGTAGCGTTTTGTAGTTTGATACTGAAACGCGTTTGTGCAGGATTGGTCTTCTGTAGAACGCAATTGGCAAATACGATGGTACTCTGCAGAGTACACGTCGAGAGGAGAACCGCTCCCACCAGGAAGATTTTCCTGATGGTGCGGGATGAACAGATAGAGGATTTCATTCTAGTTTAATTTTTGTGTGATTGTTATATTGTCATTAGTTTTTGTGTATTCAAACTTTTGGTTGCGGCAAAGCAGGGAGAGAATTTCTTCCAGTGTTTCATCGTCAGAGAAAGTAGCCGTCATGCGATAATTTTCTAAGTCAGTGCTTTCAATACGGATATCTGTGTGAAATGCGTTGGATAGTTCCCGCACGATTTCCTGTAAAGGCGTGCTCTTAAAGAGCAGTGTTCCGTTTCGCCAAGCGATTTCTTGGGCTGCATTTTTCTCAGGATGCAGTGTCAGACTTTTCTTATCCTTATTATAAACAGCGCTTTCGTTGGGTGAAAGAATCAGTCGTTCTTCTGCTTTTCCAATAAGGCTGACGGCAACGGAGCCTTCGAGTAGTGTAGCCTTTACTTGGGTATCTTCCGGATAGGCATCAATGTTGAAGTGCGTGCCCAAAACTTGTACCATGATTGCTCCGGCTTCCACTTTGAAAGGGTGTGCGGCGTCTTTGCTGACTTCGAAGTATGCTTCACCTTGTAGTTTTACTTTCCTGTCTTTTCCTCTGAATCGTTCGGGATAAGTGAGGGAAGAGTAGCGGTTCAGCATAATTTCTGTTTGGTCGGGTAGTATGATACTACGAGTTTCTGCCAGTGTGGATACAGTTTGCAATGGTACCGGGGCGAACATATAGTATGCCCACCAGCCCAGTACGCAAAGCACGGCCATTGTGCGCAATGAAAGAATGCGGCGTTGCAGACGTGGTAACCGTTTTTCAAGGAGTTTCCAGCTGTTGTTCTTCGAGAAGCTTCCTCTCGGTGAGCGGGTGGAGGCAACGAGTTTATCGAGTATTTTTTCAAATTCTTGTTCCATGTTTTTCTTTCTCTTTCCTATAAAGACAGGTCAACTGGAAAAACTCCCTACGCCAATTCTTCTTTTATTTGAAAAATAGCATTATTTGCTCATTCTTTCTATCTGCTGGCGGAATTGGTTCCTTTCTGAGCGGTTATGAATCAGTTGACGAGGTTACTAGTTGACGAGGGGACAAGCTTCCTGCGGCGTAGAAACATTGCGCAGCCCCTTGTCTCCTTGTCAACTCGTTACCTTGTTTCCTTCTCTTCTGCACAGCTATGAATCTTTGAATCTTTGCGCCTACCCATCATAAATGGGTAAGGGTTACTTGGGTTCCAAGTGAACAGTAATCTGTGTCCTTTTTGCCTCTTTATCCTGTGGGGTACAGACAATACGGAACTCCGTCTTACCACTGATTCTTTTGGGAAAGATTTTCACGCGTAGATTGGCTGACTTTTTCTTTGCAGGGATGATAACCTTCTTATCTTCGATGCTAAACACAGTTCCTTGTCCCGGCATGCCTACTCCGTTGACGAGAACTTCTCTATCCTTGTTTTTCTTTTCTGCTGCGATAATCTTTACGTCAAACTCTTCCATGTCTTTCGCCTTGTCGAACGAATAGTTTTTGGTAGCTTTGTCAAAACCTACATACTCTTGAGGATAATTAGAATTGTCGTTGCCACATGCGGCGAGGATGAAGAGGATGCCTACAGCTCCTGCCATTTGCTTACAAAGTTGTTTCATACTGTTTTAATTTTAGTTTAGTTTAATATAGTTCATGATTAAAGACAGGAACTAAGAATGAACTCCCTATAAGGCAGGCAACTAAAATCTGTTAAAAGTATGAGACAACTGTCAATGCGCTATGCTAATGCTTTGAATCTTCGGCTGCGAGCTGCTCATGGGGCTGTTTCACATATTCTACCCGAATATTACTTTGCTCATTTTCTTTCTGCTTTATCGGTTGGGCATCAGGAATATCGAGTTTTACTTCTGTCATATTGAAATTTCGTGTGAAACAAACTGTTCCTGCTTTTTGTGCTTGTGCTTCAATGTCATGAAGATAAAAATTCTCTAGACGCAGTGAATCGCTTGTACCGGAAGCGGAAACGAATTCCTGTATATTGTTGGCTTTCACCTGCGATAAATATATATTCCGGAAATGAGGATATCCTTTCTCGGTAGGGGTTACCGGGGTTAGCATAACCTCCCAGTGTTCAGGAATCTCTTTGTCCTTATAAGTTTCGGGCAATGTGCTATAACTGTATTTCGGGTTCCAATTGGGGTCGGCACCGAAAACCCGGCGGACATTTTCCGCTTCTACACGCGTCACGTAGATGTTCTCTACAGTTCCACCGCGCGTCATGGCGCTTTTGAGCAAAAATACCACTGATGTGCCGATGGCTTTGAGGTCATAAGCTAGTACGTTTCGTATGCTGCCGGAAGTTTCGCTTCCGCAGGTTATAAGCCCTGCTCCTTTGTGAGCTGTGCAATTACGTATCAGTACATTTTCCGTAGGACGATTTACCCGCAATCCGTCAGCATCCCTGCCTGCTTTAAGGCAGATAATATCATCGTTGCAGTCTATGATGCAGTTTTCTATCAGGATATTAGTTGAAGAATCAATGTCGATGCCGTCTGTGCTGGGACCGTGTCCGCCGATATTGTTGTCTATATTTAGACCATCAACGGTGCAATGATCGGAATATAGAATCTGGCATCCCCAAAATCCTGTACGCATTAGTGTGAAATTGCTTAATGTAATATCCGAACTGCGTTCAACAAGAATTCCCCGGACACGTTTGCAGTCGTAATCCACAATCCAACGTAAACCTTTGGCTTCATATTCTTTTCGCATAGCCCAGTATTTATCCCAGAATACTTTTCCTCGGCAATCTAGAGTCCCTTCACCACTGACAGATGCGTTCTCTTCACCGATGATGTTGATTACTGCTGCGGGCCATACCATTTCAATGCCTGCAATGCGCGAGCGGAATTCCGGATAACAATGGATATCAGGACAGGCTATTAGGGTTACACCTTTACTTATTTGCAGATTAACTCCGCTTTTGACAAAAAGTGCTCCTGTCAGATAATAGCCCGGTTGCAGCGTAACGGTTCCTCCCCCGGAGAGTGCGCAACTGTCTATTGCTTTTTGAATGGCATCTGTACTAAGAACCGTACTATCGGCAACAGCACCGAAAGAGTTAGCGGATACCACTGTACTACTATCCGGTAATTGCCGGCTACCTACATTCTCTGTCCAAGAGAAGTCCGGTTGTTGAGGGATTGCTCCCCATTCAAAGTTATTAGTATCCAGTCGAGGTTGTGCACACGACAAAAGAAGTGCTCCTGACAAGAGCAGGGAAAAGGTATATCTTCTTTTCATATAATTAAAGTATTGATTATTAATTGTCATCTGATCTCTATGAATTCTATTGAAAAAATCACCGCTAAAGTAGGGCATTTGCACCATTTATTATATAGAGGTATGTACAGATGCATGTAATATTTGTTTTTGTACGGTATTCCTACCCTGCCCATACCTGAACCGTATCCGAACCGTACTTGCTCCGTACATTCTCCACTCAGAGGTACCTCTGCACGGAGAAAGTACGGTGTTGGTACGGAGCAAGTGTGTTTCAATAGAGGTTAGGAGTACTGGAATTTGATGAAAAACACGATTTTCTATGTTTTTGTCTGTTTTTACATTGCCTCTTTTCTTATACGGTGCTAAGTTTGCGATACATTTTAATATTATTGAAAAATAGAGGATATGAGACAGCTATTCGTGATTTTGATTGTACTGGGTATTGGGATATCGGTAAATGCCAAACAGATAACTTTCACAAAGAAGGGGAGAATTCATTACCATATGAGTGGACAGGACACTCTTGTTGTCCAGACTGCTTTAAAGAAACACTATACTTTGGCTATTGCTCCGTATAAAGGTGATAAGGCTTGCGCTATTAGTTATACATTCGATGACGGCTTGGCAGAACAATATTCGTTAGTTGCTCCTCAGTTTGAGAAAAGGGGATTCCGGGGGACATTTGCTATTAATGGTTCTAAGATTAATAGTGATAGTGGACTAATTACTGATACCACGAGGATGAGCTGGTCGCAAGTGAAAGACTTATCGGACAGAGGACATGAGATCTCAAATCATGGTTGGAAACATAAGAATTTTGCGCGATTCCCGTTAGAGGAAATCAGAGAAGATATTTATAAGAACGATAGTGCCATCTTTGCCAATACAGGAGTCGTGCCCCGTACTTTTGTGTATCCTAATAACAATAAGAAAGAAGAGGCTAAGAGGATTGCAGTTCAGAATCGGGTAGGTACAAGGACCAAACAACGTTCTATCGGTAGTAAATCTACTCCTCAGAATCTGGAAGCCTGGGTAAATACTTTAATAGAAACTAATGATTGGGGGGTAGGGATGACGCATGGCCTGACCTATGGTTATGATGCTTTTCGTAATCCACAACGCTTTTGGGATCATTTGGATCAAGTAAAAGCAAAGGAGGATAAAATTTGGGTTGGGACATTCTGTGAAGTGGCAGCTTATGTTGAAGAAAAGGGAGCGGCTCAGTTGGATATTGTATGCGAAAAAAATCATTTAAGAATAACTCCGGAATTGACTTTGGATAAGGAGTTATTTATAGAACCGTTGACGCTGGTTATTAAAGGAAAGCAGATAAAAAAGATTTCCGTCAGACAAGACGGGAAGAAACTGCCTGTGCAACTTCATACAGATAAAGCAGTTTTTGACTTTAATCCTTATGGAGGTGTGATAGAAGTAAATCTTAAATAAGTAAAATCATAAAGAACATGTCTGTTATGATATGTAAGAATCAGTAGACATAAAACTAAAAATGAAAGTCTTATGAAAAAAGTGATGATGTATTCTATTTTGTTGTTTATTCTTGTTGTAAGTAGTTGTCATGTAGCTGCTTCCAAATCGGTTCATGTAATTATTGCAGCAGGTCAGTCGAATACTGACGGACGGACCTCAAATAAGGACTTACCAGATTATATTAAAGCATTGGCAAAAGATACTGTAGAGTATTCCGAAGGGGCATATTCTTATTGCCGGATTGCACAGAATGATCCGGACGGAAAATTCATTCCTTTTTGGCCTCGGGCTGCGCGAAGTGAGCGAAATAACTTGTGGGCCTATGATGCTGTGACTTATTATTGGCTGGAACAGTTATTAAAAGATAAATTTTATGTGATTAAATGGGCAGTTGGTGGAACTTCTATTGCTCCTGATTATGATTCTGCAAAAGGAAGATATTGGTCGGCAAATCCTGAATGGCTATCTCAAACAGAATCGACATCTAAGGGAGGAAGATCGCTGTTATTGTCATTTATTCAGGAAATAGATATTTGTATTGAGCAAACTCTTTCGAAGTTGGAAGAAGGGTATAACATAGATGCTTTTCTTTGGCATCAGGGAGAGAGTGATCAGCGTAAGGGAAAAGATTATTATGATAATTTGAAGGCTGTAGTTACTTATGTGCGCACACATTTAAGTCAGAAAACAGGCAAGGATTATTCGAAACTTCCCTTTATATTCGGCACAGTTGCCAGAAGTAATAAATCTTATAGCAGTGAGGTGGAAGCAGGTATGCGCCGCTTGGCAGAGGAAGATTCAAATGCCTATTTGATAGATATGTCTGATGCGGAGCTGTTGAATGACCGACTTCATTTTAATAAGAAATCGGCAGAGCATTTGGGTAAGGAAATGTATAAGCGTTTGGCTGAAATAATGTTTTAAAGGAATTCCGGAAACGTATTGATAATTGAAATTAGTGGGTATGAAATTGATTTTACGGACTTTATTGTGTATTCTCGGAGTGTTGCTTTCCAATATGATTGCACATGCGCAGTTGTCGACACCCCAAGTGCTTTCATCAAACATGGTCTTGCAGCAGGGACAGAAGATTCCTGTATGGGGAACGGCCGAACCTAATGAGGCTATTTTAATTTCTTTCGGTAAACAGCGGGTGAAAGTACGTGCAAATGCTTCAGGACGCTGGATGGCTGAGTTGAAGCCGATGGCTGCCAATAAGAATCCTCAGCAAATGTCGATAAAAGGGAAAAGAACAAGTATTGTTTATGATAATATTGTTGTAGGTGAAGTTTGGTTATGTTCCGGACAATCGAATATGGTATATAAGATGAAACTACCGGATAATTATGCCCTTCCGGCAAAAGGAGAGAATCTGGCTGCTTTGGAGCTCCGGAAACCGACTAATGAGATGATTCGTGTCTTTGTGGTCAGGCGCGACAATAAACCGGTATCGTGGAAGGTGGCAGACGGGGAAAGTCTTGCAGAAGTTTCAGCAGTTGGTTACTTTTTCGGAAAAGCCCTTCAGGAACAGCTTGATGTACCCGTAGGTATTATAACAGCTGCCGTAAATGGATCGCGCATAGAGACTTGGACATCGAAGGAAGCGTATGAACATTCTCCGGTTTTCGGTTCGCAACTTAAAGAAGGTGAAGGTAAAATGGATGGCATGATTCCGGGAGAGCGGTATGAAACAATGATTCATCCTTTAGCTCCGTTTGCCATTAAAGGCTGTCTTTGGTATCAGGGAGAGAGTAATTGCATGATACGTGACAGGCAATATGCTGAAAAGTATCAGGTATTGGTAGATAGTTGGAGGAAGTCTTTTAATGTTCCGGGTGCACCGTTCTATTCTGTATTATTGGCTCCGCATCTCTATTCTAATAGGATGTCTAAGGATAGGCCACCGGTTACTGCCGAAGAGCTACCGATATTTCATCAGCAGCAGATAAAGGCGAGGAGCATGATTCCGAATACTGATTTTGTTGTGGTATCGGATCTTGTAGATAAGCTGAGGGATATTCATCCTTCTTATAAATGGAAAGTAGGAGAGCGTCTGGCACGTGTAGCTTTAGCTAAAGATTATGGCTTGGCGGAAGTGGTTTGGTCGGGTCCTTGTGCCGATAAGGCGGAAGTTGTGGCTGATTCCATAGTCGTATCTTTCGGGCATGTTGCTGATGGGCTGAAAACAAACAATAAAGGTCGCTTGGACTGGTTTGAGATTGCAGGAAAGGATGGAGTGTTCCGCCCGGCGTTGGCAGATATAAGAGGACGGAATAAAGTAGTCGTTTATCATCCTGAGATCGTGCAACCGGTACAGGTGCGTTTCGGTTGGCATGAAACGGCAATGCCAAATCTTGTAAATTCGGAAGGTTTGCCTGCGATTCCTTTTTCAAGGGTTTCTTTGTCAGGAAGGTGAAAAATAGAAATGGTATAATGGGTGTTTTATTTTTCTAACTGAAAAGATCTTTTTTCCCAACTGGAGAAAAATAGTTTAGTAATAGCTGATAATAGTGTAGCCATCTGCGCAAAAGGGTGTAGCCTTGGAAAAGGATGGTTATTGTACATAAGTTAATTTTTAATTATCGTTCTTCGGAAGGCCTGTTTTAAGGGTTTGTCTTTCATGGAAAATCATGTAAAAGAATGGAGAATAGTACCGGAGAATGATGGATAGGATGTCTTTTTAGTCGTGTGTCTGTTTTTACATGCTTTCGTACAATTTTACATTCAATCGCATATCCTATGTGGTTACATTTGCAATGTGTTTCAAGTAACACTTTTGATTTATCAGAAATAAATTGAGAATTAGAACTGTAATGTTAACTTAAAAAAAAGAATGCATGAAAAACAGAAGAAAAAACAATCTGTTTGGTTGTCTGCATGAGTTCAGGCAATTCTTCTTCATTACATTGCTATCGGTGCTTTCCGTGAATCTCTATGCACAGCAGAGGGGTATTCAAGGCGTTGTGGTAGATGGTAATGGAGAAACTATCATTGGAGCTAATGTCTTGTCGGAAGACGGCAAGGTTGGAGTGATTACTGATCTTGATGGGAATTTCAAATTGGATGTCCCGGTGGGTACTAACATTAAGATTTCATACATCGGTTATAAGACCAAGGTGTTGAAAGCGACTGCCGGGAATATGAAAATCATTTTATCGGAAGATTCCGAAATGCTCGCCGAAGTGGAAGTAGTGGCCTATGGCGTACAAAAGAAAGTGACGGTGACCGGTGCGCTTTCGAGTGTGAAATCGGATGATTTGGTTCGTACGCCGATATCTTCCGTGAACAATGTGTTGGCGGGTCAGCTTTCCGGTGTGACTACCGTACAGTATTCGGGTGAGCCGGGTTCGGATGCTGCCACGATTTTCGTACGTGGTCAGGGTACTTGGGCGGATTCCGCTCCGTTGATTCAGGTGGATGGCGTGGAACGTTCCATGGCGGACATTGACCCTGAAGATATCGAAAACATCACTGTGCTGAAAGATGCCTCGGCTA
>NZ_CAJLKP010000013.1 GCF_905207245.1 uncultured Bacteroides sp. | reverse complement strand
AGAAAAAGCCATACTCTGCGGCTAGGCTGATGATGCGTTTCACATCATTGCTGCTTTTCTCGTACATATTGGCGGAAAGGTCTTCGTAGAAAAGCTCTCCGGTGCGCACATAGTAACCTTCTCCGGCGTAAATGTAGGAGAAGGCTTCTATCAGTACGGCCAGGGCCGAATCGCCTTCACGCTTCATGAGGCGTCGCACAATCCGGTTGTGTATGAAGTCGATGTCGATGGGGAAGTAGTCGAGTCCCCGTTTCTTTATTCTGGGCATGGGTTTAATTTTTAACTATTAATTTTTAATTATTAATTTGCCTGTCAATCGCTGAGGGCTTCTTTGAGTTTTCTGCGTTTGCGGGCTATGCTTTCGTTCACCACCTGCTGGGCATGGCGGATGAGTTTTATGCGCAGTTCGCGCTCCGCTACTTTGGTGAGTACCAGATAGCAGTGTGGCTTGTTTACTAACCGTGAACACTCCAATTCTTTCCGTTGCTTACGGCTGCTTTGCTTGCGACATGCTTTGCAGTAGTTGTCCGGACATTGTTTTTTGCTGTTGAAGTAAAAATTTGCCAAGGGAAGCTCTTGTTTGCAGCATCCGCAGAAGTGGGTGGTTTTCATTATTGTCTGTTCCATGACTGATGACTTTTAAAAGATGAATATAAAAGATGTACTTTTTGCTTAATGGTCTGTTTTATAAAGTGTTCTTTCCATAGGCTTTGCGGATGTATTCCCAAAGCTTTACGAGCGTGTTCCCGAAGCTTTACGATCACGTTCCCAAAGCTTTCGGAATATACAGGGGTCGGACGTGTGTTTTTTGTTTGTCGGTGGACTTTCTTGTCGGCGGCGGCTTGTTCTGGAAAATAATTTGCTGGTTTTTCATAATTTGTTTCTCTTTTATTTGTAATTCTAAAACCTACTGATTACTTTTGTTGCTGTAAAATAAATAAGTTTTCGTAAAGAAAGCAAGTGGTTTTAGAAATTAATTTTTAAATAATGCGTAAAGGCGTATAAATGAGTCGTTAATGGCTTTCAAAATATTTACAACCATAAAATAAGAAGAAAATGGATACACTACTGAACGTTTCGGATATAGTGAAAAGAGCAAAGATGGTGCTGAATCTCAGGACTGATGCTGAATTGGCTACTTACTTGGGTGTCTCACGCTCAACATTGAGTAATTGGTGCGCGCGCAACAGGATTGACTTCCCGCTGTTGCTTGAAAAATTGGAAGGCGTGGATTATAATTGGCTGCTGCTGGGTAGGGAAATGCCTGCCGGAGAGATGAAATGTTGCTACAGTGGAGTTCTGCCGGGAGAGGTTGAGGTGATACACGGTGCGAAAACGGCAGAGGTCATGGACGAACGCATTGTATCGCTATACGATATTACTGCTGCTTCAAATCTGCAAACGTTGTTTGCCAACAAACATCAGTACGTAGTGGGGAGGATACAGATTCCGAGTATTCCGGTATGCGATGGCGCGGTTTATATCAGTGGCGACGGCATGTATCCTATTCTGAAATCGGGTGATATCATAGGCTTCAAGGAGATAAGTAGTTTTAGCAGTGTGATTTACGGTGAAATGTACATGGTTTCGTTCAATAAGAATGGCGACGAGTATCTGGGGGTGAAGTATGTGAACCGTTCGGATGTGGAAGGTTGCATCAGGCTGGTGAGCTACAACTCGCACCACGAGCCGATGGATGTCCCTTTCGAGTGCATCCAGGCGATGGCGATTGTGAAGTTTTCAATCAGGAAGAATATGATGATGTAAAGGAGGGATGGCAGGCGGGTGAAGCGCGTTTCATTATACTTCACTCGGCCGCAGCCCGAAGGACCGGCACGTCATTTCCTCTACCCGGACTTCCCACACTTTTACGTTGCGCACGGCAGGTTCGCTGTATTTGAATTCGTAATCGACGTATTGTTGCATGATGATGTCGAGTATGCCCCGTTTCTCATCCATGTCTTCGATGAAGCGGACGTTACCCCGGCACATCACGCTGCGCGACTTCATGCTGTAGCTGCATGCCACCTGCCGGTGCATATACACCAGTTCGTGCCCTTCACAGAAGGTGATGCAGACGCGTGGATGGCGTTCGGCCATTTCCACTTTGCCGCCTTCGGGGCCGGAGTGCAGATAGATTACTCCATCCCGGTAGGCAAAGTTCATGGGAACCACGTAGGGGTTGCCTTCCGGGTCGGTGATGCCCACCATGCAGTAAGGGCATTTGCGGATGATTGCTTCAATTTCCGTTGATTCGGTGATTGCGATTGTCTTCATAAGGCTGAATGGGTGTTTTATCCGGTGCAAAGGTAATCATTTTATTGATAAAGCCCAGACGGCGGTTGAAGAAGCGTGCGAAAAGGCCTACAATCAGTGCGGCGATTATCGTGCCCTCGCGCACACCTTCTATGGTGCCTGCTAATAGCAGGGATGCGGCACAGGCCAGAAGCGCCAGTGTTGTATCAAAACCTATCTTGGTGATTCCGAACTCTTTCCCCGTGCGCTGGGTGATGGCTTTCACAAAGGCTTCGCCGGAGAGCATCACCACGTTGGCAATCACTTCTATGCTCACTCCCAGGCCGAGTATTGCGCAGCCGGCCACCAGTGACAGTATCTGCGAAGTGTATCCCGCAGGAGCAAAGTCTCCCAGCAATGCCATGGAGCAATCTATGAAGAAACTGAAAAGTATTGCCACAGGTATTTGCAGGAATTGTTCTTTCTTGAAGTCCTTTTTCAGGAGCCATATTTGTCCGGCTATCAGCAGGGCATTCAGCAGGAGTGTGAATTGTCCCAGTGTGACGGGGAATTTTAAACTCAATGTATAGGGCAGGCTCGATATGGGCGATGACCCCAGATTTGCTTTAATAATTAAACTAATACCGAATGCATTTACAAATAAGCCCATGATGAAAAATAAATAACGGGCTGTTAGTTCTCTTTTTGACATATTGTTTTCTTTAATTAGGTTCATTGGGTAAATGATAATTTATCGCGCGAAGCGCGATAAGTGACGAGCTACAAGCTACGAGTGACAAGTGCCTTTCAGTGTGATAGCCGGGCGAATAATTATTCAGCCACGAGTACAGCGCAGCAACTCGTTACTGGTAGCTCGTAGCTCGTAACTTAATTTAGCGCGGAGCGCTAAATTATCATTTACTGAATACCCCCATTCTATTGTTGCCGCAAAGTTACTGCTTTTCCCCGCCTCCCCACGGTTCAATATTCGAAGCGGATTGTTCAAAAAGTGGGATTTTCTTGTGTTGTAGGTTCTCAAAGACTATATTTGTACTTCAAAAACGGAACTTTATGCCTGAAGAATACCTATTGCACACCCGCCGGAGAGCGGACCTGCTTTCTTATCCCTGCCGAATGGAAAACGGTGAGGCAGATTGTGTTCTATGAAGATGCCACGGACGATCTGGAACTGACGGCTTTCGCCTTCTCCGCCCAATTCAGGCATGAGATTTTCTACTCGTTGCCATCAGATAAGGTATCTTTCCTGCGCGAACATAACTATAGCTCGTTCCAGGGTGAAGCATGGGACGGGATACGCAGCCATTACCTGCAACTCCTGCAGCAGAAGTCGGCGGACGGCGGAAATGTGTATCAGCGTGAACTGGTCATCTATTGTTGCCGGATGCTGTTCTATGAAATCTGCAACCAGTCGGAGAGACTTTACCAACAGACAAAGTCGAACCATCTGCGCTGGCGCTTGAAGGACAGGTTTATTGCGCTTGTCATAGAGTCGTTCAGGGAAGAACGCTCGGTGGATTATTATGCGGATAAGCTCTGCGTTACCACCCGGCATCTGAGTAAGACGATTCAGCAAACGGTGGGTTGCACGGCGAAGGAGTGGATAGACGATTATGTGATACTTGAACTCAAAGTGACGCTTCACTCCACGGCGCTTTCCATACAGGAGATAGCCAACCGGTTTAACTTTCCGGACCAGTCGTATCTGGGCAAGTACTTCAAACATCACACAGGGATGTCGCCCACGGCTTACAGGGGGAATGAGTGGCAAGCTACAAGCTACGAGTGACGAGATAACAAAGAAAGGCTGTATCAAAATAGATTCTGATACAGCCTTTCTTTAGATTCAGTTATGTTATCACCAGCCCGGATTCTGCTCTATCACCGCACCTGTATTCGTATCGATTACAGTCTGTGGTATAGGGAAGAGGTTCCACTTCGTTACCTGGGCCTTGTCCGACTTGAAGTATCCGCCCCAGAAAGGTTGGTCTGCAATGTACATTGCATGATTGTTGAGGCTCTCGATTCCATCATTTCCCATGCGGAGCAAAGTCACCCATCTTCTTTCTTCACCGAACAATTCGCGTACACGTTCATCGAGGATGTACTGCAACGTCATATCATCTGCTGTAGCCAGTTTCGTGCATTGTGCACGGTTTCTCAGCTTGTTGATGTCGGCGGCAGCGGCAGCTTTGTCGCCTGCACGCAGATTGGCTTCGGCACGTAGCAACAGGGTTTCTGCCGAGCGGTGGGCATACTGGTCGCAATACATGTTAGAGCGGTTGCCGCCATCGGCCAGGTCGTCATAGCCCCAGTCGTCAATCGGGGCAAGTTTGGTCCAGACGGGGAAGAACTCCGTTATCTTCTGCGTATTGTAATCCAACATTTCATAGGGTACCGGCTTGCCGTACATGCTGTGCTTTGTATCCATGCACACAAACTCGCGGCGGATGTTGCAGGGCGCATTGCGCATATCATCTTTGTAATCGCCTGCCCACACGTCACTGATTACATAAGTGGTGGGAGCCATGTTGGCTACACCGCGTCCGCCCACATAGGCCGATACGTTTCCGCCCGGATATACGCTTTCGTCGATATTACCAGCCCACGGTCCGGCTGCCGCACCGTTTTCGGCATATTCAGCTTTCCACACTACATCGCGGAGCACGGGAGACATTTCACGCGGATAACCTACCCAGTTATTTCCACCATATTCATGGTAAACTGCATAATCATTCTGTAGCGTCCATAATGCTTCCGTATTTCCTTCGGCATAATCATAGTTTCCTTCTTGGAAGAGGTCGAAGAACACGTTGCCGTCTGCATAGTAGGCAGCCACACCATTCTTTGTGGTTCCGCCACCGGGGATGCTACGCGTACCGAAACGCTGCGTCATCAGTGAGTGCAATGCCATTACCTTGTCGGCATACTCGATGGACTTCTTCAGGCATTCGGAATCATTATTCTTAATGGTGGCAAGTGCCAGGTAGGCTTCGGCCAGAAAGTGATAGGCGATTCCCTTGGACACCCGACCGGCTTCCGACGGATAATCGGGCAAAGCCGCTGCGGCTGCTTCGAGGTCGGTGATGGCAAAGTTATAAGTTTCTTCGCGGCTGGAACGCACGAAGTCCAGTTTCAGTGTCTGATAGAATTGGTCTACCAGGGGCACACCGCCAAACAACTCACCCATCGTCAGGTAGCCGTATCCGCGGAAGAACATGATTTCACCGTAAGCCTCGTTTCGCTGTGCTTCGCTCTCCCAGGGAAGTCCCTCCTTATTATAACCCTCCAATGATTGGTTGGCATAGTTCACCATCTGGAACATGGCATCGTAAATCTTATTGGAATTGCTGTTGGTGCTCGACCAGTTCGCAAAGTTACAATAACCGTTGCCCGTGCTGCGGAAGTAGGGGGTATCCAGCACATCGGTACCCAGTCCTTTCAGGAAGTAGTCCTGCTGATACCAGTAGCGGATGTGGATGTACAGGTTCGTGATACAAGCCTTCACCTGGTCAATCGTTTCGTACGAGTTATCGGTGGTGTAGATTGTTTTCGGCTTTTCCGTCAGGAAGCCTTCATCGTCACAAGACGTCGTCATGCCGAGCATGGAAGCTGCGGCGGCTATGAATATGTATTTTTTTGTTTTCATCTTTAGTGTTTTTAATAGAGTTAGAAAGTTAAGTTCACACCCAACGAAACGGTACGCGACAATGGGTATCCGTAGGTGTAACCACTACCCAGCGTTTGTTGAATTTCAGGGTCGCCGCCTTCCCATCCGGAGAGGGTGAAAAGGTTCTTGCAAGCCATGTAAACCTTCAGGTTCCCGATGCCTGCCTTCTGCACCCAGGGCTGGCGGAAAGTATAAGACAGACTGAGGTCCTGCAGACGCACGAAACCATATCCCTGCAACGGAGTGTAGCGTCCATCGGTGTAATTGATGCGCGGATATTTGTTGCTCTTGTTTTCAGGAGTCCACCAGCCGTGGTTGAAGTTGTTGTCACCCTGCACGTCGGAAGAAGTGCGGAAAGCGTAGTAGTTCACGGCCTGTCCATATCCGTTGCCGCCGAAGATGCCGGTGAACAACATGTAGAGCTCGAAGTCTTTGTAGCGGAACGTGTTGCCGAAGCTCATGCGGAAGTTTTCTTTCTTGTATCCCAGGATGGTGCGGTCGTCGGCTGTGATTTTGCCGTCTTCGCTGCCGTCCAGGTTGGCAAACTTCACGTCGCCCGGTTCTGCACCGTTGGCTGCCATATATTCGGTATCATCTTCCTGCACGATGCCGATGTTCTTGTAGCCATAGATGGCGCCCAGTGACTTGCCCAGGAAGAGGGAGTTCGTGATGTCGTCCTGCCCGTCTCCGTAGAGTTCCTTTAGTTTGTTGCGGTTCATGTAGAAAGTCAGTGTGGAACCCCAGTTGAAATCCTTTGTCTGGATATTGGTAGTATTCAGATTGATTTCCACGCCCCAGTTGTTCACCTGTCCCATAGTGGCTTTCATGCCGGTCAGACCATTGATCATAACCGGAATGCTACGGTTGAATATCTGGTTGGTAGTCTTGGAGAAGTATCCGTCGAATTCCAGGCGGATGCGGTTGTCGAGTACGCCCAGGTCGAAGCCGTAGTTGAATGATTCGGTTTCTTCCCATCCCAGGTCGGTGTTACCCATGGAGGTGATGCGCTGTCCCCAGCTCACGATTGAAGTGTTGCCGAAGGGATAGCTGTAACCGCCCGACTGTCCAAGGGTGATTTTTGAAAGAGTTTCGTAAGGAGAGAGGCTTTGGTTACCGTTCTTACCCCAGGATGCTTTCAGTTTCAGGTAGCTGATGGCTTTGATGTTCTTCATGAACTCTTCGTTGGATGCAGTCCATGCCAAGCCTACTGCGGGGAATGTACCCCATTTATGGTTGGCGCCGAATACGCTGGAACCATCACGGCGTACCGATACGCTCAGGTGGTACGTGTCGTTGTAGTTATAGTTGGCACGGCCCAGATAGCCCACATTGGTGTGGCGGGTGTATTCCAGCTTGTTGATTTTCTGTGTGGTGGCCAGGTTCAGACCGTCGTAGCTTAGGTTGGTGTTGCCCAGTGCGGCAAAGTCGGAACCGTCGAAACGGCGTTGGCTGTATTCGTAGGAGTCACGTGTGTATACGTAAGTCAGGTCCACATAGTGCTTGCCGAACTGGCGTTGCCAGTTGATAATATTATCTAATACCCATGATGTATTTTTAGTACGTGCACTGTATCCGTTGGCTGAAGCCAGATAATCGGATACGGTAGACTCGGAGTAGCGGTCATCGCTTGAACCTTCTTTTACGTAATAACCTTCGTGGGTGAAGTAATCGCGTTCGATGTTCTCTATGGAGTAGCTACCGTTCAGGCGGTAAGTCAGCCCTTCAATCCAGGGGCATTTCACCAACACGTGTCCTTTCATGGCAACGGTGGTATACGTGTCGTGGTCGTCGATAGTGCCGCTCTCTACGTTCCACATTGGGTTGATGCGGTAAATACCCTCATTACAGGGGAACTTCTCCAGTCCGCCGCCATCGGCACGTTCGGCACGACCGTAGGGACTCAGACGGATGGCCTGATAGAGGTCGTACACGCTGGCACCTGAGTAGTCGTTATAGGCGTAGTTCACTTGTCCGCCCACTTGCAGCCAGTTGGTGATGTCCGATTGCAGGCGTGCCGTCAGTACGGTGCGGTCATAATCGTCGCCCTTCACTACGCCTTCTTGGTCGGTGTAGGTGCCGGACAGGTAATAGTTCACTTTTTCTGTGGCTCCCGAAACGGATGCTGAATAGTTCTGCATGATTCCGGTGCGTGTGCAGTAGTCAAACCAGTTGATGGTATTTCCATTCTTGTAGTTTTCGTACTCAAACTCGCGCATCCATGTCGGGTCGGCATCTTCTGCCAGACCACTCAGCAGGTTTACTTTCTTTACGTAGTTTTCCGGACTCAGCAAGTCAGGTTTTGCGGCTGCCGTAGAGAAAGCCCATGAAGTATTGACGTTGATGACAGGCTTACCCAGTTTACCTTTTTTAGTCGTAATCATAATCACACCGTTGGCAGCCTGCGAACCGTATGCAGCCAGTGAAGTGGCATCTTTCAGGATACTCATGCTTTCAATTGTGGTAGGGTCGATGTCGCGGAAACTTCCCATGTAGATGACGCCATCCATTACAATCAGCGGGTCGGAACCACCATTCACCGATTTCTGTCCGCGCACCTGCAAGGAAGGTGCTTGACCTGCTCCCTGTTGTTGCGAAACCGTGATACCCGTAGCCGTACCGCGCAGAATGTCCATCGCATTCGATGTCGGCATCAGTGCCAATGGAGTTTCCGAAGCTTTTACGGTGGAAACCGAACCGGTGAAGTTCTTGCGTTTGGTAGTACCATAGCCCACTACTACCACTTCATCCAGCATTTCCGCATCTTCTTTCAGTTGTATGTCCATTACTTTGCCTGAGACGGCAGGTATCTCCTGTGTCTGGTAGCCGATATAAGAGATGACTAATGTTGCGTTGGGAGCGACATTCAGATTGAATTTACCATCCAAGTCGGTGATTGTACCGTTTGATGTGCCTTTCTCCAGAACACTGGCTCCGATGACGGCCTCCCCTGTTGCATCTTTGATGATACCTGAAACGGATTGTTTCTGTTGTTGAATAGCTTGCACGGACGTAGCAGCGTTTTCGGCCATCATGGCGAGTGGTTGGGCTGCGATGAAACCTGTGCAAATCAATAAGGCTGTGAGTGCCTTCCGATTTCTTTTGAACGAATTTTCTTTCATCGTTTTTCTTTTTTATTAGATTAAATAAGGTGATTGAAATAATAACATTATTTAGTTTCCTACATTTGTCATTGCAAAATTAAAGGCTAAATAGAAAGTAGTGGATAGAAAAATAAGCAAGTAGAATAGAAAAATCGTTCAAGACGAGTTTTTGATTGGTTTATGTTGAATTTTTAGTGCATCTTTGAAACAAGTAAAACAGATTCAAATGAAAAACACTCTGCTATTTCTGGGGTTGGTTGTTCTGTTGGCAATGAAAGCGGAAGCACAACCCTATACAATTAAAAGGCTGGGGGTAGAAGACGGACTATCCAGCAACTATGTGGTGGGAATCACCCAAGACAAACAAGGGTGCATGTGGTTTGCCACTGAAGGAGGATTGAATAAGTTCGATGGCAGGCAATTTACGGTTTACAAAAAGTACACTTCGGGATTGAGTGCCAATGAACTGAACGCTGTGTGTGCCGATCCGCGTGATAATAAGGTGTGGATAGCTACCCAGCGTGAAGGGCTGTGCGTGTTCGACTGTGATGCGGGTACGTTTACTTCATACAGGGCCGGAAGCGGAACCATTGCGACCAACGATGTCACCAATATCATTCCTTCTTTTGATAAAAAGGGCTTGTGGATTACTACCTATCACGTCGGTATCCATTATTATGACATCGAAACGCAGAAATTTACCCATCTCTACGAGCACAATGTAAAGGGCTTGGGCGGACTTAAAAGTAACGTCGCGTGCGACGACGGACAGGGACGCTTATACGTGGGTCATTATGACAAGGGGATGAGCATTATCTCTCTGAGAGATTCCACGATAAAAAGATATATGCCTGTTCCCGGTGATCCGAACAGTTTGCCGGGAAGTATAGTTGATGCTATTTGTGTGGATGAGCAGGGGAATGTATGGTTGGGAACCAGTAACGGACTTGCTCTGTTTAATCCTGATAATGAAAAGTTCACCTCATTCAGGCATGTTCCCGGAGATGATAATTCTCTATTATCCAATTATGTGATGGATATAAAGCAGATGAAAGACGGGCGGCTGTGGATATGTACAAATATAGGAGGAGTAAGCATCCTCGATATGAAGCAAAACACATTTACTTCTCCCGGTGATATTCATTTTCAGAATATACCTGCTACCAACGATGGACACGGGCTCTCAGGCCCTAACGCCAAATGCGCTTTTCAGGATACTTTTGGTAATATCTGGCTGGGGAACTACCGCGGTGGGGTGGATTTTATCAGTTATGCACAGCCCATCTTCAACATGCTGCCCTACACGGTTGAAAAGGGTGGTAAGCAAAGCAACAGGCAGGTGTGGGGATTATTTGCAGAAAATGATGAGGTGCTGGTTGGCGGCGAGGGGGAGTTTGCTGTTTTCCGGAAAAATAAGTTGAAAGAAACTTTTGCATTGCACCCTTTGCAGCCCAACACTCATATTAATGTTGTGTACAAGGACTCCCGGGAAAAGCTCTGGATGGGAACTTATCTGAATGGCATCTTGCTGCTTGATCCCAAGAACAGGCGGATGGCCCGTATTGGCAAGACACCCTATGAAGGAACCCTGAACGTGCACTGCTTCTATGAAGATAAAGACGGGAGCCTCTGGATAGGAACCGAGAGCGGGCTTTATATGTATAAGGAGGGTGAACTGCAACTGGCAAACTTTATCCAAAGCCAACTGCCGGATACAAAGATACATGGCATTCTGCGGGATAAGGAAGGCAAATTGTGGATAGGAACATTCGGAAAAGGTATTTCGGTGTTCGACCCGAACAATAAACTCATATGTAATTTCGTGGTTGAGAACGGTTTCTGCTCAAATGCCGTGAATCATATGATACAGGACTCCCGGAACAGGATACTGGTTGCCACGCGTGAAGGGGTGGTGATTTTCCATGATACGGCGCAACCGGAAGAGTTTGAAGTGTTTAAGGAACAGAACGGACTGCAGAATAGCCAGGTGCGTGCCATTGCCGAAGACCAGTTTCACCAGATATGGGTGAGCACGAATAGCGGAATCTCCCGGCTGGATGAGGCTAAGAAGATTTTCTATAACTATAGCCATCACGATGGCGTGCCTATGGGCGACTTCATGAACGGGGCTACCTGCATGGCTCCCGACGGAACGATGTACTTCGGCTCACAAAATGGTGCATGTTACTTCAATCCGCGGGAGATTCCCACCAACCGTGAGATTTCTTCCATCACTATCACACGCTTCTGCACCTATCACCGCATGAAGGAAAGCCACGACGAGGAACTGCCCATGTCCATTGCAGGCGGAGAGATAGAACTGCCGTACAATCAGAATACGTTCAAGATATCATTCAATGTGCTGGATTACACCCAGAGCCCTCAGGTGGAATTCACCTATATGCTTGAAGGATTGGAAAAAGCATGGTACAACACGCAGGGCGAGAATCAGGTAACTTTCCGCAACCTCTCTCCCGGAACTTACGTTTTCAAGGTGAAAACGCGCATCCGCAATCAGGAGTGGGACAAGAAGGAGGCTTCGCTGGTCATCCGTATTCAGCCACCGTTCTGGCTTACCTGGTATGCTAAACTGGTTTATGCATTGCTGTTCATCCTCGCTCTTTATGCGCTGTTGCGTTTCTATAAGCGTAAGATAGACCTGGAAAGTTCACTGGAAGTGGAGCGCAGGAAGAGCCAGAATGAACAGGAACTGAATAATGAGCGACTACGTTTCTACACCAACATCACCCATGAGCTGCGTACACCGCTGACTCTTATTTTAGGTCCGTTGGAGGATTTATTGAGTGACGCTACTTTGTCTCCCAAACATGCCAATAAGATTAGCATTATCCATGATAGCGCCACCCGTTTGCTGAATCTCATCAACCGCATACTGGAGTTCCGGAAGACGGAAACGCAGAACCGCAAGCTGACTGTGGCGAGGAGAGACTTGGCGCAACTGGTGCAGGAGGTAGGATTGCGTTATAAGGAGCTGAATCCGAATAGGAAAGTGAATTACCACATTAATATTGAAACTAAGGATACGGAGTTGTTTTATGATGTCGATATGGTCACTATCATCCTGGATAATCTGCTGAGCAATGCTGCCAAATATACTTCGGAGGGAGATATCACACTGGCATTGCGCTCGGTGGAGGACAAACAGATAAAATACACGGAAATCAGCGTGAGTGATACGGGGCATGGCATCGAAGCGGAGGCATTGCCTCATATCTTCGACCGCTATTATCAGGCAAAGAGCAAATACCAGGCTTCGGGTTCGGGCATCGGACTGGCACTTGTGAAAGGGCTGAGCGAATTGCACGAAGCGAACCTGAAAGTGGAAAGCACATTGGAAGTGGGGACTACCTTTACCCTGCGCCTGCTGACGGAAAACACGTATCCGAATGCCATCCACGTTGAAGATAAGGCAGAGAAAAGACCGGTTATTGCGGAGGACGCCGCAAGCATGGAGGCTTTTATGGACGGTCGTCCGATTGTGCTGGTTGTGGAAGATAATTCCGATATCCGGGAGTACATCCGGAGCTCATTCTCCGAGATTTATGAGGTCGTTACGGCCAAAGACGGTCAGGAGGGTTGGGAACTGGCGCAGGCGCGGATTCCGAATGTGATTGTCTCCGACATCATGATGCCGATTATGGATGGTGTGGAACTTTGCAAGCGGGTGAAGGAGGATATGCGTACCAGCCACATTCCTGTTATCTTGTTGACGGCTAAGGATTCTTTGCAAGATAAGGAGGAAGGTTACTCATCGGGTGCGGATACTTATCTGACGAAACCGTTCAGTGCGAAGTTGCTGCATAGCTGTATCAACAATCAGTTGGAAGTGCGTAAGAAGATTGCTTCGCAGTTGGCACTGGCGGATACGAAGCCTATAGAGGAGGGAGTGGTGAGCTCGCTAAACAGGCTGGATAATGAATTTATGCAGAAGATTACGCAGATTATCGAAGAGAATCTGGAAATGGAGAAGATGGATGTGGCGTTTATTGCGGACAAGATGTGCATGAGCCATTCCACGCTTTATCGCAAGATTAAGGGATTGGCGGATATGTCGGCCAATGAGTTTATCCGTAAGGTGAAGATGCGTAAGAGTGTGGAGATGCTGTTGTCCGGTGAATATACTATTTCGGAGATAGCGTATATGACAGGATTCAGCAGTGTGGCTTATTTCAGGCAGTGCTTTAAGAATGAGTATGGGATGTCGCCTTCGGGATATGTGAGGCAGAAACAATGAGGGGGGGAAAGTTGACAAGTTGACGAGGGGAGAAGTTGACAAGGAGACAAAGGGGTAAGGGAAGAAGTTGACAAGGAGGCAGGAGCCATAGCGCAGCCCCTCGTCCCCTCGTCAACTTCTCCCCTCGTCAACTTCCTTTTTACATCAGTGCAAAGTCCAACTGCTTCTTTTCCAAGTTGGCGCGTGCCACTTTAATCGTGATTGCATCGCCCAGACTATACGTGCGGTGCTTGCGGCGTCCGCGCAGACAGTAGTTCTTCTCATCAAATTCGTAGTAATCATCGTCGAGGTCGCGGATGGGTATCATGCCTTCGCACTTATTCTCGTTCAGTTCAACGTACAATCCCCACTCCGTTACGCCGGAGATGACACCGTCGAACACTTGTCCCAGGCGCTCTGTCATAAACTCTACTTGTTTATACTTGATGGAAGCACGTTCGGCATTGGCTGCAATCTGTTCCATGTTGCTGGAATGGTCGCAGAGGTCCTCGTACTTCTTCTCGGAAACACTGCGTCCGCCATCCAGATATTTGGTCAGCAGGCGGTGCACCATCATGTCCGGGAAGCGGCGGATGGGCGAAGTGAAGTGTGTATAGAAATCGAATGCAAGTCCGTAGTGTCCGATGTTGTGCGTGGAGTAACGCGCTTTTTGCATGGCACGTATGGATACGGTTTCAATAAGATTCTCTTCCTTCTTTCCCTGAATGTCATCCAGCAAGTGGTTGATGGACTTGGAAACGTCCGTCTTCGTTCCGCTGGTGCGCAGCTTGTAGCCGAAACGGGCAATGAATTGCGCCAGGTTATCCAGTTTCTCCGGGTCGGGCAGGTCGTGGATACGGTAAGGAAATACTTTGGGCTTCTTGTTCTTGGGCACACGGCCTATCTTCTCGGCTACGGTGCGGTTGGCAAGAAGCATAAACTCTTCTACCAGTTTGTTAGCATCTTTGGATTCCTTGAAGTAAACGCTGATGGGCTTACCCTTCTCGTCTATCTCGAATTTCACCTCATAGCGATCGAAGTTGATGGCTCCCGCCACGAAGCGCTTCTGCCTTAATGCCTTGGCAATGGTATCCAGCATGAGGACTTCTTCTTTGAAGTCACCTTCTTTCGTCTCGATAATCTGTTGCGCTTCTTCGTAGGTGAAGCGGCGGTCGGACTTGATGACGGTGTGAACGACACGTGCATTCTTTACGTAGCCCTTTTCGTTGATGTCGAAGATGACGGAGTATGCCAGCTTCTCTTCGTTGGGACGCAGAGAGCAGATGAAGTTACAAAGGCGTTCGGGTAGCATCGGGATGGTGCGGTCTACCAGGTAGACGGACGTGGCGCGCTTCTCGGCTTCCTTGTCGATAATGCTGCCTTCGGTGACGTAGTGGCTGACGTCTGCTATGTGTACACCCACTTCCCACAAACCTTCTTTCAGTTTGCGGATGGAGAGGGCGTCGTCAAAGTCCTTGGCATCCTTCGGGTCGATGGTGAAGGTGGTCACACCCCGGAAGTCCTCGCGCTTGGCAATCTCTTCATCGGAGATTTCAGCAGGAATCTTGTCCGCAGCTTTCTCTACGGAAGCGGGGTAGACGTAGGGCAGGCCGAACTCGGCAAGAATGGCATGCATCTCGGTGGTGTTGTCGCCCGCTTTGCCGAGGATGTCGATGACTTGTCCGATGGGGTTCTTAGCCTTGTCGGGCCACTCCACTACTTTCACGATGGCTTTGTCGCCTGTCTTTCCACCTTTCAGCTTCTCTTTGGGGATGAAGATGTCGTTGGCGAGCGTGCGGTTCTCCGTCACCAGGAAGGCGTAGGAGTTGGCAACTTCCAGCGTGCCTACAAAGGTGTCGTTGGCGCGTTCCAGTACTTCGATGACTTCACCTTCGGCTTCGCGTCCACGGCGTTTGGCATAGAAGGAGATGCGCACTTTATCGTTGTTCATGGCGTGTGCCGAGTTGCGTTCGGCAACGAATATCGGGTCACCGCCACCTTCGGGGATGAAGGAATTCTTTCCGTTGCTCTTGCGCTGGAAGGTGCCCACCATCTCCACGCCATGGTTGTTCAGCTTATACTTGCTTTTATCCACTTCGGTGATGTAGTCGTCCAGCGACAAGTCGCTCAGGATGTCCTTGCACAGCATCTTCAGGGGATGCGTGGTGAGGTGAAGTTGTTCGAATATGTATTTCAGGGACAGTACTTCGTCAGGTTTTGAATGGAAAAAATCCATGAGTGCGCCCACAAGCTCTTTCTTTTTCATGCGCTTGCCGGCTTTCTTTTCTTTGTTCTTGCTCATAATATATATCTTTTTTATGTTAGTGGCAGATAAGTGACGAGCTACAAGCTACGTGTGATGAGTACCTTTCGGCGTGATAGCCGGGCGAATAATTATTCGCCCTGAGTACAGCGCAGCAACTCGTTACTTGTAGCTCGTAGCTTGTAGCTCGTCACTCGTCACTTCATTCTCTATTTGCAAAGTAAACAAATAATAGTTATCCCTCGTTCAATCTGCCCCTAAAATCTTCTTCTCTGGCAGAAAATAACCGGTAAATTGCAGAAGCAAACGGATTTATGTACTATATTTGCAACGATTTATAAAATGGCTGAATGGCAGAACAAGCATTACAGATGACAGATACCCAACGGGAAAAAGGCATTTACCGGGTGACCGTGGCAGGGAGTATAGTGAACTTCCTTTTGCTTGTGTTCAAGTTCTTTGCAGCAGTTTTCGGGCATAGTGCCGCTATGCTGGCGGATGCGGTTCATTCACTGTCGGATTTTGTCACCGATATTATTGTGATTGTGTTTGTGCGCATATCTGCCAAACCCGAGGATGAGAGCCACGATTACGGGCATGGGAAGTATGAGACACTGGCTACTGCTATTATCGGTATTCTGCTGTTGTGTGTCGGCTTCGGTATTCTCTGGAGTGGGGCGTCGTCCATTTTCCGTTTCTTGCAGGGAGATGCTTTGCAGGAGCCGGGCATCGTGGCGTTGGTGGCAGCGCTGCTATCCATTGTCTCGAAAGAAACTCTTTATCGCTATACGGTATTCAAGGGGAAGAGACTGAACTCGCAGGCGGTGATTGCCAACGCGTGGCATCACCGGAGTGATGCGCTTTCTTCCATAGGTACGGCTGTGGGCATTGGCGGTGCCATTGTGTTGGGCCCTCATTGGCGGGTGCTCGACCCGATTGCGGCGGTGGTTGTGAGCTTTTTCATTATGAAAGTCTCCATCCGGTTGCTGATACCTTGTGTGGACGAGCTGTTGGAGAAGTCGTTGCCTGCCACGGTGGAGAACAAGATACAGGAGACCATCCTGTCGTTTCCCGGTGTCAGTTCACCGCATCATCTGCGCACGCGCCGCATCGGAAGCTATTGTGCCATTGAGGTACATGTGCGCATGGACGGGAAAATATCCCTGGAAGAGGCGCACCGGACGGCCACGGCGATAGAGAATAAACTAAAAGATATGTTTGGCAGGAATACGCATGTGGGTATTCATGTGGAACCGTTGAAATAATGATTAGTGGCTAGTGATGAGTGATTAGTGCTATGCGGCGTCATAGCGCAGCCTACTAATCACTCATCACTTACCGTTAATCACTAAATAAAAAGTAGCGAGTGGAAAGTATATTAATTACAGGAGCCAGTGGATTTATCGGAAGTTTCATCGTAGAAGAAGCGTTGAAGCGGAAGTTCGGCGTGTGGGCGGGTATCCGCTCAAGTAGCAGCCGCGAATATCTGCGCAACCGCAAGATACACATTCTCGAACTGGACTTTGCACATCCCAACGAACTGAGGGCACAACTCTCCGGTCATAAGGGAACCTATAATAAGTTCGACTACATCATCCATTGCGCCGGCGTCACCAAGTGCACGGATAAGCGGGAGTTCGACCGCGTGAACTATCTGCAAACGAAATACTTTGTCGATACCCTTCGCGAACTGAACATGATACCGAAACAATTCATCTATATCAGTACGCTGAGCGTCTTCGGTCCCGTCCGGGAGAAAACCTACCAACCCATTACGGAAGACGACTCCCCCATGCCCAATACCGCTTACGGACTGAGCAAACTTAAAGCCGAGCTCTACTTGCAGAGCATTCCCGGCTTCCCCTATGTCATTTATCGCCCCACGGGAGTCTACGGCCCGCGTGAGAAAGATTACTACCTGATGGCGAAGTCCATCAAGCAGCATACGGACTTTGCGGTGGGCTTCCGCCGCCAGGACCTGACGTTTATCTATGTGAAAGATATTGTGCAGGCTGTGTTCCTTGGCATCGAGAAGCAGGCATGCCGCCGCGCCTACTTCCTGGCAGACGGACAGGTGTACCGTAGCCGTGCTTTTTCCGACCTGATAAGGAAAGAATTGGGTAATCCGTTTGTTATTCGGGTGGTATGCCCGTTAATTATATTGAAAGTTGTATCTTTGCTCGCTGATTTCTGGGCGATGCGCAGCAAGAAGCCCGGTACTCTCAATTCGGATAAGTATAACATAATGAAACAACGCAATTGGCAATGTGACATCGGCCCGGCTGTCCGGGAGTTGGGATTCGCGCCCCAGTACAACCTGGAGCAAGGCGTGAAGGAAACCATTGCCTGGTATAAGAACGAGGGATGGCTTTAGATTTATTTAAAAAGGTAGAAACCCGGAAGGGGTTGTTTGCAGTAGAGAAGATAACACTTATATACAATTTGTTGACTTCTATTTTGATCTTGTTCCTTTTTCAGGAAATGGATCATCCTGGACAGATGTTGATTGACCGTGCCATGATTGCCGGTATGACATTCCTGTTGATGTATCTTTACCGGCTGGCACCCTGTAAGTTCTCCGCCTTTGTGCGCATAGCCATACAGATGTCTTTGCTTTCCTATTGGTATCCCGATACATTTGAGTTCAACCGGATATTCCCCAACCTGGACCATGTATTCGCTTCGGCGGAGCAGTGGATGTTCGGCGGACAACCGGCGGTGTGGTTCTGCCTCCGCTTCCCGCATATGTGGGTGAGTGAGCCGTTCAATATGGGATACTTCTTCTATTATCCGATGATACTGATTGTAGTGGTCTGGTACTTTATCTACCGGTTTCAATTCTTCGAGAAGCTGTCGTTCGTGCTGGTCACTTCTTTCTTTATCTATTATCTGATTTATATCTTTGTTCCGGTGGCAGGTCCGCAGTTCTATTTCCCGGCTATCGGGGATGATAATGTGGCGCAGGGGGTATTCCCTTCCATTGGAGACTACTTCAACCATAACCAGGAGTTGCTGCCCGGACCGGGATACGATCATGGTTTCTTCTATAATCTGGTAGAGGGTTCGCAGCAGATAGGTGAACGCCCCACGGCGGCTTTCCCCAGTTCGCATGTGGGCATATCCACTATCCTGATGATTATGGCGTGGCGCGGAAGTCGCTGGCTGTTTGCTTTCCTGTTGCCGTTCTATTTGTTGCTTTGCGGTGCAACGGTGTACATTCAGGCGCATTACCTTATTGATGCGATTGTGGGCTTTGTTTCAGCATTCGGACTCTACATTGTGGTGACGTGGATGTTTAAGAGGTGGTTTGCACAGCCGATGTTCAAGTAAGATAAAGAACTACTTGTAGACACTCATTTACGGGGTAAGTAGCCTTTTGTTTTTGCCACCGTAGTGGCAAACTTTTGCCATAGGCTTGGCAAAGTCTTGCCACTGCGATGGCAAAAGTTTGCCAAGCCTATGGCAAGACATTGGCAATATAGCGTCAATAATTACCCTATGTAGAGAACAGGGAACCTTCGATGCTGTCGAATATTCGGAACAGTTCCTCCTTTGTTTCCGCACGCAGCATGGCGATACGCGTATCCCGGAAGTTCGGTATCCCCTTGAACAGAGGGCTTGCTGCCAGATGGCGGCGTACGTGCAGAATCCCTCTTCTTTCATCCAGCAGATTGACGCTGTCTTCCACTTCCTGCCGCAGCACGTCCAGTCTCCATTCGGCACTCAGCGGGGGGAGTTCCTCACCCGTTTCCAGATAATGCCGTATCTCCTTGAATATCCACGGGCGGCCGAAACTGGCACGTCCTATCATAATGGCATCTACACCATAGAGGTCGAAGCACTCTTTTGCCCTTTGAGGGGTGGTGACGTCTCCGTTCCCGATGATGGGGATGTGCATCCGAGGGTTCTTTTTCACTTCGCCGATAAGTGTCCAGTCCGCTTCGCCGGTGTACATCTGTGCGCGGGTGCGGCCGTGGATGGTGAGGGCGGCAATGCCGCAATCCTGTAGTTGTTCGGCAAGTTCCACAATGATTTTGTTGTTGGCATCCCAGCCCAGACGAGTCTTTACGGTGACGGGTATTTTCACTGCATCCACCACGGCACGGGTGATTTCGAGCATCTTAGGAATGTTCTGTAGCATACCTGCTCCTGCACCTTTGCCTGCTACGCGCTTCACGGGGCAGCCGAAGTTGATGTCGAGAATATCCGGACGCGCTTCTTCCACAATGCGCGCGGCTTCCACCATTGTTTCCGTGTCCTTACCGTATATCTGTATGGCTACAGGACGCTCCTTATCGCTGATATTCAACTTCTGTTCGGTCTTACTGACGGAGCGTATCAATGCGTCGCTCGATACGAATTCCGTGTATACCATATCTGCACCGAACTTCTTGCACATCAGTCGGAATGCAGGGTCGGTGACGTCCTCCATCGGGGCTAAAAGTATGGGGCGTTCGCCCAGGTCTATGTGGCCTATCTTCATGGACAAATTGAACTAAATGATTATTTCGCTGCAAAAATACGGAAAAAAGCCTACCTTTGTATCATTCATTTATTTAACTAATATGGAATTATGAAAAAAGGTTTGGTTTTAGTTGTGATGTGTGTGGCTATGCTGTTTGCTGCCGCACCTTCGGTTTCGGCACAAACTCCGAGTAACGAATACAAGGCTACGTTGGAAAAAATGCTGGAAGTATCCGGTTCTATGGCATCGGCAAAGGCTATGGTGCCGCAGATGATTGCTATGTTGAAACAACAATCACCTTCGGTTTCAGCTTCTTTCTGGGATAGTTTCCAGAAGAAATGGGAATCTAAATTCGGCTCTAAACTGGCGGAACTTTATGCTCCTATATATCAGAAATACCTGACACTGGATGATTTGAAGAAAATAGTCGCTTTCTATGAATCACCCGTCGGAAAGAAACTGGGTACTTCTACCCCTGCCATGATGACTGAGGGTATGCAAATAGGCCAGCAGTTGGGCATGGAAATTGCTACTGAACTACAACAGGAGTTGCAGGCACAGGGAAAATAGTTACAAGTTACGAGCTACAAGTTACAAGCTACGAGTGCCTTTCGGAACATAGCGCAGCCACTTGTAGCTCGTAGCTCGTAACTTGTAGCTTATAAATATATGATTTATGGATTTAAAAGATTTTGAAATCATGGCCCCTGTCGGCTCACGCGAATCACTCGCAGCAGCTATCCAGGCAGGAGCCGATTCTATCTATTTCGGTATTGAGAACCTGAATATGCGGGCCCGTTCAGCGAACACTTTCACCGTTGAAGACTTACGGGAAATAGCGCAGACGTGTGACGAGCACGGAATGAAGAGCTACCTCACCGTCAATACTATTATTTACGACCAGGACCTTGCACTGATGCGCACCATTATAGATGCGGCAAAGGCTGCCGGCATCTCTGCGGTGATTGCGGCAGATGTGGCTGTGATGAGCTATGCGCGGCAGATTGGTCAGGAAGTGCACCTCAGCACCCAATTGAATATCTCCAACGTAGAAGCCCTGCGCTTCTATGCACAGTTTGCAGATGTGGTGGTGCTGGCACGCGAGTTGAATCTGGAACAGGTAGCGGAGATTTACCGCCATATCTGCGAAGAGAATATCTGCGGACCCGGCGGTGAGCCTATCCGTATCGAGATGTTCTGCCACGGTGCGCTCTGCATGGCAGTCTCCGGAAAGTGCTATCTTTCTCTGCACGAGATGAACCACTCGGCCAATCGCGGCGCTTGCATGCAAGTGTGCCGCCGCTCTTACGTGGTACGTGATAAGGAGACGGATGTGGAGCTGGAAGTGGACAACCAGTATATCATGTCGCCCAAAGACCTGAAAACCATTCACTTCATGAACAAGATGCTGGACGCAGGTGTGCGTGTGTTCAAGATAGAAGGGCGTGCCCGCGGACCTGAGTACGTCCGCACAGTGGTGGAATGTTATAAAGAGGCCATCCGCTCTTATCTGGACGGCACGTTCACGGATGAAAAGATTGCCGTCTGGGATGAACGCCTGAAAACGGTTTTCAACCGTGGCTTCTGGGACGGATACTATCTGGGACAACGCCTTGGTGAGTGGACGAAGAATTATGGTTCGGCGGCTACGGAACGGAAAATCTACGTAGGCAAAGGCATCAGGTACTTCTCTAATATCGGTGTTGCCGAGTTTCTGGTAGAAGCTGCCGAGTTGAATGTGGGAGACAAGATATTGATTACGGGTCCTACTACGGGTGCAGTGTTTATGACGCTCGACGAAGCCCGTGTCAACCTGGAACCGGTACAAACAGTGAAGAAAGGGGAGCATTTCTCGATGAAAGCGGGCAAAATACGCCCCAGTGACAAGTTGTACAAGCTGGTTTCTACAGAGGAATTGAAGAAGTTTAAGGGACTGGATATTGAAAAGAAACGGGGATGACACACTTTTGACACACTTTATAAGTGTAAAGCTATACCTGTAAAATAATTCAGATAGAGTGTGTCACAAGTGTGTTATTTTCGAGTAGAGTGTGTCATAAGTGTGTCATTTAAGTTTTATTATGGAAAAATATATCTATGAATTGGAGATGAAGGTGCGCGATTATGAATGCGACCTGCAAGGCATCGTGAATAATGCGAACTATCAGCATTACCTGGAACATACCAGGCATGAGTTCCTTTCTTCTACAGGTGTCAGTTTTGCCCGTTTGCACGAACAGGGAGTAGACCCGGTTGTGGCACGCATCAACATGGCGTTTAAAACTCCGTTGAAGAGTGCCGACGAGTTTGTTTCCAAACTCTATATGAAGAAGGAAGGCATCAAGTATGTCTTCTATCAGGACATCTTCAGGAAGAGTGACAATAAAGTAGTAGTCAAGGCAGTGGTGGATACGGTCTGTCTGGTGAACGGACGTTTGAGCGACAGCGAACTGTTTGATAAAATCTTTGCACCCTATCTTACCGATAACCTCTAATTACTAACTATCGTGAATAACGACGAACGTATTTGCAGTATAGCCCTCACGCTTTGCCCCGGTATTGGACATATCGGGGCAAAGCGTTTAATAGAGGGTATGGGTAGTGCCGCCGAAGTCTTCAGCCGGCGTCAGGAACTGCCCGGACTCCTTTCCGGCGTAAGCCCTGCCGTGGTTGCAGCTCTTGATAATCCCGCCGCTTTTCTGCGTGCCGAACATGAAATGGAGTTTGTGGAAAAGAACCGTCTAATGTGTCTCACCCTAAAAGATGAGGCCTACCCCTCCCGTCTGCGCGAATGTGAAGATGCTCCGGCAGTTCTTTTCTTCAAGGGCAATACTGATTTCAACCGCCTTCGTGTAATTGACATGGTGGGCACCCGTAATGCCACGGAATACGGTAAGCAGTTCTGTGCCGATTTCCTGCATGATTTATCCGTTCTTTGTCCTGATGTTCTGGTCGTCAGCGGTCTGGCCTATGGTATCGATATACATGCCCATCGTGCCGCCCTTGCCAATAACCTCTCCACCGTGGCCGTTCTTGCCCATGGGCTCGACCGTATTTATCCATATGTCCACCGCAAAACAGCCATTGACATGCTGGAAAATGGTGGGCTGCTCACTGAATTTCTTACCGAAACCAATCCCGACCGTCATAACTTTGTCAGTCGCAACCGCATTGTGGCGGGTATGAGTGATGCTACCATTGTTGTAGAGTCTGCCGATAAAGGCGGTTCCCTTATTACGGCAGATTTGGCTATAGGCTATCATCGAGATTGCTTTGCCGTTCCCGGGCGCATCACGGATGCTTCTTCGAAGGGCTGTAATTTGTTGATACGCGATAATAAAGCCGCCCTCATCCAGTCTGCCGAAGATTTCGTGCAGACGGTGGGTTGGAATACTACGGAGCAGTCTGCCAAACCGGAAGGTATTCAGCGCAACCTTTTTCCCGAATTATCCGGAGAAGAGGAGTCTGTTGTTCGTATTCTCACCCGCTTGGGCGACTTGCATATCAATACGCTGGTGGTAGAAGCTGATATTCCCGTGAACCGTATGACCAGCCTGCTTTTTGAGTTGGAGATGAAAGGTGTAGTGCGCGCATTGGTGGGCGGAGTGTATCATTTATTAGTATAGATGGCCTTAGGAGCCATCTTTTTTTATACCTTTGCTCCCATAACCATATCATTGTGCTATGAAATACCTCTTCCTCTGTATATTCCTTTTCCTGGGAGAATTGTCTGTAAGTGCACAGCATATGCTCTCCCGGCAATTCCCTTTCTTCTACCAATTGTCTTCCAATGAAATTTTCGATATCTATCAGGACCGCACAGGTTATCTCTGGATTGGTACTACAAACGGACTGGCACGTTATGATGGTTATGGATTGCAGACTTTTCGCTCCGACTACAAAAATCTGAACCTATTGAGTGATAACTCCATTGTATGCATCACTGATAATAATGCCTATGTATGGATTGCTACAAGAAAGGGGCTCAACCTCTACGACAAACAGACTTGCCGGATTCTACCTTTTCCCGATGAAAGGCTTCGGACTCAAGCAATCGACTATATAGTGACTGATAAAACCGAAACCACCTGGGTAGGTTCCGGAGGAAAAATCTATAAGTGCGATTCCACCGCCCATGCCATACAGGAATATGAACTCTCTCCCGCATCGGGCAAGCGGTCTAATATTAATTCTATATATGTTGATCGTGAGGGACAGGTGTGGATACTTTCCAGTGCAGGTTTGTTCGGATATGACAGGCAAACCAATTCTTTTGTGAATTACCCGCAACTTGGGAGAAGCAATTCAACGTTTACTATGTTTCAGGACAAATCGGGCAATTACTGGATAGGCACATGGGGAGAAGGATTGTGGCAGTTTTTCCCGGATAAGGCAGGAGAAGAATGCTACAAACGGCACCATGTATTGAATCCCCGGAGTGGTGAAACCGAACCGATTTTCTTTAGCATGACGCAGGATGATACTTTCGGTTACCTTTGGCTGCTATCTTACGGAGGGCTCTACGCACTGCAACATACAGATGAAGGAACATTGGAACAGGTTGACATACACGATCTGGTGGATACGCAGATGATGTACACCAGAATCTGTAAAGACCGGGAAGGTAATTTGTGGCTGGCTTCCTATGATATGGCTTACACCATTTTCTTTGATAATTCGAACATAGACAATTACCGCCTGCATCAATTTAAAGAGCAAACAGGATGGGATGCCAATCTCTTGAATCTTTGTGTGGACGGGAATAATGTCATGTGGATGAGTCAGGACAGATATGGACTTTGCCTGTACGATTTGTCCCGGGAACTTTTTGCAGACGTTAGCAAAACAGCCAACCTGGGGGAGGCGGATATTCTGATAAAATCCGCTTCCAAACCCGGAGTGTGGGCAAGTATCCGCGGAGTTACCCGTTTGATGAGGCTGACCTGTCAGGAAATGAAAGTCCGGGTGGAAGAAGATGTTGATTTAAGCAAGTTGATTGAGAGACAAGAAGCAATCAAAGAGCTGGTGGAAGATAGGGATGGTAATTTGTGGATAGCTACATGGAACAATGTGTATGTGAAGCATCCTGGCGACCGGAGTTTGATAATTCAGGATGCCAGCCTTCCGGTGATGTCTTCTCTGGCCTCCGATATGCAAGGGAAAATCTGGGGAGTATCAGTGGATAAGCAAATCTACCGGTTGCATTATGCCGATGGTAAGATTAACCATGAACCGGAGGGTAGCTTTTCAGCGTATTTTTATGAGAAGGAAGGGGTAAAGAATATCTGTGTGGATGAAGAGGGGTGTTTGTGGGTAATCTCCTCTCTGGGGAAAATCTTCAAGTCCGATAAAGAGAAGCAGACGTTTGAAAATATGCCCTTGGATGACGTCATAGACAACTGCTCCGTGCTGGGCTTGCTGGCTGATAAGGGGTATGTCTGGATTGTAACGAATAAGAAGGTGCTCCGGTATGATATTTACCGGAAGGTCTATACAGACTATACCACTTCGGATGAGAATGTGTTGGTGGATGTTTTCAGGTACAGGGCCTTTAGCGTAGACGGGCGGGGCGGACTGTATGCCGGCGGGCATCGCGGATTTACGCATATTCGTTCCGGCGATGCCTTGTCGGTGGGCAAAGTTTATCCCCATCCGGTCATCACGGATGTCAAAGTGGGAGATAAGAGTGTTTTCTTTCCCTATGCTTCGGAGAAAAATACAGTGGAAAGTATATCTCTCAACCCGAACGACCGGAATATAGAAATATTTTTCTCCCCCCTGCAATACTCGCTGAATACCAAACTCAGGGCTGCTTATAAGCTGGAAGGAGTGGATAGGGAGTGGGTTATCCTGAATAATGATAAATACTCGGCTTTCTATAATCAGTTGAAGAAAGGAGTTTATAAATTCAGGCTGAAACTGGAATATGAACAAGGCAAATGGACTGAAGACGAAGTGTTGCTGACCCTTGAGAAAAGACCGGCTTTTTATGAAACCTGGTTTGCCAGTCTTGTTTATATTCTCCTGACCGGGCTCTGCTTCTATACCGTAATCCGGCTCTACATGCGCCGCATCAGGCTGAAAAATGAAGTCAAGCTGCAAGAAGAACTGACACGCACGAAGTTGATTTACTTCACCAATGTTTCCCATGAACTGCTGACGCCTCTCACCGTCATATCCTGCATATCCGATTATTTAGACCAGAAAGCGCCTGCCATGCAACAGCAGACCGTCATGCTGAGGGCCAACGTGGACAAGTTAAAACGGCTGATACAGCAGGTGCTCGATTTCAGGAAAATGGATGTGGGGAAATTGAAGTTGAATGTTTCCGAAGGAGATATTAATGAGTTCATCCTGAATATCTGCCGGATAAACTTCCTGCCTCTTGCCGGGAAGAAGAATATCACATTGGAACCCCGTATCCATATAGAAGAAGGGGCTGGGTATTTGGACTTTGACAAGTTGGATAAGATATTGCACAACCTGCTGTCCAACGCTATTAAGTATACGCCGGAGAATAAACGGATCGTCGTCGAAGCATGGGCGGAAGCAGGTGAAGAAAATCATAGAATGTTGTTGTTGAAGGTGAAAGATGAGGGTATCGGTATTCCTGCCAAGGAGATAGAGCATGTCTTCACCCGCTTCTATAGTAGCCGTAAAAACAGGGGAATAGAGTCGAACGGTATCGGGCTTTCTTTGACGAAAGACCTGGTGAACCTGCACCACGGCACTATCGTGGTGGAAAGTGTTCAGGGACAAGGTACGTGTTTCACGGTGAAGCTGCCCATTGATAAGGAGAGTTACACAACGGATGAACTGGTGGATGAAACGATGGTCTTACCATCTGCTCCGGACGGACAGTATTCCGAAGATTGTACCGTTTCGTCCGATGATGCGGACAAGCTCACGCTGTTGCTTATTGACGACAATACCGAACTGCTCTCCATGATGAGGGAGATATTTAAGGAACGGTTCACCGTGCTGACGGCTGTAGACGGGTGGCATGCCTGGGAAAAGCTGAATAACAATGAGGTAGACGTCATCCTGTGCGATGTCATGCTACCCGATGTGAATGGTTGGGAGCTTTGCACACGTATCAAGGGGGATATGCGTTTTAATCATATCCCTGTTATTATACTTACAGCCAAGAATGGCATCGACGACCGGGTGGCAAGCTACGAGGCCGGTGCCGACGGATATATTGCCAAGCCTTTCGAATTGAAGATACTCTTTGCCCGGGTGGATAACCTGATACGGTCTTCGAAGATGCGCCAGGCTGCTTTCCGTAAAGAGGAAAACATCAATCTGGAAGGGCTTGCCTATCCATCGGCGGACAAACAGTTCCTGCAATCTATTATCGATAGTATAGAACAACACCTTGAAGAGTCGGAGTTCGACCTGGAACATCTCTCTACGGAAATGAACATGTCCAAATCTACCCTGTACCGCAAGATAAAGTCCATGACCGGAATGACGCCTTTGGATTTCGTGCGGAATGTCAAGATGAAACGTGCCTGCATGATGCTTCTTGCCCGGACACTGAATATATCGGAGATTGCTTATGCGGTGGGTTTCAGTAGTCCTAAATATTTCACTAAATGTTTCAAGGAAGAGTTTGGTGTTACGCCGACGGAGTATTTGCAGAAGCAGGGGGAGATGGGTTCCTAAGCGGAGGTATTTTACTATAATGCTTCTTCTTTAGGGTATAAAATCCTTTCATCAGGGTATAGAAACGTTTCATGACAGGAATTTACCCCTCCGGCAATCTGTTTTTGTCCCCTCTCCTTTATTGAATATAGCTTGTTTTGCCACAAGATTTTAAACTTGAGTCATAACTATTATGAGAAAAGCAAGCAAGCTATTGTTGATGTGTATGGTGATGTTAGTCACTACCTTTCCGGACGCCACACTTCGCGCATCCGGGCGTAAAATCCTTTTTGATAAGGATTGGAAATTCCATCTGGGCATTGTAGCCAATGCCGAACAGCCGGAGTACAATGACAGCCGTTGGAGAGTACTCGACCTTCCCCATGACTGGAGCGTAGAACCACTACCCTTTCAGAAAGAAGGAATCACCGTCGGGCCCTTCTCGCGCATGAGCGAAGGGGATATCGATACCGGGCAGACCGTGGGTGGTGAAGGCTGGTACAGAAAGGAATTCACTCTCTCCGGAAGCGATGCCGGTAAACGCATTGTCCTTTATTTCGAAGGAGTATACAACCAATCCGAACTCTGGATAAATGGTAAAAAGGCAAACTTTAATGCTTATGGCTATACCTCTTATAAGGTAGACATCACCCCCTATCTGAACGCTCCCGGCACTTCGAACACCCTTGCCATGAAAGTGGTGAATGCAGGGCGCAACAGCCGTTGGTATGCCGGTTCGGGCATCTTCCGCCACGTATGGTTGATGAAGACGGAGAAACTCTATCTGGACAAGTGGGATACTTTTGTCGATGCTTCCGAACTGCAAAAGAAGAATGCTGTAATTAAGTTCTCCACTATCATACATAACGAGGGCCTGCAAAACAAATCAGGTAAAATAGGTATTAAAATATATTCGCCTGCCGGCGACGAAGTGCTTTCAACCTCACAGGACGTGGTACTCTCCGAAGAGACTCCGGTAGCAACATCTTTCTCCATCAAAAAGCCCGAATTATGGTCGGTAGATACACCTGTGCTCTATACGGCAGAAGTATCGCTGTTTTCCAACGAAAAGGAATATGATAAGATTACCGTTCCTTTCGGCATCCGAACCATCTCCTTCTCTGCCGATGAAGGTTTCCTGCTGAACGGCAAACCTATGAAGCTGAAAGGAGGCTGCATCCATCACGACAACGGATTGCTGGGAGCGGTTGCCATAGACCGTGCCGAAGAGCGGAAAGTGGAACTTATGAAAGCCAATGGTTACAACGCTGTCAGATGCTCTCATAACCAAGTGTCCGAGTACTTTCTTGATGCATGTGACAGACTTGGCATGCTGGTTATTCACGAAACTTTCGACCAGTGGCAAGCTGCAAAACGCGAACAAGACTATCATCAGTTCTTTGACGAATGGAGTGACAGAGACCTGTCTGCATCTGTCCGCCGCGACCGCAATCACCCTTCCATCATCATGTGGAGCATCGGAAATGAGGTGGCACAACGTGCCGATGAACCCGAAGGAGACTTGATTTCCAAGAGACTGGTTAACACAATCCGCAAATACGATCAATCCCGTTTCACAACCATAGGTTCGAATGATTTCTGGGACAGACGCCAGTTCACCTGGGATAAAGACTCCTACAGAATCTTCCGGAGCCTGGATGTGGCAGGCTATAACTACATATGGCGGAAATATGAAAGTGACCATGCAGCCTATCCCGACCGCGTCATTTATGGTAGCGAATCTTATCCGAAAGAAGCCGCCCAGAACTGGAATCTTGTAGAAAAGCATCCGTATGTGATAGGTGATTTTGTCTGGACGGCTATCGACTATCTGGGTGAAGCCGGACTGGCTCATGCCTTGTACTTGGGTGAGGGTGAACACAATCCGCAATTCATGGGTTGGCCTTGGTATAATGGCTGGTGCGGTGATATCGACCTTTGCGGTGACAAGAAGCCTCAGTCTTATTATCGCGATGTGCTTTGGCGGGAACGTCCGGTGACAATGGCCGTGCATGCCCCCGTTCCCGATAATAAGAAAGAAGTGGTGAATGGCTGGGGATGGCCCAACGAACTTGTAAGCTGGAACTGGAAGGGATTGGAAGGACAAACCCTGTCAGTCAACGTATACAGCCGTTCGCCGAAAGTGAAACTTTACTTGAACGGCAAGCTGATAGGTGAGAAAGAAACCGGCAAGGAGAATTATACAGCCACCTTTGAGGTGCCTTATGAACCGGGAACCCTGAAAGCGGTGAACTCAAAAGGTAAGGAAGAGTTCATATTGAAAACTGCCGGAGAGCCTGCCGCCATCCGTTTGACGGCCGACAGGAGTACTATCAAAGCCTGCAAGAACGACCTCTCTTACGTGAAGATAGAGTTGGTGGACAAAGACGGAAATGTGGTTCCCGATACTTCCCTGCCTGTCAAGATAGAATGCAGTGGCAAGGGAACCGTCATTGCCGGTGGAAATGCTGCTTATGATGACATGAAGAGCTTCCGCTCGCTTACCCCCAACACGTTCCGGGGAAGAGCCATTGCCATTGTACAGCCCAATGAAGAAAAGGGTGAAATACGGGTGACGGTTTCTGCCGAAGGAATGGAGGATGCCTCTGTACTGATACATGCCGAATGATAGAAGTAGTGCCGTCGCACTCTTTAAACACACATATATCTACGTTTAAGTACATAACCCTAATTAACTTACTGTCATTCTGAGCGCAGTCGAAGAATCTCTTCTCTGTGCATTCGGAGAGAGTAGATCCTTCGACTGCGCTCAGGATGACAGATACTCTCAAGATATAAACAATTTATGACGATTTACTTAACTTTAAATATATTATTATGAAAAACAAATGTCTGAATTTCCTTTTGTTTGTCGTTGTTGCCTTTGTGAGCCCGGTTTTGCTATGGGCTCAGAACCAACCTGTCAAAGGAAAAGTATTGGATGAGAAAACGAAAGAGGCTCTGATAGGAGTTTCTGTTCTGGAAGCGGGTAGCACGTCTAACGGTACGGTGACCGATCTGGACGGTAACTTCTCCATCTCCGTGCCCGAAGGCGCCACGCTGCGCATCTCTTATGTGGGATACTTGGTACAGGAAATTCCTCTTAACGGAAGAAAAAAACTGGAGGTGCTTCTAAAGGAAGATACTGAAATGCTGGACGAAGTGGTAATCGTGGGCTATGGTGTTCAGAAGAAGGCTACCTTGTCCGGTTCCGTAACCAGCATCGGCGGCGAAAAGCTGGCAAACACCCCTGTAACTAATGTCAGTCAGGGACTTGCCGGACGCCTGCCCGGTGTGGTTGCCATCTCCAATACGGCAGAACCCGGTTATGATGGAGCTACCATCAGAATCCGTGGTGTCAACACTTTCGGTAAAGCCGACCCGTTGGTGGTAGTGGACGGTGTTCCGGGACGCTCGCTTGAACGTATCGACCCCAGCACCATTGAAACCATGTCCGTCATGAAGGATGCTTCGGCTGCCATCTATGGTGCACAAGCCGCCAATGGTGTAATTATCATTACTACCAAGCGGGGCAAAAAGGGTAAACCCACCGTAAACCTTTCCTATAATTACGGTATATCCCGCCCTACCGTTATTCCCGAAATGGCGAATGCTTCCGAATACGCCACTTTGTTGAATGAGATTGATAAGTACGCAGGTAACAAAGAACGCTATACTCCGGAAGATATTCAGAAATACCGTGACGGCTCCGATCCTTGGTCGTATCCCAACACCGACTGGTTCAAAGAAACCTTGAAACCCTGGTCTCCCCAGACCTATGCCAATGCCACTATCGACGGCGGTACGGACAACATGACCTACTTCGTCAGTGTGTCTGCCAAAAGCCAGGACGGATTTTACCGCAACAGCGGAACCAAGTACAACCAGTACGACCTGAAATCGAATCTGGACCTGAAACTCAATAAGTACATCAATCTCTTCATGAATCTCACCGGACGTATGGAAGACCGTAAATACCCCACCCGTTCGTCCGAGAATATTTTCAGAATGCTGATGAGGTCCAAGCCCAACATGCCTGCTTATTGGCCCAATGGCCTCCCGGGTCCCGATATCGAGTTCGGTGACAACCCGGTAGTGATTGCCACCGACGCTACAGGCTACGAGCGAGACAAACGCTACATCCTGAACGGAGACTTCGGCGTCAATATCAATGTTCCCTATGTGGAAGGGCTCACCCTTAAAGCTACTGCCTCACTGGATAAGAACTTCCGTTTCCGCAAGATATGGCAGACTCCTTGGACCCTGTATTCATGGGACGGGACATCCTTGGACGAAAACAATAATCCCCTTCTGGTAGAAGGTAAGAAAGGTTTCAGCGATCCCCGTCTCCGGGAGTCTATGGAAGACAACCAGAATATCCTGCTTAGCGGTATTATAAACTATAACCGTACTTTTGCTGAGAACCACTCTGTGAATATACTGGCGGGTGCAGAAAGAATCACCGGCAAGGGAGACTCCTTCGAGGCATTTCGCAGATACTTCATTTCCACTGCCATCGATGAGTTGTTTGCCGGTGGACAGGACGAAATAAACAATACCGGTAAGGGGTATAAAGAGGCGCGCCTCAATTATTTCGGTCGTGTGAATTACAGCTATAAGTCTAAGTATCTGGCCGAATTTGTATGGAGATACCAGGGCTCATATATCTTCGACCATTCCAATCAGTTCGGCTTCTTCCCGGGTGTTTCATTGGGCTACGTCATCTCCGAAGAAAACTTCTTTCAGAAAGCATTGCCTTTCGTTCACTTTGCCAAAGTCCGTGCTTCCTGGGGAAAGACGGGTAACGATATGATCGATCCGTATCAGTACCTTGCTTCTTATACCTTCAACAACTTGATGTACCTCACGAATGGCGGTGCAACTGCCAATCAATCCCTGATGGAAAACGTAGCCCCCAACGTCAATGTAACCTGGGAGACAGCTACCCAACAAAACATAGGTTTAGACTTGCAGTTTCTGAATGGCGACCTGGCTGTAACCGTCGATTACTTCTACAATAAGCGGAAAGACATCCTCTGGAAACGGAATGCTTCTGTTCCCAATACTTCGGGACTCACCTTACCCGATGAAAACCTCGGAAAGGTGAAGAACCAGGGTGTTGATTTCAGTATCGATTATCGCAAACGTTTCAAAGATTTCTCTCTGGGTGTGGGCTTGAATGGAGTGTATGCCAAGAACAAAATCCTCTTTTGGGATGAAGCTCCGGGTGCTCCCGATTATCAGAAGTCAACAGGGATGCCTATCAATGCCGGACTTTATTATGAAGCCATCGGCATCTTCAAAGATGAAGCTCACGTGGAATCCTATCCGCACTGGGCAGGTGCCCGTCCCGGAGATATTATTTTCAAGGATGTAAATGGTGACAAAGTGATTGATGGCAACGACCGTGTGCGGAATGACAAGACCAAGACTCCCACCTTCACGGGCGGCTTGAACGTTGACCTTACCTATAAGGATTTCGACTTCTCCGTATTGTTTCAGGGTGCGTTTGGCGGTGTATTCCAGCAAAGCACGGAATCGGGTGACTTCGGAAACTTCCTGAAGAGTTTCTATGATAATCGCTGGACGGAAGATAACCCTACAGCCAGTTTCCCGCGTACCTACAATCGTAGCAATGAATATTGGGTGAACCAGCCTAATACATTCTGGCTGCATAAAACGGACTATGTCCGCCTGAAGAACATCGAGTTGGGCTACACCGTGCCCAAAGTCTTTACCAAACAAGCCGGCATCGAGAGAGTACGCGTGTACATCAGCGCTTATAACCTGCTGACGTTTAGTCCCGACATGAAGGACTACGACCCTGAGAATACGAGTGGTTCCGGCTACAACCACCCGTTGAACAAAGTATTGAATTTTGGAGTAAATGTAACCTTTTAATTGAAATGTTATGAAACAGTTTAAGATATTCGCTATGCTGATGATGCTGACGTTCACGGCATGTAATGATGATTTCCTCAATGTAGACCCACTGGACCGCTATTCGGATGCTGCGGTCTGGACGGACAAGGCGCTGGTGACTTCGTTTGTCAACAACATCTATCAGGGGCAGTATTATGGCTTCCACACCGTGATGTTCTCTTCCCTTTGCGATGAAGCGATGGAAGTATGGTCGTGGGAGAGCCAGCCCGTTGTGAAGAGTGAGATTAACCCGAGTTATTTGGGCATCCTGGGACCCGGGTTCTGGATTTATGCTTTCAATAACGTCACGTGGAACAGGCTGTATAAGAATATCCGTGCTTGTAACATCTTCTTTGAGAATGTGGAAAAGTACGAATTGCAGGGGGGTGACATAGACCAGTTGCGGGGAGAAGTGCACTACTTGCGCGGTTATTTCTACTATTGGCTGATGAGCTTCTGGGGTGGTGTGCCACTTATCGACAAGTCTTATTCACCTTCGGACGAACTGTTGGTGACGAGGAATACACTGAAAGAAACGGTTGACTATATTGTGAAGGAGTTGGATGCTGCTGCTGGCTTGCTACCTCTGAGCGGCGATAAGGCGCGTGCCACTAAAGGTGCGGCATTGGCATTGAAGTCGCGGGTGTTGCTTTATGCAGCAAGCGACCTGTACAACTCTCAGGCATCGTGGTCATCCGGTTACAAGAATCCGGAATTGGTGAGCTATGTGGATGGTGACCGGCAAGTCCGTTGGGAAGCAGCCCGGAAGGCGGCAAAGGATGTGATGGACCTTAATATCTATCGTTTGTACGGCGAAAATGGGTTCTCAACGGCGGAAGAAGCGACTGACAACTATGTGAATCTCTTCTTGAATAATGGCAATGATGAAGATATTATGCTGACATATTATGACATTGTAAATAGCAACAACGGGGATTTCCAGTGCCCGAGCCTTGGCTTGTTCAATTCTCCTAACGGTTTTCACGGTTGGGGTGGCAATGTGCCTACGGGGCAGATGGTAGATTCTTATGAAATGATTGATGGCAGCAAGTTCAGTTGGGACAACTCGGAACATAAGGCGGAACCTTATAAGAACAGAGACCCGCGTTTTTATGCCTGTGTGCTTTATGATGGAGCGACATGGAGGCAACGTCCTGATGACGTGATTGGTTCCGACCCGGAGGGAATTGTGCAAACGGGATTTTATGAGAATGCAAATGGTTCTTATAATCCGGGCTTGGATACCCGCCAGGGGCCGATAGAAGACTGGAACGGGACATACACAGGATATTATATGCGTAAGTTTATCGGCCCTGCCGTTAATCATCAGTATGACCGCCAGAACTATCCTTTCCGTCAAATCAGGTATGCCGAAGTGTTGCTGAACTATGCTGAGGCTTGTCTTGAATTGGGGGATGAAGGTGAAGCTGTGAAGTATATCAATAAAATCCGTACCAGAGCCGGAATGCCCGATATTCCTGTAGGAGAGACCGGCGCGGCGCTGATGGAGCGTTACCGCAATGAGCGGAAGATTGAGCTGGCCTACGAACAGCATCGTTACTTTGACATCCGCAGGTGGATGATTGCTCCCGATGTGATAAAGAATGCACAGGGCATTGATATCCGTTATCCTTATGGAGGAGGCAAACAGGTGTATTCAATCACAGAAGTACAGGAACGGGGATGGAAGAATAAATCTTATTTCTTACCTATCCTTTTGGACGAGATGCAGAAGAATGAACTGTTGATACAGAATCCGGACTATTAATCTTTCTTTTTTCTTTGTCAGGCGAATCTGTCTTTTCAGATAATCGTGTAATCGCATTGTGGTAGGCTTATACTGCAATGCGATTATTGTATTTGTGGCTTTTGACTTAAAAGCAGCATTTTTTGGCAAAATACTATCCCATCTCTTTGTTTCTCATGCCCTATCTTTGCAATTGAACAGATATATCTAATACCAAAACAAATAACTTTATGAAGCAAAATCTTTTATGCCTTGCGGCAGCCGCATTGTTGATGAGCTCGTGCGGCGGCGTTACGCCGGAAGAAGAACTCGTAATCAACCTACAGGAGAAAGGTGCCGAAGTGGCATCCTCCATGTATGGCATCTTCTTCGAAGAAATCAACCACGCTGGTGATGGCGGCTTGTATGCCGAACTGGTGAAGAACCGTAGTTTTGAAGAACTGGAAATGCCCGAAGGCTACTATGCCGAAGGCGATGTGCTCCATCCGAAGGAAGTTTGCAATCACCTGACGGGCAAAGTAAGCCACGGCAGTTTCCGCTGGACCACCGAACCTGTTCCGGGATGGGCTCTGCAAACCAAGGACGCCTCGGCTGCCGGGATGAAACTGACGAAAGAGAACCCGAAGTTCTCCTCCGCCCCGAACAATCTGAAAGTAACCATTAAGGACGCTTCCACCCCCGTCCGACTGATAAACGAGGGATACTGGGGGATGAATCTGGTGAAAGGCGACTCTTACCGCCTGCGCACCATCCTCCGCCCTTCTGCTGATTATAAAGGTAAGATAACCGCCTTCTTGCTATCCGATAAAGACGAAGTGCTTGCTTCGGTCCCTGTTGAAGTGGTCGGAAGCAATGTATGGGGCGACGTCCAACAAATGCTGAGTCCTTCGGCAACTGCCGCAAGAGGAAAGCTGGCACTGGAATTTGACGGTACGGGCACGGTTAGCCTGGACTATGTATCCCTCTTCCCGGAAAAGACTTTCCGCAACCGCCCGAATGGCTTGCGCACCGACGTAGCCGAAATGCTGCAAGGCCTGCATCCCGCCTTTGTCCGCTGGCCCGGTGGCTGCGTGGTGGAGGGCATCTCACTGGCGAACCGCTTTGAGTGGAAAAAGACATTGGGCGACCCTGCTGCACGTCCGGGAGAGTACAGCACCTGGGGTTACCGTTGCTCGTATGGTTTTGGTTATCATGAGATGTTGCAGTTCTGCGAAGATATTAATGCCGATGCCATGTTTGTCTGCAACGTCGGACTGGGTTGCCAGTACCGCATGGGCGACGCTTCACCCGAAGACAAGATAGCTTATTATCTGGACGACTGCATGGATGCCATAGAATATGCCATCGGCGACGTCACCACCGAATGGGGTGCCAAGCGTGCCGAACAGGGTCATCCGGACACTTTCCCTCTGAAATATGTGGAAATCGGTAATGAGAACTGGGGCGACGAGTACGACAAACGCTTTGACATCTTCTATAAAGCGATTAAAGCCAAATACCCCGGGCTGATTCTTATTTCCAACCACGGTCTGGGCGGAACGGGCAAGATTGAAAAGACGGATATGATTGACCCGCACTGGTACGTCAATCCCGAATTCTTCTTCCAGAATACGACGATTTTCGACAACCATCCGCGCGGCAAATACGATGCGTATGTAGGCGAATATGCCTGTAACGCCAACGTGGGCGGTGGAAACATGCGGGCTGCCCTCTCCGAAGCTGCTTTCATCTCTGGCATGGAACGCAACGGCGACTTGGTGAAGATGGCTTCCTACGCCCCACTTCTGGAGAACCGCAACGACCGTTCCTGGGCTGTTAATCTTATCTGGCTGGATACGGACCAAGTGTTGGGACGCAGCTCTTACTATGTGCAGCAGATGGCGGCCGAAAACCGTCCGACGTACAATCTAAAGAGCAATATTACAATGAGCACTCCCCGTTCTCTCGAATACAGTGCCGGCAACTTAGGTTTCGGTTCATGGAACACGCAGGTGGAATTTAAGGATGTGAAAGTGACCGGGGAAGACGGTACAGCCGCCAACCTGGATTTGAACAATGCCACAGACCGGAAAGGCACGTGGGCGCTGAAAGACGGCGTACTGAGCCAGACTTCTTCGGAAACGCCGAGCCGTTATATCGTGGACGGCTTCAGCAGTAACCACTTTACGCTGGAGTGCAAAGTTCGCAAAGTGGGTGGTGACGAAGGCTTCTTCCTCTACTTCGGTTTGTCGGAGGGCGCGAAGCAGGGGTACGTATACAACGTTGCCGGCTGGAACAACCAGACTACGGCTGTGGAAAGCGTTTCGGATGGCCGTACGGGAGGTGTGGTCAGCGAGCGTGTATCCCAGAGCCTCGAAAACGATAAATGGTATGACGTGAAACTTGTGGTTGCTCCGCAGAAGAGCGAACTCTACATGGACGGTAAGCTGATAGTGTCTTATGCGCCCGAAACGACTCCGCTCCAGTTTTTCTCTTCGGGCTACGATGAAGCCACGGGCGAACTGATTGTGAAAGTGGTGAACGCTGAGGCCGTGGCCTATCCGTTGAGCGTGAAGCTGGACGGAGTGAACCAGGTGGAGAAAACGGGTAAAGTCATCTCCCTTTCTGCCGCCAGCGATATGGACGAGAACTCTTTTGAAGAGCCCAAGAAGATTTATCCGCAGGAAAGCGAGTTCAAAGGCTTTGGAAAGAGCTTTAGTTATACGTTCCCGCCGTTCTCTTATACTATATTGAGAGTGAAAGCGAAATGATAAGCATAGAGGCGCTTTTGATGCAATACGTCATTAAAAGCGCCTTTTTTGACTTTTTCAACATAACAGGATTGTCCGTATTTTTATATCCTGTTATTAGTTAAGCAGATGCGATTTTTCTTTTGCGTATTTCCGATGTTCCTGTACTTCGGATCTAAAGAAACGATTCTCGATGGCTTAGAGATGCAAAATGTCACAATGTAACTTCGTATCCCGGACAGTTTATCTGCCGAATAGGCTTTGTTTTAAGACCGGCTTTGTCCGGTTATGAATAAAAAGACTTATATTTGCATTACCGTACCTTTTTTAATTTAATACACTTGACGGTCAATGACAATAGATCTGAATTTTTTTAATAAGTTCTTTATTGACTATCAGCAGCGCTTCGTTCACTTTGCCTGTACCTATGTGCACGATGAAGCCGTTGCCGAAGACTTTGTCATTGAGTCCATGATGTATTATTGGGAAAATAAAGACCGCCTGCCTGTCGATACAAACATCCCCGCCTACGTGCTGACTGCTATCAAGCATAAATGTATAGACCACCTGCGCCATCAACAAATCCGGCAAGACGTTTCGGATGAGATAGCTCGGGTGCATGCTTGGGAGTTGTCCAACAGGATCGTTACCCTGAAAGAATTCGAACCCTATGAAATTTTCACCGCGGAGATACAGGAAATTGTGGAGAAAACTCTCGAAAGCCTGCCCGAACAGACTAGGCGTATCTTTATTATGAGCCGTTATGAGAACAAGTCTCATAAAGAAATCGCTTCCTTGTTGAACATAACGCCTAAAGGAGTAGAATTCCATATTTCCAAATCAACCAAGGCATTACGCACGGCTCTACGGGATTATCTGCCTGTTTCCCTTCTCTTTTTCTATCTTAATTGAAAAAAGTTTGTTTTTTCGCTAGGGATTCTTTCCTATGGTTCGCTATTGCTATAGATACACCAATAAAGTATTTATGGACAGAGACTTATTATATCGCTTTTTCGAGGGTGACGTTTCCGTGGAGGAGATGAAATTGGTGAAAGAATGGGCTGAAGCTTCCGAAGAGAACGGCAAACTGCTTCGTCGGGAACGGAAACTCTTCAATGCCATGATTCTGGCCGGACATGTAGAACCTGCGGACAGGTCAACTATCTCGTATAAGAAAAAGAACTATTTCATCAGGGAATTCTTGAAAATAGCTTCTGCTGTCTTGATAACGGTAGGCATAACGGCTACATTGTTTTCAATAGGAAAAGATACGGATGATGTGAATGTAGCTATGCAAACCATTACTGTTCCGGCAGGCCAACGGGTGAACCTCGATTTACCTGATGGTACAAACGTTTGGCTGAATGCCGGAACTAAAATGCAGTATCCCGTATCCTTCATGAAGGATAAACGCGAAGTGATACTGGACGGAGAGGCTTACTTTGAAGTGGTACACAACGCGAAGTCCCCGTTTATAGTGCGCACTCATGCCATGGATGTGGAAGTGCTGGGAACCAAATTCAATGTAGAGGCCTACTCGAAGAGGAATATATTCGAGGCGTCACTAATGCAGGGAAGAGTGAAAGTGAAATCGCCCAATAATGAAAAGATGGCTGTAGTGCTTCTACCTCATTATAAAACAACATTGATAGATAGACGCCTGGTAGTGAGTAATATTGACGACTACAATGTATATCGTTGGAAAGAAGGTTTGTATTGTTTCAAGAACAAGCCTTTTGCCCGGATTATGGAGGACCTGGAGAAATACTATGATTTGAAAATACAGTTAGACAAGAAGAGCATAGCGAACGTGATATTAACCGGAAAGTTCCGTATATCCGACGGATTGGACTATGCTTTACGTGTGTTGCGGAAGGATGTAGCTTTCACCTATAGAAGGGATAAAAACAATGACGTCATTTATATAAAGTAAAAAAGCGAGTATTAACCTCTTAAAACAAAATATTAGCCTATGATGAAATACTGATGAAAAACAAAGGAGCCGATAGATGTTTGTCCCATCCACCGGCTTTGATTAACACAACTTATTTTATAAATCGTATTAATAACTTATTCTGCAAAGATATGAAAAACATTCCTTTGTCGGATATTCATTGCCTTGAATATCCACAATCAAAACAATTATTTAGAATTATGCGAATATCAATATTCCTTTTATTCTTTTCTGTTTTCAGCCTGATGGCAGAAAATAGCCGTTCTCAGAATGCTATAGTATCAATTCATAAGGTCCAGGTGCCTCTCGAAGACATTCTTACTGAGATTGAAAATCAAACGGACTATCTATTTCTCTACACTAATGGCGTTGATGTAGAAAAAACAATGAGTGTAAAGGTAAAAAGCCAACCTGTATATCAACTTCTGAATAGTTTGCTTGCCAACCTTGATATAACGTATCAAATGGAAGGTAATCATATTATACTTTCACGGAAGAAGGTGGAAGAAAATCAGTTGCTTCCTGATAAAATAAAAGTGACTGGAACTGTGAAAGATGTGTTCGGGGAGGGGATAATCGGAGCAAGCATTGTGGAACAAAATACGGCAAATGGTACCATAACCGATGTTTCCGGTAATTTCACATTAATAGTTTCAAAAGATGCAGTGATAAAAATATCCTATATAGGATATATTCCTTTGGAGGTAAAGGCTGTTGAAGGAAAACCTTTGGATATTGTGTTGCAAGAAGATACTAAAACTCTTGACGAGGTGGTCGTTATCGGCTACGGAACTCAACGCAAAGGGGATATAACAAGCTCTGTTGCAAGCGTTAAATCAGAAAATTTCAGTAAAGGGGCGGTAAAAGACGTCGGGCAGTTGATTCAAGGTAAAGTGGCGGGATTAGCAATTACAAACCCGAGTGGCGACCCAACTGCGGGCACACAGATAAAATTACGTGGAACAAATACTATTGGAGGGGCAAATACAGATCCTCTTGTTTTGATTGATGGGGTACCCGGCGCTTTGAATACGGTTGCGCCCGAAGATGTTGAAAGTGTCGATGTTTTGAAAGATGGTTCTGCAGCAGCCATTTATGGTACCCGAGGTACTAATGGGGTAATTCTGATTACAACCAAACAAGCAAAAGGTACCCAGATAAACTCCGTAGAATATAATGGCTACATCAGTACTTCGAAAATAGTGAAAAAGCTGAATATGCTTAGCGCAGACGAGTTTAGAGCAATGTATCCTGACGAGGATCATGGATTTAACACGGACTGGCTCGAAGAAATAACCCGTACGCCGGTTACCCATGTCCACAACCTTTCTTTGCAAGGTGGAAATTCTACAACCAGTTATATTGCTAATCTGAATTATAAGTCCGGTCAGGGAATCATGCTAAAGTCTGGTATCGAGAGCTTCCAGGGGCGTATAGAAGTTTTGCACAGGATGTTTGATGGCAAACTTCAACTGAAGTTCGGGATGATTGGCAGAAAAAACCAATTCTCATCAACCAGTAGCTCAGGCAGTTTTAATGGTTATGCCTATCGTCAGGCTATTTTGAGAAATCCCACCGATCCTGTGAAAAATGAAGATGGATCGTGGTATGAAAATCTGAATAAGTTTGAATATGAAAATCCGGTTGCCCGTTTAGAGGAATCGGAGGGTAATGTGAAGAATACAGAGATGCGGTATCTGGGTAACATTATTTATAATCCATTTCAAGATTTGAAACTGACTGCCATGATGTCATATGTCCGTTCAAACAGAAACCATGGATATTCTGAAAGTCTTGAACATATTTCTGCATTAAGGGATGGTTATGACGGATGGTCGTCGGTTGGGGCCAACACACGCATGGAGAAGCTTCTTGAACTGACAGCACTGTATAGCAAGTCAGTTAAGAATCATAAGTTTTCTGTCTTGGGAGGATATAGTTACAATGAGACGGATTATGAAGATATGTATTTTGCGAATTATGGTTTTCAGGATAATTATTTTGGTGGCTGGCATAACATCGGTATCGGCTCTGCTTTGAAGTTGGGTAAGGCTGATGCCAGTTCTTCCAAATCAACTACTAACTTGATTGGTTTCTTTGGGCGTGCCACCTATTCCTTTTTAGACCGATATTTATTGATGGCCAGTTTGAGATATGAAGGCGCCAGTCAGTTATGGGGTACGGATAATGAATGGGGACTTTTCCCATCGGTTTCTGTGGGATGGAGAATCACTCAGGAGGCTTTTATGGAAGGACAGAATTTGTTTGATGACTTGAAATTACGCGTAGGCTATGGTGTCACCGGTTCGCAACCGGCCAACCCTTTTCTGGGCATCGCTATGTTGAAATATGACAAGTATGCTTATGTAGACGGTAATTGGGTGCAGACCATCGCCCCCGCATCTAACGCGAATCCGGACTTGAAGTGGGAAGAAAAAAGAGAAACCAATATTGGTCTTGATTTTACCATGCTTAAAGGACGCCTTTCCGGTACAATTGATTTCTATAGCCGTGATGTTGAAGGATTGATTTATAACTATACTGTGCCTACTCCTCCCAATTTTTATCCTACCACTACAGCCAATGGAGGCAAGATGCAGAATAGAGGCGTTGAAGTTCTTGTGAATGTTATTCCATTCATAACCAAGGATTTTGAGTGGAATACCACCTTTACTTTCTCCAAAAACTCTAATGAATTAAAGAGTTTGGATGGCAGTGTCTTTAAAACAGATTATGATTACTTTGATACCGGGTGGTTGGCCGAACCGGTAAAGACTTCTTCACATCGCGTACAGGTAGGTGAGAAGATTGGTAATTTCTGGGGATTTAAAATTGTAGACATAGATGAGAAAGGCAAGTGGATTTATGAAGACAAAGATGGTAATTCTGTACCGTATGATGAATTTTCCCGTGCTCCTGAAGAGAAAAAAGTGATTGGTAACGGTTTGCCGCAGATATATGCTGGCTGGAATAATTATATACGATACAAGAATTTTGATTTGAGTATTTCTATGCGTGGTGCGTTCGATTTTGATATTATTAATGAAGCACGTATGTATTTTGAGAATCCAAAGAATAGCCGTCTTGAAAACCGTCTGAAGTCAGTAAATGATAAAATATTTGGGAAGACTATGCTTAGTAAGGAGGTTGATCCGGAATTCAACAGCTATTATGTAGAAAAAGGGGATTATTGGAAAATAGATAATATAACCCTTGGGTATACACTGAAAAATGTAGGAAGGTACGTGAAATCTATACGATTGTATTGCTCCGTATTAAATGCTTTGACCATAACGGGATATAAGGGTGTCGATCCGGAAGTAAGTACCTCAGGACTCAATCCGGGATATGATAGCCGAGATCAGTACCCCAGTATCAGATCGTTTACTTTTGGTGTTGGATTTAAATTCTAATTAAAAAATCGAAGATATGAAAACAATTATATATAAAGGGCTGATTATATTATTTTTATCTTGCACGGTATGCTCTTGTACAGAACTGAAAGATGACAGTTATGGTAATGTTGTTTCCTCACAATATAAACCTGAAACAGAAGCTGATATAAGCTATCTGGTAAATGCGGCGTATGTGTCGTGGCGCGAAACGATGTTACTTTGGAATGGTGTGGTGCGCGGTCAAGAATTGTGTGCGGACCAAGATGTTATTCCTGCTCGCGGCAATGGCTGGGTAGATGGCGGCGTGTATAAAAGATGGCATCAACATGCATGGACTACTGATGACGACTCAGTTTTACAACCTTGGTCTCGAACTTATACGGGCATAAATACCTGTAACCGGTTGCTTTCTCAAATAGAAGATGGAGTAATAAATGTAGTGGGTGAGACTAAAGATAAACTTGTAGCGGAACTAAAAGTATTGAGGGCTTCCTATTATTATATCTTAGTTGACTTTTTCGGTAATGTTCCTATCGTTACAGATTTTAAAGATACGTCTCTTCCAGTACAGTCATCCCGAAAAGAAGTTTTTGACTTTATTGTGAAAGAAATCTCTGATAATGTTGCACTTTTATCAGAAACACCAAGGGGATACTATTATGGTCGTTTGACCAAATGGGGGGCTTATACTTTACTTGCCAAAATGTATCTTAATGCCGGTGTATGGTCAGGTTCTGTAGAATGGCAAAAGTGTATAGATATTTGCGACAAAGTGATCGCATTTGCTGAAAGGACAGGTGAATATGCTTTGGAAACAAACCAGAAGGATATATTTGTTACAAAGAACGAAAACTCCAAAGAAATTATTTTTGCTCTGCCTATGGATGAAATTTATGTAACTGACTGGAATGCTTTTGACTTCCATATGTATACTTTGGCTTCGGAGAGCCAAGCTACCTATAATTTTACCAATACGCCTTGGGGGGGAGTTTGTGTAATACCTCAATTTATAGAAAGTTATGATCCGGACGATATTCGTTTAAAAGAGAATTTCATTTACGGACAACAGTATAAATCGTCGGGGGAAATCCTAACCAGAAGTGACAATGGCAAACCTTTTGCTTATGTAAAGGATGTACCTAGCATCGACCAGTCTGATGTGGTGGACGGTTACAGATGGGGGAAATTCGAATACGCATTGGGTATAACCAACCGTTTGAGTAATGACTGGCCTTTGTTTAGGTATGCTGATGTTTTATTGATGAAAGCAGAAGCGTTATTAAGGAGCGGACAGCCAGGTGCAGGTGCTTTGGTCACAAAGGTACGTGAAAGGGCTTTTAAAAATAATCCGGAAAAAGCAATTGTTACGGATGATGAATTAAAAATGGGTAGTGTGTATGATTATGGAAGGCGTGATACTTACCAAACAACTAATGAGGGGGGAGCTGATATCATGTATGGACGAATGTTGGATGAGTTGGGATGGGAGTTTACACAAGAAGGCCGGCGCAGACAGGATATGGTTCGTTTTGGGGTATTTACCCAAAAATCATGGTTTTCACATGATGCAAGTGTAGATTCAAAAAATCTATATCCGATTCCAAATACGGCTATGCTTACAAACTCAAATTTAAAGCAGAACCCGGGGTATTAGTATAAGTGGATCAACTGAGCGAGTAAATAGCCTCGTTTAGATAATAAATGTAAAAGCTGTCTGTGTAAGGCAGCTTTTACTATATTGTCGGTGTATGGCCATATATTCTTCAAAACGTAAGTAATAGTTGTTTAGGGTGCTTTTATTTGGCTTTTGATTCAAAACTATCCTTCTTTTGCATTCTTTTTAGGCTTAATTATTAACAGGATGGCTTATCTTTGTGACTGAACACTAAGTGTTATTAGTGACCGGAACGTAATTTATAAAAAACACTGTATATGAAAAGCCATAAAAGTCGCCTGTTGTCAGCCTTATTCGTATGTATTTCGTGTGTCACTTTGTTGCATGCCGCAGGCAACCCTGTTTCCATCGGCAAGCTGAAAGTGGAATATGCCGAAACTCCTCTGGGAATAGATGTGGAGAAACCCCGCTTCAGTTGGCAGATGGAAGTGGCAGACCATGAAAGGGGATACTTCCAGACGAACTATCAGGTTTTGGTTGCCACTGAGAGAGGGCAACTGGTGTGGGATAGCGGAAAGATAAAGAGTGACCTTTCATTGAACATTGAATACGGCGGTGAGCCTTTGCAACCCACCACCCGCTATGCCTGGCGGGTGAACGTCTGGAACCAGAGAGGCGAACAATCCTCGGCAAGCTCTTGGTTTGAAACCGGACTGATGAGCAACGACTCCGCTTATCAGGGATGGAGCGGCGCCAAGTGGATTGGTGGGGGAGATGAGGACATGGTGCTGTATTCGCATTATCTTCCGGTGTTTAAGCTGAACTTTTCCCTCCAACTGGATGAGGCATCCGCAACTACCCGTGCAGCTCTTATCTACGGTGCCAATGACGAACGCCTGATGGATAAGAACAAGAACCTGTATCATCTGGAAAACCAACCGGATGAATCTTATATCAAGATAGAACTGGACATCGCTCCGCTGACTGAGGGAAGGGAAGCCCTACTGAACATTTACAGGGTGGGCTATCATCCGGACGACAAACGGGATATTCCTTTCAAGAGTTTCCCTGTCCCGCAACACTTGATTAATAAAGACAATCAATATGTCCGGCATGCGATAAGCCTTACATCCGACCTGGGATTTACGAAATTCTATATCCATCGTGCAAAAGGAGAGACTAACCATGCAGAGGCAGGGAGCAATCCGGCAAAGGCGGAGGCTGATGGTGCAAAGTCTGAAATCGGCTCCGTAAATCTGAATCCTTTGGGGCAAGGTGGCGACTTCATCGCCTTTCCGGTAGTGGGAGACCTCGGCTTTGCCGTGCCCGCCGGACAAGCAGCTTCCTTCTCAAAAGTGGAAATTGCCAACCTCAGAAGCCCCGCGCATGTGATAGCAACGGTGAAGGACAGGAACTATCGGGTAGTGGGTGATGCTTCCGGTGCTTTTGAAACGTTCACCCCGAAAGGAAACTCCACTCCGATGCTTCGTACTGTCTTTACCTCTTCCGGTGAGGAAGTTGCCAAAGCGCGTCTGTACGTCACCGCACGCGGCATTTATGAAATCTATCTGAATGGCAAGCGGGTGGGAGACGATTACTTCAACCCCGGAATCACCCAGTACAATAAAACTCATTTATATCAGACGTTCGATGTGACGGAATATCTGCATTCCGGCAAGAATGCCCTCGGTGCTTTACTGGCGGAGGGCTGGTGGAGTGGTGGTTCCACCTTTATGGGCGGCTACTGGAATTTCTTCGGAGACCGCCAGTCACTATTGGCAAAGCTGGTCATCACGTATGCCGATGGACAGGAAAAGGTGATAGTCACCGAGCCCTCCACTTGGCAATACTTCAATAACGGGCCTGTGCTCTATGGCAGTTTCTTCCAAGGCGAAGTGTACGATGCCCTGAAAGAAACCAACGTGGAAGGCTGGAGTACCGTCGGTTATCGTGCATCGGGCTGGAAACCGGCTAAGGAGATTGCTCTGGAAAGCAATATCTGCCGGGAAGGATATCCCGGCGTGAATGATTACTCCGGCTTTGCACTCCTCGGACAGTTCGGACAGACGGTGAAAGAAATTGATGAACTGACAGCTATCTCGGTTGAAGAAGTCCGCCCCGGCGTATTTGTGTACGATATGGGACAAAACATGGTGGGTGTGCCTAAGATTAGTCTTTTGGGCGTGAAGCCGGGAACAAGGATTAACCTTCGCTTTGCCGAAGTGAAATACCCTGATTTGCCCGAATATGCGGGAAACACCGGCATGATTATGCTTGAGAATATCCGTGCGGCCATGGCACAGGACATTTATATTGCCCGGGGCGGACAGGAAACCATCCACCCCCGCTTCACTTACCACGGTTATCGCTTCCTGGAGATAACGGGCATTGACCGGCCTTTGCCGTTGGAATCCGTGAAAGGTGTGGTGCTCAGCTCCATCCATCACCTGGCTTCCCACTACGAAACCTCCAATGCGAAAGTGAACAAACTCTGGGAGAACATCACCTGGTCTTCCTATGGCAACTTCGTCTCCATCCCCACCGACTGTCCGCAACGCAATGAGCGTCTGGGATGGATGGGGGATATTTCGGTATTCTCCCGCACGGCAACCTATCTGGCGGATGTGCCGCAATTCCTGAGGAGGTATCTGCGCTCGGCACGCGACTCGCAGCATGCCGACGGGCGTTTCCCGGACATTGCCCCTCTCGGTATTGGCTTTGGCGGCCTGTTGTGGGGAAGTGCGGGGATAACGGTGCCCTGGGAGTGTTATCAGCAATACGGCGACAAGGCTTTGCTGGCGGAGCACTACGACGCCATGAAGCGCTATATCTTCTATATTCTCGAAAACACAATTGAGACGGAAACGAATCTGATTGTGCAAAACAGAGCATGGGGAGACCTGTGCGACTGGTTGGGCCTGGAAGACGAAAAGAATGATAAGTCGCTCGTATGGGAAGCCTATTTCATCTATAACTTGGAGTTGATGAGCAAGATGGCGGCTGCGCTGGGAAATACGGTGGATGCCGAGTGGTTCAAAGAGCTGCATGCGGCGCGGAAGGACTTCTTCAACAAGACTTATATAGAGCCTGAAACAGGGAAAACCGTCTTCTCAGCCTTCATCCCCGAAAAGAAAGGGACATTTGTAGATATACAAACTTCCTACGTGCTGCCGTTGGCCTTTGATATTATCGACCGGGAAAAGAAGAGTAAGGTAGTGACGAATCTGGCAAAGACAGTTGTCCGCGAGAATACTACCGACAGTGGCAGGCAATGCCCTGCCTATTCCTTAATGACGGGCTTCATCGGTACGGCATGGATTAGTAAGGCGCTGTCCGATAACGGATACACCGATTTGGCCTATAAGCTGTTGCAACAGACCAGCTATCCCTCATGGCTCTACTCCGTAGACCAGGGAGCCACGACCATTTGGGAGCGTCTGAACTCCTATACCCATACGGATGGCTTCGGGGGAAACAATCGCATGAACTCTTTCAACCATTATTCCTTCGGTGCGGTGGGAGCCTGGATGTACGGCCATTCTCTGGGCATACAGCGGGATGAAAACACTCCTGCCTTCAAGCATTTCCTGCTTAAACCGGAGATAGACCCGACGGGGCAGATGACGTTTGCAAAAGGCTATTATGACTCTATGTACGGGCGCATCGAAAGTAGCTGGAAGGTGGAGAACGGGGTGATTCATTATGACTTTACCATTCCCGGCAATACGACGGCTCTACTTTATCTGCCTGCCACGGCGGCGAAGTACATCAGGGAGAACAGGAAGTTTGTCGGTAAAATGCGCAGAGGTATAGAATATATGGGTGAGGAGAATGGAAAGATATTGCTGAAACTGCAATCCGGAAAGTATTCGTTCGAAGTGCGGGAGAAGAGATTGGCTAAGAAGTAATGTTCCCGTAGCGGAAGTATCAGCTTGTTTTGCTGATATATTGCCAATGTTCTGCCATCGTAGTGGCAAGACCTTGCCAACGCTATGGCAAAGTCTTGCCACTGCGATGGCAAAAGTTTGCCAAAGGGATGGCAAAACATTGGCAAAGTATCTACTCCGGAATCGCCTCAGTGTACTGCTTGTCGTCTACCGGTTCGAGCCAGATATTCTTGTTGGTCTGCGGGTTACATTCGATGGCAAGGTGGGAGAACCAACTGTCGGGAGCCGCACCGTGCCAGTGCTCCACGTCAGCGGGGATTTCCACTACATCGCCCGGCAACAGTAGGCGGGCAGCTTCACCGCGTGCCTGATAGTAGCCTTTGCCACCCACGGCAACCAGAATTTGTCCGCCTGTGTGGCTGTGCCAGTTGTTGCGGCAACCCGGTTCGAAGGTTACGTTAGAGATAGGGCAGTTCAGGGCCTTGTTTTGCGTCAGCCGGGCCAGATAGGCCTGCCCTATGAAATACTGTGAAAACATTTCCGGCAGTTTGTCACCTGTGGGAAATGCACTTGTTTGTTCAGGAGATTTCTTTTCCATATTCTGTGCATTTAATGGGTTGTAATAGTTGGGCAATGTCATTGCCACAGCCATAAAAATGAGTATTAACTTCTTCATATCCGTATTGCTTTGAGGTATTAAAAAAGACTTAACCGGAGGAAGGGATGTGGTTTCCTTCTTCCGGTTACAAAGTTACGGCATTCAAAGTTGGGAGGCTGTATACGGATTACTGATTGTTATACCAATTTTACGGAACTGATACTCTTGGAGGAAGGGCAGGCTCTTTTACATATCTTCCATGGATAATCCCATATATTCTACTTGATAATCCTTTAAGCCGGAACTTTCAATGAAGAAACTGCCTTTTGTCCGTAAACGTTCCATATCTATTTTTCGTTTCTGGCGTTTCACTTCAATGATGCGCGCGGACTTCTCTAACTCGTTCAATGTGATAAGGTCTATTTCGTTCTCTCCTTTCCGATCCCAGAAACCGCCTATGCGGGTACTGCATTGCTCTTCCATGAAGCGTGCCGTGAAATATTTCTCTAATGCCAGACCACTGAATATTTCATAATCGCGTTCTATAATCTCACGTAGCATAGTGTAGGAGCCGATCTCAACCATATAGTAATACTTGAAGATGAAGCGGAACCAGAATGACAAGAAGTTGTCGCATAGTCGATAGCGTACGTTTTTGGTTTCTACCTTGGCCAGCAGCGGGATACTCTTTTCGATAAGGCTAAAGTCTTTTTCCAATCGGGACAAGTAACCGCCGAGTTCTTTCTGAACGGCAGCTTCTATTTTGGCACGTGTGTTTTCTCCCCTTGCAATAGCGGCCAGAATAGAAAAATAGACGGCGTAATCTTTTCCGAATTCTTCAACGAGCATATTTTTCCCTTCGGCAATGAAGAGTGAGTCTTCCTGTATCATATAGTCCAACATCTTCTTTTTGGTAAAAATGCCGTTGTCCATAAAGAGTTGTACATACTTTGCCACGCCTCCGGTAAATGCGTATAGAGCGAGTAAATCCTCGTTTGTATAGCGGGCGTGGTGGTCGGATAGAATTAGCTTCAGCACGTCTGTGCGGAAAGGTTTCAGCCGGATATACGCTGTGGCTCTGCCGAATAGCGGTTCCTTGCTGTTCTGGAATATCTTTTGCATCAATGAATAAACAGAACCGCTGAGTAGCAGGTTTATTCGGCTCTTGTCTTTGTTGACATCCCAATAGTGTTGCATTTCGCTGTAAATGGCTGGGTTGATATTGAAGAATTCCTGAAACTCATCAATGATGAGATTGAAGGGATGAGTGGTGGAGTATTCCATGAGAAAGCGGAACAGTTCTGCAAAAGAAGTTACTTGTCCGAAGACGGGTATGTTCAGATTGCGGGCTATGATGGCTTGAAAGTCGGCGATGAGGTCGGCTTCTGCTTTGCGTGCCACAAAGAAATATAGCGTGGGTTGCTCCGCCGTGACATTCAGTAGTAGCTGGGTTTTACCGATACGTCTCCGTCCTGTAATGATAGTCATTTGAGCTTGCAGAAGTGATTTTTGCTGTATCTCCTGCAATTTGGCGGTTTCTTGTTCTCTATCGTAGAATTTCATAATCAGTAGTTTATGTGATTATAAATAAGTTCCGTAATGTACATTACGGAACTGGCGGTTACGGAACAAAAATACAGAGAATAATGAGATAAACCAAATGAGTGGTGCTTTTTCTGAATATACTTATTCTGTATCTGCCGACTTTGCATTCCATACCAGCAACGCCAGCACTACCGACAACAGCGCCGCGCCAATCCAGAACCAGTTGATATAGGTGAAGTCATACGTATCTGTTCCGTTCACTACCGTCTTATGCCCTTCTATCAACACACCGCTCATTACATCCTGTAATCCTGCACCGATGTAGCTGGCAATGCCTACTACTCCGAGAGCGGCTCCCGAAGCATTGCGTGGGGCAATATCAACGGCCATCAGTCCGCCGAGGAAGCAAATCAGTACACCGATGCCTAACCCAAACAGTATCATCGCCAAGGCATCCAACCAGAAGTGTACACCGGGCACCAATAGAAACAAGCAAAGCGCCAATACATTCGTTAATCCGAATATAAGTGCCGGTGCATTGCGGCGTCCTTTAAACAGCTTGTCTGAGATTACTCCGGAAAGCATAGTGCCTATGATGCCACATACCGAACTGATAGAAATAATGAAACTGGCATCCAGTGTTGAGTAACCTTTCTGTGCCTCCAGATAGAATATCCCCCAGCTATTCACCGCATAACGGCTGATGTACATGAATGCACTGCTGAGGGCAAGTATCCAGATTGCCGGATTCCTTAATACAGCTTTCTGCGCACGGTCAAATTCTTTCGTCTCCAATGCACTCATCACTTTCTTTTCTTTCGGTGCGTTGACCGGAGGAAGCCCTTTACTTTCCGGTGTATCGTGGAAGAAACGCCAGATGAGTAATGTGCCTAATAAGCCTACCATGCCTGCACCCAGAAAACCATAACGCCATCCGAGCGCACTCACGATGGAGGCCACAATGATGAACGTCATTGCTTCACCTATGTTGTGGCTGGCACTCCAGAAACCATAAAATGAACCGCATTCCTTGTCTGTGAACCAGCGTGATAACCCTACAACGCAAGATGCTGCCCCCATAGACTGAAACCAACCGCTGATACCCCATAATATGGCGAACAAGATGAACGAGTTCACAAAGCCCAGGCACAAGTTTACCAGTGCTGTCACCAGCAATCCTGTTGACATAAAGCGGTTGATGTTACTTCTGTCTGCCAGGAAACCGTTGGAGAATTTGCCTATGGCATAGGTGAAGAACAGTACAGAGCCAATGATACCTAATTCTGTTTCGGAGAAGATGCCTTCATCCACAATCGGCTTCTTAACGATGTTCAGGCTCAGGCGGCATACATAGTACATACTATATCCGAGGGTTGCCGCAAGGAAAGTGGACCATTGCAGACGCTTCAACCGACGCTTTTGTTCGGGCAAAGATTCCCCGTTACAAGGTGCCGGAGTCGACACCTTGTAAAAATCAATGATATGTTTCAACATGCTTTCTTTTCTTTACTTGTGCAGTTTCTTATCCTTTAAGTATTGCAGCAATATAGCGGGACGGTCTGTCTGAATCAGTTTTGCTCCCTGGTTGATGATCCATCCCCAGCTCTCGTCCGGCTGATGCAGTTCTATGGCACGGTCATCATCATGTCCGCCACAAAGCTCGGGCCAGAGGGAGTTGATGAATATCTTTGCTCCACTGTCGTGAACCTTCTTGATGAGGCGCTGCACTTCAGGGCTGTCGTTATTGAAGACTAATTCAAAAGCCTGTGGCTTCATGTGTTTCAGATACCCGTCTATGATTGCTTCTGCTCCCTCTTTGTGTAACTGGATAACAGGCATGAAAATCATCTTATCCAGCACTTCGCCATTTTCAGCTTTCACTTGTTCATAGGGCAGGCTGGCTTTCATCACACATTGGTCTGCGGTGCCGGTTTTCTTTAGTACTTCATACGCATCTTTGAAGTAGTCATAGCCTTTGTCTACATTTACCATGATCTTGCCTTTACATAGATTCATGACTTCCTCAAAGGTAGGAATCTGATGCCGGGTTTTGATTCCGGCACCATTTTTCAGTCTCATGGCTTTCAGCTCTGCCAGAGTATAATCCTCCGGACTTCCTTTACCGTTCATTGTGCGGTCTATCATTTTATCGTGCATCAGTACCAGGTGACCATCTTTTGTTTTCTTCAGGTCGATTTCCACCATATCTACACCCATATCGATGCAGTTCTGGATAGCCTGCAAGGAATTTTCCGGTGCATTGCGCCAATCGGCACGATGGGAAACAACAAGAATCGATTTAGTCTCCGGTTCCTTGAAGCTCTTTTCTATCTCTTTAAAATGTCCTTGGGCAAATGTTGCCAAATAAGCGATCAGTAATACTGATATTGATAATATCCTTTTCATATTCTATTTTTCTTTTGAGTTTTTTATTCGTTAAAGTTATTTTTTACGGGCGTTTCTCTTGTAGTCTCCACTCCGCATGGACCAACCTTGTTGTGCTCCTGTTGCATGGGTTCTGAGTGCGAATACCTTGCCTGGCTCTGATGATTTGGTAACATCGGTGCAAACGTAGATAAGTCCATTCTTATCAATAACAGGAGATGACCAGATGTTTGCTCCCAACTGAATTTCCTTATAACTCAGTTTTCCTTTTGAATTTAGTACATAGAAGTAGCCTTTTCCGTCACCGAAGTAAATATTTCCGGCATTGTCTATTGCAGGTACCGAACGAATCTGTCCTTGTGCCTTGAACTTCCAGACAGAGGTACCGTCTTCCTGAGTATAGCAAAGCATATCTCCGTCAGAATTGCCTACATACAAATATCCGTCGATACTCAGCGAGATACCGGAATTAGCGAAGGCTGAGGCTGAATATTGTTGCCATTTTACAGTCCCATCCGGATTTACAGCCATTACTATTCCACCATCCGCCGTTTCACCACATAGATAAATGGTGCCGTCTTCTCCTATGGCGGGAACTGAAGTACAAGTCTTTCCATATTCCACAGTCCATCTCTTCTTTCCGTCATTTTTGGCAAAAGCATAAAGTTTACCACTATTGGAACAGATGTATACAGCATCATCGCCTATTACTGGAGTAGATTGCGTAGTCCCTTCACAATCGGCATTCCACTTTTCGGTCATACCCGGTGCCGCATTGATGGCAAATAACTTTTTATTGGCAGAGAAAAATACTGTACCATCTTTATCTATAGCCGGGCTACTGAACTTGGCTGTGGCACTCAGATCAAATGTTCCCAATGGTGCGGATGAACTGGCGGAGAAGGCGTATAGTTTCTTGTCATAGCTGCCCACATAGATAGTACCATCATCTGCTATTGCAGCCGAAGAACGGATTACGTCGCCCGAAGAATAATGCCAGACTTCTGTTCCATTGTTTATTACCCATATATTTTGCCCGCCGCGTGCATTGTTTGCATCGCAGCCCACAACGACATTTCCATGATCGTCGATGGCAGGAGATACATCCTGAAAGCCGCATGGTGTCTGGAATTCCCATGCTATTTCGGGTTCTACGTCAGCAGTAGACTTTTCTTTTACAGTGATAGTCTTACTGAATACATTTGCATTCTGTGTCCCTTGATTATCCCAGACGGATAAAGTCACTGTATATTCTCCGGCCGCAGAGTATTCCGTTATTGGAGATTGTTCTTCGGAAGAACTGCCATTGCCAAAATCCCATGCCCATTGGGCTATTTGTCCGTCCTGGTCGAATGACAAGTCTGTGAAAGCCACAGACTGTCCTTCCTGGACGATGACTTCACTTGCCTTGAAAGCCGCCACCGGTTTTATATTCACTTTATCTTCATCACTGCATGCCATCCATAGAAGTGCAGTCAGTATTATTAATATTGTATTTTTCATTGATGTATCTTTTTAATTGTTTTTTAAATACTCTTTCAGTTCAACGGGATAATCTGTCTGTATGATACTTCCTTCTTTTATCAGAAATGCTTTCACTTGTTTGTAGTTATCCGAAGTCGGAGTAATATTGGTGTTTATATAAATGTTTTTGAATAGGAAAACACCGTTTTCGGATGCTTTGGCCAGAATGTCGTCTGTGAAAGCAGCGCTATTGAACTGGGCAACGGGAAGAGGTTTGCGAATTGCCAGATAATTTTCCAGATCCTGCATTTCGTAGATGACTGGTAAGAGGATGGCGTTTTCATCCAGATTCACCACCTTCTTGGCTGCCGCCACATCATAGACTGTAAACAGTACCTGGGAAAGCATACCATATTGCTTTACCAAGTCGTATACTGCCTTATAATCGGAAATCTTCACATCTATATCAATGTAGATCTTCCCTCTGGCTGTTGACAGGATATCTTTGAAGAGCGGTACTCTTTCCTCCGTCAACTCTCCCTCATGATACAGATTGTACGAACTTAATTCCTTGTAACTCAATTCCGATACTTTTCCGGTGCCATTTGTCGTACGTTCGATAGTGGCATCGTGCATCAATACCAGCTTTCCATCCTTTGACATTCTTACATCCAGCTCTATCATATCAATTTTATTTTCGATAGCCAGGGTTACTGCTTTGATGGAATTCTCCGGTGCATCTTTCCAATATCCTCGATGGGCGCATATCTGCACATGCTCTCTCTTCTGTAATGAAACGGGAATAGAAACCCGCTCACTTTCGGTAACTTCCGGATAGTATACTTCCGAAGGGTCGGGCTCTTCCGGAATAGATGGTTCGTTATCGCTCCCGCAGGCAACAAAAAGAAACAGGGAAAGGAAAAATCCGGTTATGTATATTTTATCTATTTTCATGATTCACTCTGTTTTTATTATTTCCAGTTCGGATTTTGTTCCAGTTTCTTGTTCAGCATAATATCGCCTGAAGGTATTGGGTACAGGTAATCGCGTGTTTCATCAAACTTCTTCGTTATATTCAGGAAACCAACCAGATAGCCTCGTTTCCCTTCTGTCAGTTGAAGGACACCTCCCACTTTGATTTTTTGTTTCGCTTTACTTTCGGGTGCTTTATCGTCGTAAAGCAGAAGATCGGCTGTGCCATCTCCGTCCAAATCAAATTCACCCAGTGAGGGGAAATACATACCTGTGAAATGAGGTTCAAGTAGTTTACCCATTTTCCAGCGCATCAAGTCATCATAGCGGAATCCTTCGAGAGCTAACTCTATGCGGCGTTCGCGTCTGATTTCCAGAATGACGCCTTTATTACTTCCGGTTACGTTGGTGTATTCGCTTGCAAGTATCCCGTCCGGGTTGGAATTGGATGTAGCAAGATTCAGATTTGGCATTCCGGCTCTTACGCGAATCAGCCTTATAGACTTATCAATGTCATCCTGTGTGATTACTCCCAGTTCAGCCTTGGCTTCGGCATAATTCAGAAGAACTTCCGCATAGCGAATGATAGCTACATCCTGATAGGATGCACCATCTCCATCCTGTGCCTCTTTGGATATGAATTTAGCAATCTGGTATCCCGTCATGGAGGCTTCTAAGTCGGGAAGTAATGGTTTGTCGCTGTCAATCCGGGTATATCCCACTGAACGGATTGTCTGTGCCAGACGTTTGTCCCGGTTCTTCATTTCATCCTTGAACTGCATGGTAGCATAATCTGTTTGAGCGGTGAACGGTGTTCCGTTGGCCAACAGATAGGTATTCACAAAGTCTTTGGTCAGCCCTACGTCTTGTTGGGTTTTTGATAGAAAATAATAGTTTGTATTATGCATCTTGTTCAATACCAACGAGTAACGTCTTCCCAAAATAACTTCTGCCTCTTTCAGCTCATCGGAAGCAAACAAGTCCCTGTAATCGACATCGGAATTTCCTGTAGTATATAAACTATAGCCCGATTCATTCATTACTCTTTCCGCTGCTTTATATGCTTTCTCCAGTAGTTTGTCGGCATCGGGAAGATTTAGTTCTGTGTGATATTTACGATAAGTACCTTCGTAGAGACATACGCGGGACAAGAAAGCCAATGCAGTCCATTTGGATATCTGGTCCGGTTTTCTGGTAGTACCCAGACGTTCCACTGCTATTTCCAGATCTTCAATTGTTTTGTTCATAATGAATTCACGTGAATCTCTGGGCTTATATAGCAAGTCTTCATCGTCTGTTTTTATTTCTGTTTCATACCAGGGCACACCACCAAAGCGTTTCACCTTGTCGAAGTAGAACCAGGCTCTGAAGAAACGGGCAACACCTTCATACTTCAGTGCGGCAACTTTGTCTTCACAGCGTGTGTAGTTATCAAAGAAAATATTGATTTTCCGGAGAGCTCCCCAACTCCAGCCACTACTACCGGCTTCGGATGGAATATCTCTTTCCGCACTTCGTTGTTCCATAGGTACATTGCTGTAAAGTATATTATCTGATGTATTATCTCCTCGGACAATATCATTGATTTTCGGAAGATTCTCATAAAACCCATTGGTATACAATTCGAGGTCTTGTGCAGACTTGAATGAGTTCTCCGGCGATATTTCCGCGATTGGGAATCTGTCCATGAATGAGTCGTTGCATGAGGCCATGCCTATGCCTATCATACAAACAGTACAAACTTTTATTATATTGAATTTATTCATAGCTATACTTCTTCTTTAAAATTTAAAATCAAAACCAAAAGCAAATGTCTTGCTGAACGGGTAAGAATTACCGTCTCCCAATTGTTCCGGGTCTACGGTGCGGTCCTCGTTATGTTTGTACAAAGGAGAGAACGTCAGGAGGTTGGTTCCTGAAACATAAACCCGGATGCTGGAGAATCCAATCTTACTACAGAGTGCCTTAGGCAGAGTATAGCCTAAAGTGATATCTTTCAGGCGGACATAAGCAGCATTCTGCAAGTATTTATCAGAATAGACTCTCAACTGGGCGCCTTCATAATTTCCACCTTCGTTGGCCGCATATACAGCCAGACGTGGGAAGTATGCATTCGGGTTTTCCGGGGTCCATGAGTTTTGCTCAATACTTTTAGGGTAGAAATTCTCGTACTGGCGTGTAAACGGTCCCCAGAAGAAACTGTTATCCTTGCCCGGCCACCAGTTACGTTTCAGGACTCCCTGAAAGAATGTTGAAAAGTCGAAGCCGTAATAATTGAATCCCAGGTTCAGGGAGCAAGTGTATCTGGGCGATGTATTACCGATGATGCGTAGGTCACCCGGATTTGCCAAAGTCTGGTCACCCGGAGATATTTCTCCATTGCCATCCAAGTCTTTGAATTTGATGTCTCCTGCTATCGGATGGTTAATGAGGTAGTTACGTTGGATTCTTCGGTTTACTTTCGTTTGGTCTGCATGTTTCAGATATTCCATGTCATCCTGGAAGAACCCTTCAACCGTATATCCCCATATTTCACCCAAGCGTTTACCTACATAAAACTGGTCTATCTGTCCGTCGGGGTTGTCGAATTTGGTAATTTCTGTTACGTTATCGGCTAATGTGAATCCTACTTTATATTCGAACGGCTGGTGTGCCAGCAAGAATTTATCCTGCCATTTCACTGACAGCTCGAAACCTCTTGTACGCAGATTAGCGGCATTCTCTTGTGGTTCGGAAGTTCCGAAAACAGATGGAAGTTTCTTACCTTGGGTCAACATATCTTTTGTGTCGCGTTGATACCAGTCGAAAGAAGTGGAGAACCGTCCGTTAAACAAAGAGAAATCGACTCCAAAGTCAATGGTCTGAGATTTTTCCCAAGTGAAGTTTGAGGAGATGGCATCAGGAGTAGTCAGGTAACTCATGTATGAACTGTCCATCAGGTAATCCCCTTGCGTGACTTTCATTTTGGCTATATAGTCGTATGGACCTACGTTTTGATTGCCCAGTGTCCCATAGGAAACGCGGAATTTCAAGTTATCCATAACGGATTTCAATGATTGGAAGAATGGTTCTTCACTTATGCGCCAGGCAAAAGAACCGGAGGGGAAAATACCCAGGCGTTTGTTATGGGGGAACTTGGAGGAAAGGTCGAAGCGTCCGTTGAACTCTAATAGATAGCGTCCCAGGTAGTCGTAGTTCAGGCGGTAAAAAGCGGCACGGATAGCCCATTCATCAGCATTTCCCTGAACCTGTACATTTTCTCCTGTGGCGAGGTTGAAAGAACCCAGTTCTTCGGATGCGGGTGAACTGCGTCTTGCAACGCTGCGCTCCCAATGTCTCCATTCCTGGTTGAATCCGATCATTGCCTTTACATCGTGTTTCTTTGCAAAGAGGTGGCTGTATGTACCGAAGGCATTGACTGCCTGATACATAGTTTGCCAATGCATCTCCTTATAGAGTGATTTGTTAGGCATATAGCGGCTTGTTCCCTCACCATTGGGTTGGTTGGTGTGTGGAGTTGAAACCAGTAACAGTTTGGAAACGGGACTTCCTTTACGGAAACTATAGTCGGCATTCAATACTACATCCTTGATGGGAGTAAACTGCAAAGCAATGGTGTTTGAAATGTCATGCTCCTGGTCAAGTCCCTTGCTTTTCCCATAGGTCAGGTCGGCAAATGTGCCGTCTGCTATGTCACGGCCGGGAGTGTAGGCGCCGTTGATAAGAATAGTACCATCCGGATTTCGAGGTAAGAATACCGGGGAAGCGTGGAAGGTATATTTTCTCCAATCCTCACTGTTATCGCTTCCACCTACATTACGGTTGTTGGTTGCCGGATAATCGTAATCACTGAAATAGATATTGGTGGAGTTGGTTATCTTGATAGAGGAGGTCAGCTGGAAATCGATCTTGCTGCGTAAAGTATAACTTTTCAGTTTATCGGGGTTGATTCGGTAAATACCTTCTCTTGAATAGAATCTTCCGGAAAGATAGAAACGAACTTTCTCGCTACCACCGGAAATATTCAGGTTATGCTCCATGGAGGGCTGGTTATTCTGGAAGATATAATCCCACCAATCCGTATTTCCGTAATGTACATAGCGTTCCACGCCGTCTACTGTTTTTATCAGTGCGGAAGGGAGTGAAGGGTCTTTCTTGCGGGCTTCCATATAGGCATAGTCTTCTTCAGTGTATCCTAAGTAGGTACTTGTGTTTTCCAAAAGACTTAACTTATCGCTCAGGCGAGCCCATTCCAGACCGTCTGTGATAAAATTGTCTGTATTGATAGTGGGATTGCTCCAACCGAAGTGATTGGAATAATTCACCTGTATTTTTCCGGCATTCGGATTCTTGGTCGTGATAAGTACTACACCAAAAGCGGCACGGGCACCATAGATGGCGGCAGAAGAAGCGTCTTTCAGTACAGATATGGATTCGATATCTTTGGGATTGATATAATTCATATCACCTTCTACGCCGTCGATAAGTACCAAAGGCTTTCCGCCGTTTATGGAACCTACGCCACGTACATCAAAGGTTGCCTTTGAGTTTATGGAACCATCGCTGAAGGAAACATTCAGATTGGGAATCATTCCTTGGAGTACTTGCCCGGCATTGCCACTGACGCGGTGCTCTATTTCTTTCGAGGATATTTGGTCTACGGCACCGGATAGATTTGCTTTCTTGGTGGTACCGTATCCTACCACCACCACCTCATCCAGCATTTCACTATCCTCTTTCAGCGTAACTTTGGTGAGTTCTTTACTGGATGCGGGATAGGTCAAGGGCTGATAGCCTATATAGGAAATGTTGATTGTGGAGTTTTCAGGTACATTTGCCAAGGTGTAATTACCGTCTATATCGGTGATGGTACCATTGCTGGTTCCTTTTACTACAATGCTGGCACCAATTACCGGTTCGCCCGACTGGTCTACAATCGTTCCGGTGATCGTCTTAGTCTTCTGATTCACAGCCTCCTTCTGCAACAGCACTACTACATTGTCTTTCTCCATTCTGTAAGTAAGTTCCTTTCCCACCAGCACTTTCTGCAAAGTCTGTTCAATGGTGGCATTGCTTACGTTGAAGGAAACGGGCTGATCGAGACCTGCCAGTTTTTCATTGTAGAAGAACTTGTAGTCGCTTACCTGCTCAATCTTTTTCAGTGCGGCACGCAACGGCGTGTTTTCCACAGTGACGGTGATCTGCGAGAAAAGACTGAGTGATACACTCAAGAACATAGTGAGGCAAAGCACCCGCATAGTTCTTAGATTCTTTGGTTTCCTGTTTTTCATATCAAATAAATTAAGTTGGTTTGATAGGTATACAGGCTTCCTTATGCCGCCGTCCAAGCGGCTTCTCTCTTTTAACTCACGTTAACAAACTAACGGCTACTTCTCCTTTAATATAATGACCGAATCTTCTACTTCGTAGTGGAACGGGGAGGTCAGCATTATAATATCCAGAGCATTCTGTATACCACCACCGGGTATTGTTCCGGTAAACCGCTCTTCTGCAATTCGAGGTGAGTCGATGCGTATCGTGACGTCGTAGACCCGTGAAAGGGCTTTCATGATATTCTCCAGAGATTCGTTCTGGAAGTACAGGTTGCCCTTCGTCCAGCTTACGTAATCGTCGGGATAAACTTTTTCGGTACTCAGTTTGCGGGTGGACTTGTTATAGTTTATCTTTTCTCCGGGGCTTAGGGTGGTAGAAGTGGATGGCGTGTGGATACCTACTTTTCCTTCCAGCAGAACGACGGTCACATCCTGGTCGTTGCTGTAGGCGCAGACGTTGAACACCGTACCCATTACTTTAACTTCCAGTTCGCCCACCTGCACGATGAAGGTACGGTGAGTGTCGTGTGCCACTTTGAAGTAACCTTCTCCTTCCAATTGTACGCGGCGTTCGTTTGTTCCGAAGTCGCTCAGATAGCTGAGTTGGGAGGCGGAATTCAGGATGACGTCTGTACCGTCGGGCAGAACTACAGTGGCTTTGTCGCCCTTGTCGGCTTTCACAATGAAGGGTGAGTGGGCTTTATCGGCATTAGAGATACTCAGGATATTGTAAGTGAAGAAGGCGATGCAGATGGGAATGCAAATCATAGCCGCCCACCTTGCCCAGGCGGGAACCAATGCTTTGCCCGGAGTGCGCTTCACGGTCTCTTTAAGAACTTCCGTCTTAATCCGGGCAAACATCTTATCGCGCAAGGCGGGACTGATGTCGGCGGCGGACTTCTCAAACTCCTTCTCCCACCATCCTGCCAGTTGGGCATTGTTGCGTATCCATCCTGCCAGTTCGCTGATTTCCGCTTCTGTGATGTCTCCTGCGAAGTATTTTTCGGCTAAGTTCTTATAATATTCTTTTTCCATCTTCTCTTACTTATTTCTATATGTGTATACAGTTACTTTCATTCTCTTGTCCAACTGTACCGTTATTATTGCATTTCGTTAACAAAAAAGGCCCATAGGATGAGAATCAGCTTATCGTAATGCTTAATGAATTGTTCGCGCATGAACTTCACGGCAAGTGATAGTTGGGTGGCAACGGTACTTTCCGAGATGTCCAGCATCGCGGCTATCTCCTTGTTGGTGTAGCCCTGACGTTTGCTGAGCAGGAAAATCCTCTTGCGCGAAGGGGGGAGTTCTTCGGCCAATGAGTCGATGTAGTCGTTCAGAAAGCGCAGGTCGGTGTTCTCTTCCGTTTGGCAATCGCGTTCGGAACTGCTTTTCAACAGGTATTCGGTATAGATGTATTCCACCGTCTGATGCTGATACATATTCATCGACATATTGCGGGCTATGGTGCAGAGGTAGGAGATGAAGTTTTCAGCCGGGTCTATCTTCTCCCGCACCTCCCATACGCGGATAAATGTTTGCTGCACCACCTCTTCTGCCATATACTGATTGCCGGAGGAGATGCGCATCATGAAGTTGTACAGTTTGCCGCTATACAGGTTATATAACTTCTCGAATGCTGGGAAAGAGCCTTCGGTCAGTGATTGTAACAACTCACTTATTTTATCGTTTGCAATCATGTGATTATTGATTTAGGCTTCAAAGGTATGCCTTGTACTTACGGTAACGGGTTACAATATTATTAATAATTTCCGGAATATCCGAATAGTAGTAGTGCTTTTTAACTACAGCACATTTTGCCAACTGGTTCCTATAGTCTGATTTGCAGCGATGCAGAAATGAAATAAATAATATGTAGCACTATGAATATCATAAGGAAAAGAGATGATATGAGACAAAATGAATGTCTGGCTTGGCGAGTAGGGGGAGTATATCTGGCGATAAGGCATAAAAAAAGGAGTACCGCTGTACTCCAACCTTTGTTAACCTTAAATCTAATACTATGAAAAAAATCACATGACAAATGTAACAGTTTACTATATTCCTTCCAAATCATAGCTTCTGTTTACTGTTTCTTTTAGATTTCTTTCACGGATATTCACTGTTTTCGCACACGAGTTGTCTTTTTGATAGTATGCTGATGTGCTCAACTCCGTGCGAGGTCCGTGCCTTCTCTGTACTTGCTCCGTATCTGCTCCGTGTTATCTCCGTATCTGCTCCGTATAGGGTCCCCTTTTTACGGACTTGGTACGGTCTTGGTACGGGCCTGATACGGTTCGGGTATGTACCTGATACTTCAATGGAGTAAATAAATAGTATAATTATTCAGTTGCAAGGGCTTCATGATTATCTGTAAATCCTGCATTCAGGGAGGTATATGTAACTACAATCACGAGAATGTTTGTCGCAAAGTTGCAAATATGTTTCATTCGTTTCACAGAACCTTTCACCCCCTGAAAAGAGTTATAGAATCTGTATTTATTTAAAATTATATGATATACTTTTGCCTCTATACAAAGCAAAGTTATGAGGGTTCGCGTCGGTTCATATATACTCTTAATACTCTTTTTTTTGATATTAGGAAAAGAAGAGGCGCGCGCTGAAAGATACGCGGCGAATGCTGATACTTGCAAAGTAGAAGACCGGATGGTGCAACCCGAAACGTGGGGGAGAGTTTATCAATGGATAACGAACGACCCGCAAGTTCCGGACCGGGAAGAAGTCCTGACGTTGATAAAGTATCACTACGGAGACTTCGGGAAACTGATGAAGTTGTTGCGCCGGTTGAATGAAGGTAAAGCCTGGAGCTATTTATCGGAATATATATTTCCGAGGATAGAGAAGGCGAGAGAGATAGAAAATGATTTGTTCATAATAAAATTGTCGTTGCCTGCAGATAGTCTGCCGATACTGAAAATGGAGCCAGTGCCTGTTTCCGCTGCAATAGAGAATAAGAAAAAGAGAGAATTTAAAAATAGGACGGTATTAGCTATAAAAAACAATTTGCTGTATGATTTGGCACTGGCTCCAAATTTGGAAGTAGAATTGCCCGTAGGACGACGGTGGTCTTTGAATGTTGAATATAAATGTCCCTGGTGGTCGGACAATGCGCGTGGCTTCTGTTATCAGCTTCTTTCGGGAGGCGTCGAGGCACGTGTTTGGCTGGGAAACCGCAGGAAGCGCGACCAATTGACGGGACATTTCGTGGGGGTATATGCCGAAGGGGGAGTGTACGATTTCCAATTGGATAAAGATAAAGGGTATCGGGGCAATCATTATGCAGCTTCCGGTCTGACTTATGGATATAGTTGCCAACTGGCCCGTTATCTGGCTCTTGAGTTCAGCGTGGGCATAGGCTATCTGGAGACGGAATACCGCAAGTACACCACTTACGAAGAAGATTTGATTTGGACAAGTAGCGGGCGCTATCATTTCATTGGGCCTACGAAAGCCAAAATCTCTTTGGTATGGCTCATTAAGCGTAGGAGGTGAAGGCTATGAGGAATAGGATGTATATGTTTCTTTTGCTTCTATCCGGACTATCGGTGCTCTTGACGGGATGTAGCTTCAGAGACATGCTGGATGATTATCCCGTCAGTGGGGTACAGATAAAGTTCAACTGGGAAGGAGTGACGGACGAACTGCCCGAAGGTATGCGGGTCATCTTCTATCCAAAGAGCGAAGAAGGGAGAAAGGTGGAGAGTTACCTGTCGGTGGAAGGAGGCGAAGTGAAAGTGCCTCCGGGATATTATGACGTGGTGATTTACAATTATAATACGGAGTGTGTGCAGATTCGCGGCGATGGAGCGTATGAAACGATTGAAGCTTATACGGGATATTGTTCGGGTCTTGACACAAGCGAGAAAATGGTGTGGGCACCCGACCCTTTGTATGTAGTAAGTATGAATGATATGAGAATAGAAAAGAGTGAGGATGTGTTGTTGATGGAATTCCAACCACGGCTGGTGGTCAGGCACTATTCTTTTGAAATAAAGGTGAAGGGATTGAAGAATGTAGCGAGCATTGTCTGTAATGTGGATGGGATGAATGGTTCTTATTGTATGAGTGATGGTACTTGTACGTCCAGCATTGCACCGATTTATGTAGAGGCCAATAGAGGGGATGATGTGTTACGTGGCAGTTTCTCGGCTTTCTCTGCACCGACATTCACAAGTACCCGCGCAGGCGGAGAGGTGACGATGAAGCTGTTGCTGATAAAGGTAGATAATACGGTTCAGGAGGTTAAAGTAGATATTACAAAAGCTGTAGCTCCACCACCACCTCCTTCGGGTGGGGAAGAAGAACCGGAACCGGAGACAGATATAGAGATACCGATTGATGAAGAGATTGAGGTGGACGATGTGGAGGTGCCTCCAGGAGGTGGCGGAGGCATCGGAGGTGATGTGGGAGACTGGGATGATGAGACGAATGTGGAGTTGCCCGTAGAATGAAAATAAAGAAATAATATATTAACTTATAAAACAAACGGTTATGAAGAAAATTTTATTGGCAGCCGTTGCTGCTTTGGCAATCGTAGGTTGCACACAGAATGAAGAGATTGAGAAGGCTGGTGAAAAGGCGGAGATTAACTTTAAAACAATTGTAAGTAAGACAACGAGGGTAACTCCAATGGATACTGACAATTTTACTACATTTAAAGTAAATGCCTATAATACAGAGACTACAGAAATGGGTACTGAAGTTTCTTTTACAACTAGCTTCATGGATGAAACTATAGAGAAAAAAAATGGAACTTGGGGAGTTACGAGTAATGAAGAATATTATTGGCCTATGACTGGTAATATTCAGTTCTTTGCATATTCTCCGGCAACAAATGTCAAAAGTTATACGGCAGTTAAAGGTTATCCTACATTCTCTTACACTGTCCAACCTGTTGCTACGCAAGAAGACTTATTAGTTGCCAAGGCTGAGAATACTACTAAAGAAAAAAATGGAACTAATGGAGTAAGCTTAGCTTTTGCACATATTTTGACTCAGATAAATTTTTCAGCTAAGTTGGAGGCTGATGCTACTTATACAGTAACGAAGATCGAAATTTCAGGTGCAAATGAAACAGGTACATTTACTTATGGAGCTGCTGCCCTGACAGGAGTATGGACTGCTACTTCCGGAGTTGCTTCTTATGTATATGATGGAAAGTATGATGCTGTTGCAGCAGAGAATGTTGTCAGTTTTTCAACGGGTGCTAATGCACTGATGTTATTGCCACAGACTTTATCTGCTGATGCAAAAATCTCTATTACTTATTCTGTTGTAAAAGGTGGTACTACTACTTTCAATGGAACTAAAGACGTTTCTTTGTCTGGCCAAAAATGGGAAATAGGAAAGAATTTACGGTATACTTTGGAATTATCTTCTGATGCCACAGCGGTAACCTTTAAACCGACAGTTAATGAATGGGGTACTGAAGAACCGGGTACTATTACTCCTCCCGCTGAATAATCTTTTATAATCCCCATAATTCCCCTCCCCTAAGACTTTCCCTTTTAAAAAGTCTTAGGGGATTTTTTTGTATCTCAGCAAAATATTCATATTTTTGTGGCACAATAGCAAACAAAAACGTTCAATCTACAATGCATGATTACTCTTCCTGCGGGGCGACCATACTATGTCAGGAATGTCCGAGGGCTGTGGACAACGCCATAATATACGCTTCTCATTCCAGAGGCTTCCACCTTCCAGCTCAAAAATGCGAAGAAAACATCATGATTTTCCTGTTGAAAGGAGAAGTACTTATCAACAGTCAGGAGTATGCCGGAACCGTGTTGCATGCCGGAGAATTCATTCTTCAAGCCATTGGTTCAAAGTATGAAGTCCTTGCCCTGACAGATGTAGAATGTGTTTGTTACAGTTTCAACCAGCCGGAACAATTCTGTGAAAAGCGTTATAAGCATATTATGGCAGAGGTAACCCCTCCGCTCATCTTCTCCCCTTTAAAGATAATCCCTGAGCTGAATTTCTTTCTGGAAGCTTCGAAGTCCTATCTTGCAACAAAAAGAATTTGCCGCGAACTTCTTTCCTTTAAAAGGAAAGAACTTGCTTTCATCCTCGGACAATTTTATTCGGACTACGACCTCTCCATGCTGGTGCATCCACTTTCCAAGTACACCTCCACTTTCCAATATTTTGTCCTGCAAAACCATGCCAAAGTGAAGACCGTGGAAGAACTTGCCCAGTTGGGCGGATACACCACCACTACTTTCCGACGCATCTTCAACTCTGTTTTCCACAAACCTGTTTATGAGTGGATGATGGAGAAACGCAAAGAAAGCATCGCCTATGACCTTCGTTACTCAGAAGCCACCATTTCCGAAATCTGCTATAAATATGGTTTCGAGTCTCTGCCCCACTTTTCTAATTTCTGCAAGAAGAACTTTGGTTCTTCTCCCCGTGCCCTGCGACAAAAGCAATCAGTATAAAACTCCGGTAAGACAGTATCCGTTATTTGCGGAGAGGCTGATTAAAACGATACTTCATTGAAATGACAAAATAGCTGCCTATCTGCTGAGTGTGGCGTTCATACAATCCGTCTGCCATAGCGCCACGGTAGTAATTCTTCTGCTGGCTGAGTATGTCCACCCAGTTGGCAGACAGTTCGGCCTGTTTCTTTTTCAGGAAACGCCATGTGACGCTTGCATTCCAGACGAGTTGGTCGTCGTCTCCCTTGTCGATGTTCGTGCCGTTTCGGAAAGAGTAATTGGCATCCGTTCTCAGTTGTATGCTTCCCGGGAGGTCGGCAAAGGTATTTAGCCCGAAGCTGTAATTGCGGGTGTACGTATTTGTTTCTAACAGCGAGTTGGAGGAATGCTGAAAATCCCACCTTCCGTTTAGTTCAAGATTGCCCCATTTAGGTTGGTAGGACAAACGCAGTTCACTGTTTATTCCCGTGTTATGGGTAGCGCTGCGTTCAGGTTGCTCGGTCTGGTTCTCGTTGATGAGTCCGACGTTTTGGGACAGATTACCTCCGGCATTGGCATTGATGCCAAAACTCTTGATGCGCTTTTGATAGCGCAACATACTGCCTGCATTCCAGTTTCCGTTTATATTGACCGGATAAGTTTCGCGTCCGCCTGTCTGCTGGTTATAGGTCACCGCACGAGTTTGGCTGTTGATTCTGTTTTGTAGGTTCAGTGAGGCGAAAATGCCTTTATCAGTGTTCTGCGCTTCCAGTCGGAAATATTGGTCGTAGGTAGGTTTCAGGTTGGGATTACTCCGTGTGATGTTCAGTGGATCACTATTGTTGGTTGGTGAAATCAAATCCTGCAAGGAAGGCTGCCGGGAACTCCCGAAATAACTGAAGGTCAGCCTGTTCTTCCTTTTCTGCCAGGAGACTCTCAATGTTGGGCGGAAGCCGACAGAATGAATGGCAGTGTCTGCCCTTTGCAAACCGGTTTTCTGATCCAAAGTGCGCCGTTCGGGTTGTACGGATAACCCAAGGTTTACGTTCCATATAGTATCGGAATAGTTGAGATAGAAATCTATCGCATGTTGCAGGGTACTGCTGTGGCTTCGGTTACTTAGGCTGTCAATGTAGTGCGCTTCATATCCCGGAGGTAGGAAACCCACTTTCTCCTCTGTATCTTCCATAAAGCCGGACAGGTCATAAGTATTGCGATCATCTTGTTGCTTACTATAATTAAGGTTATAAGAAACCTGTGAGCGCAGTTGCTTTGTGAAGGGATGTGTGAACATCAGCCCGATACCTTGTTCCCGGTTGGGTGAAAGGGAAGATGCGTATTGGTTGCGATAAAGCACGGAGTCCCTTCCGGCACTGTTCTTCAGTTGATAATAGGTGGTTGAGGAGATGGAAAAGTTTTCGTTTTCGCCCTCATTGCCATTGTACTGTGCTGTCAGGCCGATGGAACTGCCTTTCTTGTTCAGCCGGCGCATGATATTGGCATGAAATGAGTAGCGTTCCTGTTCGCCTCTCATCAGTGAATTCATGGCAATGTCATTGACCTTCTGCTCATCGGGCACACGGTCGATGTCATTGAAAGGATTCAGTATATCCAGATGAGGATTTTCATTGAACGTGGCCTGACGGTTGTTATTAGCACTATTATTGCGAATGAGGCTGAAATTACCGAAGACATGAACAAAAGTCATAGTGTCTATTTGCCAGCTTAGGGACATTGTTGCATTCATATTGCGGTTACGATTCGCGTTGTTTCCGGCAGAATATTGATATTTGTTTCCGCTCGTCAGGTACTGCTCGTTGTAGGCGGACGATTCATTGCCTTGGTTGTTATGATAATACATCAGGTTTCCGTTGATATTCAACTTCTCACTGAACTTCTTCATAAAATTCATGGCGACATTTTCCTGTATGTTATCCTTGTAGCTGGTTCTCATGTCGAGGTTGCCGGAATGGGCGATTACAGAGAGGTTGTTTCCGTTCTTCTGGAAGTAATTACCCTGCAGGTCGAAGTTCTTCTTATTGTGATTGCCGTATCCGGCTTTTCCCGATGCCAGCAGGGTGCCGTTGAACTCCTCTTTGGTTTGCAGGTCGAGCACGTAGTTTTCCTCTCCGGTTTTCACTCCTGTCAGTTTTTCCAGCTTACTCTTCTTATCATATACTTTTATCTTGCTGATGATGTTTACAGGCAAGTTTTCCAATGCCATGCGGTTGTCTCCGGCAAAAAAGGCTTCGCCGTTCACGTTGATTTCCTTGATGGGCAGTCCGTTGTATTTCAGCGTTTTGTTTGTACTGTCGTATTCCATTCCGGGGATACGTTTCACGAGTGCTTCGAGGTATGAACCTTCCGGGGTTTTGTAGGCTGCGGCGTTGATAACGGTGGTATCGCCTACCTGGTCCATCTCACGAATTTGCCCTTTGACCGTAACTTCGCCCAGTTCAATACCTTCTTCCAGCAGGATGCTGCCCAGATTGATGGTGGAAGATTTGCCGTCCAGTTGGTAGAAAACGGATTCCATCCCCGTATATGAAGCTTTTAATAAGTAATCTGTTCCTTTTTGTGGAATGAATTGAAGATTGAAATGACCATTTGCATCACTTGCAACTCCTTTTACAAAAGTAGAATCTTTTCCGGTCAGGATGACGACACTTGCATAAGGCAGAGGCTCTTTACTGTCTTTGTTCTCTGCCACAGTGCACACCTGTCCCTTGACTGTTCTTGTTTTTTGGGCAAATAGAATAGTCGGGACCAGTAAGAGCAGTAATAGAGTCCAGAATTTGTGCACGTTTTTCTGTATTATTGTAAGTAGGCACAAAAATAGGGAGTTTTGATTGTATTCAATATTATTATAAAGGGAAAACGTTCTTTTTTCGTAGAATTTATAGTATTTTTGCTTGGTGTTAATTCAATAATGAAAACCGACAAACTTAAATATATATTTGCCTTTGTTTTTCTGCTATGTGCTTTCTTATGCGGAGTAAACTTTAAACAGTGGTATACTACCAACCATCGTCTGGAAAAACATATCTCACTTGTTTACTCTTTTTCACCGAATGATGGCGGTTACGGGAATTTTGAGGAACTCTTGCAACAGGCATTCAGGAAACAGGGGATAGAACCTGTATTCGATAAGTTTTATCTGGATTGCAATAATCTCACTACGAAGGATGAAATAGAAAGTATGAAGACCTATCTTGAGATTCTTAGGAACCGCCGGGTAGACCTTATTCTTACGGTAGGCGACCAGTCAACATTCACTTTGCTTTCCACCCGTCACCAATTGCTTTCTTCCATTCCGGTGGTGGCTTGCAACGTACATTTCCCCGATGAAAAACTCATTGAAGAATATGAAGGTAGTCGAATCTATGTGCTGCGGGATACTCCGGACTTTAAACGTAACATGGATTTCATAGCATCATTACACCCCGATGTGAGCATGGAGATTGTCTATAATGTAGACTTGACTGTTCTTGGGCGTAAGTCATTTGATTTGTTTACCCGGTTCATTGACAGGAGAAATGTTCAGGTTTTAGCCTATGAGTCGGCTTTCTCCGCACAGCTTCAGTACAGGAAGTTGGAGGAAATGATTGAGTACTATAATCTGAAGCCAGCAGTGGCGAGGCAACGTTTTAAGAAGGAGAAACTGACCATAAGCCTTTGTCCTTTCCGCTATATAAAAGGGACTTCCTTGCTCGTTATGATGGAGAAGTCGAGAACTGACCGGGGTAAACAGGTATTTCTGCTGGATAAGTTTGATATGATGGCACTCCCGATAGTTAAAGCTATGGATATTCCCTCTTTCAGTTGTATACGTGAGGGGTTTGGAGAAGGTTCCAAGATTGTAGGTGGTTACATGGCTACTGATGAGATTTCTGCCCGGTCTGCTGCTGAATTCTCAGTCCGCCTGATGAATAAGGAGAAAATGGACATGCCTGAAATCAGGGATTTGGAGAAGGAGTATGTGCTCGATTGGACTTATTTCTCTGCTCATAGCAGTTATCATATAAAAACCGTGCCGAAAAATGTGCGTATCATCAATTATCCACTCTACGACCATTATCGCGAAGAACTCTATCTGCTGGTCGGGTTGTTCATCCTTACTTTTATTCTCGTATTAATCAGTCTGTTGCGTATGCGCCGGCATTCCCGGATTGCACGTAAGAATATGGAGATGCTTGAAGAGGCCCATAAACGCCTGACGCTTTCTACAGATGGAGGCCGGGTTTCGCTATGGAATATGCAAGGGAATGATATAGAGTTTGATGAGAATTATACGCGTCTGGTGGGGTTGGAACAGAGGAAGTATGCGAGAATGGATTTTCTGAAATATGTGCATGCTGATGATGTGCCGTTATTGAATTCATTATATGAAACACTACATCAATCTACGGATATGCAGGTGCAGCATGCGCGATTCTGCTTTGGTGAGGATGGTTACCGTTGGTATGAACTCCGGTGCCGTAGCCTGAAAGATGCAAAAGGAAAGATAATGCTGGCAGGTATCATGCAAGATATTCAGGAACAGATGGAACGTGAGGAACAGCTTATTCTGGCTAAACAAATAGCTGAAAAAGCTGAATTGAAGCAATCCTTCCTTAACAATATGAGTCATGAAATCCGTACTCCACTCAATGCCATTGTTGGTTTTACGAACTTGTTGGTAGGTGAGGGTGCTGACGAGGTTGAACCGGAAGAACGGGAGGCTATGCTCGAACTGATCAATCGTAACAATGATTTGCTTCTGAAACTGATTGATGATGTGGTGGAGATTTCTCGTCTGGACTCCGGAAATATGAGCTTTGAGATAAAAGAATGGGACATGGTGGAGGTTGTGAAGGAGATTTATAGGGCTTATCAGTCCTTAATCCAACCTTCGCTGCATTTCCGGCTTGAACTGGACGAAAAGGCTTCTCCTCTACTTGTCAATATAGATCGTTTACGCTTTATCCAGGTTATTTCTAACTTCCTGAACAATGCGAATAAATTTACCCGGAATGGTACGGTAACATTGGGATGTAAAGTGGATAAAAGCCATAATCAGGTTAGTGTATACGTAGAAGATACCGGTAAAGGCATTGAGGCTAAAGAACTCATGATGATTTTTGACCGTTTTTATAAGGCTGACGAGTTTGAACAAGGAAGTGGACTCGGACTTTCCATTTGTAAGGTTATCATTGAAAGGCTGTGCGGGCGTATAGAGGTACAGTCGGAAGTAGGAAAGGGTAGCTGTTTCACGGTAATTCTGTCTTTGGCAAATCCGGTTATAGAATAACTGAAAGATTTCTTCGCCACCTTTTGTTGCAAGTATATAAAAGCTCCTCTGCCGGGAAACTGGCAGAGGAGCTTTCGTGATATTAATCAAATGTAGAAAGGGCTATTTAGTCTTTCAGTTTTGCGATGATGAAGTCGCGGTTCAGGCGAGCGATGTTGCTGATAGAAATGTTTTTCGGACATTCGGCTTCGCAAGCGCGAGTGTTGGTACAGTTACCGAATCCGAGTTCGTCCATCTTGCTCAACATAGCTTTCGCACGGCGCAATGCTTCCGGTTTACCTTGCGGCAGCAAGTTCAACTGGCTGACTTTGGCAGAAACAAACAACATAGCAGAACCATTCTTACATGCAGCTACACAAGCACCGCAACCGATACATGCAGCAGCATCCATAGCTTCGTCGGCAATCTGCTTCGGAATCAGGATAGCGTTGGCGTCCTGAGGAGAACCTGTACGTATGCTGACATAACCACCGGCTTGCATAATCTTATCGTAAGCTGTACGGTCTACCATCAAGTCCTTGATTACCGGGAAACCTGCAGAACGCCACGGTTCAACAGTGATAGTGTCACCATCGTTGAAACGGCGCATATAGATCTGGCAGGTAGTAGCACCTGTTGCAGGACCATGAGGATGTCCGTTAATGTAGAGTGAACACATACCGCAGATACCTTCGCGACAGTCATGATCGAATACAACCGGCTCTTCACCTTTGCTGATAAGTTCTTCGTTCAAGATATCCAGCATTTCGAGGAATGAAGTGTCACCGGGGATATCTTTCATTGGGTATGTTTCAAAAGTACCTTTTGCTTTCGGACCTTTCTGGCGCCATACCTTGAGCGTGAATGATATATTTTTATCCATTTTCTTTAATTCTTTAAATGTTCAACTTCCCGATTAGCTCTTATAGTTACGAGTCTGTACCTTGATTGCTTCGTAAACCAACGGTTCTTTCAGCAACTCAGGAGCTTTTTCGTCGGAGCCTTGATATTCCCAGCAAGCAACGTAGAAGTAGTTTTCGTCATCACGTTTTGCTTCGCCTTCCTCAGTCTGGTATTCTTCACGGAAGTGACCACCGCAGCTTTCGTTACGGTTCAGAGCGTCGTAAGCAACCAATTCACCCATGATAATGAAGTCGTACAGGCGGATAGCTTTATCCAGCTCTACGTTCATACCTTCTTTATCTCCGGGGATGAACAAGTCTTTTTCAAATGTCTTACGGATTTCTTTCAGTTTAGCAATACCGGTCTTCAAGCCTTCTGCTGTACGGCCCATACCTACATATTCCCACATTACGTGACCCAGTTCCTTGTGGATAGAGTCTACCGACTTCTTGCCCTTGATGTTCATCATCCAGTTGATTTTCTCCTGGATAGCTTTCTCTGCTGCTGCAAATTCAGGCAGGTCGGTAGAGAAACGGGGAACTGTAATCTGGTCGGCCAGATAATTCTGAATAGTGTAAGGCAATACGAAGTAACCGTCAGCCAGACCTTGCATCAATGCAGAAGCGCCAAGGCGGTTTGCACCGTGGTCGGAGAAGTTACACTCACCGATAGCGAACAGACCCTTGATAGAGGTCATCAATTCGTAGTCAACCCAGATACCACCCATTGTGTAGTGGATAGCCGGATAAATCATCATCGGATTATAATATTTCACACCGGCAATTTCTTTTGCCAGCTCACCCGGATTAACGTCAGTGATTTCCTCGTACATATCGAAGAGGTTACCATAACGCTGGAGAACAATATCAATACCTAAACGGCTGATAGCCTCAGAGAAATCGAGGAATACTGCCAAGCCTGTATTGTTCACACCGAAACCAGCATCGCAACGTTCCTTAGCAGCACGGCTGGCAACGTCACGCGGCACTAAGTTACCGAATGCCGGATAGCGGCGTTCCAAGTAATAGTCGCGGTTTTCTTCGGGAATATCGCTTCCCTTGATTTCACCCTTCTGGAGTTTTATGGCATCTTCTTTCTTCTTCGGAACCCAGATGCGACCGTCGTTACGCAGGGACTCCGACATCAAAGTCAGTTTAGACTGCTTATCACCGTGAACAGGAATACAAGTGGGGTGAATCTGTACCATAGCCGGGTTGGCCATCCATGCACCCTTGCGATAGCAAGATATAGCGGCCGTACAGTTACAAGTCATAGCGTTGGTAGACAGGAAGTAGGCATTTCCGTAACCACCGGTAGCAATAACTACTGCGTGGGCAGCGAAACGTTCCAGTTTACCGGTAACGAGGTCTTTAGCAATGATACCGCGTGCACGTCCGTCGATGAGGACAACATCCTGCATTTCATAACGGGTGTACAGTTTCACAGTACCTGCATTTACCTGGCGGCTCAGTGCAGAGTAAGCACCCAGCAACAACTGCTGTCCGGTTTGACCGCGGGCATAGAACGTACGTGATACCTGGGCACCACCGAAAGAACGGTTGTCCAGCAGGCCGCCGTATTCGCGGGCAAAGGGAACACCTTGTGCCACACATTGGTCGATGATGGCGTTGGATACCTCTGCCAAGCGATAAACGTTAGCTTCGCGGGCACGATAGTCACCACCTTTTACAGTATCATAGAACAGACGGTAAACAGAGTCACCGTCGTTTTGGTAATTCTTAGCAGCGTTGATACCGCCCTGTGCAGCAATGGAGTGTGCACGACGCGGAGAATCCTGAATACAGAAGTTGAATACTCTGAAACCCATTTCACCGAGTGAAGCGGCGGCAGAAGCACCTGCCAATCCCGTACCTACCACGATGATATCCAAACGACGCTTATTGGCGGGGTTAACTAATTTCTGGTGAGCTTTATAGTTGGTCCATTTCTCAGCCACCGGTCCTTCCGGAATTTTTGAATCTATCTTAGTCATAATGCTATTTTTTTTAAAGTTTACGAGGCTACAGTTGACAAGTTTACGAGGAGAATGCTTTTTTGTCTTGTTCCCTTGTATCTTGTCTCCTTGTTTACTACATAATTGATTTTGCAAAGAATACGACAACTACCAGGGCGAAGCATACAACAACGATAGTGGAGTAGATGTTAGAAATGCATTTCCAACGGTTAATCCATACTTTGTTGTTCCAGCCCAGGGATTGCATGGAGCTCCAGAAACCGTGAGTCAGGTGGAACCACAATGCAGCGAGCCAAATGAGGTAAAGCACTACGTATACCGGATTGCTGAATGTGTTTTCAATGTGATGAACACCGTTAGCGGCGAATTCCAGTGCAGTTGCGTCAGCACACATACCCATGTTGTGCATCAACTCGGGGAGCTGCATCTTTGCCCAGAAGTTAATCAAGTGAAGACCCAGGCCTACGATTACGATAAGACCCAGCACGAGCATGTTCTGAGAAGCCCATTCCACAGTCTTGGGTTTGTCTACTACAGCATAGCGCTCGCTACCGCGCGCTTTGCGGTTTTGCATCGTCAGCCAGAAGGCGTAGATGATGTGAATGATGAAAAGGGCAGCCAAACCTACCGTAGCCACCAAGGCATACCAGTTTGCTCCCAGGAACTCACAAACCATGTTGTATCCCTCTGCCGAGATTAATGCAACCAGGTTCATCGCCATGTGAAACGTCAGAAACAGGACAAGGGCGATACCGGTAACGCTCATCACCACTTTCCTTCCTACAGATGAATTACTTAACCACATAAATGATTGAATTTAAATTATTTAATAGTTCGAAAATTTGCTTTTCCTTAGAGCTTCCCGCTAATTTCCCGCAAAAATAGAAGAAATACATTGATTAAACAAGGAATTAAAGAAATAATTCCGTAATTAAAACAGGAGATAGAAGTTGACAAGGCAACAAGGGAACAAGCCGACAAGGGGATAAGGAGACAAGGGGACAAGAGTCGATTAGTCTTCTTTGTCTCCTTGTTCCCTTCCTCCCTCGTCTCCTTTCTCTTTTATGATAGTGATTTTTTCTCCATTGGCGGCACGTTTCCGCAGGGCCCGGGGCGTATCTCCAAAGGAATCTTTGCAGAAGTGGGCGAAATGGGACAAGGAGTCGAAACCATATCGCGCACTGATGACCGAAACACGTTGTTTAGTGAATTGCAGGTCGTTCAGAATGCCTTCACGCTTCTTGTCCAATATCCATTCATATACAGGTACATTGTACATATTTTTAAACAAGCGGCGGAATGTAGTGGTGGTATATCCTCCCAGATGGGCAAATTCTTCCACATTCTTCACCTTGTCGTAGTTCTGCATAATGAAATAATGGAAACTTTCAGTATAAGTACTGATGGGGTAGAAGAAGGTGCTTATCTGGCGTATTGGATAATAGCAGGTCAATATGTAAACCAGTTCCTGACGCTTAAGATCGAGATATTTTCCGCAAGCGGCGGGTTGTTCCTTGAAATAATCGACGATATCGTGTAGCAAACGTTCCAGTTTTGCGTTGGCTATCAGTGGCGTGTAGGTCAGTGGAGCTTCGGAGCGTTCCAGAATATCCTTATAGCGGTCCTCGCACAGAACAGGGAGTTCCGTAAACCAATAAGCGATATATTCTACATCGGTCAGCGCCAGTAGTTCCATTTTCGAACCGATGGCTTGCAAAACACATTGTTTACTTTGAAGAGTAGTTCCCGGATATTCGTTACTATTTACCAGTAACTCACCCTTCAATACAAAAATCATGCAATTTTGTGTACACTTCTCTGCAGAGAAATGCTGCCCCTGAGGATATTGGCGGTATGCCAACGTCCCCTCAGAAACTTTCGGGCACAGACTACAATCTACTTGCCGTGTACAAAGAGTGTCTTTTGTCATGAAATATAAGACGAATTACTAAAATTATGGCAACAAAGATAGAATTTTTTTGTGAATACTCTAACAAAATCGTCTATCTTTGCAGCAAACTATAAGAAAGACTGCATGAAACGGACTATTTTTTTTGTATTTTTTGCTTCCTTAGTTGTATTCAGTATTTCCGCACAAAACTGGGACATTAATACTTTACATAAAATAAATAGTTGGGATGGTAAATTTATTCGCAACTATAATAAAATAATTTCCCGTACAGAACCTTACATTGCTGTGGGAGTCCCTGTAGCAATGGCGTTGGCTGCCTGGGTAAAGAAAGACCGCGAATTATTGAAGGATGCCATATATGTAGGAACCAGTGTCGCCGGTGCTTTTGTGGTGACTTATGGCATGAAATATCTTATAGACCGTGAACGTCCGTTCGACCGTTATCCCGACCGGGTGCATGCTTATAGCTACGAAAGCAGTCCTTCCTTTCCTTCGGGGCATACGGCAACTGCTTTTGCACTGGCAACCTCGCTTTGTGTGAGGTATCCGAAGTGGTACGTGATAGCTCCTTCCGCCTTGTGGGCATGCTCTGTCGGGGTATCCCGTATGAATGAAGGTGTGCACTATCCGTCCGATGTACTGGCGGGTGCAGTCATCGGAGCCGGATGTGCGGTAGTCAATATCTATGTGAACCGCTGGCTTAATAAATGGTTGTTCGGTAATTAAAAGGACAGTTTCTGCTCGTAAATCTTTTCGTCCAAAATCTTGAGCGCTTGTTGTACGCTGTTGTTCGTGGTGTTTATCACCTGGAAGTATTCGTTCATATCCCACAGGTCGCGGGCAATCAAGGCTTTCAATTGTGTCTTAATCAAAGGCAATGATTTGTTGTATTGCTCTTCATTGAACTCAATCTTTTCCTTTTCGGCAGCAGCACGTATGTCTGCAAGCATCTGTTCGTCTATCTCGAACTTACTGTTGAAGGAGTCGAACTTCTTATATTTTTCCTGTAACTCTTTCCGGTGGTTCTCGATGTACTTTGTCGTTGCTTTGATGACAACGCCTTTGGCAACCAGGTTCCGGTGGTAATCGGTGTATTGGGTGGTGTCAATCGGTACGAAGTAATCGGGCATGATACCACCGCCGCCATATACGGTACGTTTCAGCTTTTTGGTGGAATTCTTCAGTGAGTCGGGGAAGTGGATACTGTCGGCGTGCATCATCTCTCCACGGTTGAAGCGCTCTACCAAATCCATGTTGTATTTTTCCTGAGTATTCTCGCCTTTAAGTCTGGGACTATCCAGGTTGGCGGTATGGTCATAAGGCTTCTGGATGCAGCGACCGGAAGGGGTGTAATAGCGGGCAATAGTCAGACGTATCATGGAACCGTCGGGCAGGTCGATGGGCCGCTGAACTAAACCTTTGCCAAAAGAGCGTCGTCCCACAACTAAACCTCTGTCCCAGTCCTGTACGGCACCGGTCACGATTTCGCTTGCGGAAGCGGAATATTCATCGACCAACACAATGAGGCGTCCATTCTTGAAGTTACCCGTACCCCTGGCGTAGAAGTTGCTGCGCTGTGAGGTTCTTCCTTCAGTATATACGATAAGCTCTTTCTGTTGCAGGAATTCATTGGCAAGGTCGATAGCCGCATTCAGATAGCCGCCGCCATTGCCTTGCAGGTCGAGTATCAGGTCTTTCATGCCCTGTTTTTGTAATCCTTTGAGGGCGGTCGTAAATTCTTCGGCGGTAGTGGCACCGAAACGGTTGATACGGATATAGCCTGTTTTGGGCTGTATCATATAAGAAGCATCCAGACTGAGAATGGGAATTTTATCACGCTTTACGGTGAAAAGCAGAGGGTCGTCCACCCCGCGGCGGACAATAGTCAGTTTAACTTCCGAGTCTTTCGGTCCGCGCAAGCGTGCCATGATATCTTCTGTCGACATCTTCACGCCGGCAATGGCACTGTCGTTTACTGCAACGATACGGTCACCTGCCAGGATACCCACCTTTTCAGAGGGGCCGTTGCTGACGGGCTGTATAATTAATAAGGTGTCTTCTATCATCTGGAACTGCACGCCGATACCTTCAAAATTGCCTTGCAGAGGTTCGTTCATCTTTTTCACTTCCTCGGCATCGTTGTATGTGGAGTGCGGGTCAAGTTGTGCCAGCATGCGGATAATCGCTTCTTCCACCAGTTTGTTTTCGTCCACCGAGTCTACATACAGGTTGGCAATGGCGAATTCTGCCATTTGTAACTTGCGGGCAGCAGCGTTGCCCATCTTTTGTGCCTGCATGTAAGTCATGGCACCACATATACATATTATAAAGATAAGAAGTTTCTTCATCATTCTTTTTTGCTTATCACTAATTCACTAATCACTAAATCTCCATTCCTTCGGGAATAAACTGGCTGATGTCTTTGCCGAACTGTAGCAGCTCGCGGACAGTGGTCGAACTGATACACGTCAGTTCGGGCTCGGTAAAGAGCAGGATAGTTTCGATGCCTGCCAGTTTGCGGTTGATGTCTGCAATGGTTTCTTCGTATTCGAAGTCTTTCACAGTGCGGATGCCACGGACGATGAATTGGGCATTCACCTGCTGGGCAAAATCAATCGTCAGGCAATCGTAAGAATATACTTTGATGCGTGGCTCGTTCCGGTAGAAGTTCCGTATCATTTCCACGCGCTTCTCAATCGGGAAATAGGTGTTTTTGTTCTCGTTGATACCAATTCCGATAATGACTTCATCCATAAAAGTCAGTGCGCGCGCCACTACTGAGGAGTGACCGATGGTGAACGGGTCGAATGTTCCCGGAAAGATTGCTCTTCTCATGATGCCAAGTCTTCTTCTATAACCAGATTGTTGATAATAAAGTTTTGCCGTTCCATGGTATTCTTACCCATGTAGAATTCCAATAACTCTTTTACGAGGTCCGTCTTACGCAGAGTAACCTGTTCCAGACGCATATCCTTGCCAATAAAGTGCCTGAATTCATCAGGTGAAATTTCTCCCAGACCTTTAAAGCGGGTGATTTCTGGATTCGGTCCCAGCTCCTCAATCGCTTTCTGCCGTTCTTCTTCCGTATAGCAATAAGTGGTCTTTTTCTTATTGCGCACGCGGAACAGCGGAGTTTGCAATATATATACATGCCCTTTCTTGATTAAGTCCGGGAAGAATTGCAGGAAGAATGTGATGAGCAGCAGGCGGATGTGCATGCCGTCCACATCGGCATCGGTGGCGGCAATCACTTTGTTGTAACGCAGTCCTTCAATACCGTCCTCAATGTTCAGGGCAGCTTGCAACAGGTTGAATTCTTCGTTTTCATATACCACCTTCTTGGTCAGGCCAAACGAGTTCAGGGGTTTACCACGAAGGCTGAATACGGCTTGTGTGTTCACATCACGGCTCTTGGTGATGGAACCGCTGGCGGAGTCACCCTCGGTGATGAAGATGCAGGATTCTGCTTCCTGGTCCTTGCCTTTGCCATCGTTGAGGTGGTAACGGCAGTCGCGCAACTTGCGGTTGTGCAGGTTGGCTTTCTTGGCACGTTCGCGCGCCAGCTTGGTTACGCCGGCAATGGCTTTGCGCTCTTTCTCGGAGTCTTGTATCTTTTGCAGCATGACTTCCGATACTAAGGGGTTCTTGTGGAGATAGTTGTCCACTTCCGTCTTGATGAAATCACCTACATATTTATTCACGCTTACACCGCCGGGAGACATGGAAGGCGAACCGAGCTTGGTTTTCGTCTGTCCCTCGAACTGAGGTTCCTCCACATTGATGGCGATGGCGGCAACGATACCGTTGCGGATGTCGGCATACTCCTGATTCTTATTGTAGAACTCCTTGATGGTGCGGGCGATATGCTCTTTGAGAGCACTCTGGTGCGTTCCACCCTGTGTGGTATGCTGGCCGTTGACGAAGGAGTAATATTCTTCGCCGTATTGATTGGTGTGCGTAAAGGCTATTTCAATATCCTCTCCTTTCAGATGGATGATGTTATACAACCCCTGTGCGGTCATGTTGTCGTTCAGCAAATCTTCCAGACCGTGGCGGGAGATGATGCGCTGACCGTTATAGATGATGGAAAGTCCCGTATTAAGATAGGTGTAGTTGCGCAACAGGTTCTCTACGAAGTTGGGTTGGAAGGAATAGTTTTGAAACAACGAGCCGTCCGGTTCGAAGAAGATATATGTTCCGCTGTCTTCGTTGCAGGCCTCCGTCACGTCGCTTATCAGGTTTCCTTTTTCAAAAATGGCGATACGGACTTTACCTTCACGGTAGCTGTGTACTTCAAAACGGCTGCTAAGTGCGTTCACGGCTTTGATACCCACACCGTTCAGTCCGACGCTCTTCTTAAAAGCCTTGCTGTCGTATTTACCGCCGGTATTGAGTTTGCTCACCGCTTCAATCAGCTTTCCTTGCGGAATGCCACGACCATAGTCGCGCACGCTGACGCGGAGGTTATCCTCAATGCTTATCTCAATCCGTTTACCCGCACCCATTTTGAATTCATCGATGCTGTTGTCCATTACCTCTTTCAGCAATACATAGATACCGTCGTCGTTCTGCGTACCGTCGCCCAGACGACCGATATACATGCCCGAACGGACACGGATGTGCTCCATGTCGTCAAGATGACGAATGTTGTCTTCCGTATATTCTACATTATTACCTTCGGGCATCAGTCCGTTGATTTCTTCCATAAGTTCTTATTTAGTTGACGAGGTTTACAGTTGACAAGTTGACGAGGGAAATAGTCTGTCTTTCATTATGGTGCAAATATAGTGCCCCCCTTGTTAACTTGTCTCCTTGTCCCCTCTTTATTTAATTTCTTTAATGAACGCCCTGCGTCGCTTATGCTGTTCGGTTTCGAAGTATTCCCATTGGGCTTGTACCTTGCCGTTCAGTTCCAACTCAGGGTTGCTCTCTGCAAATATAAAACCTAATTTTTGATAAACCGGAATTAAATCGGAAAATAACAATGCGTTAACACCTTTGTTCTGGTACTCCGGCTTCACGGCTACGAGCAGTAAATCCAACATCTTGGCACGTCGTTTCATGAACAGCGCTTTCAGCAGATAATACCATCCGAAGGGCAATAACCGTCCGTGTGCTTTCTGCAAAGCTTCGGACAGGGATGGCATGGAAATACCTACAGCAATCAACTGGTCGTCGGCATCCGTGATAAGTGTCACCATGCGGAGGTCCACGATGGGGAGGTACATCTTCACGTATTGGTCAATCTGCCGTTGCGACAGGGCGGAATAGCCGAACAGGGGTTTATACGCTTCGTTCATCAGTTCAAAGATGGCCTGACCGTATTCGCGGGCAATCTTCTTGGCTGATGTGTATTTCTTTATCTTGAGGTTATATTTTCGTTGGATAAGGTCGGAAATGCGCTTGTGCTTGTCCGGTATGGCATCCGGAATGTAGATTTTGAATTCCACCCAGTCGGCATCCTTCTCAAAGCCCATGCGCTCCATGTGTTGCGGATAGTAAGGGTAGTTGTAGGTGGTTGCCATGGTGCTGAGTTGGTCGTAGCCTTCAATGAGCATACCCTCTGCGTCGAAGTCGGTGAAGCCCAGCGGACCTTGTATGTGAGTCATTCCACGCTCTTTTCCCCATTCTTCCACTGTGCGAATCAGTGCATCGGAGACTTCGGGGTCGTCAATAAAATCAATCCAGCCGAAGCGGACATTCTTCTTATCCCAGGTTTGATTGGCTTTGTGGTTGATGATAGCAGCTACGCGTCCCACTATTTGGTTGTCCTTGTAAGCTAAGAAATACTCTGCTTCGCAGAATTCGAATGCCGCATTCTTCTTTTTGCTGAAAGTGTTGAGCATATCGTCGTAAAGGTCGGGGACGGAGTAAGGATTGCCTTTGTATAACCGGTAGTTGAAGCGGATGAACCGTTTCAACTCTTTAGTTGTGGAAACTTTTTTGATTGTTATTGCCATAATTTTATGTCTAATGAGGTGGCAAAGATACATGATAATCTTTAAAATACCACGCGACGGGGATAAAAACTAATTGTAAATAAGTACCACTGTATAAGCTATGTAACAAAGTATCAGTATGCTGCCTTCGATGCGTGTGATAGTTCGCTTGGCAAAGAACAATCCGAATACCCATAGCAGGATACTTGAACCTACCAGTACCAGCAGGTCCAGATTGGTGATACCCGTCAGATGTAGCGGTGTGATAGAGGCGCTGCATCCCAGTACAAAGAATATATTGAAAAGATTGCTTCCGATTACGTTTCCGATGGCAATCTCCGGGTTTTTCTTCAGGGCGGCTACGATGGAAGTGGCAAGTTCGGGCAGAGACGTACCGCCTGCCACGAGTGTCAGTCCGATGACGGATTCACTAACTCCCAGGCTGCGTGCAATGCCACTGGCACCGTCCACAAAGAAACTGCCGCCGGCAATCAGCGCACCCAGTCCGCCTATTATATAGAGTATGGAGCGCCACATGGGCATTTGCTTGATTTCTTCCTCCTCTTCTCCTTCTTTTTTCTCCTGAAAGGCGATGGCAAAGGTATATCCGAGGAAGATGATGAAGAAGCAAAGCAATATCAACCCGTCCGTGGTGCTGAGTATGTTTTCCTGGCTATGGTCCAGTAGCACATCATTGGCACAAATCAGCAGTACGATAGATGAGAGGATGCAGAGGGGGATTTCCTTGCGCAACGTATTCCTGGAAATGACGATAGGGGCGAAGAGAGCCGTGCAACCCACAATCATCAGCGTGTTGAATATATTGCTGCCTACCACATTTCCTATGGCGATGTCCGCACTTCCTTTCAGGGCGGAAGATACACTGACCGTCAGTTCCGGAGCGGAAGTTCCGAAAGCAACGATGGTAAGTCCGATGACGATGGACGGAATATGAAAACGTTTGGCAACGGATGCGGCTCCGTCTGTCAGCCCATTGGCACCTAAAAGGATGAGGAGAAGACCTCCGATAAGAAAGAGAATATCCATAAAAATACTGATTTGGGTGCAAATATAATTAATTCCTTTCATGAAAAGTGAAAAACATTCCGTATGTTTGGCGCGTTAATTAAACTTAAGGTCCGGAGTAACTGTCATCCTGTTTTCTATGACGGATACTACAGTTATGATAGTGCAAACTGATTTTAATTGAGTCTTATTGAGTATTTATGAAAAGAATTAGCGCAATATGCATCTGTCTGTTGCTTCTACCTGTGTGTGAGGCATCTGCCCAGTTGGTAGAGAAGGTAATGGATATTTTTAATGAAGATTCGTTGGGAGCGGTTGCGCCGCTCAGAGTAGATACTGATTCGGTATATAAGTTAAAGATACGGCAGGAGTTGGAAGCTGCCCGGCTGAATGAAGCCAATCTCAGGATGGAGATTGAGCAGATGAAGCTGAAGTATGATGCGGCGGACTCCCTCAAACTGGCACAGCAACGCCTGCGCATCGATTCACTTCGGAGGGTGACTCCGGGTGTTGCTGTGGTGGTGGAAGGTGACACGTTGTATTACTTGTTTGCCAAGCGGGGCGGACATTCTCCCCAGCAACGTGCCGAGATGAACGCAGCAGCCATTACGGAACTGGGCAAACGGTTTAATTTGCAACCGGACTCGGTGTATATAGAACGTAGCGATATTGTTACCGATTTGATGTATGGAAACAAGGTTCTGACTTCATTCACTGACCAGGACGGGCTTTGGGAAGGCTGCACGCGCGATGAGTTGGCAGCCTCTAAGCGGAAGGTGGTAGTGGATAAGCTCAAAGTGATGAAAGACGAGCATAGTCTGTGGCAGCTTGGCAAACGCATTCTCTATTTTATTCTTGTCATCATCGGTCAGTATCTGCTGTTTAAACTCACCACTTGGTTGTTCAATAAGCTGAAAGTCCGTATTCAACGGCTGAAAGATACCAAACTGAAGCCTATCTCCATTCAGGATTATGAATTGCTGGATACACAGAAACAGGTGAACCTGCTTGTTTTTCTGGCAAACCTATTGCGTTATGCAGTGATGCTGCTTCAGTTGGTGCTGACGGTGCCTCTGCTTTTCTCCATATTTCCTCAGACAAAAGATCTTGCTTACAAGTTGTTCTCGTATATATGGGATCCGATAAAGAGTATCTTCCTGGGCATAGTGGAATATATCCCCAATCTGTTTACTATCTTTGTGATATGGCTTGCCGTGAAGTATCTGGTAAGGTTGGTGCGCTATCTTGCCAGTGAAATTCAATCGGAGCGGCTGAAAATCGGAGGTTTCTATGCCGATTGGGCTATGCCGACGTTTCACATTGTGCGTTTCCTGCTTTATGCATTTATGATTGCGATGATTTATCCCTATCTGCCGGGTTCTAAGTCGGGCGTTTTCCAGGGAATATCGGTCTTTGTGGGATTGATTGTTTCGTTGGGTTCAAGTACGGTGATCGGAAATATTATTGCGGGATTAGTAATCACTTATATGCGTCCCTTCAAATTGGGCGACCGCATCAAACTGAATGATACTACGGGCAATGTAATAGAGAAGACTCCGTTAGTGACGCGTATCCGTACGCCGAAGAATGAGGTGGTAACTATCCCGAACTCTTTCATCATGTCTTCGCATACGGTGAATTTCAGTCAGTCGGCACGCGATTACGGGTTGATTATCCATTCGGAAGTGAGTGTGGGGTATGACATTCCTTGGCGGAAAACGCATCAGTTGCTGGTGGAGGCTGCGCTGAATACGCCCGGAGTAGTGGACGACCCGCGTCCGTTTGTACTGGAAACATCTCTACAGGATTATTATCCGGTCTATCAGGTGAATGCCTATATAAAGGATGCCAATCAGTTGGCACAGGTTTACTCCGACCTGCACCAGAATATTCAGGACCGCTTCAATGAAGAGGGCATCGAGATTATGTCGCCGCACTACATTGCTACGCGCGATGGTAGTGAGACGACGATACCTAAAGATGATTTGCGGGGGAAATAGTGTCGCCGTCCAGCAACCATTTCCATATAGGAATGACTTTTATTTCTCTTCCGTCTTTCTGAATGGTTTCTTCTTCACTGTATGTGATAATAAGCAGTGTTTCCACTTTCTGCGTAGCCGCCATCTTTATTAAGGCGTCTGTTTCCCGTTTGCGGGTGTTTTCCTCTTTTAAGCTGTACGAAACCTGTACGGCCAAATTAGCGGTAGGGACAAAGAAGTCAACCTCTATATTCTGCTGATAGAAATAAAGCTCCTCTTCGTACTTCTTTTTAAGAGAGATGGCAACCATGTTCTCCAATAGTGAAGTGATGGGGTCCAACAGGAATAGATTCAGTAGCCCATTGTCTATGAAATAATATTTCCGGTTTGAAACCTTTTCTACCAGTTTGCTGGCATAGTTCTCAAGTGAGAAAAACAACCATGTGGCCTGCAGGAAGTTCAAGTAATCGATAATTGTATCTGTCGATACTTTGGTGCCTGTGGATGAAACTACATTGCTCAGGCGATTGAAAGAAGAAGGTTGCTTTACACTCTCGGCCAGTTTGCGAATCAGTACTCTCATTGCTTGGTCGTTGCGTATGGAATAGCGGGTTATCAAATCTCCAAAGAAGATTTTGTTGAATAGGTTGCTGAGCCATTGCCGCTTTTCAATAGTCTCTATCAATAGAAGTTCGGGCAAGCCACCGTAATTAAAGTAGTCGGAAAAGGTACGGACTACTTCTGTGCGGTTTTTGTAGTACCACGTCGGTCCTATTTCCACTTTATTGGCTTTCAGGTATTCCGGGAAAGAGAAGGGATATACATTTTGCACAATGTAACGTCCGCCCAGTGTAGTGGCTATTTCGGAACTGAGCATTTTGGCATTACTTCCGGTGATATAAACCCGGTACTGTTGGTCTGCCAGTCGTCGTGCAAACTTTTCCCAATGTTCTACAATCTGTATTTCATCCAGAAAGAAAATAGGCTGATGCGGATATAGTTCTTCATAGCAGACTTTGATAAGGTCTAAGTCCTGTACAGTCAAGTCTACCAGGCGGTCGTCTTCAAAGTTGAAATAAAGAATCTCTTCCGGAAGGCATCCCTCATCCAACAAGTTTTGTATTTGCTGGTACATCAGGTAAGACTTTCCGGCACGCCGAAGCCCTACAAATACATAGTTCAGATGGGGGGATATATGTACTTCGCGTTTGATTAATGCTATCTTTGAAACAAACTATCAATACCTGCGAAACAAACAAAGGGTCTTGCGCCTCAGGAAGTGCCCTGACGGAGTCCAATATAGGATTGAAAGCATTGTATACCTTCTCGCGCCAAGGTTTTAAAGGCTCGTCTTCTATCCTGTAAGGAAGAATGTATTCGCAAAAATCAGCGAAAGCTACATTCTTACCCCACGGCTGTTCGCTCCAGACTTTAAACGCCCATTCAATATTGTCTATCAGGAAACCGGCCGGAAGCTCTAAATCAGGCTTAACCGTTGATTTTCTAAGATTAATGCGTCCATACATTTTCCGGATTGAATCCTGCACTTCACCGGGGGTATACAGTCCGGTACCGTAAAGTTCGAACTGTTTCTGATAATGCTCCACCTGCTCGCCTTCGTACGAACAATAATACGGAAGATTCTCTATCAGAAACTCGGCCGCCCGCAATTTCAGCGTATCAGCCTCATACCTTTTCAGCACCTCTCTCAACTGAGGATTTTCCTTGATGACATCCTCTAAAACATGCGAAGGATTATTCTCCCCACACCCGCTTACCAAAGCTCCTAAAAGAAAATACAAGATATACTTTTTCATCTTCATACATGCATAAGGATTATTCATCTTCTTTTATTACATCACCACGGGTAATGCCTCCTTCATTGAAACTGTCAACTGCAAAATAGTAGGTTTGTCCGACCTGCAAGCACCTCAATTCAATCTCAGTATCATTATACACCATATAGCTATTGTACAACTTCTCCGGATGGATTCCAAAACGAATACCATAGCCGGTTGCCCCTTCTACTTCTCGCCATTTCAATATGACGCTTCTTCTATCCTCTTTATTCCGACAAATGCGATAAAATTTCGTTTGGGGCGGAGAAGGTTTATCCGACCGTCCAAATACACGTAAACCGGAAACAGAGAATTTACCGGAAGGACAATAAATATTTGTAAGCCGGACATACCGCGTCTTCACGGCTTCTTTAAGTTGGATATAATCATGAGGAGCATCCTCTGTATTCACCGACTTGTCTACCAAAATATTCCACTTTTTCCCGTCTGTAGACTCCTCCAGATAGTATTGATAAAAGATACTATCTGACCGCCCGAACAAATGGGCATCATGGTCGGCAAAGTTTATCTGCACGGCGTTTACTTCGCACTCTTCACCCAAATCCACCGACAGGTATTCTCCTTTATCGGCCGTTTCGGCACTCCACCAGGTTCGTATATCTTCATCAACAGCACAACATGCCGGATATTTTCTGAGTTCGGAAGAAGATCTGACACTTTTATTATGGGACAATAGCATCCAACCGGGAAACAGCTCCTCAGGAGAAGTTATTTTATGGTCAGGGACAATCATCGGGTAATCTCCCGGTTCTGTATAAGCGTACATTACACTATCTTCATCAAAGAAAACCGAATATAGAGACAACCTTCTTTCAAAATAATGCCGGGCGGTGACAGCAACAGTACCCACATGCCAGTAATTGCCATATTTATCCTGGAAAGTTCCACCATTTCCGGCACCGGTAGTAAATCCTTCCGGATTGTAAACAAGCGGATTGTGCTTCGCCAAAGTAAAAGGTCCTAACGGAGTGTCGGAGACATATACCCCATCATTGGAAGTTTTAAACTGTATACCGGGAGAAGCATACTGTAAATAGTATTTTCCACCACGCTTATTCATCCACATGCCTTCTAACCAAGGAGTCGCATCCATCCAGTCGTGACGATCACCGGGTGTCTCCCATCCATTGTCCCGTTGGCAACCTCTAATTAATGGAGAAGGCTCACCCAACAATTGAAATGTACGCGGATCCACTTCTACTCCGGTTAAAGAAACAGAATTACCCGCTCCCGCGTACAAGTATAATCTTCCTTCATCATAAAAAAGCATTGGCTCCAACATTCCCGGAGGAAAATTGCAAGCTACCGCTTCCCAGACTCCGGATTTCGGGTTATCAGTTTTATAAATGGTATCCGTGGCATAAGAAGCAGTGTAATACAATTCACCCTGCATTTCCACAACTGTAGGAGCAAAGCTTTCTGTAGGAAGATTTGTGTCATCAATTAATTTCCACTCTATCAAGTCAGAATAATAATAATAGCCTCCCGAACCAAACAAAAAAAGATAGTAACCGCCCTCAAACTGAACAATACAGGGATTTGCAGCATCTCTGCGGGAAACATCATCGAGACAGAAACGGTAATTCAAATTAAGGGGATTGCTTATAGTGCGGAATACAGGATTCTTCGCATCGGGTATCCGGCATCCGGCTACCACAACAATTATCATGACTAATACCCATATAGTTTGTCGGTTATACATAGCATTCATACATATTAGATTAACTTTTTATATGAACACAAAGTTAGGCTACTAATAAAGTAGCCTTATTAGATTACAGATATTTGATTTTAGATATTAGGTATTTAATCAGAAATTACCTCCAAAAGTATTATATTTGCCTTCGTATACTGTTTAAAAATCTATCAGAAATGAACATTGAAGAATTTAGAGAATACTGTCTGTCATTAAAAGGAGTTCATGAGAAAATGCCGTTCTTAAATATTCCTGATAAATATAGTCGTGATGTTCTATGTTTTTATGTAGCGGATAAATGGTTCTGCTTTGTAAATATCGAAATCTTTGACTTTTGCTGTATCAAATGCAAGCCGGAAGAATCGGGAGAATTACAAACCACATATATAGGAATAAAGCCCGGATGGCACATGAATAAAAAATACTGGGTCAGTGTTTACTTCAATCAGGATGTACCTGACGAGAAAATTAAAGAACTCGTCAGGCAGTCTTATGACATTGTTGTCAAAAGTCTGACAAAGAAAGAACGGGAAATGCTTCTATCAAGTGATGAATAGCATTCCTTATCATACTTTTCTGCATCAAACTGCGCTTTCGCCAACAAGTTGAAGGAGGAAAGCAGCACAAACAACAGACAGCTATTTATTTGCTTCATAATATGAATCATTTTTTACTTCCAAAACGTTGCTCCAGATATTTCTCCAGATTATAAGTTCCTGGAGAATTTCGCAATACAGTACCATCTTTTTCTATCCACTCATAATGAGGGATACCATTAAAGTGAAATAATTGGCGGAGATAGTTGTAATCTGCTTGGGGGATACGATAACAAGCCTCATCTTTCAAATTCTTTTCCACATACTCATTATAAGTCTTTTCGGGACTTTCACGATCACTGGTGATGTATATGAACTGGAATTCCGGATGATCTTTATACTGTTGGCGCAAACTGGCAGTATGTTCAATACCTCCACGACAGGGACCACAGAACGTTGCCCAAAAATCTACAAATAGAGCTTTACCCGCATGGGCTTTAATGATATTACGGAAGATGTCTGTAGCGGGCCCTTCAGGCAGAGTGTAAGTACTATCGTTTTGTTGCGGAAACGCTTTAGCATATAAACGCTCCGCCTCAGCAAATAAAAACGGATGAGCGATAAGTTCCTTTTCTTTATCGAGCAGATAACGGGCGTACTTTTCATCAAGGGATTTCAAGTTATAAGGTAGGCTACGCAAAGGAATTACCTGAGAAACAAACGGCCTATATCTCACTATTGTATCCAATTGCCCGACTTTCATTCTTTGATCTTCAAAGAAACTGTTGGCACGCAATTGATTTTCAGGCGTTTTTTCTTTCGTTTTAATGCCATTTGCTTCTTCACGTTCCGCTCTATATGCTTCAAATAAATCCTTATACTTTTCCATAAGCTCTTTCCAGATTTTTGTTTCAGCAATCAGCTCCTCAATAGGCCTTTCCAATGTTGTTCCCGCCCTTTCTTCATGTTGCTTCCGTAGCTCTTCCTGTTCGGGAGTAAACTCGGCGCCATGCTCTTTCAGATAGGTAAGAGTAGATTTTTCAGGATACGTATATGTTACCACATCCATTTTCGTACCAATGGTGTCACCCATAGCTCTGCCAAAATTCATATACTCAAGGCGATTGATAAACGTACTGAAATTCCTGTCCGCTACGATAAGACTATCGTTAAGCGGCATCTGTCGTAAGAAGTGATAATAAGTTGAATCTTCCTTAACCTTCAGAACCTCATTATCTTTATTCTCTCGCGCCAGATAATCTCTATCCATTACAAAGTCCAGCATCTTACAACCTTGGGAAATCCTTGCCGTATTTCTCACCAGGCGTGCCGCTTTTCCCACATATCCGTTAACAGCTACAAGTGAGTCAGTCTGCTCTGACCAACGACGAAACATGGGTTCGCAACGCTCTGCAAATTGCGCAGGAGTCAGTTCTTTCTGCATTTTTGAGAAATCTTCATAACGGAATACGAATAAATCATCCACATATTTCAATACCCTTCCTATATATGCAGTAGCTCCCATGTAATGGACATTATGAAGAGGATAATAATAATCACGGGCACGACTACGTGCCATTACAGCTTCCCAATCTACATACATGGTGATAGTTTGCCCCGGCTCTATATAAAAGGGTACCCAGTTATTATTAAACACTACCGAACTTACCATAGGGTAGTTGACCTCAAATTTACACTCAAACCTTCCATTGGGTTGCAGAGTCACTACCATCGGATAGTCTTCCCGCGTCAGGTCATTGGAAACATAAATCAAACCGTTGGTAAAACCTAATTTCTGATCATAACCGGCAATGTATCCTTGCAGACAAACACTATCACGACGGAATACCGGACTCTCATTCTCTTCAACCTGCATCGCCTTCATGCTTCCCGCATCCCGCGAATAAAGCCGGGCGGGTTCTTTATCTTTCTTTATCCGGCACAGACCATTCTTTTGCGGGGTCAGTTCCAGTTCCACTTTATCGCCCCGGTCATCTTTCAAAGTGAACAGCATGCTTTTGCCTTTCTGGCGGATTGCTTCGTACTGATAGAAACGGTTGTCCATGACAGCAAGAGAATCGTATATGCCGAAAGCCCATTCATAATAGTCATCCATTCCCATCCAGTTACCGGAAACTTTATCGAAAAGTGAGGCTTTGGCATCTTTCTTTTCCAAAGATATATAGAATGTATGCGACTCATCGCCTTCATCATCATCGAGGAAATGAATCTTTTTTGTTGTTTCAGGAAGCGGTGGAAAAAGAAGCACAAAATCTAAAGTTCCCGAGTCCGGAGTATATACTTCTTTATCCAGTTCAAAACCTTCGCTCCCCGTAAGATAATATTTCTCACCGGTATCCGCATCTTCCAGATAAGTGTTCTTACCCAGCATCACCCACCAATGCGGACGGAAAATAACATGGATATGCAACCTCGTTGCATCCGGAGTACGTTCAATCCGAGTAATATTATAAATACTGCCCGAACGGAATTTAAACTTAGGATTGTCGATCACATTTTGTGCCCGAAGCATACAAGTGATGCAAAGCAGGAGAAGGAAAATAAGTTTTCTCATGGTATAGTTGTATATAATTAATTTCTATTAAGGTTCAAAGATTGATCACTCTGACAAATATAAGCAATAAAAAAGAAGAACTTTTATTTTGAATAAATATTTTTCAAAAACTGATATTCTAAGAGTAAAGCATCCTTTCGGAAAGGCTACACCCTTTATACGAAAAGGTGTAGCCATGAGACTAAAAGGGTGTAGCCATCCGGTCCCAAAGGTGTAGCCCTTTCAAAGTAAGGCCACAAGTACCTGTAAGCCGGATTACAGTATTCTTATAAATACGTTTATAGTATTTTTTATAAGCGATATTTTAAAATTATTTCAATAAGAAATTAATAAGAAGCATTATGCCGCGATACAATCTTCTCACCTGAGTAAATGAGATTGCCTGAAGCGCAGACACCTTCTATCACAACCCCATAATCGGCAGCAGAATCAGCCGTATAGAAGCTGACGTGAGCAGTTCCCGATTCATCAACCTGAACGCTCGGATTCCAGTATATCGTTGAACGCAAATCAGGAGTGGTGGATTCTTTCTTCGCTTTGGTGTCATACGCCGGTGAGTAAAACTCTACAGTCTGCTGGTAGCCGATACCCGCAATAGTCTGTATGTTGCTGTTCATCTTATTTTTCTGCACAAACCCGTTCTTCGTAGTGACTACTATGGCACCATTTCCCGCAGCCGACCCGTAAAGAGGACCGACAGAAGTGGCAGGAGAGTAAAAAACATCTTTGATGTCATCCACGTCCAACAGGTCAAAATCGAAATTCTCTTCAGGAACATTGTCCAATAACACCATGACCGGAGCATATCGATAACGCACCTCATTATTCGTGACAGTAATACCCGGCAAACGTCGCAAGAGGTCGTATGTAGAAATAAAATGTCCCTTTTTCACATCCTCTTCCGTCAGTACCTTCGAAGTTCCTACCGAATAAAAGGGAGATTCCGTTTTTACAGCTCTTTCTCTTCTGGCTGTCACTATCACTTCCGCCAGATTATAGACTCTCATTCCATTTTCTATAGTATATTTTTGGTCCATCTTTGCCATATAGTTTTCTTCTATATGTGGTTTTTCAATGCGGGGAATAAATCCGATTTTAGGGGCAGGAAATGATTTATAGGGGTCCAGTTCAATAAAGACCTTTGAAGAACCTTTCTTGCTAAGAGCCTGAACTATATACTGAGTACCGCTGGGATATTCCAGCCTGTCGAATACAAACCGCCCATTCCGGTCAGGCTTCGCCAGTTCTGTCCCGATGAGCGAATCTTTAAGGGCAAGCAAAGAGATATTTCCCTCTTTCAATGCAGAAAACAAGCCCTCTACTTTACCGGAAACTTCGTCACCCAATTCCAAATTGTAGGGTAATGTGTCGGTTATATTGCCTTTCAATACCTCCGGAATGTTGTATTTCCGCCAGCCTTGCGTCATCATCAACAAGTCCAAGACATAGGAAGAACTGCGGCTGTCCTGCAAGTAACTTAATGGTGACTCAATGTGTCCTTTAAGATCGGAAGTGAGCAATAAGGTGGAAACAATGTTGGAAACGGTATCCGGCTTCACGTCCGTTCTGTCAACAACTGCAAGTGCGAAGTTGCCTGACATGGGGTTTCCGTTTATATCTTTAATCTGTATATCCATATTTACCTTCTCTCTTGCCAAGTAGTTTTCGCGGTCGAGCCGGACTTCGGTCTGCGCCAGCGCACTTTTTTGCAGAGAAAACACTAAACGTTCACTCAGAATGTTTCTTCTTTCATCAACCAACAGAAAATGAACAATACCTGCCGGGAAGAAGTTTTTTTCGAAGTCAATATAACTTTGTTTGTTATTCCAAGGCTGTGCATATAGCACGATACCGCGTAAATGCGCCACCAGCGTCAGCGAAGTGCCCAATGGGGTATCGGGTGATTTGGAAAGACTTACCCGCAAATAATCTTTAGACCAAAGTGTATTCAGGGAGATAGCATCCGGAGAAGGCTCAGGCAAATCAAAACGCTGGGAAACGCCTGTTCCGTCACTACAAACGGCATGATACTTTTTTCCGGGAACATAATACATCCGGAAACTCCCCATACCCAAATGCTGGCTCTTGAAATCGGCACATACCTGACCTTCTTCGTCAAGTACCTGACCTTCTATCTCTGTAGACAAACCATCTGCATCAATAGCCTTAAATGCCATTTTGATTGTGGTGGACTGAGCTGCATGACCTCCTTCGGGAAAGAAAGCTACATCATAGTTTTTACTCAATTCGGGAATTCTGAAATAGCGATTGGAAATTTTGCCGTCATACACTGTTTGCAACAAAAATGTACGCGAAGCGGGAATTTCTTTTCTCTTGAAAGTGTAATGGGTATTTCTTCCTTCAAATGATAAAACTTTCCCTTTTTTATCCCTGTCTCCATCGGGGAAAAGAATGGCTTGTGTGGGAGTGACGGATCGGTTGTCCGGCTTACTGAGAAAATGTATTTCTGCGTGAATGTCATTGTTCTCAGCAGAATAATTGATTTCCGGAGATATCGCTTCGGATACAGGATCGGATATATAAATCAGTTTATGGGAAAAATACTCTTCACCTATATTCTGCATGAACCAAGTGTAGGCTCTGAGAGAATAGTTACCTTCCGGCAGGTCTTCACCCAATGGAATATGTCCGTAAAAACATCCCAAAGAGTCCGGTCTTATTTTCACTCTCTCCACCAGGTTGCCCAACGGATTCACCAGCTCTACATATACATATCGGCTGGCATTAGCTTGCTTTAGCATAAGGGCATCTACTAAATGTGCCCTGAACCAAAGGGTTTCACCGGACATGTAGATGCCACGGTCTGTCTGAAGATAAATTTTTTCCTGGGGGAAATGTGACAACTCTTCTCTGAACAGGTTTTCAATGGTATCTGTCGGTACAGACTGGGGAGCGGTACCATCTGCCCAAAGGCTGGGAGACAGCATCAGGCAGCACAACCATACCATGTATTTGACAGAACTGTTCGCAATGTTCTTCATTATTTTTTCTTTTTAATTATTTATTTACCACAGAATACACAGATTAACACGAATACTCTCTCATTATCAGCATTGTAGAGTAATAGATTGCTTTCTTCCTTGTTTTCCAATGGAAAACAAGGAAGAAAGCAATGGAAAGATTTCACAAGTACTTATCAGTAAGTAGGCATTGGAGAATCTGGATAATAAACTACTCCATCCAAAACTTGACTCATTTTTACAGAACGGACTATTTGGCTCAAAGGCTCTAAATTAGTTGTTTTATACATACAGTAATTTGTACATGCTGGTAATAATGAACCATAACCAGGAGACAATTTGGGACACCCTCCATCGTAAAGACGAATATCTAAAGTGAAAGTCGCATCCGGACGATCCCAAAATCTATCTAATTGTGGATGGCTAATTTTTATTACCTCGGACATAGATGAAGTAAGAACCGGGAGATCAACCCAATTCGTAATATCTTCAACATCATATACAGGTGTAGGGGTATAAGGGTAATAAGGAAGGTATTCATAATGATCGAAACTCTGAACATGCAAGATATATAACAATAACCCTCTTTTAGGAAACTCTCCTCTCGAAAAATAGAAATTATGCTCCAAGTCTACGCCTATACTTAATACTGGATATCGTGGGTTATATCCATGACTACATCTTGGTGGCTTAGCAGGATCATTCATAATACCGAGTGAAATAGTTATTGGTTGACCAACATATCCATTAGAAGAACGACCTCTTACTGTCGCTGTCACAGGTCCACTGTATGATGCAATAGAGGACAAAAAAAACTTCTCACTTCCAGAGTCGTTACTACTTGAAAATGAACCCAATGACATACCAGATTCAGTAGATACTCCTACTTCGATTCCAACATACTTACCAAATGGCTCATTCCAAGAAATAGAAACAACATTCCCTGACAATGACAAATCAAGAGAGCCTGACGGCCCCCTTGTCGTTGCAGACGAAGAGTCATTCTTTTCTTCTGTGATCGGATCATCTTCTCCTTTACATCCGATACATAATAGCATAAGAAACAAACAATAAAATAAATGCTTCATAATGGTTCAGCTTTAAAAATTTGACAATATTTACTTATAGAATGGTGTTTCTCACGAAGCACCATTCTTAAACTAATGATAATAAAAAAGTCACAATCTGTTTTTTTACCTTAAAAACACCTTTCTAATAATCGTACTTTCTATTTTCTTCCATCCAGTCATTTATCTTGCGTACTTCATCATCGTTCTTACGCTCTTTGTACACAAATCCCCGAGTTTTCTTCAACATACCATCCTCTTCGAAAGTATACCACAAATCATATACTTCCATCTCCGGATAATATTTACCACCGCCACTGATAAGTTTGAACTTATCCCAAGACTTCAGAGTTACTGAATTATCCTGATTAACAGTGATATTGAAACAAAAGTCCGGTCTATAATCTGTTGACCCTTTTGACCACTCATTCTTTTGATGATACATACGTACAGTGTTACCATCAACTACAGCTTGCAACGTGCGAGGCGACTTATAGATAACAGAATCTTTCGGATTATCAGCAGGCTTAATCACACCGTCCATATAATAAAGCCCTGAATAGTCATTCATCAGATTCAGACGGATTAGCACCACTGTATCTTCTTTAGCCAGTTCAAAACGAGATGTTCCACTAAGTTTAAACGCCATCATATAGAGCGAATCTATATGCAAAGTGGATGGGTCAATGTGAACAGGATACGTGCCATAGGTTTCACCCTTTTTCACAACTACATTTTCTTGTGGAAAACTATAGATACCATTTGTCAACGTACGATACTTTATATCATCCGAACCGAGTTCTTTCTGGTTATAACTTTCAATACCAGAAGGAAATTCTTCAACAGTAACAGTTACATCTTCCTTGGCAAGCAGCGAACCGCTGATGGCAACCGATGCATATATGGTATCTTTTTCATAACCTATATTCAGATCTCTATTTATAATCTTATCTTTTGCCCCAACCAGATAAACCGTTTCGGGCCATAAATTCTCTTCCATAGGTATTTTATTGTCGCAACCCGCCATACATGCCAACAGCAAGGTTATCGAAAAAAATGCTATTTTCTTCATATTATCAACTTTTAGTGTTTTCATTTTAATTCCATCCTGGGTTCTGTACCAACTTACCGTTCTTTCTCAGCACATTTCTGTCAAGCGGCCACAGATACATCTTGTTGGAAAACATACGTTTCATGGTTTTTTCTGTATTCCAAATTCTTTCTGTATAGAACTGTTCACGTTGTGATTCGCGAGCACTTACATCCAATCCTCTGATGGGTTTGTTGTAAGCGTCATAGGCATCTTTCCAACGGCGCAAATCCCAATAACGATGACTTTCGAAAGCAAATTCAATCAACCTTTCATGCTTAATCAGTTCACGCATCCTGCTTTGGTCGGCTGCATCGGCAGTTGTGATTCCCGGTTGACCGGCACGATAACGAATCTGATTGAAATATTTCACCATCTGATCCACATCACGAGTAACCGTCACCTGCCCATCTTCGTCCGTATACGAACCTTCCATTTCGTTCATCGCTTCTACATACCCCAACAATACTTCGGCATAGCGAAATATCGGATAAGTTTTCGCTTTTACCACTCCATTCCAAAAGATACAATCATCCTGATGCACATATTTCCGGCAGGTATATCCGGTCCTGGTTCTGTTATCATTATTATTCATATCAGATGCACTACCTCCGTAATAATAGTCGGTAACATAGTTTCTGGTACCTGCTGACAAACCGTCACGGTGGGAAGTTGTAGGCCAGATACAAGCATTGAAACCAATAGCCGCATAAAAACGCGGCTCACGACCATCATCACGATGAGCTCTGTTTCCGGAAAGAAGATAATCTGACGAGAATGTTTTATCTTGTCCCACTGCCTGCCATGATTTTTCCGCCTGAGTAGCTTCACTAAACGGTCTACCGTCAGCCATCCGGTATTCATCAATCATATCCAAAGTAACACTAAATGAAGATATTCCCCCCAATTTGGAAGGTGTCACAAGAATATAGTTTCCATTATTTTTTGAAAAATAGATGTATTCTTTAACCAACTCAGGCTGGTAAGTGCCATCAAACAGCGTCTTGTATGACTTATAGGGATCTATGCCTCCGGCTCCATCAGGGAAGTTGGCATCGGATACCGTCTCGGGAAGAGGCAATGTGCCTGTACCCTTTTCATTCACTATTTTAGGTACAGTATGAATGGCATACTTATTCATATCAATAATCCGTTTGAACGTGGCGGCAGCTTTTCCCCACTTAACCTTGTCTTCCGTCTGGGCAATGAAATTCCTGCCCTCTGAGTCTTTCCAATCGGAATAATAACTGTTACCATTGAAAAGGGGGCTGGCAGCATAGAGCTGCATACGAGCTTTGAACGCCAAAGCAGCACCCTTGGTAGGTATATACTGCAATGCATCTATACGACTTGGAGGCAGCAATTTAGCTGCTTCTTCAAAGTCGGCACAGATTTTCTCTACACACTCATCGTAAGTGGAACGCTCGAATGAAACTGACGCTACATCTTCGTCCGTATCGAAAGGACGGTCGGGAAGTACAACCACAGGCCCGTACAATCTTACCAAATAGAAATAGAAGTAAGCCCGCAGAAAATAAGCCCTTCCCTTGAAATCACGCATTTCCATCTCGGTAAGCTCCTGGTTTTTGGATATATTCTCCAATACGATGTTGGCCTTACGGATTCCTTTATAGCAATCGCCCCACGGATTAAACCATGAGTTCGTTTCTTTCACTTCATCATAAAGTATAGCATTTCCATTCGTTACAAACGGAACGATTGCTTCATCTGAGCCCAATCCACTGGGCAATGTAGAAGACGCTCCCCAACCATTCATAAGTATTGATTCATCGGGAAGCAGTGCAGCCGCTCCATTGATATACTCTTCCGTTCTGGAGCGGGAAAGGAAAATGGAGTCCAGCGTGGTCTGATCATACACATATTTGTCAATGTCCAAGTATTTTTCGCACGAACCGAACATAATGCTTGAGACCAAAATAACGGTTATTGCAGCTATTCTACCGAGAAAACCGAATTCTCTTTTATAATTTCCAAATTTTATCATAATTGTCAGGTTATATTAGAATGAAAGATTAAGCTGTAAAGTATACACTCGCTGGACAGGATAGACTGTTCCATTATCTCCCGCTTGTGCAGGATCCAGCATCTTCTCTTTAGACCAAACTGCCAAATTGTCTCCAATCACACTAATTACTGCTTTCTGGAGACCAAACTTTTTCAGGAATTGGTTCTTGAGTGTATAAGAGACTTGCACATTCTTCAGACGCAAGTAACTACCATCAGACAACCAAAAAGAAGATGATTGACTATTATTACTGCTACCTCCATAATAAAGACGAGGGTACTTGGCGTTCGGATTCTCGGTGGCAGGGTCGCCTGAAATTTCACGTGAAATCCATCGGTTTGCCGGATTGGCAAAGTCTGTAATCACATTACCAGCTGTACTACCCGAGAATGGCTGATACATATTTCCACCTTTAAAATAGGTCACGCGGCTTACTCCCTCGAACAGAACACTTACATTAAAGTTCTTCCAGTTAAACTCTGTGGCAAATCCATACTGTATCTGAGGCACATAAGAATACTTCAAAGGTACAATATCATCCCAATTGACAATGCCATCGCCATTGACATCCTTATACTTGATGTCACCAGGCAAGTAATTGCCAAAATCCTGACGAGGACTATTATCTATATCTGCCTGATCTTTAAACAAGCCCAAAGCTATCAAGCCTCGGTTAATTCCACTTTGATATCCTACGGCTGATTGGTAATCGTATTTCTTAAGGTCTTCCTCGAAATTAGTGATTTTGTTCATGGACTGTGTGTAGTTGGCACGTACAATCAGGTATTTGTCACTGTCACCCAAAGGCTGTGTATATGAGATATGTCCATCCATACCCCAACTCTTCATTTCACCTACATTGGCCCAAGGCAATGACGGAAGTCCCATCTCTTCGGGTACACTCTGGCGTTGTTGATAAATACCGGAACGTATATCCTGGAAGAAATCGACTGTCATTTCAAAACGTTCGTGGAAGAAACGTGTATCAATACCGATGTCAGCTTTCTTGGCCTTTTCCCAGCGCAGGTTGCTGGAACCCACTTGCGTTTCGGTCAAACCGGAACCGTTATTCCAACTGCCGGAACCTGTGTGACCAATCAAAGTCAGATAGGGAAAACGTACCGAGTCATCCCAAGTGAGACGGTCATTACCTACTATACCATACGAAGCCCTGATTTTGAAATAATTGATAAAATTGTCCTTATTACGCCAGAAGCGATATTGCGTGGGAGCCCAACCTATAGAAACAGCGGGAAACCAACCAAATTTCTTACCTTTCTCAAAAGCCTCCGAACCGGTGTAACCCATATTAAATTCGGCCATATAAGTATCATCATACGAATAAGAGAAACGGCTTGAGTAACTATTATAACGTTTAGGGATAGCAGTCAGCAATTGATTATATTTCGATGCTTCATAATCGCTCCATTCGGCCTTCACCAAAGCACCTACCTTATGTACCTTATTAAATGTCTGGTCGTAATTCAGTCGGAAATCCCAATAAATTCTACGCTCAGTGTCATTCCAATTTGTATAATAGGGCTCCACTGCATCAGATATTTTCTCCAAATCGAGTGTTCCATCACGTTTATAACCATGAGCATAATAAATGGCCGGCATTTTTTCGCGAACTTGGGTTCTCGCACCTATCGAATTAATGTTGACCAATCCTGCAATACTCAGTCCGGGAGTTATCATCTTCAAATCCTGATTGAGCTGCATCGTGATTTTATTGTCATTGGAATAGAACTTACGATAACCCGTCATATTCAACAATACATACGGACTGATATTCGATTTATCAGTGCCATATCCAGGTGCCTGCCCTGTGGTGTACATCAACGGTACTGTCACCGGAGTCAGATTGGATTGTGCCTGCCACAATACCTTACTGTCGTTTCCATATCCCGGATAATTCTGAGTAACAATCACAGTCTCTTCATTCAGCGAGAGCGTAGTGGTGGGAGTGACATTCACATCCACATTGGCACGGAAATTAAACTTGTTGTAATTTACGTTCGTATTGTATTTGTTTACACCTTTGTCTTGCTTAAAAATAGCATCTTTTGTCGTAAAACCAGCACTGATGTAATAACGAGCCACTTCACCACCTCCCGATGCACTCAGGAAGTATTGTTGGTTCCAGGTATAGTCTTTCAAGATAACATCCCGCCAATCCACATCCGGATGAAAATCAGGATCCATGTGATTTCTAAACAGTGCCAAATCCACATCCGTATAAACAGGAATACGTCCACGTGTCACGGCAGCTTCGTTGGCGAGTGCCGCATATTCCGCAGCACGTACATATTTGGGCATTTGAGGAGAATAAGAAATACCAGTATTTGCCTTCACCTGCAAATTCAGCTTTCCCGCCTTACCCTTCTTGGTACTTACCAATACTACACCGTTGGCACCACGCACACCATAAACCGCCGTAGAAGAGGCATCCTTCAAGATAGAGAAACTTTCGATATCTTCGGGGTCGAGCGTATTCAAGTTACCTTCGATACCGTCAATCAATACCAAGGCACCCTGTCCGGCACCAAAGGTACTAATACCACGCACCCAGAACTCGGAGAAATCCTTACCCGGCTCTCCACTACGTGTAACGGAAATGATGCCCGGAACACGTCCGCCCAACATGTTGCTTATGGAAGTGGCAGGAGTTTTCAACGTAGCCACCTCAACTCCAGTAATGGCACCTGTCACATTAATCTTCTTCTGTACCTTACCCGATGCCGTAATCACAACCTCGTCCATTACATTCGAACTCTCCTTCAACACCACGCGCATGCGCTCGTCACTCTTGTTCATCTTTATCTCCTGAGGATCATACCCCACATAGGATATGACCAACGTATGCCCGGCTTTGATACCCCCTATCTTGAAACGACCGTCAATATCCGTAATGGCACCCATAGAAGGAACTTCCTTTACAGAAATCGATACTCCGATTAAGAGTTCGCCTTTCTCGTCCATAACCGAACCCGAAGCTACCACAGTCTGTTGCGCATAGGCCAAATTCATAGAACTTACCCATGCCATAAGAAACAGTAATATATGTTTAATCTTCATCTTGATTCATTTTATATGATTTCTACTTTTATTCAATTGTCATTTTCCGGATTGCCTTTGAAGATTCTTCACCAATGAAGAAGTTCTCTTCCGAATCCAAAGCAATACACAATGGATTATCAAACAATGCATCCGTAGGGAATCCGTTAAGTCTTCCTGACCGATCGGGAGCTCCCGCTACCAAAGAAACAAGCCTTCCTTTGATTTTCACAATGCAATGGCTATTTTTGCAACATACATAGAGTTCACCGTTACCATTCACCGCCATTCCGCAAGGTTCTTTCAATACGGCATCGGTCAATCTATCTCCAAAAGCTGTAGCCAACCATCCCGGTTGGAAGCCGGCATAGCGTTCCACTTGCCATGCGCCCGAAGTATCTTTCCATATCTTCACAATGCCATTACTCTCAGGATAAGAAGCGAAAAAACACTTATCGTATTTACTATAAGTCAGATAATGCCTCCACTGGCTGGTATTCACTCCATCAAAAGCCGGGTAATCTGATGTAGCAAATAACTTTGTATAACCTTTATCTTCCAAATCTATTTCATAAAGACCATCACCGGACATTGCATACAAATAGCGGTCATCTTCGGCATAAGCCAATGCCCCCTGGCAATCGCCTTGGAAAGGTATTGTGAGACCAAGAGAGTTTAAAATCCATCCATCCGCACGGGTAGCTGTGTATAAAGCACCTCCACTACGGGGCATGATACTCACTTTTTCTCTTGAACTATCAACTGCAACAGCACCCATATAACCAATATTAATCAGACGAATCACCGTATTATCCTCTAATGACACAAAATAGGTACGGTCGCCCCATCCTCCTCCAACGAAAATGAAATTATCACTCTTTTGTCCTACAACAGCTACAATTCCTGTACACTCATTCATTCGGAATTCTTCTATTTTACTGTCATCTGACGATGTCCATCCGTCTTCACCAAATTTTCCCAATATTGTTTTCACAGATTGAGTTTGATAATACTTAAACTTCACATTGTCAGAGGTGTACCTTTTACCTTCCACTTCCAATGTTATCTCGTTATAGCCGGGCAACTGCTTGGGGATAAGCCCATACAATTCATTTCCGTTGTTGTTTACGATAACAGCTTCCTTGTCGGCAAAGAAAACTTTGACTTTTCCGGTCGTGTCAACCGGAAAGTTTCCTTTGATAATAAAAGAATCGTTGATTCTTCCCCAGTCGGGTGACATGGATTTTAACTCAATAGGCTTGCTCGAATCATAATAGTTGCCTATTTCAGGCCATTTCTCAATTACTTCTTCGCCATTGCAACTTGCGAACAAAATACTTAAGAAAAGAAAAACAAAATAAAGCTTATTGTTCTTCATAATATATAAGTAGTGGGGTTCTATGTTTTTCATTACTAATAGTAGTCATTGGTACCAGCCCCCCTTTAAATACCAAAGCTACGTAAAACTCATTGCAGATTACCGAAAGTGATATGTATCGCTACGGTTATCTCTGATTTTACAATCTTTACATAATAGCTGACTTAACCGTCATTATCATACATACATTTCATAAGATTAACTTGATTAGATTTAACATAACAATAATTCCATCAATATACATTCCGTACATCGATGCACAAAGCTACAGAAGTGTACCCAATACACTTTTAGATATTAGATATATAATTTTAAATATTAGATATTCTACCTAATAAATAATAAAAAAGAGGAAAAAAAGAAGTAATCTAAGTGGTTCTCACGATAAAATTGAGAGCTACTCAAATCTTACCAGATATGGAGCAAAGAGGGAACAAGTCCAGGGGTTGACTAAAAAGCTCCCCCTCGAAAAAAAGTTCTCTCTATCCACTGATATGAGAGAACTTTTATGTATATTTAGGCTACCAAACGCATAAAATATACTTAGTCAAAGATATGCAAAAAGTTCAATTTAAACAATATAATGAGGGTGAAATTTTATTATTCCCCGACCGTTTAGACTT
>NZ_CAJLKP010000012.1 GCF_905207245.1 uncultured Bacteroides sp. | reverse complement strand
GCCGTATTCGGTGTGCGCGGTGCCAACGGGGTAGTGTTGATTACCACCAAGCGCGGTAAGGAAGGACAGGCCAAGATTGACATCAACACCTCTTTCTCCGCATTGACTCCGACTCGCCTCTTAGAGCAGGCAGACAGTTATGAATACGGGACTTTCTTCAACCAGATGCAGAGAAATGACTTTGACTTCTCTACCGGTGAGACGTTCACTCCGATGTTCTCGGACGGAGTGCTTGAGAAATTCCAGGACGGCAGCGACCCCATCCGTTTTCCGAGTATGCGTTGGGTCGATTACATCATGAAAGATGTTACCATGCAATCCAAGCATAACGTCAACATCAGTGGTGGTACCAAGACCATGCGCTACTTTGTTTCTGCCGGTTTCATGACACAAGGTGGTCTGTTTACCGAATTTGATGATTATCATTACGACTACCGCTATCAGCGTTTCAACTATCGTGCCAACCTCGACTTGGATGTGAGCAAGACTACCACTTTGTCGTTCAACCTGGCAGGTTCGGTGGACAATGCACAGAAGCCCCATACCAGTCAGGGTGCTTCCGGCCTGATTATGAGTATGGTGCAGGCCACTCCTTTCAGCAGTCCGGGTATCGTCGACGGCAGGTATATCAGCACTACCACCGATTATACAGATGGGTTGACCTTGCCTTTTGTAGGAGGCAGTGCCATGAATTATTACAGTAGTGGAGGTACCGGCGGTTATTTCCACTATAATAACAACAAGTTGCAGTTGGATCTTGCATTGGATCAGAAGTTGGACTTCATTACCAAGGGGCTTGCGTTGAAAATCAAGGGCTCATATAATAATATGTTCAACGTAACCAAAGAAGGTACTGTGAAACGTGCTACCTATTTTCCTGTCATTCAAGAGGATGGCAGTCTTCTTTATCGTAAAGATGGCGAAAATACTCCCATCAGTTACAGTGAAGATACCGGAAAGGCGCGCGACTGGTATTTCGAGGCACAGTTGAACTACAATCGCACTTTCGGCGATCATTCCGTAGGCGCATTGGTGCTCTATAACCAGAGCAAGAATTACTATCCCGGCAGTTATTCGGACATCCCGCGCGGATATGTGGGTTTGGTGGGTCGTGTCACTTACGACTACAAGAGCCGTTATATAACCGAATTCAATGTAGGGTACAATGGTTCCGAAAACTTCCACCCCGACCGCCGTTTCGGTGTATTCCCGGCAGGTTCTATCGGTTGGGTGGTCAGCGAGGAAGACTTTTTCAAGCCCTTGAAAAAAGCCATCCCTTTCTTGAAGCTCCGTGCTTCATGGGGTTTGGTAGGTAACGACAAAGTGGGTGGTTCGCGCTTCATGTATCTGGCCGACCCCTTTCTGTATAGTGATAAGATGGGTACCCGCGGCGGTTATGCCTACAACTTTGGCGTAGAAAACTCAGTGCTGCTCCCTGCTTATTATGAAGATGTGAAAAACAAGAACAACCCGGAGGTGACTTGGGAAAAGGCATTCAAACAAAACTACGGTATCGATGTCAACTTATGGGACGACCGTCTGCGTGCCACTTTCGACTACTATAAGGAACACCGTACGGACATCTTGCTGAAAGACTACACTGCACCCGCCATCGTAGGCTTCCAGCCGCCTTACGCCAATTTGGGTGTGGTAGACAGCTGGGGGTGGGAAGTCTCCTTGAACTGGAATCACAAGGTGAACGACAACTTCCGCTATTGGACTACGCTGAACCTCTCTCACAACCAGAATGAGATTATCGAGAAAAAGGAATCTCCCTATACCAATGCTTACCAGTATGAGAAGGGACACCGGATCGGCGCGCGCCACATGTACAAATTCTTCCGTTTTTATGACGAAGACACGCCCCGTTTGTACGAAGAAAAATTCGGCCAGCCTTTCCCGAAACAGCTCGTTGACTTGAAAGACGGTGATGCCGTGTTTGTGGACTTGGACGGTAACGGCATAATCGATGAAGACGATAAGACCCGTGAGTTGGGCTATACCGACGACCCGCAATACATTGCCGGTCTGAATGCCGGTTTTGCATGGAAAGATTTTGAATTCAACATGCAGTGGACGGGTTCTTGGGACGTATCGCGTGTCATTAGCGACGTGTTCCGCTATCCGTTCCTGGATCGTACGACGAAAGACCGCGGCGGTTTGCTGAAGTATCATGTGGAGAATACATGGAATTCCGACAGACCGGGGCAGGATTATGAATATCCGCGCGCCACTTGGACTAACGGAGCTACCAATAACTATCAGGATTGCGCTCTTTATGAAAAAGATGCGAAATATTTGCGTTTGAAGACGATTATGCTTGCTTATAACATGAAACTTCCTTTCTTCAGGAAGATTGGATTGGATCGTGCCCAAGTGGCATTGAGCGGTTACAATCTGCTGACCTTTACTCCTTTCATTTGGGGTGACCCCGAAACACGTGCCAGCAGTTCGCCCTCGTACCCGCTTCAACGTACTTATACCATTAGTCTGAAACTTAATTTTTAAGCAAAAATGAAACTGAATATCAAATATATCATAGGTGTGGCAGCTGTGGCTACTCTCGGAATGGTTTCTTGTACGGATGAGATAAAGTTCGGAAACTCATTCCTGGAAAAGGCTCCGGGCGGCACGGTGACTGCCGATGAGGTGTTTTCCAATCCGGAATATACCCGTAACTTCTTGGCAAGTATTTACGCTACACAGTATTACAATCTGCCGACCAATTCCACGAACGATGCTCCGCAGTGTCAGAACTATTGGAAAGGAATGCCCGATGCGTTGGGGGATGACTTTCATCTTTTCTTCAACAATACCACTGTGTTTTCCAAATACTATAACGGTTCGCTGACTTCGGCTATTGATAGCAAAAAGAACGGCAATATTTATCCTTATACGAACGAATTTATCTGGGAGAATGTGCGTCACTGCTGGATGCTGATTGAACGCATTAATGAAGTGCCCGACATGAGCGATGCCGAGAAAGCCCGTATGGTCGACGAAGCACGATGCCTGATGGCTTATACTTACTTTATCGCTTTTCGTTGGTATGGCGGTCTGCCTGTTATCCGCCAGTCATTCACCGGTGCCGAAAGCAGTTACGACCTGCCCCGGCGCAGTGTGGAATCGACCGTGAACTTCATGCTGGAACTGCTGGACACAGCAATCGCCAACAAAGCATTGCCGTGGGCTTACACCGGTGCGGAAGCACAGTCGCAAACCGGCCACTGGACTTTGGCAGGTGCTATGGCGTTGAAGTGTAAGGTGCTGGCTTTCGCCGCATCTCCTTTGTTCAATGATTCGCAACCTTATTATCAAGGCAAATATACGCTGGAAAATGAAGCTGATACCTGCGCTTGGTATGGTGGCAGCAAACCCGAACTGTGGACGAAACTGAAGGGCGCATGCGATGATTTCTTTACACAAATGAGAAGCCAGGGGCATTATCAGTTGATAAAACCGGCCGGAAATACGCAGGAGGATTACCGTTATGCCTACCGTAGCGGCTACATCCTGGAAAACAGTACTGAAATTCTGCATAGTGTCCGCCGTAGTAAAAATGCCAGTGGTAATGATTATGGTTGGTTCAATTTGGGCTTTGGCTCTTCGGTAGATGGTAGCAAAACCAATTCTCGTTACTCCTATTGCCCTACGCAAGAATACGTCGAGATGTTCCCTTGGGCAGACGGTACTCCGTTCGATTGGGAAAAAGCGGAGAAAGAAGACCGATTGGACAATATGTTCATTCAAGGCGATACCGTGAAAGGCAAACAACAGTTGCAGAATATCCGCTATACCCGCGACCCTCGTCTGTATGAAACCGCAGTGGTAAACGGTGCACGCCAAGCCGTGAACTGGGGTGACGGACGTGCCAGCGGTAATAACTGGGAAACTTGGGTAGGTGGCACCAATGCTAAACTAGATCCGAAAACCAATTCAGGTGTATATGCCACCGGTTACCGTATGCTGAAGTACCTGGTAGGTAGTGTCATGAACAGGAAGTTCCCGCAGTGGAATGCCATCATGTTGAGCGACATCTACTTGACATACGCGGAGGCCATCGTGCAGACCGGAGGCAATTTTGGAGAAGCCATCGATTACGTGGATGCCGTACGTGCTCGCGTGGGTCTGAAAGGACTGGTGGAATGCAATCCCGACAAGAACCTGACATCTAACAAAGAAAATCTGCTGGCGGAAATCATGCGTGAACGTGCTTGCGATTTGGCTTTCCAAAACGAACGTTACTTCGACTTGATCCGTTATAAGCGTGCCGACTTGTTGGAACGTCCGCTTCATGGCTTGCGTATTTATCGTTTGGTGAAGAATGGTAATGATTGGGTACGTTCAGAAGACCAGTGGTACAATAAGTCATTCAACAAAGGCTTGGCGGAAGACGATCCTAACTTCTACGAACCGTCACACTTCGACTTCGAACGCTTCCAAATCACTGGCGGTTCCCGTATTTGGTGGAAAGATGGTTTTGATCCGAAGTGGTACTTGCAACCGTTCCCTATTACGGAAGTGAACAAGAATTACGGTTTGGTACAGAATGCCGGATGGTAACCTCTTTAATAATGAACAATCAAAAGGTATAAAGTATAAAATAATACGTTATGAATAAAAAATATATAATTGTGTTGTCGCTCTTTGCAGGTTTGTGCCTGCCGACGACGGCACAGGAATCAAACGAAGAGCAGACCGACAAGTTTGTAGGCCAGACCATCGATGTAGGTGCCGAGCGATTGCTGACCCGTGAGGAGGCTACCGGTTCCGTGTCGGTCATTAGTTCCGAAACTACCGACCGTCGTAGTGCCAAGAATATCGGCAACTCCATTATAGGTCAGGGCAATGGCTTGATATCGTTGCAGAGCGGTGGTCGTTATGCAGATGTGAATCCTACTTTCTATATACGCGGACTGCAAACATTGAACAGCAAGAATTCGCCGTTGGTCATGATCGACGGTATCCAGCGAGATATTGTAAGCATCGCTCCCGAAGAAGTGGAAAGCGTCATCGTCCTGAAAGATGCAGCAGCAGTCGCCCTCTATGGATATAAGGGAATCAATGGAGCAATCAATATCGTGACTAAGCGCGGTAAGTACAACTCGCGCAGTGTCAAGGTGACATACGACCATTTGTTTACTTCGCTTGCCAACAAGCCCAAATTCGTAGATGCCTATACGTATGGATTGGCCGTCAACGAAGCCCGTATCAACGATGGTATGACAGGGCGTTACAGCAATCAAGAGCTCAATGCTTTGCGCGATGGAACCATGCCTTATCTCTATCCGAACGTGAACTGGGTGGATGAAACGTTCCGCGACAATGCGATGACCAATAAGTATAACATCGAATTCCGCGGTGGCGGCGAAAAATTCCGTTACTATACCATGCTGGATTTGATTTCCAACAAGGGATTTGTGAAAGAACCGGGTGCAAATGAAGGCTATTCCACACAAGACAAATACGTAAAAGGCAACTTACGCATGAACATGGACATCAACCTGACCCAGACAACCGATCTTCAGGTGAATTTGTTGGGCGTATTGCAGGAAACGTCAAGACCGGGTGCGCAGACCGACCTTTGGGATCTGGTTTACACAGTGCCCTCTGCCGCATTCCCCATCAGGGATGAGAACGGTGTTTGGGGAGGTAGCGACACATGGGCAGGTACACAAAATCCTGTAGCACAGAGCATCGGTGCCGCTTATTACAAAAATCATACCCGCTCGCTTTTTGCCGACATGAAGCTGACTCAGGATCTTTCCGGCCTGACAAAAGGATTGAATGCGTTCGTACGCGTCAGTTATGACAATATAGCCAACATCTATGAAGACCATAGCAAAGAGTATGTCTACAGTGTCAATGCGCCTACATGGGCGGACGGTGCTTCCGAACCTACCGTAAAGAGTGAGATTTATGGAAAGGATAGTGAAATGGGAACAGGTGCGAAAACAAATGAATTTGACCGTCTGCTCCATTTCGATGTGGGATTTAACTATCAGCGGACATTCGGTGACCACAGCATCTACAGCCAGTTGAAGTGGGACTACGAGAATAACGACCCGAACGGCGTCAACAACACGGTGAGTCGTCAGAACATTACCTGGTGGTCGCACTATGGTTACATGAACCGTTATTTCGTTGACCTCGCTTTGGTAGAAAGTGGCAGCAGCCGTTTGGCTCCCGGTACCAAATGGGCTTTTTCGCCCACTTTTTCGGCCGCATGGGTCATCTCCAAAGAAAAGTTCATGGAAAATGTGAAATGGGTGAACTTCTTGAAACTGCGTGCATCGGCAGGTATCATCAATGTGGACAACTTACCGGGTGATGAAGTTTGGTCATACTATGCCCAGCAGTATGGCACTTCGGGAGGTACTTATCCTTTCGACAGCGGTTGGAACTCTGAATTCGGACGTTCCTACCTCGCACGGGTGGCTACCACCAATCCGAGCCATGAAAAGGCCTATAAATACAATGTAGGTGTGGATGCGAAACTTTTCGGATGTTTGGATGTGACTCTTGACTTTTGGAAAGAACACCGTACAAACATTTGGGTGACTTCGGAAGGCAAGTACTCGGAAATTTTCGGTATGGATCCTCCGTATGAGAATGCAGGTATCGTGGATAGTAAGGGTATAGAAGTTGGTCTTGATTATAGCAAAAAGCTCGGTCAAGTGGAATTTAATGTCGGCGGTAACTTCTCGTTGAACAAAAACGAAATCAAGGAAATGCTGGAAGAACCCCGCCAATATGCGAATCTTGTCCAGACAGGAAATCCTTACGGACAACTCTACGGATTGGAAGCTATCGGTTTCTTCAAGGATGAAGCAGACATCGCTGCAAGTCCCACACAGAATTTCTCTACGGTGAAGCCCGGTGATATAAAGTATCGCGATGTGAATGAAGACAACATCATCGATGCCAACGATAAAGTGGCTATCGGCTACAGTACCACTTGCCCGGAAATATACTACAGCCTGCATTTGGGTGCGGAGTGGAAAGGACTCGGATTCTATGCCATGTTCCAGGGGACAGGCAATTACAGTGCCGTTCTCAACACCAAGAGCATGTATTGGCCGTTGATAAACAACACCAATATCTCGCAATATGCTTACGACAATCGTTGGACACCGCAGAATCAGAATGCCAAGTTCCCGCGTCTGAGCAGCCAAAGCAATGCCAACAACTACCAGACATCGACTCTGTGGTTGGCCGACCGCTCATTTATCAAGTTGCGCAATCTGGAAGTGTACTACAAGTTGCCCGCTTCTTGGCTGAAAAAGACGAAAGTTGTAAACGCCGCTAAATTGTATGTACGTGGCATTGACCTCATCAGTTTCGACCATATAGATGAGAACGACCCCGAAGCGTATGGAATCAATCCTATGACGAAAAGCGTTGCGTTGGGGCTGAGTGTTACGTTTTAATTTTATGAACGAATTAATACATTAGAATTATGATCAATAAAATATGGAAACCTGTCTTTGTCGTGTGTGCAGCCGGATGCTTGGCTTCATGTTCTGATCAGATGGATTACAATGAGTACAACATCTTCGACAAGGACTATATAACACAGAACTTCGGTAATGTAGGTGGATTCATGACCGACATCTACAATACCGTGGAGTATGACTTCGGTAACTACTCATCGGGCGCCATGCAGGCATCTGCTACAGACGAAAGTGAGTACAGTCTTGGGGGCAATGGTATCGAGCACTTCTACAATGGAGCTTGGAGCCCTACCAATGCGAAAGCGTCAGTCTGGAGTAGCATGTATAAAGGCATCAGTACTTGCAACCACGTGATTTACGAATTGCAAGGCTTGTCATTCGATGAACTGGTGCTGAACAACGACTATGCCGCCCAACTTCACCGTTATGAGAACTACAAGTATGAAAGCCGTTTTATGCGTGCTTACTTCTATTTCTGCCTGGTTCGCCAATATGGTGATGTGCCTCTGGTGACCAAGCAAATCACGGCAGAAGAAGTCAATTCGTTAGAACGGACTTCGGCGGATGAAGTCTTTAAGTTTATCATAGATGAATGTGCGGAAATTCAATCATTGATTATCGAAGATTACAGTAATCTGGGAGAATTTTCCACAGGTACGGAAGAGACCGGTCGCGCGGACCGACTTGCCGTGCTCGCATTGAAAGCCCGTGCTGCTTTGTATTGGGCCAGCCCGCTGTTCAATCCAAGTGGTGACAAGGAACGCTATCATATGGCAGCTTTGTATGCTAAAGAGTTGCTCGATGCTGCTGATAAACGTGGCAAAGGCCTTACTGCTAACTATGCGGATTTGTGGGATGCAGGAAGTTTCAATACGCCTGGCATTATGAAGGAAATCCTCTACGGTCGCCGTTATTATAAAAGTTCATCCGGTGACAACTTAGTGGAAACCAACAATTACCCTGTGGGCATTGAAGGTGGTAAGGGGGGAAATTGTCCTACTCAGAATTTAGTCGATGCTTACGATATGCTCAACGGTAAATCGATCGGTGAAGACGGCTCGGGATATGATGAGAAGAATCCTTATCAGGATCGCGATCCGCGTCTGGCGGCTACGGTAGCTGTAAACGGTGATCAATGGCCTACTTATTCCGGTGCCGCTAAGATTGAAACATTCCAAGGAGGCATCAATGGTGAGCCTTTGACTGGCGCCACACCGACAGGCTATTATCTCAAAAAACTTTGTAACGGTGCCATCTCATTGGCCAGCAACAGCAAGTTTAAGGAGTCTCGCCATACTTGGCTGACTTTCCGTCTGGGCGAAGTTTATTTGAATTATGCAGAAGCTGTATTCAAGTATCTGGGTGGCGCAGATATTACCAGCATGGAATTCCCGATGTCGGCCCGTGCTGCTGCCAGTAAGACACGCCAACGTGCCGGTATGCCGGACTTTGAACAAGGAATGGATGCCAATACATTCTGGACTAAGTTGTGTAACGAACGCTTTGTTGAACTGGCTTTCGAAGGTCATCGTTTCTGGGATGTTCGTCGTTGGAAAGAGGCTGACAAATATTTCAAGAATATTGTTGAAATGAAGCTGGTTAAGGAAGCCGATGGAAACATTACTTACATGCGCAAGAATGTATCACGCCAATGGGATGACAAGATGTATTTGTTTCCGATTCCTCAGTCAGAAAGATCGAAAAATCCAAATTTGACACAGAATCCGGGTTGGGAATAAAAGATATATTTTAAACAAAAGTTATGTAAGGTAGAGATTGAATTCAATCAAGAAAGAAGAGCGACTGTGAAGCCGCTCTCTTTTCGTATAAATAATAATATACTAATTATGAGAAAAATACTATTAATTATGCTGTCGCTTCTATCCGTTCTTCAGATGGGAGCGCAGAAGACAATTGATTTATCCGGAGACTGGAACTTTGAAATAGACAGGCAGGATATAGGAGAGAAAGAAAAGTGGTTTAACCAAACATTGCAAGATGTGATTGAGCTGCCTGGTTCAATGCCCGAAAGACTGAAGGGAGATGATGTAACGGTTCGTACCCAGTGGACCGGTAGTCTTTATGATAGTTCTTATTACTACAATCCCTATATGGAGAAGTATCGCAGAGAAGGTAACGTCAAGTTGCCGTTTTTTTTAACGCCTGATAAACATTATGTAGGAGTAGCTTGGTATCAAAAAGAAATTAATCTTCCTAAAGATTGGGAGAAAGAACGTATTGTGCTGCTTCTGGAACGTCCGCATATTGAGTCTACTGTTTGGGTCAATGGACATAAGGTGGGGATGCAGAATAGTTTATGTGTAGCACATATATATGATATTACCCGATATGTACGTCCCGGAAAATGTAATATAACCATCAGGATAGATAATCGCATTAAAGAAATTAATGTAGGGCCGGATTCACATAGTATTACTGACCAGACTCAGGGAAACTGGAATGGAATTGTGGGGCGGATATGTTTGCAGGCTACACCACATATTTATTTTGATGATATTCAGGTATTCCCGGAACCGGAACAGAAACTCGCAAGAGTGAGATTGCGTATTAAATCTTCTAACAAAAGCTCAGCCACAGCGCAGGTGAGATTGTCAACTGAGAGTTTTAATGCAGAAAAGAAGCACATACTTCCGGTTTTAATGCAAGAAGTGAAAGTGAAACATGGCATAGCAGAACAAGAGATTGTTTTATCTATGGGAGATGATATGTTACTTTGGGATGAATTCCATCCGGCATTGTATAAATTGAGAGCTGAAATTATAACTGGTAAGGATAAAGAAGTAAGAGAGGTGCAGTTTGGTATGCGTCGTTTCGAAATTAAAGGCAAATGGTTTTATGTGAATGGTCGTAAGACTATGTTACGTGGAACCGTGGAAAACTGTGATTTTCCGTTAACCGGTTATGCTCCCATGGATGTGGATAGTTGGGAGCGGGTATTTCGTATTTGTCGTAGTTATGGACTAAACCATATGCGTTTCCATTCTTTTTGTCCTCCGGAAGCTGCTTTTGTAGCTGCGGATCTTGTCGGATTTTATCTGCAACCCGAAGGACCAAGTTGGCCAAATCACGGTCCTAAATTAGGATTGGGACAACCCATTGATAAATATTTGATGGATGAGACTATTGCATTGACCAAAGCTTATGGTAATTACGCTTCTTACTGTATGCTGGCATGTGGCAATGAACCAAGTGGACGTTGGGTGGAATGGGTCAGCCGATTCGTTGAATATTGGGAAAATACTGATCCTCGCAGGGTATATACCGGCGCTTCGGTTGGTGGCGGATGGCAGTGGCAACCCCGTAGCCAATATCATGTAAAAGCAGGGGCACGTGGTCTTACGTGGAGGCAGAGTCGTCCACAGACTACTGACGATTATCGTCTTCAGAGCCGTATTGATACCGTTAGTCAGCCTTATGTATCACATGAAACAGGGCAGTGGTGTGCATTTCCTAATTTCAATGAGATACGGAAGTATACCGGAGTGAATAAAGCCAGAAATTTCGAGATTTTCTGGGATATTCTGAATGATAATCAGATGGGGGAACAAGCACAGTTGTTTATGATGGCGTCAGGAAAGCTGCAAGCTCTCTGTTATAAATATGAGATAGAAAAAACACTTCGTACTCCGGATTATGCAGGCTTTCAGCTCCTTGCATTGAATGATTATTCGGGCCAGGGCACGGCACTTGTTGGCGTGCTTGATGTGTTCTTTGAAGAGAAAGGATACATCAATGCTCAGGAATGGAGGCGATTCTGCTCGGCTACTGTACCTTTGATGCGTACCGAGAAGTTTGTTTATAGTAATGATGAAACTTTTTCTGCTGATATAGAGGTTGCTCATTTTGGTGAGAAGGCTTTGACACAGGTTCCTGTAACTTATACGATAAAAGATGAATATGGGAAAGTGTATGCCCGCAATACTTTGGGAAACAAGGATATTCCGATAGGTAATCTTAATGGTTTGGGACGTATCGAATTTCCTTTGGAAAATATCGAGAAACCTGTCAAATTGAATCTGGAGGTTCGTATTGAAGGTACGGAGGCTGTAAATGACTGGAATTTCTGGGTATATCCCAAAGCTGTAGAACTGGCGCAAGGAGATGTTTATTCAACAGATACATTGGATTCAAGAGCATTGGATGTTCTGAAAAAAGGTGGAAAGGTTTTAATTCTTGCTGCCGGGAAAGTGAGCTATGGAAAAGAAGTATCTCAGATGTTTACTCCTGTATTCTGGAATACTTCCTGGTTCAAAATGCGTCCTCCGCATACTACAGGTATTCTGGTGAATCCTAAACATCCGCTATTTCGTCAATTTCCTACAGAATATCATAGCAATTTGCAGTGGTGGGAGTTGCTGAACCGTGCTAATGTGATGCAATTTACAGATTTTCCTGTTGATTTTCAGCCTACTATACAAAGCATAGATACTTGGTTTGTCAGTCGGAAAATAGGTATGTTATTCGAAGCAAATGTACTGAACGGAAAATTGATGATGACAACTATGGATCTGGCTACGGATACTGATAGGCGTATTGTGGCAAGGCAGATGTATAAAGCTGTTTTAGATTATATGAACTCCGATTATTTTCGTCCGCAATTCACGATAGAACCGGAACGGGTCAGCGATTTGTTTACTAAAGTAGCTGGTAGTGTGAAGTCGTATACGAAAGATTCTCCGGATGAGTTAAAGCCGAAGATCAAGTAGGGTATATAATTTCCTATCGGAGATTTATAACTTTTCAGGCGATGACTAATTCGTTCCCTTATAAGGAACATTGCGTCCCCTCATGGAGTACTTTTCGTTCCCTTATGGAGGAACGAAAAGTACTCCATGGGGGGACGAATTAGTAATAACTATCGTATCCTTTCGTCATAGCCGGACAGGAAACTAATAATAAGGAGATTGTAACAAGATGCCCGCATTTACCAAATCTTTACTATGGTATATGGGTCTTGGAAGGATCGGGATTGAAACCTGGCAGGATGGGATTATCAATCATGCCAGAGTTCTTTTTTCCTTTTAATGCTGCAGACATTAAAACGAAAAATAAGCAATAGAATAATCCTCTTCTTTTCATTTGTTTTTGGATATGAGAATTTTATGATTCGTATAAGAAAAAATCATTCGGTTGAAGACTAATTTATGAGGCATAATTAGCTTCGAACCGAATGATATAGAAATCAATTAATTACTTGATATTTACTCCAATTATTGAAGTAGATTTTCCAGAAACTCTATTTCGACAATTCTCAGTTCATATTTGGCCCTTTTGCTTTCATCTGATTTGTAAAGGTCCAGTTCATTGGCTACCGGAGCTGCTACTTCGACAATTTGTCCGAAAGCATCTTCTTCACTGCTGCTCCCTTTTAGACGGATGGTGATTTCCTGAGTTAGTACAGGTTTTACATTCAGATGGATATATCCGAGACTTTTTTCAGTGTCACCACTCCAGATGAGTTCTTTGCCCGCATATATTTCTAAAGGATAACTACGCATGCGCCATCCGGTCAGTTTCATGCAAATCTCATCTACGCGGGCCGGGCGATTCAGACGGTAGGTGATCCAGGCTGTGCTGGCTTTGCCGTCATTCTTCCATTCACTCAGTTCATTGTCATCGTAACTGTTAGTTGCTGTTTCATTATTGGTGCCAGCCTTTACAGACTCAATGAAAACAGCTACTTTCTTGTCTGTATAAGACGGAGTCTGAGGAGTTTCTCCACGAGTAAGCCGCCCTTGCAACTCATTGGAAGGAATGTATTTGCTTAGTCCGTTCTTTACTTCTATAGGTAGAGATGTGAAATTTATTTCGGCTGATTGTAATCCGGCTGCACTTGCTTTGAGATGTACCTTGCCCGCTTCTGTAAGCGAACGTATCAAAACACGGTTCACGCCACATTCTACGGGAAGCTTCTGAGATAGAATATAGTTGTTTTCTCCTTGGGCTATGCCTCCACGCCATTCTGCCGGACCTTCCATTTCAAAGGAAATCAAATCGTTGGCCAACGGGCAGCGTCTTCCGTCTTTATCTACTACTTCTACTTGTACCATAACCACGTCTGCACCATCCGCTTTCCAGCCTGCAGGGCTTTGCATCAGATTTAACTGAATGCGTTCCGGTTTTCCTGCCGTTTGTAATTCTGTACGGCAACATTCTTTGCCGTTTTGATCATAACCTACAGCTTCCAGTTTTCCTGCTTCAAACTTGACATCATTATATGTATACAGAAAGTGATATTCCTGTATGCTTTCTCCTAATGATTTTCCGTTCAGGAAGAGAGCTACACTGTCAGCGCTCGATACCACGTGTACAGGTTTGATTATATTTTCTTCATAGTTCCAATGACCGATGATATGAATACGCGGGTTTTCCGTATCGACCCAACCATCCCACATGGTTTGCAAAGCATAGAATAGGTCCTTGGGTATTCGCATGGCATCGGTAGCTCCACTTCTCCGGTAGTTTTCAACACCGCGGAAGTGAGTGTTACTATCGGAGAAAATAATCTTAACACCTCCTGAACTAACGCGGAATCCGGTTCCCGGGCGTTCACGCCAATAGTCATACCAGCGTCTGATGTTCTCAATGGCAAATGAATCTTGATTCTGATTGTAAGCTCTTGCATCTACTTGTTTCTGCACTTTATTGGTTACTGTGGATTTATAGGCTTTGGAGCCTTCTCCATGCTTATGATATGGATAACTGTAATTGTCCCAATATTTGCGGAGCGCTTCATCCCTGCAATACTCTGTTGCCCACATCGGGTGATGGGCGCTTTTATTGATATAAAGCATTTCGCCTCCATATTCCGCTTCGCGGATATCCAGCATTTCACGTGAGCCGATGGCACGTCCTCCATAAGGGTCATATTTATCACGTATGGCTTTCATTTCCAGCATGTGTTCTCTGCTGATAGATTCGTTGCCTGATTCGTAGAATAAGATACTCGGGTTGTTACGGTTGTAAATGATGGCATCCCGCATCAGTTCTGTGCGCTGTTCCCATTGGCGTCCTTGTCTGTCTTTTTCAGAGTCACCAGCAGGCATAGCCTGAATAAGACCTACACGGTCACACGATTCTATATCTTGTTTCCAAGGAGTGACGTGCATCCAGCGCACCAGATTGGCGTTGCACTCTACCATCAGTCCGTTGCTATAATCGCTTAACCAAGCAGGGACTGACAAACCCAAAGCAGGCCATTCATTGCTTGTGCGCTGTGCAAATCCTTTCATTTGGAGTACGCGGTCATTCAACCAAATTTTACCGTTCCCGAAGCGCGTTTTGCGGAAGCCAGTGCGGGTGGTTACTTCATCTGTTTTCTTTCCGTCTATCCATAGACTGGTTTTCACAGTATACAGATAACCATATCCCCAACTCCAGAAATGCAGATTATCTACTTCTGCGGAGGCTTTTACTACTGCCGTTTCGCCCGGTTGCAAAGTTATGCTTTCGCCAGACATCGTTTTTACAATTTTACCTTCACGGTCTTGAATTTCAACCTGATATGCAACTTGTTGTTTTTTCCGGTATTCATTCTTGATTTCCGATTCTGCATGTATGACGGCTTTGCGTGACTTTACCCGGATGTTTTCGGCGTATATATAGACGCCTGTTGTCTTCAGGTTACTGTAAAGGGGCAGGGTCTGATATAATTTATCTGTCAGATGTAGCCATACATTTTTAGGAAGACCGCCATAATTGGCATTGAAATTACGGTCATTCCATTGAAATTTGGTGTCAGTACCTCTTTCCTTATATTGCCAGTTGTTGTCTATACGCAGGGCAATGACATTTTCTTTATTATAAGATATGTAAGGGGTAAGGTCGAAACCTACTGCCATGACTCCATTTTCATGCAGACCGATATGTTTGCCATTGATATAGAAGTCAGCGGCTTGTCGTACTCCTTCGAATTCTATAAATACTTTTTTTCCTTCACTACCGGCAGGCAACCGGAAGTGTTTGCGGTACCATACGATAGTATCTGTCAGTTCGTCAATACTATAACGGAATGCTTCATCTTCATTGAAAGCATGCGGTAAAGTGACTTTTTTCCAACTGCTATCAGTATACTTCTGTTGTTCGGCTCCGTTTGCATCACCAACAGAAAGCAGCCAGTCCGAATTAAAATTATATTTATGCCTCACGTCGGTATTTGAGGCTGCTGCATAATGACTAATACATAGAATAGTCCAAAATAATAATAAAACTTTCTTTTTCATGGAATTTAATTTATTAGTATTAAAGTCGCAAAAATAGGCCAGAATACATTTTGTTCCGATGGAAAAGAATACGGATGTATGTAATATTGTCGTTTATTTCGTTTCCTCCAGAGTTTTCTCTCCTCCTTTTTGATATACGGAAGGAGAAATACCGAATTGTGCTTTGAAGCATTTACTAAAATAGAACGGATCATTGATGCCTACTTTGTATGAGACTTCTGCCACAGTGAGGTGTTCTTCCGATAATAATAGCTCTGCTGCTTTTTTCATACGAATGATACGTAGATATTCATTTGGGGAATATCCGGTCACTCCCCGTAGTTTCTTATAGAACACAGTTCGTCCCAGTTTCATTAGTTGGGCAAATTCTTCTATGTTGAAATCGGAACGGGAGATATTGGCTTTTAGTATAACATCCAGACGGTCGGTAAATTCTTTATCCCGGTCGGTAGAATACATAGCTGCGTGCACAATACCCGGTTCATTGGAGAATTTCTCACGAAGTTTTTCACGTTGTTCTATCAGTCGGAATACCCGCGCCAGCAAGAATTTGATACTGAATGGCTTTGATATATAGGCATCTGCTCCGGATTCAATTCCTTCCAGTTGCTTTTCCGGAGAACTGAGTGCCGTTAACAGAATAATGGGAATATGGCTTGTGGCAAAGTCCGATTTAAGTTTTCTGGTGACTTCAAATCCAGTCATGCCCGGCATTAAGACGTCGCAGATTATTAAATCAGGATCATAGGTACGGGCTTTTTCGAATCCACTTGTCCCGTCCTCAGCTACTTCTACTTCAAAGTAGGCTCCGACTTCTTCCTTCAATAGTTCCCGGATTTCATTATCATCCTCAATAATAAGTACCTTCCGCTTGTTTAGAGGGGCTGCTGTTTTCGGAGAAACTGAAGCTTCCTTGGAAAGTTCCGACAAACACAGCATTGGCCTCTCGTCCTCTTTTAGCAATACGTTGCCTGGTATGAGGAAATCTTTTTCGGTATATATGGTTCTATCTGTGGAAATACGGACTGTAAAGATAGAGCCTCCATTTTCATTATTCTTATATTCAATTGTACCTTTGTGCACTTGCACTAATTCATGGGTCAGATGTAAACCGACTCCTATACTATCACCAGAGAAACTGCTCTGCATAAATCGTTTGAATAGTTCATGCTGTTTTTCTTTAGGGATACCGACTCCTGTATCGGATACTTGAATTTGTAGGATTTTCTTTGTTTCATCCACATTTATGGAAAAGATGACCGTTCCGTTTGCAGGAGTATATTTGAAAGCATTTGATAACAGATTATAGGTCACTTTGTCTAGGTTTCCTTTGTCAATAAACATTTTGTAAGATAATACAGAAGGCTCAAAGCGGAAATTCATATTTTTTTGTTCTGATATATCCTTGAAACTCAGAAATATTTCATAGAGGAAAGCGATCACATCCGTTTCCTCTAAAGAAAGTGCCAACTTGTTATTCTGCATTTTTCTGAATTCCAGCAATTGATTGATAAGTCTCAACATACGTTGAGTATTCTTATTCATGGTTTGTAATGGAGATGTTAATTCACGCGGAACGTTGCCAATGCGCTGTATTTTCTCCAATGCTCCTTGAATCAAGGTAAGAGGAGTACGGAATTCATGAGAGATGTTTGTGAAGAAGACTAACTTATATTCTGTCAGTTGTTTTTCTACATTGATACGGTTACGCAGGCTATTAAAATTGTTGGCAATGCGATATGCAAAATATAAAACTATTATTAACAGTATGGTGTATCCCAGCATGGCCCAACTGCTTTTCCAGAATGGGGGGACAATAACTATTTTTAAAGTCGTTTCATCTTTGTTCCATATCCCTGCACCATTGCAAGATTTTACGTGCAATATATATGTGCCTGGATTGAGATATTTATAAGCGGCAAAACTTAAAGGAGAAGGGTCGCTCCATCCTTTATCGTAGTTTTCTAACCAGTATCGATATTTTGTCTGACTGTTATCAGAGTAATCGAAAGTTGAAAAATCGAGAATGAAAGAGTTCTGGAAATATTTTAATGTGATTTTATCCGAGTATGCTAAAGATTGTGTCTTTAAAGGCGAGTCGGCCATTTCTGGACTCATCTGAATACCATTGATGTATAAGTTGGTAAAAACGACAGGAGAAAAAACTTCATTGCTTGGTATTTTCATGGGATCTATCACCGTTAATCCATAGTTTGTACCGAAAAGAAGTTTTCCATCTGCACCTATACAGGCGCTGTTGTCATTATAAACATTCCCTAATGTATAAGAAGAAAAGAAATAATTCTCAAAGGAATCATTTTCCGGGTTAAATTTGGAAATACCATATTCTGTGGCAATCCATAATCGTCCGAGAGCATCTTCCAACATGGCTAATACGACATTGTTAACTAAACCATCTGAAGTACTGTAGTGTTTATACTCCAGCGAGTTGTAGTTATCCGTTGGTTTGCAAAGGTTCAATCCTGCTCCTGAAGTTCCTACCCATATCCTGCCTTTGCTGTCACGAAATAAGCATCTGATTTCATTAGAACAGAATTTTCCATTTACATTATTGAATAAATGATAATTGTCTATATTGGCAATTAATGAATCCGGATGAAAAACACAAATACCCTCACTGGTTCCTGTCCAAATCATTCCGTTTTCATCTTCTATCATATTTCTCACCATTCTTAAACCATGCTTTTGCTGAAGAAAATGGCGGAATTTATACTTCCCATCCGGGGTTGGTTCAGCTAAGGCCAGTCCTCCTCCGAATGTTCCTACCCACATACGGTCTTTACTATCGCAATAGATAGAGAATATGTGATTGTGAGCCAATGTCGAAGGATCGGATGCAACATTTTTATACCATGTATTTCCTATCTTTAATCCTTGTCCGCGAGTTCCCATCCATAGTTGTCCCAGACTGTCTTTTGCAATCACATATACATTGGATTGGAAGTACTGATTGCTGGTTTTAGGATTCAGATGAATATCATAATTATACAATCCTCCTTTACGGGTTCCTATCCATATATCTCCATTCTCCATTCGGGTTAACATCCGAATGTTGTTTGAACGGTCGAAGAGTTCGCTGGATTCCGGATAGAAGCGAGTGATGCCTTCATTGGATATTGCAATACGAGATAAACCGGAATGTTCGGAACTAACCCAGATAGCTCCGGCTTTGTCTTCCATTACATATTGTAGAAAATCAGAACTAATCGGAGAGTCCTTTGCATCGGAAACAAAATGCTCCAGTTCATTTTCAGATGGTTTGTAGGCAAACAGCCCATTACCGTAAGTTGAAATCCAGATTATCCCGCGGGAGTCATGAACGACATGGTAGCGTTCAAAGTCAATATAGCTTAATCGGTCTTCAGGTATTAATTGAAGTTCTCTCATTTCTCCTGTTTTTACAAGGATATAGCGAACTTTTCCTGAATGATTGTATATCCAATAGTCTCCATGATTATCACGAAATACATTTCCATTTTTAAAATTCAATTGGGAATTTGAGGTCACTTGATGCGTATTGAAGTCATAGTCATAGACACCTGCAGATGTCATTAGAACCCATTTGTTTTTTAGTGCGAAATTTCCAGTGAATGCCATCTTCTTTCCGTTGGGAAGGGAGGCTGACCGGGTGAGTTTTCCGGAAGTAGAATTATAATGATATATATCGCCCTCGTTAGTAAGGAAATACATATCCTGTTCATATGATATTGATCGCATGAAATTATATTTCCGGTCTACTATTTTGAAATCTCCTCTGGTAACGTAAGATAGTCCGCGTTGAGTACCGATCCATATCCGGCCGGAAGCGTCTTCCCGCATGAACTGCACTCGGTTGTCCGGCAGATTACCATGCTCTGTTTTAAATTCGACGGAGGTTATTTTCCGGTCATTTTGAATTATCACCTGGCGTGCTCCATTTTCCGGGTGAGACAACCATACATCTCCATTTGATGCTACAAATGCATTGGAATAGTTTTGTTTATATTCTCCGTTTCCGGTGAAATCAACGAAACGGGCTCTGTGCAGGTCATAGCAACTATATAATTCCGCCACCGTTCTTATCCAGAGGAAGCCATTTTGGTCTTCCATAACTTTATAAATGCGATTGTCTGCCAGTGATATCTGGTCATGCTTATTGGTTTCCGGCTGAAAATTCAGGAAAGAGTTGCCGTCGTAACGACTTAAGCCATTGAGCGTGCCTAACCATAAGAAACCTTTGCTGTCCTGATATATATTGCGGATAGAGTTGCTGGGCAACCCGTCCGTCGTTCTCATTATCTTAGAACGAAGCTCTATTTCACTGAAGGCGTTGGCTACAATAGCAGTTAATAAAACGATAATTAATAAAGTTCTGCGTCTCATATAGATTCCAAAGATTATAGCTAAATGGTTAACAAAAATAATTAGAAAATCATAATAATAAAAAGAAAACAATCTTTTACCTGCTAATACTTAATTTTATATTTAAGCTTTTCTTCGATTTGAGGTTGCTCGTAAGTCAAATGTCCTATTGCTCGTCGGCAAAGGTAGGCAATCGGAGATAGAGCTCCATGAATAATCGTACATATACCTGTAAATTTTATCATTTATGTGTGTGAGAAACCTATAATAGCATTTCTTTCAGCCGTATCGTAGCCTTCTGCAACTGCGCATCCACTGTCTTTGTACTGATACCGAATTCTTCCGCTACTTGCACATAGGTTTGTTTTTCCTCACGAATACGGATAAAAACTTCCCGGCAGCGTTCCGGCAACCGGTCGAGGGCTTTTACATAACGGGCGAAGAGTTCTTCACTGATGAGGGTATCTTCGGGAGATACGGCCTGGTCAGTCGGTTCTTGCAGTGCACCGGCAGATAAAGTGGGGCGTCGCTCTTCTTTTTCGATGTAGTTTAGCGAAGCGTTTTTAACAAGAATGAAACAATAGTCCTCGATATTGGTGATATCTAACAATTGTTTGCGGTGTTCCCAAAGTTTCAGGAATACATCGAGTACGATTTCTTGTGACCATTCTTCATGATGAGTATAGTAGTAAGCAATGCGGAACAGACGGTCATACGTCATGTCATAGAAATCGCGGAAAGCAGTCTGTGAATCCTGCTCGCTCATTTTCCGTAAATATCTTCTGACTTCTTGTTCGGTCATGGTGTTTAGTCGGTTAGTAGTGCCGGGGGACAAAGGTAAAGCTTTCTTGCTATTTTACAACTATCGGCACATCATTTAACTGAAATCCTAACTTCACTTTCTTGTAGCATTTCTGAAACCTGCAGGCTTCATCTTTGCATCCCGAAAGGAAACTTGATTTAATTTATCAAATGAATCGACATGAAAGTGAAAAGATGTTTTTTAGAGTGGAGTTTGGCAAGTAGGCGACTGGTTGTCGCTCTCGCCTTCGTTTTGGGAGGAGGTATAGCGTTTGCTGCCAATCTTGTTCCACTGAAAGGTATTGTAAAAGATGCTACAGGAGAACCACTGGCGGGCGTGACAGTGAGAATCAAAGACGGGAAACTGGGCACGGTGACCGATGGCAACGGACACTTTGTCCTGGAAGTAGAAAAAGGGAAAAAATTGTTGTTAAGCTACATCGGCTTTACGGACAGGGAAGTGGTAGTCACAGACGACAAACCATTGCAGATTGTGCTTCAGGAAGATGCGCAACAGTTGCAGGAAGTGGTAGTTGTGGGCTACGGTACGGCAAAGAAAGTAAATCTGGTGGGTGCTGTGGACCAGATAGACAGCAAGCAGATTGCAGAACGCAGCAATAGTAACATTTCCCGTTCATTGCAGGGAATGGTGCCGGGATTGAACATCACGTTTAGTGATGGTAAGCCTTCGCGCACTCCGTCCATTAATCTTCGTGGTACGGGAAGTATCGGTGCAGGTGGTAGTGCACTGGTCCTGATAAACGGAGTGGAAGGTGACTTGAACTCGGTGAATCCTGCAGATGTGGAAAGCGTATCCGTACTGAAAGACGCCTCTTCGGCAGCTATCTATGGTGCTCGTGGTGCTTTTGGCGTGATACTGGTGACTACCAGAAATGCTTCTGCCGGAAAGACCAAAGTCAACTATAACGGAAGCTTTTCCATGCACCAACGCACGGTGAAGACTGAGGATGGCATTGTCAGCAATGGTCTGCAATGGACCAATGGCTGGTATACAGCTTATCTGGAAGGACAGGAGGCGCCTCCGGGAGGTATTAACAATGTGTTCAAGTATTCTACGGATTGGTATAACGAACTGGTACGGCATGATGCAGACCCTTCACTGGATAAAGTGCGTGTCAATGATAAGGGGGAATATGAATACTTCGGCAATACAAACTGGCTGGATATCATTTATAAAGACCATAATTATTCTACGGAACATAACGTCAGCATCAGTGGTGGCAATGAGCGTGCCCGTTATTATGTATCCGGGCGTTACTATAATCAGGATGGCATTTACTCTGCCGGTGATGAAAAGTATACGCAATATAATATCCGTTCAAAAGGAGAGATACAAATCAACAACTCTCTTTTACTGGAGAATAATACGGATGTCATGATTTTCCGTTCCCATCAGCCAATGGTGATGTACGACCGGCAGAATATAGCCCGCCAATTACAACATCAGGGGTATCCGATGACAATGGAGAAGAACCCTGACGGTACATGGACAGAAGCGGCCGTATATGTGGGCTGGGCAGGATTTGTGGAAGGAACTTCCTGGCAGAAAGATAATAAACTGGACGTACGCAATACGATGACCCTGACATATACACCTATTAAAGAACAATTGATTTTTAAGGGAGATTTCACTTATTATAGTAGTAAGTCAACTCGGTTGAGAGCTGAAAACCAGTATAATTATTATACGGGACCGGAGATTATGGGAACCCGTAACACCTTCAGTTCTCTGGAGAATATGGATTATAATAAGGAATATATTTCAAGTAATGTCACTGGTAATTATATCCCTAAATTTTCCAATTCAAGCCATTATCTGAATGTACTTCTGGGGTGGAACCTTGAACATCAGGATTATAAAACAATTCAGACTTACCGCCGTGGTTTAATTAGTGCCACCAAGCCAAGTTTTGCTTTGATGGATGGCGACTACTATACAACGGGGCAAGGTGGAAATGAATGGGCTTACGTAGGCTTTCTCTATCGGGTGAATTATAACTATAAGAGCCGCTATCTGGCCGAAGTAAGTGGGCGGTATGACGCTTCGTCCAAATTTCCGGATAATCAACAATGGGGTTTCTTTCCTTCCGGATCGCTGGGCTGGCGCATTTCTGAAGAGCCTTTTATGGAGTCTACCCGTAACTGGCTGGATAATTTGAAAATCCGTGCTTCTATCGGTAGTTTGGGGAATGGTAATGTCAGCCCTTATCTTTATCTTTCCACAGTACCCATTAAGAAAACCTCTGTTATTCTGGGAGATGCTTTGCAGACGTATGCCACAGCTCCGAACATTGTTCCCAATAGTCTGACGTGGGAGAAATCGAAAACGTATGACATTGGGTTGGATATAGATATGTTCTCAAACCGTTTGTCTATGGTTTTTGATTATTACCAACGCTATACGACGGATATGTATACAGTAGGCCCCACTTTGCCTGCCGTACTGGGCGCCGCAACGCCTAAGGGTAACAATGCGGAGATGAAAACCAAAGGCTGGGAACTTTCAGTTATGTGGCGTGATAACTTTACGCTGGCTGACAAACCGTTTAATTATAGTGTAAAAGCAATGATGTGGGATAGCCGCACATGGGTTACCAAGTTCAACAATCCTACGAAGTTACTTTCCACTTATTATGAGGGACAGGAAATCGGTACTGTTTGGGGATACCATATCGAAGGACTGTTTAAAGATCAGGCTGAAATTGATGCCCATGCCGATCAGTCTAAACTGAAAGTCTCTGCAACAAATATCCTGAAACCGGGTGACCTGAAGTTTGCTGATCTTGATAAAAGCGGTACGGTGGATAACGGACAGAACACGCTGGATGACCACGGTGATTTGAAAGTCATCGGCAATACTACGCCCCGCTACCAATTCGGCCTTCATCTGTCTGCCAACTGGAATGGTATCGGCATCAGTGCCTTTTTTCAGGGTGTTGCCAAGCGTAACTGGTATCCTCACCGTGAGTCGGCTTTCTTCTGGGGACAATATGACCGCCCTTACAGTTATATGCTGAAAGAACATATCGGAGACAATGTCTGGACAGAAGAAAATCAGAACACGGATGCTTACTGGCCTCGCTATCGCGGTTATCTGGCCAATGGATCTACCAAAGCGTTGGGTATTCAGGCTAATGACCGTTACTTGCAGAATGTGGCTTATGTCCGTCTGAAAAATCTTCAGATAGATTATACTTTCAAGAAAAAGTTCTGTGAGAAGCTACATCTACAGGATTTGAAAATTTACCTTGCTGGTGAAAATCTCCTGACGTGGACTCCACTGACCAAGCATACCAAGATGTATGATCCCGAAGGCATCAGTGCAGGTGATGCGGACTTCCGTTCCACTGCCAATACTGACGGGGACGGATATGGTTATCCTATTTTGAGTAGCTATACCATAGGTATTAATGTAACCTTTTAGCACATAAAATGATTATGAAAAAATATTGGTTGATAGGTCTGTATGCTTTGGCGCTGACCTCTTGTGATAGTTTTCTGAATTGTGAGCCTGAGAATAGTTTCTCTTCCGAAGGATTTTTGGAGTCGGAATCGGACTTACGTCTTTATACGAATGGTTTCCTGCAGAGTTTTCTGCCCAGCGAAGAAACAATAGCGTGGGGTGGTGACCAGTATGCAGATTATTGCGCGACGCGCTCGTCTACTACTTTTCTTATCGGTGATACGTGGGACGACACCCAGCAAGGCGGTTGGGGAACAGGTGACTGGGGTGATTTGCGCCAGATTAATTACTTCCTCGATCATCTGCCCAATGCCAAAGGCAAGGTGACGGATGCCATTTATCTGCATAATGAAGGTGTAGGGCGCTTTTGGCGTGCGTATTTTTATTATGGTATGGTCAGGACATTCGGTGATGTACCCTGGTACGAAACAACGCTGGATGTAGACAATCGGGATGAACTCTATAAACCGCGTGACAAACGTGAAGTCGTGATGGATAAGATACTGGAAGATCTTGACTTTGCCTGTACCAATTGTTCTACAGACAAGACGTTGACAGAAAGTAGCACACTGATTACAAAATGGGTGGCTCTGGCACTCAAGTCCCGTATTTGCCTTTTTGAAGGTACCTATCGTAAATATCATACAGAACTGGGATTGCAAAGCTCAGCCAATAAATTCCTGCGAGCTTCTGTTGCCGCGTCAGAGGAATTGGTGACAAAGGGGCCTTATAAATTAGTGACTACAGGAGATGTGGAGACACAATACCGTTCTCTATTTACTTCGGAAGATCTGAATGCGACAGAAGTAATCTGGGGAATCTCCTTTAAGAAAGATTTACGCATGCACTCCATCACTTGGAAACTGTTTTCCGCCTCGTTCGGTGCAAACTGGTCGTTGGTGCGTCCCTTTGTGAATATGTATCTGATGCGCGATGGCAGTCGGTTTACTGACCGTGCAGATTATACTACTATGCAATATATGGATGAATTCCAGAACCGTGACTGTCGCCTGATGCAGACCGTCATCTCTCCCTCTTATCAACGGAAAATCAGTGGTACGGTGAAACCTGATGCTCCCAATTTCTCTATGACCTCTACTGGATATCAACTTGTCAAATGGGCGATAGATGATGATGTGCATGTGGGAAAGGCCACAGCGAATAACTCTATCCCCATCTTTCGCTATGCAGAAATTTTGCTGAATTATGCCGAGGCTAAAGCGGAACTGGGTGAATGTGACGAGGCGGTATGGAATACTACAATCAAACCATTGCGCGAACGTGCCGGAGTGAACGGTAAGATTCCTGAAGCTTATGATCCTTATGTGGCTGCCTATTTCAAGAATCAGACAACGGACAAATGGATTCTGGAAGTGCGTCGTGAACGTGGTGCAGAACTGGCTTTCGAGGGGGTACGCTATGATGACATCATGCGTTGGAAATTAGGCGACCTGATTAACAAAGAGTGGCAGGGAATTTACATTCCTCAGAAAGGTGAGGCTTATGACTTGAATGGCGATGGTGTAAAAGATGTGGCCGTGGTAGATAAAGAACCACCTGCCGGAGATAAGATTAAAGGTGTGCAATATGTGGTTATTGGTAAAACCAACCGTCTGTCCGAAGGTGATCATGGGTATATAGAGTTTGGTTTTAATCAAGGTCGCAAATGGGAAGATAAGAAATATTTGCGACCGATACCTCTGACAGCCACTCAAATAAATCCGGCATTGCTGCCACAGAACCCGGGTTGGTGAAAATAGATTGATAGGAATGAACTAATAAAAAAGACAATTATGAAAACAAAGAGAATGTTAGTAAGTGCAGTTCTGTTAGTAACATGCCTGATGACTGCACAGGCGCAACGCCGCAATGAGATTCAGGTACCCGATTTGGATGGATATATCACTTTGAAGTGTGACTTCCATGTGCATAGTGTTTTCTCGGACGGTTTGGTCTGGCCTACCGTGCGAGTAGATGAGGCCTATCGTGAAGGCCTGGATGCCATATCCCTGACGGAACACATCGAATACCGCCCTCATAAGAAGGACATCGTGGCGGACCATAACCGTTCATTCGACCTCTGCCAAAAACAAGCCGAAAAGTTAGGGATACTCTTAATCAGAGGTAGTGAGATTACCCGTTCTATGGCTCCGGGGCATTTCAATGCCATTTTCCTGTCCGACTCCAACCCGTTGGAACAGAAAGAGTACAAAGACGCATTTAATGAGGCGAAGAAGCAAGGGGCTTTCATCTTCTGGAATCATCCCGGTTGGGTAGCTCAGCAGCCAGACAGCACCAAGTGGTGGCCTGAACATACGCAACTCTATAATGACGGTTGCATGCACGGCATCGAGGTGGCAAACGGTCCTCTCTACATGCCTGAGGCCATCCAGTGGTGTCTGGATAAGAATCTGACGATGATTGGTACTTCTGATATTCACCAGCCCATCCAGACAGATTATGATTTCTCTAAAGACGAGCACCGGACTATGACGTTTGTTTTTGCCAAAGAACGTTCTCCGGAGGGGATTCGCGAAGCACTCAATAGTCGCCGTACTGCCGCTTATTATCGCGAACTGGTGATTGGTCGTGAAGATTTGCTTCGTCCTTTCTTTGAGAAGTGTGTGGAGATAAAGGAAGTCAGTCGCAATGAAAAAGGGGTAACGCTTTCCATTATGAATACTACGGATTTGATTCTGAAATTGAAAAAGACTGCGCATGATACTTCTCTGGTTTATTTCCGTGATATGACGTTAAAACCACATACACGTTACAGTGTGCGTGTTGGCTTTGATAATGGTGTTAAGGGAGGAGAACTGAATTTTGAAGTAACGAACTTTATTGTTGCTCCCGATAAAGGATTAAATTATACTCTGAAATTGTAGCTGATTATTGGCTGGTGATAAATCGCCTCTGATGAGTAGGAATACTCTCGGGGCGATTTTATTGTCCTATTCTTCAATAAACATCAGGTCACTGATGATGCCGTCTGAAATAAATATACCCTCACGAGTCAGGCACAGGTGGTTATCTTTCAGTTCCAGTTTATCGTTTTTCAGGTAAGGAAGTGCCATATCCATGCAGTATTGCCATAATTCAGTGCCGAAGTTTTGTTCTACATATGGCATGGATACTCCCCACATCGTGCGGATGGCTGTCATGATACATTCGTTATAGCGGGTAGAGATATCCCGGTATTCGGTTTCAAACTCCCGGTGACCTTCTTCAATGGCGCGCATATACTTTTCCAAAGATGCAATGTTCCATTCCCTTGTAAGAGTGTTGAATGAGTGTGCTGAAGGACCACATCCCAGATAAGGAATTCCTTGCCAATAAGATGTATTGTGCCGAGAATACATCCCCGGTTTGCAAAAGTTGGATATTTCGTAATGCTCGTATCCGGCGGCAATCAATGTATCTATCAGTGCAGAGAAAAAGTGTACGCTACTTTCCTCGTCCACTTCCCGGATGCGATGGGTCAGTAGCATTTCGTAGATGGGAGTTCCTTCTTCATACGTAAGGTGATAGGCAGAGATATGCTCAACGTTGAGGCTGACGGCTTGCTGCAAATCTCTCTTCCAGCGTTCGTTTGTTTCTCCCGGCAGGCCGTAGATAAGGTCGATACTGATATTCCGAAAACCTGCATGGCGGCAACGCCTCACTGCTTCGATGGCTTGTGCAGCATTATGTCGCCTGTTGAGTAATTGCAGGGTGGCATCGTCAAAGGTTTGTATTCCCATGCTGATACGATTGAAAGGTAACGTAGCCAGCATTCCGGTATATTCTTCCGTCAGGTCATCCGGATTGGTTTCAAGAGTTATTTCCTTTGCATTCTCCAAACCATAGACTTGCTCAATGGTGCTGAATACCTGCCGAAAATCTTCTTCTGATAATTGTGAAGGTGTTCCGCCACCGAAATAAATTGTTTCGACGGCTTCTCCTTTCAGATATTCTTTTCGCTCCGTAAGTTCATGGCAAAGAGCATGGATATAACGCGACTTCAACTCCGAACGAGTGGTGGAGTAGAAATCACAATAGATGCAACGAGTCTTGCAAAAAGGAATATGTATATAGATGCCTGCCATGATTGTACTGTTTTAGTAGTCTAACCTCTTTTGCTGGCAAAGATAATGCAAACCGAAAGCAGAATTTTCATGCAAGCATGAAAAAGTTATGCTGAGGTGCAGCTTATCTTTGCCTTTGGGCAAAAAAATGATTCCTTCCGAACTGGTATCAGGGGAAAGATACCGTCTTCACTGTGCCATCAGAAAAGTAAATGGTTACTGTGTCTCCGTTTTGCTCGAAAGACTTCACAGGCGTCAATTCCTTTTTCGTAAACGGCTTACCGCTCTTCTTCCATAATTGCAGAGTTATGAAAATCTTATCACCGGAATGCGTAGTTGCGGCATTGATAACAGAGCATTTATCACTTACTGGGTGCAGCCCTTCCGTTTGCACGAACTCTACTTCGGTCCAGCCTTGCAAATTGACAAGTGCCGTCTGATAGGCGCCGTTATCAGTGCAGTAAACCGTATGTTCTCTTATCTTTTTCTCCTTGGTTGTGATAGGTGTATCTAATTCCGGTAGAGAATAATGTCCATAGCGTAGCCCGGTGGTGACAGGGAATGAAATTTTGTCTACGCGAAGTATGCCGTTGGGAAGCGGGATGTCTGCCAGGCGGAACTTGATTTCGGAATTGGTTTCAAGTTCTGCATCCCGGTAATAGATGCCATCTTCAAACTTCCTGAAGGTATAGAGGCGAAGCACTTCCCATTGCTTCTTAGCATTCAGTATGGCGTAATTCATAGATACTTTCCCATCGGGACTATCTGCCATCCAGGGGAATGCTGTATTATAGGACAGCTTATTATAATTCTCAGTAGAACGGAATTTCTGCCAGTCCTTGGCTACCGTCTCGTGGCACCATGCTCGTATCTCAGAACTACCGCTATTGGGATAATTGGTCACCAGTGTGTTCGATCCTTCCATGAATTTATTATATACTTTGCCGGGTTGAAGCTCCTTTTCCCAGGCACCGTTGTTTTCTGTGGCAGTCCAGAACGGATTGTCAGCAGGCAGTAATAGTCCCAGAAATGCTTTTCCCATCCAGTATACACTGCCACGGCAACTGTATATCTGTACCGCAGGCTCAAAAGCTCCATAGAATCCTAATGTTGGCACCCGGTCTTGCATCAATGCAGGGTTTTGGAGGAACTGGAGCAAAGTGGAAGATGCAATGCGGCGCATCCAACCGTAATTAATGGACGGGTCATTGAACCATCCCATTAGTGGAAAAGGAACGATGGTTGCTATGCGGTAAGTGATGCTCCTTCCGTACATATTCATTTTGCCGTCTTCGGCAAACATATATGGATAGTTAGGAATCAAATCGCGGAAGTTATCGACAAACCGATGTCCTGCTTCCGGGTTGAATTTATCTCCATAATAGTGTGCCCAAATCATGCCATACATCTGGAAAGCCCACATGCTGTAATAATCGTAAGCCGGACTATCATTATACCAACCATAGCCTCGATATTGCTCCAATGACTTTTGAAGCAATTCATTCAGATAATCGTCTTTGACGGTATAACCGTGATTCTTGAAGAAGGACATCACGAATATATTGAAGAAACGCCAGTTGGAGCCGATGGTTGGTCCGTTGCCATAGCTGAGCATTAGGGCGGCAAGATTGTCTTTCTCCTGCTGAGTTAGTGGTTCCCAGATGATTTCTGGCATCACGGTCAGTGATAAGGCAAGTGCTCCGAATTCAACAAGCGTCTGGCTCGGGCCTCCTTTAAGATGTTGTATATATCCGGGTTTTGACGGATCACTCATGTTGCGTAACTGTTGCCGATAATAATTCCCCACTTTAATCCCATTCAGTTCTAAGTCGGGATTTTCTTTCAGTAGGGGAATAGCTACAAACATAGTGCGGCAAAGACCTTCCAGATTCTCTGTCTTGTTTGGCTTCCCGTCGGTCGGGTAACTTTTTCCTGGTTGTTTGGGGAAATGCATCGGATCGTCTAACGTGTGGATATAACTGAAAGCTCCGTCCAGTAAATAAGTGGCTGCATCCAGCCAGTGCTGGCGTGTCATTCCGGTGAGGGGACTTAGTTGATAATCCGGGCGTATTAAATGAAATACGGAATCATTTACAGTCTGTGATGAGGATGCGTTTACTTTTAAAGAAAAAAGTAAAGTAAAAAGCAGTAATCCTCCGGTCATTTTTGAAAATGGAATCTTCATCATAGTGTGTTATTACATGGTAAGAATATATTTATTTTTTTCTTTTCTGCAAAGGAAAGACTTTTCACGCAATTTGAATGACTATTTTAAGACCAAAAAGGATAAATTTTAGTTCAATGTTATTCTTTCGGCTTTATCTGAAACTTATCTGAACCACATTTGCTCCGTACCTTTTCCGTTCAGAGGTACTTCTGGACGAAGAATCTACGAAGTTGGTACGGAGCAAATACATCTCGGATATATTTAGGCTTAAAATTATCTGGGAATATTGCCTGTGTAAAATAATATTATTTTAGGAATATTGGCGTATATTTGCTATCTATTATTAATTAAGCCTTTAATTAAATGGTGATACTAACTATGAAAGATAAAGTTTGGACTGTGGTCTTTTGCTATGGAATGTTCTTACTTTTGTTGTGTCCGGCAATAACAAAGTCTGCACCTAACTCGTTGGTATTTAAAACTTCAACTATTTTAAATAGTTTACCCAGTAAGGATGTACAATCAGTTTATCAGGATTGTGACGGTTTTATATGGATATCTACCCGTAATGGACTTTTCCAATATGATGGATATTCTATTACGGCTTACAAAGCTAATCTTTATCATCCTGACTTACTGACTAGTAATAATATTTATTGTGTGGCAGAAGATTCCCTCCGTAGATTATGGATTGGAACTTATAATGGTCTGAATGTATTGGATAAACGAACCGGAGAAATTCGTAGAGTAGAGAATGAAGAAATAACAGGGATAGGTATATCTAAAATATTAGTGACTCATGATCAGCGAATCTTATTTGGAACGGAAGTGGGGCTTTATGAATACATAGAGGAGAATAACCGTTTTTTGTTGTTTGATGGAAATAATACAGATGGAGTTTTTCCAAGAATAGCAATTAAATCCTTGTTTGAAGATGACAGAGGGGATGTGTGGATTGGTACCTGGGGGGGAGGGCTGTATCGTTATGAAAAAAAGTCTGGAAAATATTGGAAATATCCGAAGATGAATTCCGGAAACTCGGCTCATGTTATATTTCAGGATAGTTATAAAAATATATGGGTAGGCACTTGGGGGGCAGGGCTGCAATTGTTGCATAATGCTTATGATCTGGAAAAGATAACCTGGACAACATACACTCATGATGATAAACGGGCAGGTAGTATTTCTGATAATCTTATTTATGCTATTTCGGAGGATACGAATACACAATCTTTATGGGTGGGTACACGTAGTGGGCTGAGTATACTTCCATTGCAGGAAATTCGGACAACGGTTTGTGAGTTTAGAAACTATTATCCCGGTACCCCTGAAAATTCAATTACCAATAGTGAGGTAGCCTCTTTGCTGCGTGACCGACAAGGAATTATGTGGGTCGGAATGATTGGAGGAGGAGTCAATATGGCTAATACCCGCAAAGCGAGATTTAATTTGGATCGATTGCCTGAAGTGAAACGAATGCTGAAAAGTAATTCTGTGCGTAGTATCTTGATGGATGATGAAGGATTGCTTTGGTTGGGGATTAGTACTTATGGTTTTGGGGTAAAAGATCTTCGGACCGGAGATTTTATTCATCATAGCCAGATGACTGACTTTATGCAATATAGTGGAATTTCTACAACAATGTCTATTATACAGTCTCCTTCTACTGGTCATATCTGGATTGGGGTATATGATGGAGGTGCTTATGAAGTTGACAAACATGCTCCTGTTGGGAAACGTGTAAAACACCACACTTCTTCCAATGCTCCGTGGATTTGTAACTCTTGTATTTACCATATCTGTGAGGATTCTAAGCAAAATCTTTGGTTTGCCACCAAAGGAGGAGTTTCAATGCGTGCGGCAGATGGGACTCCTGTGCGGATTGATTCTTTGAAAGTTGGCAATATCCCGTTATCAGATATGGTTGCTATGTATCTGGCGGAAGGTACTGGCTGTGAAATGTGGATGGCATCCAGTACGCATGGAGTCGTTCGTATTCAGGGAAGTGGTACTTCATTGGAGAATTATACTCTTTCGGGATACTCTGTGGTTAATGGGAAATTGAATAGTAGTTATGCAGATTGTATCTATAAGGATAGTGAAGGGCGCATTTGGGCAGGTACCGGTGGAAGTGGGCTGAATCTTTATGATGCCGCAGAAGATCGGTTTTTACCAGTACATAAGCTATGGAATTTACCGGGAGATGCCGTCATGAGTATCCAGAGTGATAAGAAAGGGAATCTTTGGTTAGGGACAAATGCGGGATTACTGCAACTTACAGTACCAAGGGATTTGCAGAATGTGACTTACCGTCTGTATACTACTTCTGACGGTTTGCAAGATAATATATTCAACCGTGGGGCATCATTTATTACTTCCGACGGCGAAATGTTTTTTGGTGGGCATCGGGGGTATAATAGTTTCTACCCAGACAAACAGAAGGAACAGGTATTCTCTTCTCCGGTTGTAATCACTGATATTAAAGTGTTCAATCAATCCTGGACCTCTTTTTCTGATGAAGAACGTACAGAAATATCAAGTCTGTCGCCAAGGTTTACGGACGAAATCATCTTGAATTATAAGCGTAATAACTTTAGTATAGAGTTCTCTGCGTTGGAATATGCCAATCCGGAGAGAAATCAGTATGCCTACAGATTGGATGGTTTTGATACGGGCTGGCAGTATACGGATGCCTCTAAGCGTTTTGCATATTATAATAATCTGAAAGCCGGTACTTATACTTTTTACGTGAAGGCTTCCAATTCAAATGGTATCTGGGGTGAGGATATACAAACTGTAAAAGTCGTTATTCTACCACCACCCTGGAAAACCTGGTGGGCTTACACCTTATATATATTAATACTTCTTGGTATAGCCTGGTATATTTTCCGGATTATCCGTAATCGTATTCGTTTGCGCAATGCATTGCATCTTCGTGAAATGGAACAGGCAAAAGCTGAGGAAATCAATCATGCTAAACTGCAATTCTTCACCAATATTACACATGAGTTATTGACTCCGCTGACTATTATTTCGGCTTCTGTGGACGAATTGAAGCGGACGGCCCCCGCTTATAAAGAGCAATATAATGTGATGACACATAACATAAACCGGTTGATACGTCTGTTGCAGCAGATATTGGAATTCCGCAAAGCAGAAACTGGTAACCTGAAACTGAAAGTGTCGCAAGGAGATTTGGCACAGTTTGTACGCCGGAGTTTGGATGGTTTCCGTCCATTAATGAAGAAAAAGGATATTCATTTCACTATTCAAAGTGATGCAGATAGATGTTTGGCTTTCTTTGATCCTGATAAATTGGATAAGATACTGTATAACCTACTTTCTAATGCTTCTAAATATAATAAAGCTGGTGGAAAGGTAAGCATTGAACTTAAACGTGATGAGGCGAGCGAAGTAGTCTATATTGTAGTAAAAGATAACGGTCCCGGTATTTCGAAAGAATCGCAGAAGAATTTGTTTAAACGCTTTTATGAAGGAGATTACCGGAAGTTTAATACTATTGGTACAGGTATTGGCTTATCATTGGTACGTGATTTGGTTTCTTTGCATCATGGTTCCATTTTTGTAGAGAGTGAGGAAGGAGAGGGGGCGGCCTTTAATGTACAGATTCCGATAGGCCGTTCTGCCTATTCTGAAGAAGAAATAGATGATGCAGGCACTCTTCCTACTTCAGATGTGGCCGATGATTTGCAGAAGGATGTCGTGTTTACGAAGGTTCCATCTCTACCGGAACCTGGTAAAGAAAGTGTAGCAGAAGAAAAAAAATATGCTTTATTATTGGTTGAAGACAATGAAGATTTGTTGGGATTGATGGTGAAACTTCTGGGTGTTGAATATATAATCCATACGGCAACCAACGGCAAAGAAGCACTTGATGTATTAAAGGAAGAGGATATTGATCTGATTGTATCTGATGTAATGATGCCGGTAATGGATGGTATTAAGTTATGCAAGAATATAAAAGGTAACTTTGATACTTCCCATATTCCATTGATTCTGCTGACTGCAAAAAAACAGGAAGAAGACAGGGTAAAAGCATATGAGTCGGGTGCAGATGCATTCATAACGAAACCGTTTAATCTAAGTGTACTTCATGCACGTATCAGTAATCTATTGAAATCTCGCGAACGGGTTATGAAAGACTTTAAGAAACAACTGGTATTTGAAGCAAAAGAATTGAACTATACCAGTATGGATGAAGATTTTCTGCAACGTGCCATTGATTGTGTGAATCGTCATTTGGATGATCCGGAATTTGACCAGACACGTTTTCTGGAAGAGATGCATACTACTAAATCCACCTTCTTCCGTAAATTGAAGTCCTTGACAGGACTGACCTATGTTTCATTTATCCGAAATATTCGTATGAAGGCGGCCTGCCGTATTATGGAAGAGAAAAAATATATCCGTATTTCCGAATTGGCATATGCAGTTGGCTACAATGACCCGCGTTATTTCAGCAGTACCTTTAAGAAGGAAATAGGTATGCAGCCTTCCGAGTATATGGAACGTTTCACTTCTGGCGGAACCATTGAAGGAGAATAAATTCACTGTTAATCTTTTTGCATTAAGCCTGATATGTTGAAGAATGTTTCAACTTATGTAGGCTTTTGTCTCATGCACCAAATACAAACATGTTTGGAACATTCGTAAGCCCTTTACTCTTTGAATGTCCATAGATTTGCGATGTGGTTTTAGAACTAAGCATGCAGTTCTATCATCCATATTGCGTGTTAAATTATTTTTTTAATCTTAAAATTCATACGATGGAAAAACAAAAGATTTCCTCGAGGGCAGGATTGAGTAAGGTGCTTTCTACCTTAATAATCTGTATGGCTCTTATGATGAACGTCTCGTATCTGAGCGCTCAGAATTCTCAAGTTACGGTAACCGGTACAGTAGAGGACCCGTTAGGACCTGTAATTGGTGCCAGTGTGGTTGAAAAAGGTGTGCCTTCCAATGGATGCATTACCGATATTAATGGTAATTTCTCTCTGAAAGCGAATCCGAATGCTACACTGATAATCAGTTTTGTAGGTTACAAAACGGTAGAAATCCCTTTGAAGGGACAAAGAACAGTGAAAGTGGCGCTACAGGAAGACAGTGAAATGTTGGATGAAGTAGTAGTAGTAGGTTATGGTACGATGCGTAAGAAAGACCTTACAGGATCGGTCGTACAGATTAATCCCAGTAAAATAGCCGACTCAAATCCGGGGTCTGTACAAGACGTATTGCGTGGTACTCCGGGCTTGCAGATTGGTTACGATGCTTCTGCCAAAGGTAGCGATGCTTCCATACAGTTGCGTGGTAAGAACTCACTGGGTACTGATGCTAAGCCGATGATTGTATTAGACGGCATGGCTTTCTACGGTGAACTCTCAGAAATCAATCCGGACGATATTGGTCAGATTGATGTATTGAAAGATGCTTCTTCTGCTGCTATCTACGGTGCCAAAGCTGCTGCCGGTGTCATCATCATCACTACTAAGAAAGGTAAATTAGGGAAGCCCATTATCAACGTAAGTGCTAACTTGGCTGTCAATAAGAAGTCGGCTTATCGTGACTATTACAATGCTTCCGGTTACCTGCGTTACCGTCAAGACTGGTATAAGATGGTGAATACTTATGGACAGGGCGAGGATGGGCTTTATGGTTATTACAATGTGATGGCAAGTAACAATACTGTCGCTTATCCACAAGGTTACTATGATAATCCTACAAACATGACAGCTGCAGAGCAAGATGCCTGGGCTTCTGCTTCCGGTGCGAGTGGTTTTGGACCTTCCGATGGTGAATCTATGCTTAGCCTGTTTGCCCGCCGTCTGACGTTGGACGTTTCTCCGCTGGTATATAATAATTTCTTGGCCGGTAACACTTTTGACTGGTACGACTCTACTTTCCGCACTGGTATAAACCAAGATTATAACGCCAGCATTTCGGGGGCTACTGATAAAATCAACTACTATTTGTCAGTGGGTTACATGGACAATGAAGGTGCCGTGCAAGGTAATGAATATCATGCATTCCGTTCGAACATGAAGATTAACGCCAAGATTACCGATTGGTTGGAGATTGGTGCGAATGTGAATTTTCAAGACCGTTCTGACGGTGATATCCAGGTATCATTGGGTAGCAACTATTGGGATGCCAACATGTTGCGTAATTCTCCTTATGCTTCTATGTATGATGAAAATGGTGGTTATGAGCAATATCCGATGTCGGGTGCGGCTACGAATGGTGGTTACAATTACTATTTTGACCGTCAGTACTATGATTTGGAGAAAGGCTATACTGTTCTGAACACTATTTTCAATGCTAAGGTTACATTACCTTTGGGGTTCACTTATCAGTTTAATATTGCTCCGCGTTACCAGTGGTTCTACGACCGTTATTTCATGTCGGCCGACTTGCCCGATGCTTCGGCATCCAGCCGTGGTGTGAACCGTGAATGGTCCAAGAATTTCGATTGGAACTTGAATAATACCATTACTTGGGACCGTACTTTTGCTGATACCCACCACTTTACAGTGACATTGGTGCAAGAAGCTGAAGAACATCGCACTTGGAACGACAAAATCAATGCCCGTAACATCACACCAAGTGATGCGCTTGGTTTCCACTATACAGGTGGTGCCAATAAGGAGCAGAGCTCTTTCTCTACCAACGATACGCACTACACAGCGGCTTCTTACCTGGGGCGTTTGTTCTATAGTTACAATGACCGCTACATGTTTACCGGTACATTCCGTCGCGATGGTTATGCAGGCTTCGGAGCCAAGAATCCATGGGGTAACTTTGGTTCGGTAGGTTTAGGTTGGACCGTTTCGAATGAGAAATTCATGAAAGGCACTCAGGAATGGCTGGATATGCTTAAACTGCGTGCATCTTGGGGTACCAATGGTAACCGTGACTTTGGTGACGTATACAAAACATTGGCTAATCTGAATTTGGGTGGCACTGGTATGGTTTATGTCAACAATGGTACTTCAACAGTGATTAATCCTTTGTATATGGACCGTTTGGCTGCTCCCAACCTTCAATGGGAAAAGACGAAATCTTGGAATATCGGAGTGGATTTCTCTGTATTGGGTGACCGCTTAACCGGTACGGTGGAGTACTATTTCAAGAAGACTACTGACATGATTATGGGACAGCGCCTGCCAAGTTTCTCAGGTTTCAGCAGCATCACAGCCAATTTGGGTGAAGTACAGAATAAAGGTTTTGAAATATCCTTAAACTCTACTAACATCGAAACTAAAGACTTTACATGGAATACTTCCGCCGGTTTTTCTATCAACAAGAATCGTATCAATCATATCTATTACGACTATGACGAAAACGGCGTAGAGCGTGACGATACTTCGAACGGTTGGTACATCGGACAGCCTATGGGTACCATCTGGTATTATGAAACTGACGGTGTTTGGCAGAACAATCCCGAGGATATTGCTGCTGCTGCTTTGGTAGGGCAGAAGCCGGGTGATCCGAAAGTAGTGAATCGCTATACGGAAGACGACAAAATTCTGGAAGATGGTACTCGCGTGCCGGTTTACAATGATAACGATAAAACTTATCTTGGAACTACGGCTCCCCCCATTTACTGGAATATACGCAATGAATTCACTCTGTGGAAGGATTTGACATTTTCATTCTCGCTCTATTCTTATATGGGACATAAGAGTACAAACGGTTATTGGTTGAATCAGGACAACGGTGGTTCACAAGTACTTAACGGTTTCAATATGCCCGAGAAAGAATATTGGACGCCCGATAATCCAACTAACGACTATTGCCGCCTGAATGCTGCAGGTCCTAATACAGGTTTGGCTGGCGGCGTGGACAAACTTTACAACCGCAATTTTGTCCGTTTGGATGACATAACCGTTGGCTATACGTTGCCTAAGAAGTGGACAAAAAAATATATGATTGATAAGATTCGTGTGACCGCAAGTGTCAAGAATGTTTGCACTATTTCCGGTTGGGAATATGGTGACCCCGAAACAGGAGGCCTGGCTACTCGTGCCTTTAACTTTGGTTTGAATATAACACTCTAATAACTGAAAGACAATATGAAGAAGATGAATAAATTAGTAAGGGGATGCATGGTTTTAGCTTCAGCAGCCATGTTGGCAAGTTGTTCGGACAGCTTTCTGGAACAAGATCCTTTGTCATTCTATAACCCCGGAAATACTTATACTACGGAATCCGGTTTGCGTTCGGCAATGGCTATGTGCGACCTGGGACTTAAGGAAATGTTGATGGATGGTAATGGTAACGTGCTTCCGATAGCTTCGGTCTATTTTATGACTGATATAGGCTTGTATGCAAAGACTGATGCAGGCTTTTTCATGGATGATTTTGCCAATAAGATAACGCCAACTGATGGTATGAAGGGTGGTGGTGACGAGAATGCCATGAGTCGTTTTTGGGATCGTGGTTGGACCAGTATCAAATTTGCCAATACTGTACTTTCGTATGTAGACCAGGTGCAGGGGTTGGATGAAAAGGTTCGTAACGAGTACAAGGGACGCGCATACTTCCACCGCGCTTATGGTTATTATCATCAGGCATTGTTGTTCGGTGACATTCCTTTGGTGACGAAAATCATAGAGGTGCCCAAACAAAACTATAAGTCTACAAGTAAAGAAGCTATCTTCCAGATGTTGGTACACGATTTGGAATTTGCTGTTCAAAATGTGCCGGCTCAAAAAGATATGCCCTATATGGGTACGGTGAATCAGGAAGCTTGTATGCAACTGCTTATCAAATGCTATCTTGTAACGGGTGAATATAAGAAAGCAGAAGATATGGCTACCGATTTGATTAATAACCATGGCCTGAGGTTGATGGACGCTCCGTTCGGTTCGTTTGTTACGGGTAATAATATGACTTTGCCTGTGGAACGCAATGTGGTTTGGGACCTACATCGTGGGGAGAACGTATCTATTCCTGATAACAAGGAAACCATTATGCCGATCTTGAACTTTCATAGCCAAAGCTGGATAAACTATCCGCTAATGCGTGCCATGTGTGTACACTGGTCTAATAGTGTCATCATGGATCCACATAAGTTAAGTGCACCTACATACAATTATGCACGCACTGACAGTAGGTATAACGAAGAATTGGACTGGGTACGTGCCTTGGGACGTGGTATTGGTTGTTTCCGTACTTCCCGACACTATAACAAGACCATTTGGCGCTATGACGGTGAGGAGGATACGCAAGACTTGCGCCACAACCGTGCTGTGGGTAACTGGGTAGAAATGGAAGACATCAAGTATAATAATCCGTCCTCAGCATTCTATGGCCAGAACATGATGCTCTATGCACCGGAGGATTGGACAAGCGAAGATGGTAAAACAGAAGTTAAAAAGGGCGATTTGCTTTGTCTCGACACGATTCGTAGCTGGTATCCTACGCCTATATATAAGGTTTACATTAAGGATGCTGCCGCTGAAGAAAACAATAATGCTAATCAGTTTAACGGAGCTACGAAAGGTAACTCTTGCTCAAACGGTGACCTGTATTTATTCCGTCTTGCTGAAACTTATCTGCTTCGTGCAGAAGCTAAATTCTACCAAGGCAATACAAGCGGTGCAGCCGAGGATGTAAACGCAGTTCGTCGCCGTGCCAATGCTAAGAAGATGTTTACTACGGTTACCATTGGCGATATCACAGACGAACGTGCCCGTGAGCTTTATCTGGAAGAATGGCGTCAGCCTGAATTGACTCGTATCTCATGGTGTTTGGCCCGTAGTGGTCAACCTGATGAATGGGGTGAGACGTATGACTTGTCTACATGGGATAAACAGACCGGTACGGATTTGAATGGTGGTAGTTATTGGTACAAGCGTTGCACACGTTACAGTCTCTTCAATAATGGTCCGATATTCTCAGGTAAACAATTTAATTATCAGGTTGATAAACGTAACCTTTTCTGGCCTGTGCCCAACTCGGCTATCACAGCTAATATTGGTGCCACACTTCGTCAGAACTACGGATATGACGGCTATGATGCTTCAGTAGAGATGTTTACCAACTGGGAAGAAGCAATTGCCGATGAGGATAAGACCAATTAATAGTAATTCTTAGTTTTTGATAGGTTTTTGTTCTTAATAAGGCGAGGCAAACCTTTCCTCGTGAAAGGTTCGTCTCGCCTTCCTTTTTTAATATGGTATAAAGATATGAGTAAATATTTGAAAAGAATAGGGCATTTATTGTTTCTATGTATCCTGTTTCAGACGTCTTTGTGGGGGCAAACTAATTCAATAGGCAGAAAAGATATTGTCTCCTGTGAAGTTTGGAAAGATACGGATGGAAATGTAATCAATGCCCATGGCGGTGGTATTCTCTTTAATAATGGGAGATATTACTGGTATGGAGAACATCGGCCTTCTTCTGGTTTTACAACTCAAGTAGGAGTAACATGTTACTCATCTGCGGATTTACGTAACTGGAAGTATGAAGGTGTGGCTTTAGCTGTATCTGATGAAGTTGGAAGTGATATAGAAAAAGGTTGTATCATTGAACGGCCCAAAGTGATATATAATCAGAAAACAGGGAAGTTTGTCATGTGGTTCCATCTGGAACTTAAAGGAAAGGGATACGGACCTTCCCGTGCAGGGGTAGCGGTGAGCGAGACTCCGGCAGGGCCTTATAGGTTTGTCCGTTCGGGACGTGTAAATCCTGGCATCTATCCGCTGAATATGACCCGGGAGGAGCGGCAACTCACTTGGAATCCGGAAACCTATGAGTGGTGGACACCGAAATGGCGTGAAGCTGTCGATAAAGGAATGTTTGTGAAGCGCGACCTGGAAGGCGGACAGATGTCGCGCGATATGACCTTATTTGTGGATGATGATGGTAAGGCTTATCATATTTATTCCTCGGAAGAGAATCTGACACTTCACATTGCGGAATTGGCTGATGATTATCTGAGCCACACCGGAAAGTATATCCGTATATTTCCCGGGGGACATAATGAAGCACCGGCCCTGTTCAAAAAGGATGGGACTTATTGGATGATAGCTTCGGGGTGTACAGGCTGGAAATCGAATGAAGCACGGTTGATGACTGCTTCTTCTATTTTAGGGAAATGGTCTCAATTGTCCAATCCATGTGTGGGCGAAGACGCGAAAATCACTTTTGGCGGACAAAGTACTTATGTGCTGCCGTTGGCAGGCAGCGGATATATATTTATGGCAGATATGTGGCGTCCGGAGAGCTTGCAAGATTCGCGCTATATCTGGCTACCTATTCACTTTGATGAGAAAGGGATTCCGTATATTGAATGGGTTAGTAAGTGGTAAACTACACCAATTGAGGTGAAAATCTATCTTTTATAGTGGAATTGACTGATAATTTACCCCTATTTGAAATATTTATGGTGGTTAGGTTCGCCATAAAAGGGATATATTTGCAACGATGAAAAACAACTTATATAGAATATCATGAAAACAAAACAATATTTGTGGCTACTGTTGACCGTAGCATTACTAATTCCCATCCAAGTTTCGGCAAAGAAGAAACCGGAAAAGGTGAAGACGGACCGTGAACTATGGACGGGAGTCCTGTACCAGATGGCTGCACCTGTACTAAGCAGTATGAGCGAAGGACGGTTGCAGGAGGATATGTTGGTAGAACTAAGTCCCACTTGGGACGGACGGGACAAAAGGGTGACATATATGGAATGCTTCGGACGGTTGATGGCAGGTCTGGCACCTTGGTTGTCACTTCCGGATGATGATACGGCAGAGGGTAGGCAACGCAAGCAATTGCGTGAGTGGGCTTTGAAAAGCTATGCCCAGTCTGTAGACCCTCAAAGTAAAGATTATCTGTTATGGAGAAAAGAAGGTCAGCCCTTGGTGGATGCTGCATACATAGCAGAAAGCTTTTTGCGCGGATATGATGCATTGTGGGTGCCACTGGATGAACAGACTAAACAACGTTACATCGCTGAGTTCCAACAATTGCGCCGTGTAGACCCTCCTTATACCAACTGGCTGTTGTTCTCCTCTACTGTGGAATGCTTCCTGAAAAAAGCGGGTGCACAGACTGACCATTACCGCGTTACTTCCGCCTTGCGCAAGGTAGATGAATGGTATGTAGGCGATGGTTGGTACAGCGACGGAGAAGACTTTGCTTTCGATTATTACAACAGTTTCGTGCTCCATCCGATGTATGTGGAATGTCTTGAAGTGATGACGAATGCCGGAAAGAATAAGATTTGGAATGTACCGGGCGGCGACTTCCCGAAAGCAGTGAAGCGCATGCAACGTTTTGGCATCATTTTAGAGCGTTTCGTTTCTCCCGAAGGGACATTCCCTATATTCGGACGCTCTATTACTTATCGTACAGGTGTTTTGCAACCGCTCGCCCTGTTGTCATTGCGTGGCTGGCTTCCTAAGGAATTGCCTGCCGGACAGGTACGTGCAGCCATGACAGCCATTATTCAGCGTATGTTTGGCGACAATCGGAACTTCAATGGGAAGGGCTACCTGACTTTAGGTTTCAATGGTTCACAACCCAATATTTCAGATTGGTATACCAATAACGGTAGCCTCTATCTGGCTTCACTGGCCTTTCTGCCTTTGGGCTTGCCTGCCGACGACCCTTTCTGGATGGATGCCCCGCAGCCGTGGACATCAAAGAAAGCGTGGGGTGGGGAAGACTTTCCGAAAGACCACGCTTATCACGATTGAAACACTGAGCAGGCCATTCATACTTAAATACAAGGTATCATGAAAAATCAAGCTATTATGAACAGATACATTCTCTCTTTCTTTCTGGTTCTCTCAACAACTTTCGCACTTCGGGCACAGCAAACCCGGCTTGTGGAAGTGGGTAAAGGATATAGCCAGACGTCAGTCAATACTACCGTATTCAGGAACAACTCGCTTGTGACACAAGGGGATGAACAATATATCTCTTACTATGACAGCGATGGCTATCTGGTGTTGGGCAAGCGGAAACTGGATTCTGACGAGTGGACACTGAACCGGACACAATACAAGGGAAATGTAAAAGACGCCCATAATATCATCAGTATGATGCTGGATGGAGATGGCTATTTGCATGTATCGTTCGACCATCACGGACATAAATTGAACTATTGCCGCAGCACCGCCCCGCATGCGCTGGAACTCGGAGACAAAGAATCCATGACCGGCATAGATGAGGGAAATGTGACCTATCCGGAGTTTTATCCGCTGAATGGGGGAGATTTGCTTTATGTATATCGTTCCGGTTCCTCCGGGCGGGGTAATCTGGTCATGAACCGTTATTCCGTAAAAGAGAAGAAATGGCACCGGGTGCAAGATGTACTGATTGACGGTGAAGATAAACGGAATGCTTACTGGCAACTTTATGTGGACGAGCAGGGTACCATTCACCTATCCTGGGTGTGGCGTGAAACGTGGCATGTGGAAACCAACCATGACCTTTGCTATGCCCGTTCTTTTGACAATGGCGTGACGTGGTATAAGGCGAACGGCAAGAAATATGACTTGCCTATCCGCTACAATAATGCAGAATATGCCTGCCGCATTCCGCAAAATTCGGAATTAATCAATCAGACCAGTATGAGCGCTGATGCAAGCGGCAATCCTTATATTGCCACTTACTGGCGCAGTCCCGATAGTGAAGTACCCCAATACCGTATCGTATGGCATGACGGAGAGACGTGGCATAACCGTCAGGTTTCGGATCGTCATACTCCTTTCTCTCTGAAAGGCGGTGGCACTAAGATGATTCCCATTGCCCGTCCGCGTATTGTGGTGGAAGGCGGAGAAATCTTCTACATCTTCCGTGACGAGGAACGGGGAAGCCGGGTATCGATGGCACATGCCGCCGCTGTAGGTACAGGCGAATGGAGTTTTACTGACCTGACAGACTTTCCGGTAGATGCCTGGGAGCCGTCGCATGATACGGAGCTTTGGAAGCAAAAACGCCGTCTCCATCTCTTTGTGCAACACACAAAGCAAGGTGACGGAGAAAAAATGGTTGCTTTTGAGCCCCAACCTATATATGTGCTGGAAGTGGACAGTTTGCATTAATGTAATTATTATTTGTAGTCATGGCAGGCTTTTCCGTACCACCGCTGAGAATGCCTTTTGAGAGGGGGTACAATGAGGTACCGACTGAATAGGGTTAAGTATACGAGTGAACCTAATTCAGTATACGACTGAATTAGGTTCACTCCGGGAGTCAATTTACGAAGGTCTTTGGCAGACCGGAGTTTTGTCGTTTTTTATGAATGAAAGTGAATAATATAGTAACTATAGTAAAGAGAAAAATTGTATGAAAACGTTTTTTGGGAATATAATACTTTTAGCTTTTTGCCTGAGCGGGCTGTCGGCTTGCACCGCTCCGCAAGATGAGGCTAAAGAAGTAGTGGATATAATTTATAAAGTGAATAACTATTGGCAGGAGCAGAACCCGAAGCATGGGCGTTCCTTTTGGGATAATGCCGCCTACCATACAGGCAATATGGAAGCATTCTTCCTCACCGGAGACACAGCTTTCATGAACTACTCCAAAGCCTGGGCAGAGCACAATGAATGGAAGGGTGCCAAGTCGGACGATAAAGCCGAATGGAAATACAGCTATGGAGAAAGTAATGACTATGTACTTTTTGGCGATTACCAGACTTGCTTCCAGACTTATGCCGACTTGTATAACTTGGAGCCGGACTCGCAGAAGATAGCCCGCGCCCGTGAAGTGATGGAGTATCAGATGAGTACCGATAAGAATGATTATTGGTGGTGGGCCGACGGTCTTTATATGGTGATGCCCGTGATGACTAAATTATATAAGATAACAAACAACCCGCTTTATCTGGAAAAACTGCATGAATATTGGGCATTTGCCGACAGTCTGATGTACGACTCCGAAGATGCCCTTTACTACCGGGATGGAAAATACATCTATCCTAAGCATAAGAGTGCGAATGGTAAGAAAGATTTTTGGGCCCGCGGAGACGGCTGGGTGCTTGCGGCGTTGGCTAAAGTCCTGAAGGATTTGCCCGAAAACAACGAATACCGCCAGGAATACATCAACCGTTACCAGGCCATGGCAAAAGCAGTAGCCGCCTGCCAGCAACCGGAAGGATATTGGACACGCAGTTTGCTCGATCCCGAGCATGCGCCGGGACCTGAGACCAGTGGCACAGCCTTCTTTACCTATGGCCTGTTGTGGGGCATGAACAATGGCTATCTGGATAAGGCCACTTATCAACCGGTAGTGGATAAAGCTTGGAAATATCTGACGACTGTTGCTTTGCAACCGGATGGCCGCATCGGTTATGTGCAACCTATTGGAGAAAAGGCAATTCCGGGACAAGTGGTAGATGCCAATTCAACTGCCAATTTTGGAGTGGGAGCATTTCTGCTGGCCGCTTGTGAGATGGTACGTTTTTTGAATTTACATTGATTAGATAGGTTTTATGGGCGTATATGTTGTGTAACATATGCGCCTTATTTGTAGAATATTCAATGAAGTGTTATTTTTACACTTTCTAAGTGCTTTAATATAAAATAATTATGGTAAATCAGAAAAGTATTTTATTGCGAATGAGAGTTATGGCAATAGCTTTATTATTGTCTGTGCTCCCGGCTTTTTCTCAGCAAGAGCCTCTTCCAGAGAAGGATTATGTAGCTTATTTATTCACTTATTTTACGGGAAATCATATCAGCCAGGAAGCTGTATGCTATGCTGTGAGTATGGATGGATATGCATATTGGGCATTGAATGATGGTAAACCTGTCATCGACTCCAAAGTTATCAGTTCAACCGGCGGCGTACGCGATCCGCATATCCTTAGAGGACAGGATGGGAAAACATTCTATATGGTGGTGACGGATATGGTGTCCGATAATGGTTGGGATTCAAACCGGGCAATGGTACTGTTGAAATCTGATGATCTCGTAAATTGGAAGCACTCTATCATTAACATGCAGAAACGCTACCCCGGACAGGAAAAACTGAAAAGGGTATGGGCACCGCAAACCGTTTTTGATCCGGAAGCCGGAAAGTATATGGTTTACTGGTCTATGAAGTACGGTGATGGCGCCGATGTGATTTACTATGCTTATGCCAATGAAGACTTTACCGACCTGGAAGGCGAACCCAAGCCCTTGTTTATTCCGGAGAATAAAAAGTCATGTATCGATGGAGACATCGTATATAAAGATGGTATATACCATCTGTTCTATAAGACCGAAGGACACGGAAATGGTATTAAAGTAGCTACCACCTGTTCTTTGACCTCCGGTCAGTGGGAAGAAGAACCTGACTACAAGCAACAGACCACAGATGCTGTGGAGGGGGCAGGTACGTTTAAGCTGATTAATCAGGACAAGTATATATTGATGTATGATGTATATACGAAAGGCAGATACCAGTTTACGGAAACCACCGACCTGAAGAACTTCAAAGTCATAGACAGCGAGGTGAAGATGAACTTCCACCCCCGCCATGGAACGATTATTCCCATTACCCGTGATGAATTGATACGTATCACTGATAAATGGGGTAAACCTGCTGAGCTGGGTGCATTGCCCAACAACCCTGTATTGCCGGGCTTTCATGCCGACCCCGAAATTCTGTATTCACAAAAGACAAAGAAATATTATATCTATTCTACTACCGACGGGCAACCCGGTTGGGGAGGATGGTACTTTACGGTTTTCTCCTCGGATGATTTAAAGAACTGGAAGTACGAAGGTGTTATGCTTGACTTGAAATCCGACCAAGTACCTTGGGCAAACGGTAATGCATGGGCACCGTGCATCGAAGAAAAGCTGATAAAAGGAGAATATAAGTACTTCTTCTATTATAGTGGCAATCCTGTTAAGGAAGGCGGAAAACAGATTGGAGTAGCCGTGGCAGATTCTCCTACCGGACCGTTTACAGATTTGGGTTATCCCATTATAACAGAATCTCCCGTAGGCCGTGGCCAGCAGATTGATGTGGATGTCTTCACTGACCCTGTTTCAGGCAAGTCATACCTGTATTGGGGCAATGGCTATATGGCTGGTGCGGAATTGAATAAAGACATGGTTTCCATCAAGAAGAAAACCCTCACGGTGATGACTCCCGAAGGAGGTACTTTGCAGGACTATGCTTTCCGTGAAGCGCCTTACGTGTTCTATCGTAATGGACTCTATTATTTTATGTGGTCGGTGGATGACACCGGTTCACCTAATTATCATGTGGCATACGGCACATCTAAATCGCCGCTTGGTCCGATTGAAGTAGCCAAAGATCCCATCGCATTGATTCAGAACCCGGAGAAAGAAATTTATGGTCCTGCACATAATTCAGTACTACAAATTCCGGGTACAGATGAGTGGTATATCGTTTATCATCGTATTAATAAGAACTATCTGAAGGATAGTCCGGGTACGCATCGGGAAGTATGTATTGACCGCATGGAATTCAATGAAGACGGAACGATTAAACGAGTAATTCCTACCCTTTAGATAATACTGACTATTTAAATACCTGAGAAACATTTTTAAACATGAAAAACAGACTGAAAGGATTAGCCTTTTTATGTGTGGCGGTCACATTACCGCTGGCTGCACAAGATGTAACCGTCAGTGGACCTGACGGTAAACTGCAATTAACCGTTTCGTGTCCGGAAGGGGGAGAAGCTGCGTATTCTCTCACTTATAACGGCAAGCAAATGCTCGAATCGTCTCCCCTGGGATTGCAAACCAATGTAGGAGACTTTGCGAAAGCAATGAAACTGACCGGACACAAAGAGAGAAAGATTGATACCGTTTATACCCAGACGCGTATCAAGACTTCACGCATACACTACCGTGCCAATGAATTGGTATGTGCCTTTACCAATGCAAAAGGGCAAAAGATGGACGTGACATTCCGTGTGAGTGACAATGATGTGGCTTTCCGCTATACATTGCCTAAACAAGGCGAACGGGGAAGTGTCATTGTAGACAATGAAAAGACCGGTTTCCGCTTCCCGGCGCAAACCACTACTTTTCTTACTCCACAGAGTGATGCCATGATAGGCTGGAAACGTACCAAACCCAGTTATGAAGAAGAATATAAAGCGGATGCCCCGATGGATGTGCGTTCGCAATACGGACATGGATATACCTTCCCTTGTCTTTACCGTGTGGGTGAAGACGGATGGGTGCTCATCAGCGAGACGGGAGTCGATAGCCATTATTGCGGTTCGCGCTTGAGCGATGTTGCCGAAGGCAATCTATATACAGTAGCTTTTCCCATGGTTGAAGAAAATAATGGTAACGGAACAGTGGCTCCGGCTTTTTCTTTGCCGGGTTCTACCCCGTGGCGCACGATTACTGTAGGCGAAACACTGAAACCTATTGTAGAAACCACCGTGATTTGGGACGTCGTAGAACCATTGTATGAAACGGAACATGACTATCGGATGGGACGTGGCACATGGAGCTGGATTCTCTGGCAGGACGGAAGCATCAACTATGACGACCAGGTGCGTTACGTCGATTTGGCTGCGGCTATGGGATATGAGTATGTGCTGATAGATAACTGGTGGAATACGAATATTGGCCATAAGCGTATGGAGTCATTTATTGATTATGCACAAGGCAAAGGGGTTGATGTATTCCTGTGGTACAGCTCCAGTGGTTACTGGAATGATATAGAACAAGGTCCTACTAACCTGATGGACAACCCCATTGCGCGCAAGCGTGAAATGAAGTGGTTGCAGGAACAAGGCGTCAAAGGTATCAAGGTAGACTTCTTTGGTGGAGACAAGCAGGAAACAATGCGCTTGTACGAAGCTATCCTGAGTGATGCTGACGACCATGGTTTGATGGTTATCTTCCACGGTTGCACAGTGCCGAGAGGATGGGAACGTATGTATCCTAATTATGTGGGCAGCGAGGCAGTCCTGGCTTCCGAGAATTTGATTTTCAACCAGCATTTCTGTGATGAAGAGGCTTTCAATGCTTGTCTGCATCCGTTTATCCGCAATACGGTGGGTTGTATGGAGTTTGGCGGCACCTTCCTGAACAAACGCCTGAACCGTGGCAATAATGGTGGAACCACACGCCGAACTACCGATGTATTCCAGTTGGCTACTGCCGTACTGTTCCAGAATCCTATTCAGAACTATGCTTTAGCTCCCAATAATCTGACAGATGCCCCGCAGGTTTGCCTTGACTTTATGAAGCAAGTGCCGACCACATGGGATGAGACTCGTTTCGTTGACGGTTATCCCGGAAAGTATGCAGTGATTGCCCGTCGTCATGGCCAGCAATGGTATGTAGCGGCAGTGAATGGTACAAAGGAAGTGTTGAAGCTGAAACTCGAACTTCCCATGTTGGTAGGACAAACCGTTTCTCTCTATAATGACGACAAACTGTTGCAACCCGGGCTGCAATCGGTGAAGCTGAAAGCGGACGGCAAATTGCAACTGACCCTTCAACCGGAAGGTGGCGCAGTGCTGACCCGTGAGTGGAAGACGGATGAAAAGGAAATGGGGGCCTATCTGTTTACTTATTTTAAAGATGATACGCACAGCCTGTACTTTGCCGTAAGTGACGACGGATATACTTTTACGGATGTGAATAACGGTCAGCCTATCATTGCCGGTGATACGATTGCCGAACAGAAGGGAATTCGTGACCCGCACATCTACCGTGCTCCGGATGGTACATTCTATATAGCAATGACTGATTTACACATCTTTGCTCAAAAGAAAGGATTACGTAATACGGAGTGGGAGAGAGACGGTGCAAAATACGGATGGGGTAACAACCGCGGGTTGGTACTGATGAAATCGAAGGATTTAATTAACTGGACGCACCATGTAGTCCGCATAGACAAATCCTTCCCGGGGTATGATGAAATCGGTTGTGCCTGGGCACCCGAACTGGTTTATGACGAACATGCAGGTAGAATCATGGTGTACTTCACCATGCGCATGGGCAATGCACGGAATATGCTCTATTATGCTTATGCAAACGAAGACTTTGACGGCTTGGAGACAGAACCGCGCCTGTTGTTCCAGTATCCTGATGCTACGAAATCAGCCATTGATGCGGATATCACCAAAGTAGGTGACAAGTATCATATGTTTTATGTAGCTCACGATGGAACTCCTGGCATCAAGCAGGCGGTTTCTAAACATATAAATCGTGGTTATACCTATCTGCCGGAGTGGATTGATCCGGAACCGGGTGCTTGCGAAGCACCCAATATGTGGAAACGCATCGGCGAGGACAAATGGGTAGTGATGTATGACATTTATAGTATCAATCCTCATAACTTTGGTTTCAGTGAGACTGCTGATTTTGTGAACTTCACACATTTGGGACACTTCAATGAGGGAGTGATGAAAGCCACTAGCTTTACGTCTCCCAAGCATGGGGCGGTGATTCATATTACTAAGAAAGAGGCTGATAGACTGAGAAAATACTGGAAAAACAAATAAATCGATAAATACTAATACCATGAACAAATTGATGAAGTTTTTAAGTTTGTGTCTGCTGCTATCCTTTGTGTTGCCTGTGCAGGCAAAGGTAGATGCTGTGATGAACGAACCTGACCAAGTTTACCTCTTCTCGTACTCCAACCATGACGGCAGAAGCGGTCTGAAGTTTGCCTGGAGCCCCGATGGAGAGAAATGGTTCAGCGTGGCAGATGGTTTTGCTTATGTAAACTCTGACTTCGGCCCGTGGGGACGTGCGAAAACAATGTTTAAACCCCACCTGACGCAAACCCGTGCCGACGGCAAATGGCATTGTATCTGGGCAGCCACCAATACGGGTGAAGCGCTTGCCTATGTAACTTCGCCTGATTTGCAGAAGTGGGAAGCACAGAAGTATTTCTCTCCGGCAGAGCGTAGTAAGTACGAGCCGAAAGATGTATTCCCCACTACCGAAAAGAAAGTAGTGATAAACGGGCAGGAACAGGAAGGCTGGATGCAGGAAGTACCTTATTCTACGGTTCAGGGTATCATCCGCTATGCTGAAGCCAAGAAATATCGTCAGTCATTGAATGCCGAACGTACAGAACAAGATCCAGTTCGTTTTGTAAACCTGAAACCGGTAGATGCTACTATCCGGGTGAAAGCTGATGAAGCCAAGAATATCAGTAACCATCTGATTGGTATTTTCTTTGAGGACATCAACTATGCGGCAGACGGTGGTTTATACGCTGAGTTGATACAGAACCGTGACTTTGAATATGCTCCTACTGACCGTGGTAACGATCAGAATTGGAACAGTACACATTCCTGGAGTGTTCAGGGAGAGAATGGAAAATTGAGCATCGCAACGGAGAATCCGATACATCCCAATAATTCCCATTATGCAGTGTTCGAAGTGAACATGCCTGCTGAAGTATCGCTGGTGAATTCGGGTTTCGATGGTATTGCCGTGAAGAAAGAAGAGAAGTACGATTTCTCTTTCTTCTCAAAAATGCTGGTAGGAAAAGGCGGAAAGGTGAAAGTTGCTTTGCAGACGAAAGACGGTAAAGAAGTGGCAATGGCTGTACTCTCCGTTACCTCTAAAGAATGGAAGAAACAGCGCGCTGTGCTGACAGCATACCAGGATGCCACGGATGCCGTACTGACTATTACTCCTCTTGTTTGGAAGGGTACTCAACAATTGGCGTTGGACATGGTCTCCCTCTTCCCGCAAAAGACTTTCAAAGGTCGTAAGAACGGACTTCGTGCCGATCTGGCACAAACGCTTGCCGACCTGCATCCCCGTTTCGTACGTTTCCCCGGTGGATGTGTGGCTCATGGAGATGGTATCGACAATATTTACGATTGGAAAGGTTCTATCGGTCCGTTGGAAGCCCGTAAGCCTCTGCGTAACCTTTGGGGCTACCATCAAACCCGTGGTCTGGGATACCACGAATACTTCTTGTTCTGTGAAGATATGGGTGCGGAACCCGTACCTGTGCTTGCAGCCGGCGTACCTTGTCAGAACTCTGGTACCTGCGCCCACCATTCTAAAGGTGAACTTACTTGCATGGGACAACAGGGTGGTATTCCGATGGAAGAAATGCCGCAATATATTCAGGATGTTCTCGACCTGATAGAATATGCCAACGGAGATGCTCGCAAGACTGTGTGGGGTAAGAAGCGTGCCGAAGCCGGACATCCGAAGCCGTTCAATCTGAAGTATATCGGTATTGGTAACGAAGACATGATTACGGAAGTATTTGTAGAACGTTTCAAGATGATATTCGATGCTGTCAAGGAGAAATATCCGGAAGTGACAGTGATTGGTACTACAGGCCCGTTCTATGAAGGTACGGATTATGAAGTAGGTTGGGACCTTGCTACCGAGTTGGGTGTACCTATGGTTGACGAACATTATTATGTAGAACCGGGCTGGCTGATTCACAATCAGGATTATTACGACCGTTATGATCGTACAAAGGCGAAAGTATACTTAGGCGAATATGCCGCCCACTTGCCGGGCCGCCCCAATAATGTAGAAACTGCGCTTGCCGAAGCTCTCTATCTGACGGCAGTAGAGCGTAACGGTGATGTGGTAGAAATGACTTCCTATGCTCCTCTGTTGGCTAAAGAAGGCCATACACAATGGAATCCGGACTTGATCTATTTCAATAATACGGAAGTAAAACCCACAGTAGGCTACTATACCCAACAGATGTATGGTCAGAATGCCGGTACCGAATACTTGTCTTCTACGGTAAAACTGAATAATGGCTGGGATGCCGTGAAGAAACGTGTCGGAGTATCAGTTGTGAAAGATGCTAATACCGGAGATTATATTGTGAAGTTAGTGAATATGCTTCCGGTGGAAGTTTCTTCCCAAGTGAAGTTGGACGGAGTTACTTTGGTAAATCCTTCGGCTACGAAAACGATATTGACAGGTGATCCGAAAGACAGAGGAGCTAAACCCGCTTCTTCTGATTTCAAGGTAGAAGGAAATGATTTTTCTTACTCTATGCCTGCTTATTCGTTTACAGTGATACGTATCCATCAGAATATTGAAAAGAAAAAATAAGATATAGTAATGAGAAAGTTAACTGCCCTTTTTGCTTTGTCTCTTGCTTTGAGCATGCAGGCACAACAGCATGTAATGACCGTCGACGTTTCTAAACCGACGGCAAAGATACAACCTGAAATGTATGGCATCTTCTTCGAAGATATCAACTTCGGTGCCGATGGCGGTCTGTATGCCGAATTGGTAAAGAACCGTTCGTTTGAATTTCCACAACCTTTCGTGGGTTGGGTGCCTTTCGGTAATGTAACCGTTCAGGATGCAAATCCTTGTTTTGACCGCAATCCTCACTATGTACGCGTAGTGAACGACGGCCGCCTGTTGCGTGCCGGACTGGATAATGAAGGTTACCGCGGCATCGGTGTGAAGCAAGGCGAAGAATACCGTTTCTCCGTTTATGCCCGCACGCCGGATGCGAAGCCGATGAAGCTCTCCATCGAACTCGTCAACTCCAATGCACAGAATCTGTTGAAGAAAGAAATCGAAGTCAGCGGCAATAACTGGCAAAAGCTGACGGCGGTGCTGAAATCTCCTTTCACAGACGCTCATGCCCGCCTGCGTATCGTCCTCGAAACACAGGGTACGGTAGATATGGATCATATCTCCCTGTTCCCTGTCGATACTTGGAAAGGACGTGAGAATGGTCTGCGTGCCGACCTCGCACAAGCCCTTTATGACCTTAACCCGGGCGTATTCCGTTTCCCCGGTGGTTGTATCATCGAGGGTAACAGTCTTGAAACCCGTTACCAGTGGAAGAATTCCGTAGGTCCTGTTGAAAACCGCCCTCTGAATGAAAACCGCTGGAACTACACCTTCAAACATAAAGCCTTCCCTGACTATTTCCAGACTTTGGGACTTGGTTACTTCGAATACTTCCTGTTGAGCGAAGACCTTGGTGCAGAACCTCTTCCGGTAATCAGCTGCGGGCTCTCCTGCCAGTACGAAAGCAACGAAGTGGTTCCGATGGATGAGCTAGACCCGTACATACAGGACGCACTCGACCTGATTGAATTCGCCAACGGCCCTGTTACTTCCACCTGGGGAAAGGTGCGTGCCGATATGGGACATCCCGAACCCTTCAATCTGAAGATGATCGGTATCGGTAATGAACAGTGGGACAAGGTTTATGTAGAACGCCTCGAAGCTTTCACAAAAGCTATCCGTGCGAAATACCCTGATGTGAAGGTTGTAGGTAGTTCCGGCCCGAGCGCCGGCGGTGATAAATTCGATTATCTCTGGCCCGAAATGAAGCGTATCGGTGTAGACCTGGTGGACGAACACTACTACATGAATCCTGATTGGTTCTTTGGCAATGCGTCACGCTATGACAATTACGACCGTAAAGGTCCGAAGGTTTTCGCCGGAGAATATGCTTCACACGATCATTCCACGAAGAAGGATAACAACTTCCTCGCCGCCCTTTCCGAAGCTGCCTTTATGACGGGGTTGGAACGGAATGCGGATGTTGTTCATCTGGCTACTTATGCGCCGTTGTTTGCTCACGTAGACGCTTGGCAGTGGAATCCGGACCTGATTTGGTTCGATAACCTGCGTATGATGCGCACACCGAACTATTACGTTCAGCAGATGTACGGCATGAATGCCGGTACCGATGTGCTCAGCCTGAAGATGGATGGCAAAGCAGTAGCAGGGCAGGACAGCCTCTATGCAACAGCTGCACTGAATGCACCTACCGGAGAAATCATCCTGAAACTGGTGAATGCAAGTAGTAAACCTGCCGATGTTCAGATTGATTTCAATGGTTTGAAGAAACGTCAGTTGGTTGCCGGTTCCTGCACTTACTTACAGAATGACAATTGGCGCACAGTAAATACGCTGGACCAGGAAGCGATTGTTCCCCGTATACGCCCGGTACAGGTAGAAGGGCAATCTCTGAAACTGAAACTTGAACCACGTTCGTTTGGAGTGTACCGGATGGAATAGTTACAAGCTACAAGCTACGAGCTACAAGTAGCTGCGCTGTCATACCGCATGGCACTTGTAGCTTGTAGCTCGTAACTCGTAGCTGATTGAACTCTATTCCCCCTTTTTTGAACTATTATTCACCCTAAAAAAAGTTCATTCACCCTATCTTTGTAGCGGTATGCAGAAAATATTCTTCGTACCGCTACAAACATACTAATTTTATATCCATGAAGAAACATCTTATTACCGGACTCTTTGCAGCCCTGGCTCTGACTGCAAATGCACAGTCCTTTAAAGAGTGGCTTGATCCGGAAATCAATGCCGTGAACCGTGCTCCCATGCACACTAATTACTTTGCCTATGAATCGGCAGATGCCGCCATGCAAGGCAAGAAAGCCCAATCTACTAATTACATGACTTTGAACGGTACCTGGAAATTCTCCTGGGTACGCAATGCCGACCAGCGTCCTACCGACTTCTGGAAAGTAGGTTTTAATGACAAAGGCTGGAATAATCTGCAAGTTCCCGCTGTATGGGAATTGAACGGTTACGGCGATCCTATTTACGTAAACACCGGTTATGCCTGGCGTAATCAGTTCCAGAACAACCCTCCTGAAGTTCCTACAGAGAACAATCATGTAGGTTCTTACCGTCGTGAAATCATTGTTCCCGCCGACTGGAAAGGGAAAGACATTATCGCTCATTTCGGTTCTGTAACCTCCAACATGTATCTCTGGGTGAATGGCCGTTATGTAGGTTATAGCGAAGACAGCAAGCTTGAAGCCGAATTCGACCTGACTCCTTATTTAAAGCCCGGACAGACGAATCTCATCGCTTTCCAAGTATTCCGTTGGTGTGATGGAACCTACCTGGAAGACCAGGACTTCTTCCGTTACAGTGGTGTGGGACGTGATTGCTACCTCTATGCCCGCAACAAGAAACGCATCCAGGACATCCGTATCACTCCGGATCTGGACGAGGCATACAAAAATGGTTCTCTGCGTGTGACACTTGACCTGAAAGGCGGCGGTAACGTAAATCTGGAATTACTCGATGCTGCCGGCAAGGCAGTAGCTACGGAAACAGCCAAAGGTAGCGGTACCATTCTGATGAATGTGGAAAATCCGCATAAATGGACAGCCGAAACTCCTTACCTCTATACACTGCGTGCCACTTTGCAAGGCAGCAACGAAGTAATCCCCGTAAAGGTAGGCTTCCGTAAGATCGAATTGAAAGGTAACCAGATATTAGTAAACGGCCAGGCCGTTCTCTTCAAAGGTGCCGACCGTCATGAAATAGATCCGGATGGTGGTTATGTCGTATCTCCCGAACGCATGATCCAGGATATCCAGGTCATGAAGAAATTCAATATCAACGCTGTGCGTACCTGTCACTATCCTGATGATAACCTGTGGTACGACCTTTGCGATCAATACGGTTTGTATGTAGTGGCTGAGGCTAATATCGAATCACACGGTATGGGTTATCGTGAAAAGACACTGGCTAAACGCACCGACTATGCCAAGGCTCACATGGAACGTAACCAGCGCAACGTGCAACGCGGCTTCAACCATCCCAGCATTATTTTCTGGTCATTGGGTAACGAAGCCGGCTTCGGACCTAACTTTGAAGCCTGTTACCGTTGGATCAAGAACGAAGATTCCAGTCGTGCCGTACAATACGAACAGGCACATGGAAACGAGTTTACCGACATTGACTGCCCCATGTATGCCGATTACAAGCACATGGAAAGATATGGCCAGCGTACAGATGCCAAGAAGCCTCTTATCCAGTGTGAATATGCCCATGCTATGGGTAACTCACAGGGTGGTTTCAAAGAATATTGGGATCTGATTCGTAAATACCCCAACCTGCAAGGCGGTTTCATCTGGGACTTCGTAGACCAGTCCGTTCGTTGGAAAGGTAAAGACGGTGTGACTATCTACGCTTATGGCGGCGACTTCAACCGTTACGACGGTTCCGACAAGAACTTCTGTGATAATGGTCTGATCAGCCCTGATCGTGTTCCCAATCCGCACATGTACGAAGTGGGTTACTATTATCAGAACATCTGGACAACTCCCGCTGACCTGAAGAACGGCGAAGTGAACGTGTACAACGAAAACTTCTTCCGTGACCTTTCCGCTTACTACCTGGATTGGCAATTGCTTGCTAACGGTAAAGTAATCCGTACCGGTCGTGTAGAAGACCTCAACGTAGCTCCGCAGCAGACTGCCAAAGTGAAATTGAACATCGGCAAAACCTGCGAATGCAAAGAATGGTTGTTGAATGTAACTTATAGCCTGAAGAACCGCGAAGGTTTGCTCCCTGCCGGATATGCCGTAGCCAAAGACCAACTTGTACTGAACCCCTACAAAGCTCCTGCCATGGACCTGAAGAATGTGGAAGTAGTGAATACTCCTACCGTTGCTCCTCAAATCCAGGAAAACGACTGGCGTTATCTGATCATCAACGGTGATAACTTCCGGCTGGAATTCAACAAACATACCGGTTACCTGAATCGCTACAACGTAGCAGGCACGGAATTGATGAACGAAGATGCCGAACTGGCACCTAACTTCTGGCGTGCACCTACGGACAATGATTTCGGTGCAGGTTTGCAACAGAAATTCGCTGCCTGGAAGAACCCGGGTCTGAAGCTGACTTCCTTCAAATGGGAGACAGTAGACAACCAGACAGTGGTACGTGCAGAATACGAAATGAAGAATGTTTCTGCCAAACTGGAGCTCACTTATGTAATCAATAACAAGGGTGCTGTAAAGGTGACTCAGAAGATGACTGCCGATTCGCAGGCTAAGGTATCTCATATGTTCCGTTTCGGCATGCAGATGCAGATGCCTAAGACTTTTGAAACTGTAGAGTACTATGGTCGTGGTCCGGTAGAGAACTACAGTGACCGTAATCATTGCACAGATCTGGGATTGTATCGCCAAAGTGTAGATGAACAATTCTATTCTTATATCCGTCCGCAGGAAACAGGTACGAAGACCGATATTCGCTGGTGGAAGCAACTGAACGATGCCGGACGCGGTTTGCAGATTGTAGCTGATGCTCCGTTCTCTGCATCAGCCCTGCACTATACTATCGAGTCTTTGGACGATGGTTGGGACAAAGATCAGAGCCACTCTCCCGAAGTGAAAGAAGCTAACCTGACAAATCTCTGCATCGACAAGGCTCAGATGGGCTTAGGATGTGTGAACAGTTGGGGCGCATGGCCGTTACCACAGTATCAGTTGCCTTATGGCGACTATGAATTTACGTTCATTCTTACTCCGGTACAGCACGGAATAGAAATTGAATAATTTATAGGTACGTGGACGACGTGGATGAAGCGGACAAACGCGGAATAATAATAAATCCGCATTTGTCTGTTTTATCCGCGTCGTTTGCATATCTATCCTTACTATATAAATACATCCTATTATGAAAAAAGAAGTATTATTATTTACATTTGCTCTGTTTTCTGTCCTCCTGTCCGCCCAGCAAAAGGTTCCTAATCGTTTCCGAACAAGTATCCCGTTGGACTCCATCCATCTAAGCGATCCTTGTATCCTTGCCGATAAGAAAACTTTCACCTATTATATGACGGGTACCGGTGGCTTCCTCTGGAAGAGCAAAGACCTTGCCCGTTGGGAGGGACCTTATCGTGTTGTGGAGACTGACCCCACATCATGGATGGGACCCAAACCTGAAATCTGGGCTGCAGAACTGCATGAGTACAAAGGAAAATATTATTATTTCGCCACCTTCACGAACAATGCTATTAAGATTGATACGGTGAAAGGCAATGTAATTCCCCGTCGTGCCAGCCATATTCTGGTCAGTGATAATCCCGACGGTCCTTATAAACCGATGGAATCCACCACTTATCTGCCTGAAAACATGCCTACCCTCGATGGCACATTCTGGGTGGACCGTGACGATAAACCCTATATGATCTATTGCCACGAGTGGCTACAGAACTGGAACGGTACGATGGAAAAGATAGAACTGAAATCTGATTTAAGCGGTTCCGTCGGTAAAGGAAAAATCCTCTTTCGTGCCAGTGATTCACCATGGAGCCGTGAGAAGATGGGCGATGAGATTCATCCTAACCGTGTGACCGATGGCCCGTGGCTGTTCCGCACTAGTACCGGACGTTTAGGTATGATATGGACAAGCTGGGTGTTTCAGGACTATACACAGGGTGTTGCCTATTCCGAAAGCGGGACGTTGGATGGCCCGTGGATACAGGAGAAAGAACCTATTACCCCTCCCAACTTCGGTCACGGTATGCTGTTCCGGACTTTGGACGGCAAATGGTTGATGTCTGTTCACAGCCACAAAGATGTGAATGGAAGATATATTCGCATCCCCCATTTGTTTGAAATAGATTTATCGGGCGATAAATTAGTTGTGGGGAAAATGAAATAATAACTTCATAATAGAATATTATATAGAAGAGACATGTCGGCTTTTGGCATGTCTCTTTGCTTTTTATCTACTGTCTTCATGCTTTTTTTGCTTTTTTACTTGTCTAAGTTTTGCTATATTTCAGTTTTGTTACTTTAAATTTTAGGATATCGTTTTTAAATTATACTTTTGTGGTGCAAGTTCTATATAAAAAGTATAGTTTGAATATATGGACTGCTGAAACGACAAACCTGCCAGTACTGAAGTACCGACAAAAACTAATAATTTGATGGAACAAGATGAAACCCTTTCCCACGAAGAACTATTATTAGCAGAGAGTTTGTATGCCCGTTTGCCGATAAGTATTGATATATATGATGTAAACGGGGTCTTACGTAGTATCAACGACCATGCTTTGCGAATGTATGGCGTTGATGACCGGTCAACCGTAGTGAATATTGTCAATCTCTTTCAGAGTCCCTATATGGATGAGGAACTTGAAAGAAAGATACGGACAGGTGAAGAGGTTTCTTTGGAGTTTGAGTATGATTTTGACCGGATCAACGATGATGCCTACTTTACGAGCAATAATAAAAAATCCATGATTTATGAGGCTAAAGTTGTTCCTTTGCGTAATAATGAAGGGAAAATTCTCGGTCACATTCTGCTTTCCAATGATGTGACTGCCTTAAAGGAAGCTGATTTTCGTACAGAAGAAAACAAGAAGAATCTGGAGATGGCTATGAATGCTGCCAACATGTCTTCATGGGTATATGACGTACGCAAGAAAAGTTTCAGTCCCTTATATGGGCAACCGATTGCAAAGGAAGTGTTGCCGTGGGAAGAAATGTTGGAAATACTACATCCTCAGGATCGCGTTCCGTTAAAGCAGATGTTTTCTCAACTGATAAACGAGGAAATACAATATGGACACATAACGCTGCGTTACTATAATGAGGAGGAGGGTAAATATCGCTTTTATGAAAGCCGCATGCGTATGTCTTCCGAGCATCGGGGCAAACGATTGATTATCGGTACACAGTTGGATGTGACCGAGAAAGTACTGATGGCAAAAAAGACCCAGGAATTGATAACCAAACGCGAACTGGCTATGCAAGTCAGTAATATCGTTCATTGGGACTTTGATGTACAAACTCAGAAAATAGAGTCATATAATGATCCTGTTAATGACTATATCGGTGACAAATTGATGACTTTGGAAGAGTTTAGAGAATTCGTACATCCCGAAGATTATTCCACGTACAATGATGCCACGCAATCTATGATATTGGGTGAAGACAAAATGATTGACCTGACTTGCCGTATAAAGACGAAATATGATGAAACATGGCAGTATTGTCATGTAATGGGAGTGCCTTTTGAACGGGATGAAGAAGATCATATAATAAAGTATACCGGATTTCGTCAGAACATTTCCAAGATGCACCAACTGAATGAAGAAATTAAGGAAAGAAACTACAAGATGGAGCTTACTTTCAAAACCGTTGGTATGACCTATTGGGATTTTGATGTAGCAAGCGGACTTTTCAGAGCTTTCAACGATCCGGTGAACGATTATAATCCTGAAACTCCCATTACCCCGGAAGACTATATGGAACATGCACATCCCGATGATGTGGATCGTATACGTGAGTTCATTGATCTTATGCTCAACGGGATAGACAAGGATTTTAGTTTTAATTATCGCACTAAGACGAAGTGGGATAAGGAGTGGCAAAGTTTGGTGATTACTGGCATCCAGTCCGAAAGGGACAGGAAAGGAAAAGTAATCCGTTATACCGGCATTGGTTTCAACAATACGGAATGGGAAAGAGTAACTCGGGAATTAAAGGAACTGAAAGAAAAGGCGGAGCTTTCCGATAAGCTCAAATCTGCTTTTCTGGCTAATATGAGTCATGAGATACGTACTCCTTTGAATGCTATCGTAGGCTTTTCCGAACTTATGGCACATTGTGACGATCCTGTCGAGAAAGAAGAATATGTAGAAATCATTCAGTCCAACAATGAATTGTTGTTGCGCCTGATTAACGATATCCTCGACCTGTCCAAGATTGAGTCGGGAATCCTTGAACGTAAGAGGGAAATATTCAACCTGGCAAAGTTGCGTAGTGAGCTCTATACAATGATCTTACCTAAAGTGGCAAATACTGATGTTGAGCTTCTTTTGGATAGTTCGGGAGAGGAGTGTAACATCTTCCTGGACAGAAGTCGGTTGAAACAAGTATGGTCTAACTTCCTTACCAATGCGGTGAAATGTACCAAGTCGGGACATATCAAGATGGGGTATACCATTGAACGGGGAGGTGTCCGGATTTATGTTGAAGATACAGGAGTCGGTATTCCACCGGAACTGCAAAACCGTGTGTTCGGGCGTTTCCAGAAACTGAATGAATTTGCACAAGGAACAGGACTCGGACTGGCTATTTCGCGTGCCATTATCGAAGGTGCGGGAGGTGAGGTTGGCTTTACTTCTACTCCTGGTGTAGGTTCTACCTTCTGGGCATGGATACCATGTGATGTAGATTTACTGGGAAAAGAAACTCCGGTCGTTGTGCTGCCCGAAAAACAGGAAATGCCTGTAAGGATAGCAAACAGAAAAGACTTGAAAATTCTGATTGCCGAAGATAATGACGGTAATTACTCATTAGTGCAGCATATTCTTAAAGATTACAACATCACGCGTGTGCTGAATGGTGTGGAGGCTGTTCAAGAAGTTCGTAATGAGCATTATGATTTTGTGCTTATGGATATGAAGATGCCTATAATGGGTGGTTTGGAAGCGGTTCGGAAAATTAGGGAATTTAATAAAGAAATCATGATTATTGCGCTTACAGCAAATGCCTTTGAGTCAGACAGGGTTTGTGCTTTGGAGGCGGGATGCAATCTGTTTATTGCAAAGCCTCTAAAACAAAACGAATTGCTTGGCTTGTTTGCGACGGAAGAATAAAGGATAAAAATAGCAGCAAGGAAGCCATTTAATCAGGTATTAATGAATATGGTTTTGGCAGAGATTGCATTTTATTTTTTCTGTTTTATGTACTCTGACGGTGCCATCCCATATTCCTCCTTGAAGCAATTCCGGAAATATCCCAAGTCATTGAAGCCGCTTGCATAAGCCGCTTCCGAAACATTGAGTCCTTTTTCCATCAATAAGCGCAAGCTGTTTTTCAGTCTAATCTTCCGGATGAATTCATTGCCGGATATGCCTGTTAGCCCCTTTATCTTTCGGTAAAGGGTGGAGTGACTCATGTTCATCTTGCCTATCATGAAAGGCATGTCCAATTGGGGTGTGTCGATATTTTCTTCTACTATTGCAGTAAACCTGTTCAGGAATTCTTCGTCCAACCGGCTTAGTTGCATTGTTTCCTGAACTTGTTCCGGTTTCAATTCTTTGGTGCGGTTGGTTATCAGCAGGGCTAACTTCTTTCGTGATTCCAACAAATTGTGAACACGGCTGTGCAGCAACTTGGCGCTGAATGGTTTCGTAAGATATGAGTCGGCACCGCTTTCGTAGCCCTCTTCCTTATCCTGAATGGAGTCTTTGGCCGTCAATAGAATGACGGGGATATGGCTGGTGCGAACATCTTCTTTTATCAGTTTACATAATTCAATACCATCCATTACAGGCATCATAATGTCGCTGATAATGATGTCAGGGATATATTTCAGTGCTTGTTCTACTCCTTCTTTTCCGTTAGTTGCAGTCAGAATGTGGTAGTTGTTGCTGAAAGAAGTAGCGATGTATTCGCGAATATCATCATTATCTTCTACAACCAGTATTACCGGACAAGTATCATTGTCTTCCTCTTTTAAGCTTTCCGTTTTTTCTGGAATACTTTCCGTTTTTTCTTCTTTATGCAAGGCATCGGGATAAGTATTTTCGGTGAGAATCCGGAAAGTGAAAGTCGTTCCTTTACCCGTTCCACTTTCTACATGCAGACTGCCTTCGTGTAGGTCGGCCAGTGATTTGACTAATGCAAGGCCGATGCCTGTGCCTGACGCCTGATGTTTTCCTTTCGCCTGATAATAACGGTCGAAGATATGCGGCAGTGCGTCAGCATCTATTCCGTATCCGGTATCGCTGACCACTATTTCTGTATATTGTTTGCCTTCCTGATTTATCGGATGCATAATCAGGTTGATTTCTCCTTCCGGGGTGTATTTTATGGCATTTGATAACAAATTATCCAGTATGGTAGAGATGATATCAGTATCAAAATAAAGTTTAGTCTTTGAGGGCTGAACACGGATGTGGAATTTTACTTTATCATTCCGGTTCAATTCTTTGTAACGCAACCCTATTTCTGTAATCAGACTACTTAAATCTCCTTTGGTTACTGTTAGTTTTCGGTTTTGTGTTTCCGTCTTGCGGAATTCCAGTATTTGGTTGATAAGGTTCAATAACCGGATAGCACTGCTGTGAATCATCTTGATTTTATTACTATAAAAAGCAGGTACGTTAGAATCATTGACTAAATCTTCCAGTGGACCGAGTATCAACGTTAATGGTGTGCGCAGTTCGTGTGTGATGTTGGTGTAGAAGCGCAGACGTTCGTTGTTAAGTTCCTGTTCGTTTTGGCTTTTCTTTTTTTCCAGTTCAAGGGAGTTTTCCAGCATGAGTTTACGTTTGTAAAAACGGAACCAGATATACACACACAATAATACCAGCAGAATATACAAGACTTTCGCATACCACGTCAGCCATAGAGGTGGATAGATGTGTACTTGTAATGTGGCTATATGACTATCGTCCCACTCCTGATTTCTTAACCTTGCTTTTACTTTGAATGTATATTCTCCCGGGGAAATATTGCGGAAAGTAATCATGTTTTCTCCTAAAGTATTGGTCCATGTATTTTCCAGTCCGTCAATCATATATGCATATTCCACCTGTCCGCTTTGCGAATAGTCCGGTACGGTGAATGAGATGCGGAAAGAATTCCGGTTATAGGGCAGGTTGATGCTTCCTTCAGAGGTCGGAATGATAGTTCCTTCATTACGACTTTCTATCTGGTTGTTCAGACTTTTGCATTCGATAATCTGTACAGGAGCCACTTGGCGTTCTGCGATCAGATTTTCCGGATTGAAATAGCAGACACCGTTTAGCGAGCCGAAATAGAGTGTGCCATCTTCTGCCCGGCAGGCCGAACCTTCAATAAAGTTTCCCATAGGTATGCCGTCACGATAGTCATAACTGTCGAATTTCTTCTTTTGCTTGTTCCAAAAGGATATTCCATCGTTGGTACTGAGCCAGATATTTCCGGATGCATCTTCCTGAATGGCACGTACGAAGGTGTCTTCAAGTCCTTGCTCATAACCGTATGCTTCAAACTCTTCCGGACGGGCTGTATCTTTAATGTATCCTATTCCGTTGCGTGTGGCAGCCCATACGCCCCCCTGAGAATCCATGTAAAGGCTATTGATGGCATTAGAGCAGAAGCGAGTGCCTTTATTCAGTTTGGCTACCAGCTTGTTTTCTTTGTCAAGGACAGCTATTCCTCCGCCATAAGTACCTATCCACAACTTACCTTGCTTGTCGCGGAGAATGCCATATACTGATCGGTCTGGCAATAACCGGTTGATTTCGTCTTCTTTGCGGAGAGTATCGTTGCTGTAGCTGTATATTCCATATTCGGCACCTATCCATATTTTTTCATCATTTTCTTTGAAAAAGGTGATGATATCTACATCCGCCATATCCAATGGAATACGTTCGATACGTTCGTTACGGATATTGAATTTTAGAAGACCGTCGTCGTATATTCCGAGTAATAATGCGTCTTGCTGGGTACTGATGATGGAAAATACTTGTCCGTATGGTCTTGAAAGTTGTTTGGTTATATCTATACTTTTCAGGAGTTTATTGTCTTTGAATAATGTTATTTCATTCTCACCGCCCAGCCAGATTTGATTGTTCTCATCCTTGCAGATTCCCCATACAGGCTTGTGCTTGGTGATATTCCCTTTTTCGGTCATATAGGGCAATATGTGGAATTCCGGTTGGCTGTGGCTGATAAAATCTACACCGCTACTGTAATTACCTATCCAGATATTTCCGAAAGAATCCTGTAACAAGGTGCGTATATTTCCTGATGTAACCCCGTGCTTGCTATTGTCGGCGGTGATATTATAGAACTGCACCTTTTCAGGACTCTTAAAAGTTATACTGTGTAAATCGAGTATACTGATTCCGCCGATATCACTGGCAATCCATAGCGTGCCGTCATTCATTTCTTTGATATCGTAAATATGGTCGGCAATCAGAGAATGAGGGTTATCGGATTCATGCCTGAATACGGTAAACTCTTCTGTTTTCGGGTTAAATAAACCCAATCCCCTGTTGGTTCCTACCCAAATGTTTTGCAAATGATCTTTATAAATGGAATAAATACTGTTTCCGGGCAAACTTTGCGGATTATTGTTTGTATGACTGAGTTTACGTACTGTTTTGTTTTTCAGGTTTATAATACTCATTCCGCTTTGAGCGTGTCCGATATAAAGATGCCCTTCTCCATCGTCGAAACAACACCAGTTGGATTTATTCAGGTTCTCTATACCCATATCAGTGAGCGATGTGAATGTGCGGCTATGTTTATCGTAATGAACAATGTTCCCGTAATGTGGAGTCAGCCAGATTCCCCCATCGGAGGCATGAGACAAGTGCACAATATTATCCGCCCTTACCTCATCTCTGGATGTGTAAGAGTAGAATTGATAAGTGGAACAGTCCAATGCGCTTATACCGTCGAATTTTCCACCTATCCATATTATGTTTTCTACTTCGTCATATAACAGTACGTTTAATGCATCATTGATTAATTGTGAGTTATTACTTTTATAGGTGGTGAAGTTGCATCCGTCAAACCGGTTCAGTCCAAGTTCTGTTGCCACCCAGATGCAACCTTGTTTATCTTGTGCAATGTCGCGGACATAATTGTTCGACAATCCGTCTTCTACGCCCAGATGTCGCAAGGTATAAGGTTGTGCCATGCCATCGATACAGAATAGCAGCCGGCACAGTAAGAATAGAAGAAGTTTGTAGCTTCGCATGATTGTTCCTGTTTTAGGGTTGTCTTTGCAACAAATATACGATAAATCTGTATTTGATGTACTTGTTGCTTTGGTTTTGCCCGATTTGCCTTTGTGATTTGACGAATTTGCCTTGCCTTTGTATTGCTGTAATAAGCACTCTTGTCCTTTTTCTCATCTCGTTGGCTTGTTGTGCAGAAATAGATTAAAGTAGGCTGATACTTTTAGTTAGTTTGTTGATAATCAATGAATCACATTTACATTCTATTTACGCCATAATGTAAAAGCATTTACCGCCGTATGTAACGACCTTTACCCCTTATTGTAACGGTCTTTACCTCGGTATGTAACGACCTTTACCTTGGCATGTAAATGGAGTTACCGTGTGGGGTGAACCAAGTTATCATTTGGAGTAATGTAAGATAAATCATATCGGTTCAGTAAAGCTCCCCGGAGAGATTGGTCAAAGAGTGGGAGAAAACAGTCATGACGAATTTGTCCTTTCTCGAAAGTGAATTTATCCCCTATGCTTTCTTTATTACTTCGATATCTTTGCATATCCCATAACGGGACCAGTTTTTGAGATTCTATTAACCTTATTATTATTATCTAATTTAAAAGGAAAACAATGAAATCAGATTCTTTTAGAAACAATCGGAAGGCGCTTGCGGCCTTATTGCTTTGCACTGGTTTCATTGCCGGACAACCCCTCACGGTGAGGGCTACGGGCAATGAACAAAGTGTGCAAACGGTTCAACAACAAATCAAAGTTTCCGGAACTGTAAGTGACGCGATGGGGCCGGTTATCGGTGCCAGTGTTGTAGAAAAAGGGAATACGTCCAATGGTACCATTACTGATGTTAACGGTAACTTTTCTCTTTCAGTACCTTCCGGTGCAACGCTTCTCATTTCCTATATAGGATATAAAGCGCAGGAAGTACAGGCAGTGGCAGGCAGAGTTATTGATGTGACTTTGAAAGAAGATACTGAAATGCTTGATGAAGTTGTGGTGGTAGGTTTTGGTACTCAGAAGAAGGTGAACCTAACCGGTTCGGTGGGTATTGCTACAGCAAAAGAGTTGGAATCCCGTCCGGTATCGTCGGCAACACAGGCTTTGCAAGGCTTGGTTCCGGGGCTGAAAATTACGGCAAATTCCGGAGCCTTGGATCAGAATATGAGTATTTCTGTACGCGGTACGGGAACCATCGGTTCTTCAAGTGGTTCTCCATTGATATTGATTGATGGTATGGAGGGTGATATCAATACGGTGAATCCTCAGGATATTGAGAATATCTCAGTACTGAAAGATGCGGCGGCTTCTTCTATTTACGGTTCGCGTGCACCGTTCGGTGTAATTCTCGTTACGACGAAGAAGGGTAAAGCAGGCAAGGCTACCATCAATTATAATAATAGTTTTCGTATAGCTAGTCCCATAGGTTTGCCGGAGTCTATGGACTCATATACTTTTGCCGTATTTATGAATGAATCTCTCAGGAACAGTGGCAAAGCAGCCAGGTTTTCAGACGAGACCATGCAGAAGATGCTCGATTATCAGTCTGGTAAACTGACTGGCGGTATGGACCCCAGTCCCAGCAATCCGGATGCTTGGGATGATGTGTGGCAGTATGCTTATGGCAATACGGATATTTATGATGAGCTTTATAAAAGCACGGTGTTCTCCCAAGAACATAATGTGAGTGTATCGGGTGGTAGTGAGAAGATGACTTATTATGGTTCTTTCAATTATCTGGATCAGGGTGGTTTATTGAATATCGGTGAGGACGGCATGAAACGCTATAATATCACAGGTAAATTCACCAGCGAACTGACTGATTGGTTGAAGTTTAACTTCACAACCCGTTTTACACGCAATGATGTATGGCGTCCGCGTAAGTTCAATGATACCTTTTACCGGATGTTCGGTCGGCAGAACTGGCCTAATATTCCGATGTACGATCCCAATGGTAATATTTTTGGCTATAATGCCGTAGAATTGGAGCAGGGCGGACAACGTGATGTACAAACTGATCGCCATTATTATCAGGCAGCCCTTATCTTTGAACCTGTAAAGAATTGGATTACCAATGTAGAATTCAATTATAGTATTATGAACCAGAAGGTGAAAGAAACTACATTGCCTTCATATCAGTTAGGACCCACTGGAACAGAACTTTATCGCGAAAAGGATTCGGGGTTGTACCAGGAAGATAAAAAGGAAAACTATCTGAATTTGAATATTTATAGTGAATATGCACATACGTTCGATGAGGCGCATAATCTAAAGATTATGGCCGGATTTCAGGCGGAAGAGATGGATCAAAGTGACTTGAATGTTTTCAAGAATGGATTGATAATGTCAGATATGCCGGAATTTGATTTAACGAACGGACAGTTGAATAGCGGTTTAGCTAAAGATGCTACAGTGCATGGATATAGTAACAGATGGGCAACCGCCGGTTTTTTCGGACGTTTAAACTATGATTATGAAGGTCGTTACCTGGTGGAAGCCAATATCCGTTATGATGGTACTTCCCGTTTTCGTCGTGGTAATCGTTGGCAATGGTCTCCATCTTTTTCTTTGGGTTGGAACATCGCACAGGAGAAGTTCTGGCAACCGATGCAGGATGTTGCCAATTTGTTGAAATTACGTTTCTCATATGGACAGTTGGGCAATCAGAATACGAATACATGGTATCCTACTTACCGTACCATGACGTTAGGTGTACTGGATGGAGGCTGGTTGCAAAATGGAACCAAACCTAACACTGCAAAGGTGGGTGATTTGATTAGTACAGTCCTGACTTGGGAAAAAGTGCGTACTTGGGATATCGGATTAGACTATGGCTTCTTCAATAATCGGTTGACAGGTTCATTCGACTATTTTATCCGTTATACAAAAGATATGGTAGGAGATGCTCCGGAATTGCCTCTGACTTTGGGTGTCAATCCACCTCAAACCAACAATTGTGATTTGAAAACAAAAGGATGGGAAGTTTCATTGGCGTGGAGAGATCGCTTGAAGAATGGATTTAATTATGGCATCAGTGTGTCATTGTCTGACCAGCAGACTTATATAGATAGTTATCCGAGTAATAAGACCAATTCTTTGACTACTTATGATTCTCAGAAACAAATTAATAAGTCGGCCTATATAACAGGGCGGAAGTTGAATGAAATCTGGGGTTTCGAAACAGTCGGCATAGCTAAGACGCAGGAGGAAATGGATGCTCATCTTGCATCATTACCTAAAGGTGGACAAAGTGCAATCGGTTCGCAATGGGGAGCTGGTGACATTATGTATAGAGACTTGAATGGTGATGGGAAAATATCTACAGGCTCCAATACTTTGGACGATCATGGCGACTTGAAATTACTTGGTGATGCTAATCCTCACTATTTCTTTGGTATTGACCTCACAGCCAGTTGGAAAGGTTTTGATTTTCGTTGTTTCTTGCAAGGTGTGTTGAAACATGATTTTTGGCCGGGGGGTGATGCTACTACCAAAAATGATGAAGCTGGCGGTTATTTCTGGGGAGTCAAAGGAAGCCAGAACGAATGGCATACACGTGGCTTTGTACAGCATAATGATTATTTTCGTGCGGAAGCCATAGGACTAGAAGGAAATGAACTTTCTGCCAATGTTAATTCATATTTTCCCCGTCCTCTTCTTAACTATGCGGATGGAGCTAAAAATCAACGTATACAGAGTCGCTACATGCAGAATGCAGCTTACATGCGCTTGAAGAATTTGCAATTAGGTTATACCTTACCTACAACTTGGACCCAGAAAGCCGGTATTTCAAAATGCCGCCTATATGTATCGGGTGAGAATTTATTGACTTTTACATCTTTGTTTGATGTATTTGATCCCGAAACATGTGTCGGAGGTATTGGTGGTAATGTTTATCCGCTTTCAAGTACATGGTCATTCGGTTTGAGTTTAACTTTTTAATAGATTAATAAAATGAAAACATTATATAGAATAGTATTAGCTACAACATTCATTTTCGGTCTTACATCTTGTGAAGATTTTCTAGATAGTGAACCAAAAGCTTCTGTAAATCCTGAAAGATATTTTACGGAAGTCTCTCAATTGCAGGCTTATGCGGATGAGAGCTATCCGCGTATTCTTCCCGGTAGCAATTACGGATATTATGGTACTGATGACCAATATACTGATAATCAGATACCCGAAACCGCTCCTGATCGTTTCTTTGAAGGACAATGGAAGGTGCCCTATTCGGGAGGAAACTGGTCGTTTGAAACTATATATAGATTGAATTTTTTCTTTTCAGAAGTGTTGCCTCGGTTTGGAGATGATTTGAGTGGTTCACAGAATACGATATCCGGTGATTTAGCCAGTATCAGACATTATATAGGTGAAATGTATACCTTGCGTGCACTTGAATACTTTAAACGCTATCAGTATTTTGGTGATTTTCCTATTATTACCGAACCTTTGCCGGATGATGAGGTTGTGCTGAGTGAAGCCAGCAAGCGTATGCCTCGTAATGAAGTTGCTCGTTTTATCTTGTCTGATTTGGATAAGGCGGCTACATTGATGGAAGGGAAAAACATGACAACTACCCGCATTAATCGTGACCTGGCTTTATTGCTAAAATCACGTGTTGCTCTTTATGAAGGTACTTGGCTAAAATATTTTAAGGGTACTGCATTTGTTCCCAATGGTGAAGGATGGCCTGGCAAGTTGAAAGATTATAATGCCAATTACCAGTATCCGGGCGGAAGCATTGACAGTGAAATTAATTATTTTCTTGATGAGGCTATTTCAGCTTCAAAGGAAGTGGCTGAAAAATATAAGAACTCGTTGACTGCGAATACAGGTGTATTACAACAGAACTCTGGAGACCCCGCTAATCCATTTTATGATATGTATGCAACAGATGATCTCTCGTCCTATCCTGAAGTTCTGCTTTGGAAACAGTATACGTATGGTGTGTCTACGCACGGAGTATGTGTCGGTGCCAATCAGGGCAACTGGGCTTTGGGGGTAACTCGTGCTTGTGTACAAAATTTCCTGATGGCGGATGGTACTCCTGTTTATAAGAATGGCTCTTATTCGGATGGTAACGGAAATTATATAGGAGATAAAACAATTGCAGATGTCCGTACCAACAGGGATTCACGCCTATCTGTCTTTTTGAAAGAACCCGGACAAAAGAATATTCTTATAGATGGAACAAGCCCGCTCAGTACTTTTTATCGTACGCAGCCTTATCCGGGTATTACAGACGGTGCCAATCAGACGCGCGCCACCACTGGTTATCTTTTGAGAAAAGGTGGTTCTTTTGATGTGAAACACTATCAGGATGTGTGGGCCGGCTTTGTTGGAGTAGTACTTTATCGTTCGGTAGAAGCATTGCTGAACTATATGGAAGCCAGTTATGAGAAGAATGGGACGTTGGATGGAACTGCACGCGAATATTGGCAGATTATCCGTCGCCGTGCCCATGTAAATGAAGATATTGATGTTACAATTGCTGCCACTGATATGGCGAAGGAAGCGGAAAATGATTGGGGGGCTTATTCTGCTGGAAAGATTTTGACGGATAAGACATTATATAATATTCGTCGCGAACGTCGTTCGGAATTTCTCTCTGAAGGTTTGCGTTATATGGATATATGTCGTTGGAGAGCCATGGATCAGATGATTTCAACTCCCTATATTCCTGAAGGAATGCATCTTTGGAATACACCGATGGAACAATGGTATCAAGGGTTGGTAGCAGATGGTTCGGCAAATGCAACCGTATCGCAGAAATCGGATAGTGAATATCTTCGTCCTTATCGCAGAACCAGCACTCAGAAGTGTTATGAGGGTTACAAGTGGAAGATGGCTCATTATCTGGAACCAATCATGGCAAAGCAATTTCTCATTACATCTTCCGATGGGGTGACAGTTGAGAGTTCTCCTATTTATCAGAATCCTTATTGGCCTGTGAGTGCAGATATGGCTGCTGAACAATAAAATTCATAGGTAATTGAGAGGGGCATTTACTGTTAGAGCAAATGACCTTTCATTTAAACTACAATTCATTTTTAATTTGAATCAAGAATCGTTAATATGAGAAATGGGTTATTAAAGAAACTTGGAGCTGCTTTTAGTCTGTTGATGGTAGCCGGTCTTTTATCTGCCGGAAATAGTCCTATTAAGTTGAAAGTCAATTCGTCGACCGGAGCTCTTAGTGAATTGAAGATACAGCGAGACGCGCGTGGTATGAACTGGCTGGTGAGAGTTGACGGCACTCAATATGCTTGGGTGAAAGAAAATTATGGCTGGGGTCTGGGATATTTCACTGTAACTAAAGGACGGGAAAGTATTAAGAAAGAGTGGAAGAATCCGGCTGAAATCAGTGCGGACGGTATGGAAGTAATGTACCGTGAGAGTGATATCCGCATTCAGATTAAGCGAAGGTTGGAAGAGGATGATTTAGTGGAAAGGTATACTTTCACTAATATAGGTGAAGAAGCTGTATCCCTTTATGATATGGGTATTTATACTCCTTTCAATGACAATTATCCCAGTGCACAGGAATGTATGAACTCCCGTGCCAATGTTCAGATATGGGAAGGTGAAAATGCCGCTTATGTCAATGCCATTCGTATGGGAGCTTATGCACCTCATTTAGGATTGATAGTGACGGAAGGTGCTGTAAAGAGCTATGAAATATGGGAACGTGGACGTAAGAAAGCAAACTCACATACCAGAGGGATCTTTGCATTAAATATGCCCGATATGCAACTAAAACCTGGAGAAAGCTATTCTTTGGAATGGCATATCTTTGCCCATGGGGGTAATGATGATTTTTGCAATAAACTTCTAGAACGGGGGAGTGTACTTGTATCATGTGATAAATATGTGTATCAAAAAGGAGAGGTTGCCCATGTAGAACTTCGTAGCTTGAAATCGTTGAAGACATGCAGAGCTATGATAAACGGGGTACCGGTGGAAGTAAAGCGAAAAGGAAATATCTATATAATAGAAACACCTATAGAACAAGCTGGCGAAGTCCGTTTTGATTTCTATTACAATGGAAATAGACAAACGCACGCTGACTGTCTGGTAATTAACTCTGTGGATGAACTGATACAAAAGCGGGTTAACTTTATACGCACGAATCAACAATTGAATAATCCTGCTGACTTACGTGACGGTGCTTACATGGTTTACGATAATGAAGGGGACAGCATTTATCTGAATGATACACCGAACTGTAATCCTGTAGATCGTGATGAAGGTGCGGAGCGCTTGGGGATGGGAGTATTGCTGGCTAAACAATATTTGCTGACTAAAGATTCTACATTAAAAGAGTCGCTTTTAAGATATGCTAGGTTTGTACGTAGTAAGTTACAGACGGATGATTATGTCACTTATTCCAGTGTGGATCAGAAGCAACGGAACCGAGGATATAATTATATGTGGGTAGCTGAATTTTATTTCCAGATGTATAAGGTGACGGGGGACAGGCAGTTCGTAACGGATGGCTATAAAACACTTAAGTCTATGTTCCGTCAGTTTGGTCATGGTTTTTATGCGATAGGGATCCCTGTCAGGTTGGGATTGCAGAGTCTGAAGGTGGCTGGAATGGAAAAAGAATATAAAGACTTGATGAAAAACTTCATCAGGACAGGAGATATATTTGTAGAGAATGGTCTGAATTATCCGGCACATGAAGTGAATTATGAACAGAGTATTGTAGCTCCGGCTATACAGTTTTTGGCACAGCTTTATCTAGAAACGGGTATTCAGAAATACTTGGATGAGGTGAAACGGCAGATACCCGTATTGGAAGCTTTCAATGGGTTTCAGCCCAGTTATCATTTGAATGAAGTCGCTATTCGCCATTGGGACGGGCATTGGTTTGGTAAACATGAAATGTTCGGTGACACTTTCCCGCACTATTGGAGTACAGTGACCGGAGCTGTATACTACTATTATGCATTATGTACGGGTGATACATCTTATCAAGTGCATGCAGAGAATGTGGTGAGAAATAATCTTTGTCTTTTCTTTGAGGATGGAAGAGCTTCATGTGCTTATATGTATCCATACAAGATTGATGGAGTAAAAGCACAATTTTATGATCCTTATGCTAACGATCAGGATTGGGCATTAGTGTATTACCTATTGGTGAATAAAGGACTATAGAAATGAATACTATGAGAAAAGAAGTATTTATAAGAATCTTAGCAGTATGGGGCTTGGCTGTGCCGGCTTTGCTTCCTGCCTTTGGACAGTATGCAACAGTAAACATAGATGCTCCTTTCCCGATGGAGCCGATAAAAGAATTTATCTTTCCGGAGAAAGATTTTTCTATTGTGCAATACGGTGCTGTAAAGGGAGGAAAAGTCTGCAACACAGATGCAATAGCCAAGACAATAGATGCTTGTAATAGAGCAGGAGGTGGCAGAGTAGTGGTGTCTGAAGGAGAATGGCTTACAGGGCCGATACATTTGAAAAGTAACGTAAATCTTTATCTGGCAGAGAATGCAGTGTTACGCTTTACTGATACCCCATCTGATTATTTACCATCTGTAATGACTTCATGGGAAGGCATAGAGTGTTATAACTATTCTCCATTAATTTATGCTTTTGAATGTGAGAATATAGCTATAACGGGCAAAGGAATGCTGAAGCCTAAAATGGATACTTGGAAAGTCTGGTTTGCCCGTCCCGAGGCTCACATGAATGCATTGAAAGAACTTTATACAATGGCATCTACAGATGTTCCTGTAGAAAAACGGGAGATGGCTGTAGGCGAGAACCATTTACGTCCTCATCTGATACAATTCAACCGTTGCAGGAATATCTTGCTTGATGGATTCAAAATCAGGGAAAGCCCATTCTGGACTGTGCATATGTATATGTGTGATGGTGGCATTGTTCGTAATTTGGATGTAAAAGCCCATGGACACAATAATGATGGGATTGACCTTGAGATGACCCGTAACTTTTTGGTGGAAGATTGTACTTTCGATCAAGGAGATGATGCGGTGGTAATCAAGGCGGGACGTAACCGTGATGCATGGCGTCTGAATACACCAACGGAGAATATTGTAATCCGTAATTGCGACATTGTAGAAGGGCATACTTTATTGGGCATTGGCAGTGAAATTTCAGGGGGTATCCGTAATGTGTATATGCATGATTGCAAAGTGCCACAATCCGTCAGAAGGCTCTTTTTTGTCAAGACCAATCATCGGCGTGGAGCATTTGTGGAGAATATCCACATGGAGAACATCAAAGCTGGGCATGTACAACGGGTACTTGAAATAGATACAGATGTGCTTTATCAATGGAAAGATCTTGTTCCTACGTATGAGGAACGCATTACGCGTATTGATAGCATTTATATGAAAAATGTGACATGTACTTCGGCTGATGCCATTTACGAACTGAAAGGAGATGCCAAACTTCCTGCCAGGAATATAGTGATTGAAGATGTATATGTGGGTGAGGTAAAAGATTTTGTTAAGAAGGTAAATTACACGGAAAATGTGGTAGAAAAGAATGTTTCCTATTCCGTATTGAACCGTACAGGTGATAAATAAATTTGTTTTCTAATAGATAATAGATATGATTAAATTGCTTTTATTAGTAGCTTTTTTTTGTGTAGGGTGTGCAGGAATCTCGAATGAGGGTTTCGGAAAGATTGTTTATAATGGAGTCCCTTGGTTTGACAATCAAGGAAATATAGTAAATGCACACGGTGCCTGCATAGTAGAGGATAACGGTAGATATTATCTTTTCGGTGAATATAAATCGGATAAAAGTAATGCTTTTCCGGGCTTTAGCTGCTATTCTTCAGATGACTTGGTGAACTGGAAATTTGAAAGGGTAGTGCTGCCGGTACAACCTGAGGGTATTTTGGGGCCCGACCGGGTAGGTGAACGGGTAAAGGTGATGAAATGTCCCTCTACAGGAGAATACGTCATGTATATGCATACGGATGATATGGGGTATAAGGATCCTTACATCGGCTATGCTACATGCAGCACAATAAATGGAGAGTATAAATTGCAAGGTCCTTTACTTCATGATGGAAAACCTGTTAAACGTTGGGATATGGGAACCTTTCAGGATACGGACGGTAAAGGTTACTTGCTTATCCATCACGGGCCTATTTATCGGCTGAGTGATGATTATCGTTCCATAGAGGCGGAGGTAGCTTATGTGAAAGGCTCAGGAGAATCGCCTGCCATGTTTAAGAAAAATGGTATATATTATATGCTCTACTCCAATCTGACCAGTTGGGAGAAGAATGATAATTTCTATTTTACGGCATCGAAAATTGAAGGTCCTTGGACAAAACAAGGGTTGTTTTGTCCGGAAGGAAAGTTAACTTATAATTCACAAAGTACATTTGTTTTTCCGTTGAAACGGGGCAATGACACAATTCCGATGTTTATGGGTGATCGCTGGTCATATCCTCATCAGGCTTCGGCGGCAACTTATGTATGGATGCCTTTGCAGGTAGATGGAATAAAAATATCAATACCTGAATATTGGCAATGTTGGGACATAAACACTTTAAAGCCGATAGATGCCTTGCAAAAAGGGAAAGAGGTGCCTGTCAAAGAAATGGAATTCACACGAGACTGGAAAGAGGAAAATAGTCGCTTGGCTTCAAATACGAAAGGAAGTATTTTAGCCATTCCTTTTAAAGGGACACATATTGCGGTAGTGGGTGAATCAAATCCTCACAGCGGATATGCCAAAGTAAGTGTATTAAATGATAAGAAAGATACGGTTTATTCCTCATTGGTCGACTTTTATAGTAAGTACCCGGAAAAAGCAATTCGTATCATGACTCCAAAGATGTCAAAAGGAGATTATACAGTACTTATAGAAGTAACAGGCATTATGCCAATATGGACAGATAAAACGAAAACAATCTATGGAAGTGATAATAGTTTTGTGACGGTTGACGCCATTTATAGCTTTTGATATGTACGATAATACAAAGGATGGTACATTACTCCATGCATCCTTTTGCTATTCTTTCTTATCTTTGCTGAAATTTTTATAGAATGAGAAACATGAAAATCAAGCTACTGTCTGTACTTTGTGCATTGTTGGTTTTTTCGGCTTTTACAGCTGAAAAGAAAGATACCATTACCATCTTTATGATTGGTGATTCCACCATGGCCAACAAAAGCCTGAAGAATGGTAACCTTGAGCGTGGTTGGGGACAAATGCTTCCTAACTTCTTGACTGATGATGTTGTGGTTGAGAACCATGCCCGGAATGGAAGGAGTTCGCTTAGTTTTATCAATGAAGGACGTTGGGATACAGTTGTTGCAAGGCTGAAGAAAGGTGATTATGTATTTATCCAGTTTGGTCATAATGACGAAAAGCCATCGGAGAAACTCCACACTGATCCGGGAAGTACTTTTGATAATAACCTGCGCCGTTTTGTAACAGAGACACGTGAGAAAGGAGCTTATCCGGTGTTGTTTAATTCAATTGTGCGCAGGAATTTTCCACCGGAAGGGGCAACGGAAAATAAGGGTAGCTATGAAAAAGAAGGAAATATATTGGTAGATACACATGGAGAATATTTGATTTCTCCCCGCAGGGTAGCCGAAGAAATGGAAGTACCTTTTGTCGATTTGAACAAATTAACTCATGACTTGGTAGTTGGGATGGGAGTGGAAAAATCAAAGGAACTCTTTATGTGGGTGCCTGCGGGTAAGTATGACTTCTGTCCGAAAGGAAAGGTAGATAATACCCACCTGAATATATATGGTGGAAAAGTGGTGGCAGGGATTGCTATCGAAGCTGTAGCTAAAGTAGTGCCAGAATTGGTGCCATATGTTCGCCACTGCGATCCGGAAGTATATGTAGCCGATTATAAAGACAATAAGGAATGTGCTGTCAGCTATACTTTTGATGATGGTTTACAGGAACACTATACGCTTGTTTTCCCAGAAATGGAGAAGGTTGGATTCAAAGGAACTTTTTGGATATGTGGGAATATTATAGAGCATGACATTGCACAGCAAGGTAAGTCACGTATGACTTGGCCGCAGATGAAAGAAATGTCTGACAAAGGACATGAAATCTCCAATCATAGCTGGTCGCACGCGAATTTGAAGCATCTTAACTCAGATGGAGTGAAAATGGAAATAGAGAAGAATGATAGCATTATTGGAGCAATGATAGGTAAGAAACCTCTAACATTCTGTTATCCGTTCAATGCCTTTGATGAAGTGATATTGCGGAAAGCTTCTGAAGGTAGAGTGGCTACCCGTACAAGGCAATATGGGGTGGGTGGTGATAAATCGAAATCTACAGTTGAATCACTGGATAAATGGGTGAAGGAACTCATGATTGCCGGTGATTGGGGAGTGGCTATGATACATGGTATCTCTACCGGTTATGATGCTTTCACTTCCCCGAATATATTATGGGAACATTTTCGTAGAGTAAAGAATCAGGAAGACAAAATTTGGGTAGGTACTTTCCGTGAAGTAGCGGCTTATGTGAAAGAACGGAAGAATGTACAACTGGATATTGTGAAAAAGAAATCGCAGTGGGTGGTTACACCTCGTTTGTCGCTGGACAAAGAATTATTCGACGAACCTTTGACAATGGTGTTGGATAAGAAAGGAAGGGAAAAAGTGAAGGTGTCTCAAAATGGAAAGAGTCTGTTGCTAAAAGAGCGGGATGATAAGCTGGTCTTTGATTTCACTCCGTATGGGGGAGCTATAAAAATAAGCTTTCTAACCGAATGATAGAATGTATCTTTGAAAAATAACTTGGAATATATGAAAAAAGGGGTTATCAGTTTAATTTTGCTTTTTATTGCGCAGCTTGGCTGGGCACAGTTTAATTTACGTTTCGGACAATCGGTTACATTGGCCTGTGACAAAACAGAAGCACAAGTGGTGCAAACCGCCTTGAAATTGTTTGCGCGTGATTATCAATCGGTATTTTCGGCTCCCGCCATTACAGATACCCGGAAAGGGGATATCATAGTGGGAACTGTAGGAAAAACTTCATTGGTAGAGGCAACAGGTGTGGATATTTCTTGTCTGAAAGATAAAAGACAGGCTTTTCTGCTGACTGTTTTACCGGATGGAAAACTACTGGTAGCCGGAAGCGATGCACATGGTACAGCTTATGGTATTATGGAGCTTTCCCGCCTGATAGGAGTATCGCCGTGGGAATGGTGGGCGGATGTGGTGCCGGAAAAAAAGACATCTTTCACTTTACCCGCAGATTACCAAACGACACAGTCTCCTTCTGTAGAATACCGTGGCATCTTCATCAATGATGAAGATTGGGGATTGATGCCCTGGAGCAGTAAGAATTACGAGCCTGCCGATCAGCAACAAATCGGTCCTAAGACGAACCGTCGCATCTTTGAGTTATTGCTCCGCCTGCGAGCTAACACTTATTGGCCTGCCATGCACGAGTGTACCTTGCCCTTTTTCCTGACAAAAGGTAATCGGGAAGTAGCTGCCGAATTCGGTATTTTTATCGGTTCTTCCCATTGCGAACCAATGGTGTGCAATGCTGCCGGCGAATGGAGAAGAAGGGGAGAGGGCGATTATGACTATGTGAATAACAGTGCCTCCGTTTACAAGTTCTGGGAAGACCGTGTGAAAGAAGTGGCGGGACAAGAAAATATCTATACTTTGGGTATGCGTGGCGTGCACGACGGACAAATGCAAGGAGCTAAAACAGTTGAAGAACAGAAAGCTGTGTTGGAACGCGTGCTTAAAGACCAGCGTGGTTTGCTGGAGAAGTATGTCAATAAAGATGTCACCGCCATTCCGCAGGCTTTCATACCTTACAAGGAAGTACTCGACATTTATAATGCCGGCTTACAGGTGCCCGATGATGTAACGCTGATCTGGTGTGATGATAACTATGGCTATATCCGTCACTTCCCTACGCCGGAAGAACAAGCCCGCAAAGGTGGAAACGGCATCTATTATCACGTATCCTATTGGGGACGTCCGCACGATTATCTCTGGCTGGGTACTTTCAGCCCGTATCTGCTCTATCAGCAGATGAAACTGGCCTATGACCGTGGCATTCAGAAAATGTGGGTACTGAATGTAGGTGATATCAAACCTGCCGAATATCAGATTGAGCTATTCCTCGATATGGCATGGAATATAGAACAGGTGGCCGAAGAAGGTGTTACCACCCATTTGAAGAACTGGTTGGGCAGAGAGTTTGGTACGGAATACGCAAAGACTCTGCTTCCGGTTATGCAAGAGCATTACCGCTTGGCCTATATCCGCAAGCCCGAGTTCATGGGAAATACGCGTGAAGAAGAACGTGACCCTATTTATAAGAAAGTAAAAGACCTGCCTTGGAGTGAACATACCATTCGTGAACGCTTGAAAGATTATGCAGCTTTGTCTTCCGTAGTCGAAGAAGTTGAGGTCAAACTTCCTGCTTACCGGAAAGATGCCTATATGCAATTGGTAAAATATCCCGTACAAGCTGCCGACCAAATGAACCGGAAGCTCCTGAATGCGCAACTTGCCCGTCACGGAAAGACCGATTGGGAACAAAGTGATACAGCTTTCGATAGCATTGCTTCACTGACGCGTCGGTATAACGCTTTGCAAAACGGGAAATGGATTCACATGATGGATTTCCAACCCCGCAAACTTCCTGTCTTTAAACGTGTGGCACATGAAACTGCCGTTACGCCTATGCTAAATGAGAAAACTCCTGCCTATAAATGGAATGCTATGGATTGTACAGCCGGAAATCCTTTACAGTGCGAAGGTCTGGGATATGAGGGCAAAGCGGCAGGTATCGGCAAAAATACTTCTCTTACTTTTGCTTTTGATGATTGGAAGACCGATTCTGTGGAAGTTGAAATACGCCTGTTACCCAATCATCCAATGAACGAAAAGCAACTGCGTTTCACACTGTCAGTTGATAAATCGGCTCCGCAAACCGTTTCTTATGAAACCAAAGGGCGTAGTGAAGAATGGAAAGAAAATGTGTTGCGCAATCAAGCCATACGAAAAGTGAAACTGCCCGTCAGCAAACGAAAATCGCATAAGCTGGTGATTAAGGCATTGGACGAGGGTGTTGTTTTGGATCAGATCATGCTTTATTGATAATTCCAATTGTTACAAAATAGTTTAAGTAGAATCTCCCTTAAGAAATGGACTTAGGGGAGATTTTTGTTTACTTCAACTGCTTTATATACTCTGATGGGGACATTCCGTATTCTTCTTTGAAGCATTCTCTGAAATAAGATACGGAATTCAACCCAACCTGATGGGCTATTTCTGAAATATTATACTTTCCTGAGAGTAGTAGTTGCTCTGCTTTCCTAAGCCTCAGTTTACGGATAAATTCTCCTGTTGACATCCCAGTCAGGGCTTTTATTTTTCTATAAAGAGAAGAATAACTCATTGATAACTCCTGGGCTATTGTGGGCACATCTATTTTCTCATCCATCAAGTTTTCTTCTATGATTTTTGTTATTCTTTCAATGAATTCATTATCTATTTTGTTTAATGATTCTTTGATGATAGATTGCTTAAGATGGGTGCTTGAAGATATTAAAGAAGCTATTTTCTTTCTTCCTTCCAATAGATTGGCCACTCTGCTTTTAAGTAAAGATGCGCTGAAAGGTTTGGTGACGTAGGAATCGGCACCGGCATCATACCCTTCTGTTTTATCTTGTAATGTGTCTTTCGCTGTCAGTAGTATTACAGGAATATGGCTGGTTGCAATATTATTTTTAATTTCCTTGCATAACTCGATCCCATCCTTCACGGGCATCATGATATCACTGATAACTATATCGGGAATACTTGTGAAGGCAACCTGGCATCCTTGTTCTCCATTCTCTGCGACAATAACATCGTAAGCACCCATCAGTGCTTCAGCAATATAATCACGGATGTCGCCCTCGTCTTCTACTACTAAAACAATGGGTTTGCTTGATTTCTCTTCATCTATGGATTCTTTGAGATTAGTATTGATATGTATGGCATCGGGATAGGAATTATTGGTTATTAACCGGACACGGAAGGAAGAACCTACATTGGGTTCACTATCCACCAGGATAGTGCCCTCATGCAAATCTACCAGGTTTTTCACTAAAGCAAGTCCTATACCGAATCCGGGTATGTTTTTTCTTATATTAGTTTGATAATACCGTTCGAATATATGTGAGATATCCTCTTGGGGGATTCCGATTCCTGTGTCAGCTATCTCAATTTCGGTGTATTCTACATCATCAGCCATTACTGACCGTAAAGCAAGCGTGATATTTCCTTTATAGGTATATTTGAATGCGTTGGATAAAAGATTATCAACAATCATGGATATTACTTCCTGATCAAAATAGAGCTGTGTCTTGTCTGTATCAATAATAATATCAAATGTGATATCGGCATTTCTGTTCAGTTCTTTATATTTGAAACCGATTTCCTGAATCTTTTCGGCAATGTTTCCTTCAATTACACATAATTTCTTATTTTGAGTTTCTGTTTTACGGAACTCCAATATTTGAGTGACCAGATTTAGCAAGCGGATTGTGCTTTTATGAATAAGAGAAATCTTTTTCATGTGTTCTTTTTGTATTCTTGAATCGCATTGTAAATCCTCAAGTGGGCCGAGTATTAATGTTAATGGAGTTTTCAGTTCGTGAGTGATATTGGTATAAAATCTCAATCGTTCTTCATTTAATTCTTGCTGTTTCTGGGCTTTTTCTTTTTCGAGTGATAAAGAACTATGTAACTGCAAACGTTTTTTATAAGATTTGATAATGAAGAATACAATGGTGGCTATACTTACTATATATATCAATTTAGCCCACCAACTGAGCCAAAACGGAGGATTGATGCTGATGAACAGTGTTGAGTAGTTAGTTTGCCATTCCTGATTTTTATAACGCGCCTTAATATGCAATTTATAGTTACGATAAGGAATATTGCGAAATGTGACTTGATTATCTCCTCCTATATTAATCCAGTTTTCCTCCAATCCTTCCAGTTTATAGGCATATTCAACTTTACCTTGCAGGGATTTGTTCATGACGTTGAACGTTATGCTGAATATATTTTGATTATGGTTAAGCATGATTTTTCCGTTTGTCATAGGTATGGATGTGTCAATTGCATCTTCGTGAGGGTTTCTGCCATAGACTTTGAAATCGGTAAATATTACCGGAGGAAGAATTATATTTGAAGGTTTGTCTTTGGGATTAAAGTAGCACACGCCATTGATACTGCCGAAATAAATAGTTCCGTCTTGTGCCTTACCAACTGAGTTGTTCATATATGTACCAAATAGGGTACCGTCCTTATGGTCATAATTTAGGAATCTTTGCTCTGACTCGATGAAACAACTGATACCTGAATGGGTGCTCAGCCAGATATTACCTTCCGAATCTTCTTCAATGGAACATACCAAATTACAGGCTAATCCGTTTTGGGTATTAAACAATTGGTAAGTATCTGACTGCTCATTGGGGAATAAGACTAATCCTTCTGTTGTTGCAATCCAAATTCTGTTTTTAGAATCCCTGAATATCTGATTGATTATACAATTCTCGAATATAGTGTGCTCATTTATATGTTTCATGGTCTTACTCTCCGGATTATATATACTAATTCCTTTATTGAGAGTGCCGATCCATATATTCCCGTTTTTATCTTGTGAAACAGCTCTGATTTCATTAGTTAATAGTTGGCTGTTCTCTTTATTTAGAAAATCTTTTTTCTTAGTTATCAGGTTGTAAATTTCCAACCCGTTGCTGCTGCCAATCCATACATTTCTTTGGTTGTCTTCAAAGAGACAATAGATAACCGAACCGTTTCCCTGCGGAGTGTAATGGATGAATCTGTCTTCTTTGCTTATAAAAACATCGATCCCCATTTCATTATACATATTTCCAAACCATAAATCTCCGTTAGAATCTTTTAGAGAAGAATGATAAGCATTTGATGAAATATCTCCTGTATCATGGGAGTAAAACATACAATTCTTACCATCAATGTTGACATTGATACCTCCCCCGTCGGTTCCCATCCATATATTGCCATTGTCGGCAACACATATTGTTAATACTTCTTTGTCATTGAGCCCGTTAGTGACTCCCGGTATCTTATTAATTCTCCAACTATGAAAGAAGGATGAAGTGCTGCTGATAAAGCTGGCTCCTCCGCCGTTTGAACCTATCCAAACGTTTTTGAAGGAGTCTTCAAAGACACAATAAACGGTTGGATTTGATATTCCCCAATAAATATCTTGAATAAACATATGATTAACATTCTTTTTTCCGGATAAAATCAGGTCTGTGTCTTTGGAGTCGAAATAACAAAGATCAGAGACTGTACCTACCCATATTCGGTCATCACTGGTGCTATAGACATTATAGACAGCTCCTTGCATCGTATAGTGAATTCCACTGACATCTTTGAAATTGCGGAATGTTTCTCTGAAGGGATCAAAAAGCGATAGTCCGCAGTTGGTTGCAATCCAGATTTTAGAATTGGTATCAACAAATATAGAATGGATAGTATTATCCGGAAGTGAATTTTTGTTTTGAGGTGAATGAGTGAAATTCTTAAAACTGTTGTTATCCGGAGAGAAAATAGTGAATCCGTTATAGGTATGTCCGATGTATAAATCACCATTACTGCTTTCAGCCAGTGTCATGATATCATTTGAGGGAAAATCAGGAACTGTCGATGTATTATAATGTATGAACTGTGAATTGTCGGGATTATATAAATCTAATCCTTGATTCGTTGCAATCCATACATTCCCGTTGGAAGTGACCAGAATATCTTTAATTTCATTGGATATCAGTGTCTCCGGGCTATTTTTATCATGCAAAAAAGATGAGAATTGCTGTGTTGCACAATCAAATACGTTCACGCCCATCCATCTGTTGGCAATCCATACCTTATTATTAATAGTGTCTGTAGCAATTTTATTAATATCGTTGCTATTAAGCAATTCTTTATTGGGTTCTTTTAGATAGACAGTAAATTTGTCTCCGTCGAATCTATTAAGTCCATATTTGGTTGCAAACCATGTGAAGCCATATTTGTCTTGGGCAATATCTGTTACATAGTTACTGGATAGTCCATCTTTCATGACTAAATTAATAGTCGGAATCTGCTGGCAGAAACTTTCTATGGAGTAAACTACTAACGAGAGTAATAAGATTAACTTAAATGGGCCGTTCTGTTTCATCTTTCTACTGTTTTCATCTTCAAAATTACTACTTAATCTCAAACAAATACAAAAATCAGCATTAATCAGCATAATGATAGTCGCAATCCTTCCAAAAATCACCTACAATTCTGTCATTGAAAAAATAACGGCGGTATTCTGAATTATACAGATGCCTGAAGTCTTGACTCGAATTTACTTTTGTCCGGTGAAATCTTTTGGAGAGCTAATTCTCCATCTATGTGAAACCTTAAAATGATTGCCTATGAGAAGCACATAAGAGTTACAGTTCTTTTTAATTTCATTAATTGAGAAATATAATGAATTAGTTTAAGTAGTTAATTTTAAATCACTATTATTTATGAAACATTTTTTTATTTGGATTTTCTTGTTTTTTTTCTCAGTGTCCGGTTTTGCGCAAGATTTGAATATCAAAGGGCAAATAACGGATACATCCGGTGAATCGATTATTGGTGTGAATGTAAAGGTGAAAGGTAAGGATACCGGGACTATAACGGATATAGACGGAAACTATCACCTTCAGGCTGCTCCGAATGATATTTTGGTTGTCTCTTATATAGGTTTTATTACTCAGGAAGTGCCTGTGAAAAATAGAACGGTTGTTGATATACGTTTGATAGAAGATGTGAAAGCATTGGATGAAGTGGTAGTAGTGGGATATGGAACACAACGTAAGGCTGACTTGACGGGTGCCGTTATACGTGCAGATATTAAAACGTTGAAAAGGTCTCCCAATTCAAATGTATTACAATCTTTACAGGGAAATGTTCCGGGACTTAATATTGGGCAGGTGACCAATTCGGGAGGTACTCCGTCCATGTCTATCCGTGGTACGAATACTTTGGGAGGAAACAAGGATGTGCTGGTTATTTTGGACGGTATCATTTATACAAGTTCGTTATCTTCAATAAATCCTGATGACATTGAATCTATTGATATCCTGAAAGATGCAAGTTCTACTGCTGTATATGGTGCACAGGCAGCCAATGGAGTAGTTATGATTACCACTAAGAAAGGTGTGGAAGGGAAACCGAAAATCAGTTTCTCCAGCAGTTATACGTTTTCTAACCCGACCCACAATTATCGTCCGATGAATCGTGAAGAGTATCTGGACAATGTCAAAGACTTCTATTATACGGAGGCTTTCCTTGGACCTGATTATACTACCCCTAATCCGGATTTTGACCTCGCGTCTAAATTGCCGGATGCTCCGTTGAGGGATGAAAATGGAAATGTCAGTCCTTATAATTATAACTGGTGGGACGAAGGAACACAAAGCGGGCATCTGTTTGAAAACCGTTTTAATATATCCGGTGGCAGTAAATCCATCAATTATATGCTTTCGTACTCCAATACGGATCAACGTGGATTTATAGTGAATGATGATTTTAAAAGAAACAGCGTTCGTCTGAATCTGAATGCGGAAGTAGCTCCCTGGTGGAAGATAGGAATTCAGACTTTTGGTGCATTTGTGAATCAGGATGGTGCGGAGCCTGGTTTGTGGAATCTGATAACCCAATCTCCATTGATTGAACCTTATGACGCAGATGGTAAAATAAAGCCATATCCTTTTAATACATTGGATACCAATCCTTTTATGGGATCGGATATTGATGATTACGAGCGTCATAATTACTTTTTCGGTAATATATCGTCCGAAATAAAATTGCCTCTTAAAGGGTTAGTGTATCGGTTGAATTTTGGAAATAACTATAGGATAGACAATCATTTTCAGGCCAGCCAGTATGGATACAATCTGCAAGGAGAGGCTTATAAAGAGCATACCGGCTACTATGATTATACTATAGACAATATTCTGGCTTACAATGCTACATTTGGTGAACATCATATTGATGCCACATTATTATATGGGGCTTCAGAGCGTAAATACGATTATACAAAGGCTTTGGGACAGGGATTTACACGTATGACTTTGGGCTATAATAGTCTGGAACAGGCAACAACGCGCTATGTATATTCGGATGCTTGGAGAGAGGCTCTTTGTTATCAGATGGCCAGGGTCAGTTATCGTTTGATGGACCGGTATTTGATAACGGGTACAGTGCGTAGAGATGGTTTTTCGGGATTTGCGGCGAATAATAAATATGCCACTTTCCCTTCCATAGCTTTGGGATGGATTATCTCAGAAGAGTCTTTCTTTAAAATACCCTGGATTGATTATCTGAAACTGCGTGGGGGATATGGTATTAGCGGAAATCAGACCAGCAGATACAAATCTTTGTCTACAGTGGCTTCTGAGATCAGATATATTTTTGGTGATGGTGGAAAGCCTGTAATCGGACAGGAGATTTCGGCTTTGGGAAATAGTAATCTGAAATGGGAAAAAACAGCAGGGATAAACTTAGGGCTTGATTTCACAATTCTGGGTCAAAGACTCACCGGTTCTGTAGAATACTATTCGACAACTACGAAAGACTTATTGTATGATGTGGCTTTACCCGATATTACGGGATTTTCGAAGATTGCTTCTAATCTTGGAAAAATCAAAAACAAAGGTTTTGAATTTATTCTCACTTCGAAGAATATACAGACTTCTGATTTTAGATGGACTACCTCACTCAATTTCTCGACAAACTCCAATAAGATCGTAACTTTGACAGGAGAAGATAATGACGGAGATGGCATAGAGGATGATAACATATCCAGTAACCTGTTTATAGGCCAGCCCATTTCTGTGGTATATGGGTATGTAGTGGATGGCATTTATCAGTTGGGTGATGATATACCTGCCGGTTTCTATCCGGGTAATTATCGTATTGTAGATATGACCGGAGAGGGAGAAATAACTCCTGAAGACCGTGTCATTTTAGGTAAAGGAGATCCGGCTTACCGGTTTGGTATTATGAATACGTTGGAGTATAAGAACTTCACGCTTAGTTTCTTTATCAATTCTGTTCAAGGAGGAAAGGATGGATATCTGGCAGCCAACTCTTCTTCGTTAGTTAGAGATCAGAATAATCTGCGCTGGAATCGTATAAGTGCATGGGATTACTGGTCACCGCGTAATCCGGATGCAGTCTATGCACGTTCCATCAGTACCCCGAAAATAACTCCTACGGTATATGAAGACCGGAGCTTTGTACGTTTGCAGGATGTTTCATTGTCTTATGCTTTTCCGAAGTCTGTTACGAATAAGGTCGGTTTGAGTGAAATTGATCTGTTTTTCAGTGGGAAAAACCTGCTGACTTTTACAAAATGGCATGGTTGGGACCCGGAAGCCGGAAGTACTTATTCGGGCAGACCGGTAATGAGAAGTTTTTCTTTTGGTGTTAGTCTTACTTATTAATCTGATTTATTATGAAAATAAAAATATATACTATTAGCTTGTTGCTTTCGGCAGTGCTTGGTTCGTGCAGCAGTTCTTTTTTAGATGAGAAGCCTTTGGATTTTATGAGTGCAACCAATTCTTTTCTTACCCAAGAGGACATTGATTGTTCTGTAAATAATCTCTATTACCTGATAAGAAGAGAATTCTACAGTAGGGACGAAAATCGTCCGATGGATTACCTTTATGGTACGGATATTGTTTATGATGGCGAACCGAATGGTACGGAGCGACATTCCAATATGATTTCAGCTTATCATTCAACCGGTAATATTGCATCGGTACACTGGTCATTACTTTATCATACCATTTCAACTGCTAATACTATTATCGACCGTCTGCCTGTTTCTGAAGTATCGGAGGAACAAAAGACGATTGCCGAAGCCAAAGCCCGTTTTTTTAGAGGATTTGCATATAGGACCTTGGCTTATCTTTACGGTGGGGTACCTCTTTTATTGACGGAAGTCGTTGAACCCAAGTTTGATTATGTCAGGGCATCCAAAGAAGAGGTGTTGAAGCAGGCACTTACGGATGTAGAGTTTGCGGCTGCTCATTTACCCAGTTTGTCCAGTGTGCAGGATGGAGAAGTTTCTAATGCGGCTGCATATCATCTGCTCTCAGAACTTTATCTGGCAACAGCTCAATATCAGAAAGCGGTGGATGCTGCCACAACAGTCATCGATGATCCGGCTACTGGACTGATGTACAATCGTTTTGGTTCCAGAGCTAATGAAGTTCCGGGAGATGTATATTGGGATTTATTCCGAAAAAATAATCAGAACAGAGGTTCCGGAAACACAGAAGGAATCTGGGTTATTCAGATTGAAACTGACACTCCCGGCGGCAGTGGTTCCTTGACGGCCAAAGACCAGACATACACTTTGGAAAGGCATCATGCTCCGATGGTTCGTGATGTGAAAGCACATGGCATGAATCCTTTTAGTTGGCCGATTGGTGACTATACCGGAGGTCGTGGCATTGGTTGGGCCATTTCGACCCGATATTTCAGTGATGAGATATGGAAAGATGATTTCTATGGAGACATGAGAAACGCAAATCATAATTTTGTGAGAAAGTTTGCAGTTCATAATAAAGAGTATGCCAGACTTTATGGGGACAGTATTGACACTCAGAATCCGCCGGCAGGGGTTACGGTTCCATCCCGTCCGTTCTATGCTTATCAATCCAAGTGTACTACTCCGTACAATCATCCGGATGGTTTGTATTCCAATTCCAAAACTTTTGCGCTTAACAGTGGAGCCGGTGCTACATATACGGATCAATATATGTTCAGGCTTGCCGAAACTTATTTGTTGCGTGCTGAGGCTTATCTGGCTTTAAATGATAAGGATAAGGCAGCGGCTGATATCAATGTGATTCGCAATAGAGCTCATGCTAAACCTGTATTAGCATCTCAGGTAACAGTGGATTATATTCTGGATGAGAGAATGAGAGAGTTAGGCGTAGAAGAAAGGCGCAGGATTACGTTGATGAGAATGGGGAAACTTTACGACCGCGTGATGAAATGTAATCCCTATTATGCCAAGGAGATGGAAAAACATTATGAATTATGGCCAATACCTTATAAAGAAATTGAAGCTAATAGAGGAGCTGTGTTAGAGCAGAACCCCGGGTATGAATAAAGATGACTCAACTTTCGGAAAACCGAAAGTTGATAGTTGACAAGGCTTTAGTTAACGAGTTGACAAGGAGAATGGCAATAGTTTGCATCTATAAATGACATTTTTCTATATGAAATACAGATGCAAAGACATTCTGCCTTGTCAACTTGTCACCTTAACTCCTTGTCAACTCGAAAGTTTCGGACTTCCGAAACTTGAGAAGATGATAAGTAGTAATTAAAATATAGTTTATGTTATGATGAGATTTTGGTTAATGTTCATGTCTATGTTTCTTCCGGTAATATGCTGGGGACAGATTATTGTTAAAGAAACCGGGGGCATGGCAGCCTTTCCGTTAGTGTCTTCCCATAAGACAGTGATTTATTATGATGCCGGAGATTATGGTGTAGTAGAAAAAACAGCTTGTCTTCTGGCTGAAGATATAAAGCGGGTGACTAATAAAAAGGTATCTGTTTCTTCGAAAAAGGTTTCTTCAGATTACGCCGTTGTTGTGGGAACAGTGGGGCATAATGCTTTTATTGACCGATTGGTGGCAGAGGGACAATTAGATGTATCTGCTATCCGTGGTGGTTGGGAACAGTTTGTTGTTAAAACGATAGATGCTCCTGCCAAAGGAGTGAAAAAAGTGCTTGTCATTGCCGGATGTGACAGGCGTGGTACAGCCTATGGCGTATTCACACTGTCAGAGGCTATAGGAGTGTCTCCTTTGTACTGGTGGGCCGATGTGCCAACTAAAAGAAAGTCTCAATTATATATTGAGAACATAAACTATGTTTCTCAGGCTCCGTCTGTTCAGTACAGGGGGATCTTTATTAATGATGAAGGCTGGGGAATAACTCCGTGGGCCGGAAAGACATTTGATAAAGAACTGGGTGACATCGGGCCTAAAACTTATGCTAAGGTGTGTGAACTGATTCTCCGGATGAAAGGTAATATGCTGGCACCTGCGATGCATCCTTCTTCGGGTGCTTTTAATAAATATCCTGAAAACAAATTAGTTGCTGATAGTTATGGAATTATAATGAGTTCTTCTCATTGCGAACCGTTACTCTTTAATAATGTAACGGAGTGGGATAAAAAAACAATGGGAGAATGGAATTATATAACTAACAAAGGAGGAATCAATAAGATACTCGACCAACGGGTTTCCGAGAATAGTCCATATGAGAACATTTATACGATTGCTATGCGTGGTATTCATGACGCCGGACTCGTAGGTGTTCCCAAAGATAAAGAAGTCAGCTTGGTAGAGGAGGTCATTGCTGACCAAAGAGGTATTTTGAAGCAACATATAGATTCTCCTCTTGACTCTATTCCTCAGATTTTTGTTCCCTATAAAGAAGTACTTGATATCTATGAAAGAGGATTGAGGCTTCCGGAAGACATTATGTTGGTTTGGCCGGATGATAATTTCGGTTATATCAAACGATTGAATAATAAGGAAGAAAGAAACCGTAAAGGCGGATCGGGAGTATATTATCATATTTCATATTTGGGCGAGCCGCATGACTATTTGTGGTTGAATACAACTCCTCCGGCATTGATGTTCGAAGAAATGCGCAAGGCTTATGATACCGGTGCAAAACGCTATTGGTTATTGAATGTGGGAGACATCAAACCGGGTGAATTGGGTATGAAAACATTTCTGGATATGGCCTGGGATATTGATAAATTCAATTTTGATAATATAAACAATCATCAGGTGGACTTTCTGGTTTCCGTATTTGGTGAAAAGTATAGGGAAGATATTAACGATATAATGAACAGTTATTATCATTTAGGTTTTCAGCACAAACCGGAGGCAATGGGATGGGGATATGAATGGAATAATGAACATGCTCAGGAAAGAATGACAGATACAGACTTTTCTTTTGCAAATTATAATGAAGCAGAAGGCCGAATGCAAGAGTACGACCGTATTTCTGATAAGAGTGAAAAGATATGGAATACGTTGCCGGAATCTTATAAGGCTGCTTTTTATGAGCTGGTTTTCTATCCTGTGAAGGGAGCGGCGCTTATGAATAAGAAAATGCTGACTGCGCAGCAAAACAGATGGTACGCGCGTCAGGGACGTGCAGCAACCAATTATTTGGCTGATAGAACAAAGGCTTATCATGATAGTATCGATTATTATACCGGTAAGTATAACTCCCTGCTTAATGGTAAATGGAACCATATGATGGCTTTGGCACCCGGATGGACTGCTACTTATCAGAAGATGCCACCGGTAACGACCATCGATGTACCGCAGAAAGCAGAAATGCGTGTTTTTCTTCCGGGACAGGACTCTCCTTTAGGAAAGACTACATTGAACGTCCTTCCTTGTGTCAATCCTTATACCCGGAAAGAATCTTTTATTGAATTATATAATATAGGAGGACAGGCATTTACGTGGAATGCTAAAGTTTCGGATTCCTGGATCAAACTCAGCAGGCAGAGCGGAACCACTCTTCTGCAAGAACGGATTATTGTATCTGTTGACTGGTCGAAAGTTCCGGTAGGAGAAAGGGTTACGGGTGAAATTGATATTATATCCGGCAGCAATCAGGAAAAGATTTACTTGCCTGTTTTCAATCCTGCTTATCCCACAGTCGGCGAGTTGAAAGGATGGTATGTGGAGGATAATGGTTGTGTATCTATCAATCCGGGAAAATTCCATAGAAAAGTGGAGAATGAAGATATAAAAATGAAAGTAATAGAGGGATTGGGCTATGAGAACCAGTGCATACAGTTAGGAGAGGCTACAAAACCTGTTCAAAATCCACGTCGTTCCAAGAAGGCTGCCAAGGTGGAATATGATTTTTATACTTTTAATGCCGGTTCAGTAACGGTTTATACGTACGCATTACCTGTTTTTCCGGTGAATTCGGAACGCGGCACTTGCTTCGGCATAATGATAGATGATGGCTTATTGAAATATGCTTCGAATAATGCTAAAGAATATTCAGGCGAATGGAGGGAAAATGTGTACCGTAACAGTACGATAAATGCTGTAACCCTGAATATTGATAAGCCGGGCAAGCATACTTTGAAATTGATATGTTCTGATCCGGGTATGATTATTCAAAAGGTGGTGATAGATATGGGAGGAATGAAGCGCTCTTATCTTGGACCTGAAACTACAATAGTGGAATGATTAGTTTTGTTGCAAACCAATTTTTACTGGTCTTTTCTCTATTTTGACCGAATTATCACCTTTTATGAAACAATTGTGCTACCTGGTATTCACATTTTAGCCGTACATTTGCAGTGTCGGTTACGCAGTGTAAGCGATGGAGTGGTCGATAATAACGTAGGATTAGTTTAAGATATAATAGAATTGTTTTATAAGGGATTGATTAGTTAAGGTATAGTTAACAAAGGGTAGTTAGCAGTTTTAGGAGTTTTCAATAGGCTATTTAATAAAGAAGAGAGAGTGTCTGCGGATACTCTCTCTTTGTTTAGGCAATATACATAAACAGAAAAGCGGTTACCGTCATAAAGATGATAACCGCTCTTTTGGATTTATACGAATCGGATTAGAAATTAAAATTCTGTGGCTTCACGTATATCTTGAAGTCTTTGATGCCGCCGGGAACTTCACTTTCCATCCGGGGTAGGCATTGGAATCCTGTTAGCGTATGGGTAGCACCCAGATCGATAACGATAGCATGCGGATAGGGGCTTCCCTCTGTGGTGCTCCAATAAGTGGACTCTTGCAGGTCGAATGTTTTATCGGCAGAGCGGTTTACGTGTGATACGTCTTCGCTGTCGGCATAACTGACCGTCCATGGTTCACGGGATAAGCGGTCGCCGTTCTTATCCAGAAAGTACATTTCGGCAATGCAAGCCAGGTCTTTTCCATTCTGGGAACTCAATGCTTCCAGACAGACATAACGTCCGGTGACAGGCTTATCAAACTTTACTTCTTGCCAGCCATTGCCCGGTTTGAAGCTTCCTGTGAAGGCTGGTTTCTCAGCGGAGAGATCCAGATTTTCACCTTCATTGCGGTGCGTCAAAGGTTTCTGTATCAAGAGCTGGTCGAGGAGCGGTTCACTTAAACCTTCCGACTTGGCTTCCTTAGGACCTACGATGTCGAAGACTACTATTTCGTTCTCACCTTTCTTCAGCCAGCAGCCCGGCACATAAAGCGTCTGCTGAGGACCGATTTCCCAGATGCGTCCTAAAGCGTAACCGTTTACATAGACCAATCCTTTACCCCACGTCTCGAAGTTCAGGAAGGTATCGCTTGGTTTCTTCACCTGGAACTTGGCTCGATAAACACCCGGAATGCGCTGTCCGAGGTTGTCTGTCAGCGATTGTATGGGCTGGAACTTCATGCCCTGATAGAATTCATAAGTATCTTCAAGGTTATATACTTCCCAATTTTTCAGGTCGCAGGAGAAAGGATATCCGTCAATGTCCATAGATAGCTCCACATTCTTTGTGATACCTTTGAAGTCTTTAATAGCACGTCCGAAGTTGATACGTCCCATAGCTTCTACAAGGATGTCGAGTTGTGCGCCTTTCGGGCAGGCGGGCAATACGAGTTGTTTCTCGCCGTTTCTTCTGTCGAGCTTGCCGATATATTTTCCATCCACGAATATCTGTGCGTAGTCGTGTGCATCGTTCACCGTGAGGGTGGCACCCGTTCTCAGTTCGGGCAAGGTGGTACGGTAGAGGATGCTGCCGAAGCCTTGGTTGTACTCTTCCATTGTGCGGATATTCTCATCTTGTTTGGCGGCAGGCAAGTTCTCGAACAACGGTGCCATTTCTGTGAACTTGAAGGCGGGGATACTGATGGGCTTGATTAGGGCAGGCACTTTAGCCTGTTTTTCGCCATCCATATATTTCGCCATAGCCTCTCTTAGTTTCCAGTACTTAGGAGTAGTCTGACCGGATTCGCTGATAGGTGCATCATAATCGTAAGAAGTTACGTCCGGTGCAAAACCCGGGGAGTTGGCACCTGCCCAGTGTCCCCAGTTTGTTCCTCCGTGGGTCATATACAAACTAAAGGAAATTCCTCTGGAAAGCATGTCGTCGATACCTTTAATCATATCTTCGGCAGGGCGGGTTTCATGGTTGGCTCCCCATTTGTCGAACCAGCCGCTCCAGAACTCGGAACACATCAGAGGACTGTTGGGGCGGAGTTCTTTTAATTTGGCAAATTGCTGGTCTACATTGGCTCCTGTGCCAAAGTTCATGGTCCAGATTAAGTCGTCCAGTCCGTTTAGGGTGAAGTTGGAAGCCCAGTCGCATTGGAAGAGGGCGATGTCGTTGCCGAAGTGGGTACGCACGATGTCTCTGATTTGAGATACATATCCTTTGTCTGCACCATAAGAGCCGTATTCATTTTCTACCTGCACCATGATGATGGGGCCGCCATTGGCGATAGTCAGGTCTTTTACTTGCTTGGCTACGGCTTCTTCGAAGAGGGCTACGCGTTCAATGAAGTAGGGGTCTGATTCGCGCAGGCGTACATCTTTCTTCTTAAGCAGCCACCAGGGTAGTCCGCCCATTTCCCATTCGGCGCATACATATGGGCCGGGACGCAGGATGACGTACATATCGTTTTGCTGGCAAAGGCGGCAGAATTCTGCCAGATCATTCTGTCCGGTGAAGTCGTAGATTCCGGGTTGTTGTTCGTGGGAGTTCCAGAATACATAGAGGCAGACCGTGTTCATGCCCAATGCCTTGCAGAGCTTGATGCGTTGGTCCCAATAGGGTTTGGGGATACGGGGGTAGTGCAGTTCAGCAGCTTTTACTACAAACGGTTTACCGTTCAGCAGAAAAGTGCCTTTGCCGGCTTCGAAGCGGCCTTGGTCTTCGAAACTGTCGAAACTCCATTTGTCACGCCAGGGGATTGTTATCTTATCACCTTCGAAAGAGAAGGGAAGCCATACGTAACGCGAGTTTTCCAAATCCTTCTTGTTCCAACGGTCGAACATGGCGATGTACATATCTTTCTTGCCCATTACTTGCTGCACATAAGTGCTTTGGGCATAGAACGTTTTGTCGGCATCTGTGCCTGTGCAGGGATTGCCTATTGTTTTCCATTCGCCCATGATGGAGTCGGCTACAGCCAGTTCAGCCTGGTTTGGGTCCCAACCGGTGCAACCGGAGGAGAGCATGTAGTATTTTCCATTGCGTTTGAATACAGCCGGGGCTTCGCGGCTTTCTTTGACGAAGTTGCGGGTGTAGCGGCCGGTGGGTCTCTGGTAGTCGTCAGTCAACTCACTGATGTACAGGGTGGCATTGTTTTCGGAAGAATAGAAATGATAAGCACGACCGTCGTCATCTACAAAAACGGTTTGGTCGCGGCTCATGGCATTGTTGGGACGGAAGCTGCCCAGATAGGTGAATTCTCCGGTAGGGGAGTCACTGATGGCTACTCCGGCGCAGGCTTTGCTATAGTCGGCACTTTCCACGTGTGCCCACATTACGAATTTTTTAGTTTTATTGTTGTAAATCACTTTAGGACGTTCCAGTACTTTACTGGTGTGCAAGTCGTGCCCCTGGTCGTTCTTCACAGCAGGGAGGACGATGCCTTCAAACTTCCAGTTCAGCAGGTCTTTTGAAGAATAGCAGCTTATACCGGTTACGTCTGTGCGGTAGCACTCCCAGGTTGCCCATTCGGGTAGGATGGTTTTGCCTTTTTTGTACTCGCCGTACCAATAGTACGTGCCTTCATGGTAGAGAATGCCACCACCATGTGCGTTGATGGGGTTACCGTCGGTGTCGTTCCATACTTCGCCCGGCGTAATGGCATTGTTGGCTGTTGCCTGGTTTTGTGCTTGTGCCGCAAAAGCTCCCAGTAAACAGGCAACTGCTAATGTCATACTCCAAAAAATGTTTCTCATGATTTGAATGGTATTTATAGTTATTTTCTAAATTATTTTTGTTGCAAAGATAGGAATGCTTCATAACTTTAACCTACAAAAATAATTCATAATAGGATGTCATTTGTGTCAAACTAATGCGATTCGGGGGATAAATGTAACTCGCGCGTACCTTAATATATATGTAAAACAGATAAAGACGAAGCCCGTACTATCTCCGTACAATCTCCGTATCAAGTCCGTATCAACTCCGTACTATCTCCGTACTATCTCCGTATCTATAGGCATGGACTTGATACGGACTTGGTACGGACTTGCTACGGAGATAGTACGGAGTTGATACGGACTTAGTAATATTGGGTCCTGGATTGAGCTATCATTTGCTTTTCCGGAATTCAGTTGCTTTATTAACCAGGAAGTGGAAGAATCTGGCAGCTATAGTGTCACCTGCCGCAGTCAATGCTTCCGGGTGAAACTGTACTCCCCAGATGGGGCGGCCATCTATGCTTTCAATGGCTTCGGGGATACTGTCCGTAGCCCATGCCGTAATTTGGAATCCCGGTGCTATTTGTTTCACCGCCTGATGATGATGTGTATTCGTGAAAAGCTCCGTTTTACCCGTAAGCTGAGCTATGACAGAACCGGGTAGAAGATTTACGATATGAGTAGGTATACTGCTTGGCTCTTCCTGATTGTGCCGTATGGTAGTGTCCGGATGCTGAGTCGGTATATCTTGGTAGAGCGTACCACCGAAGGCTACATTTATAAGTTGTTCGCCCCGGCAGATACCCAACATTGGTAGCTTGTGGTGTGCGGCGAGCCGAATCAGGGATATGTCATAAATATCCCGAATCGAATCTACTTCCCCCAATTGTTCTATAGGTTCTTCATTATAGTAGGAAGGGTGTATATCAACTCCTCCAATCAGGATGATTCCATCCAGTCGGTTGATAATATCTGCCAGCACAAAGCTATCAGTAGTGATGGGAATAAGTACGGGAGTGCCTCCCGCCCGTATCACAGATTCTGTGTAAGTCATTCGTGTAGATGAGTAATCGCCGGGATGTGAGCAGGATATGCCGATGAGCGGTGACTGTTTGCGGGATGAGACGTCAGGACGACATCCTGCGAATATCAGGAAAATGAGTAACACGGTGGCGGGTAGTAGCTTTTTCATTGCAGATTAAGGAATAATGATTTAGACTGTAAAGTTAAGAAAATCTTCTTGTTAGTTGTTACATGTTAGAGAACATAGTTTAGTAACACTGTCGAATTATTGCTTTTCTTTCGATAAATTCATAATTTGCGCCTCACTAAAAGTTAAGGGTATGCGAAGGCATACTGAATTATTCATTTTAAATCTTATATATCATGAAAGTATATCAGACGAATGAAATTAAGAACATTGCCCTGCTTGGCAATGACGGCTCGGGTAAAACCACTCTCACAGAAGCGCTGCTCTTTGAGGGTGGTATTATAAAACGTCGCGGCAGAATTACTGCCAAGAATACAGTCAGCGATTACTTCCCGGTGGAGCAGGAATATGGCTATTCTGTGTTTTCCACCGTTTATCATGTAGAATGGGGTGGTAAGAAACTGAACATCATAGACTGTCCGGGTAGTGATGACTTTGTAGGAGCAGCCATGACGGCGCTTAATGTTACTGATACTGCGATATTACTTCTGAATGGGCAATATGGTCCGGAAGTAGGTACCCAAAACCACTTTCGCTATACGGAAAAATTGGGTAAACCGGTCATCTTCCTGGTAAACCAGCTCGACCATGAAAAGTGTGATTATGATATGGTATTGGAGCAGTTGAAGTCAGCTTATGGTTCGAAGGTAGTTCCTGTGCAATATCCGCTGGCTACCGGACCGAACTTCAATTCGTTGATTGATGTACTTCTGATGAAAAAATATTCGTGGGGACCCGAAGGTGGTGCGCCTACAATTGAAGATGTTCCTGCAGAGGAAATGGAAAAAGCAACCGAACTGCATAAAGCACTGGTGGAAGCCGCTGCCGAACACGACGAAAGCCTGATGGAAAAATTCTTTGAACAGGAATCACTGACGGAAGACGAAATGCGCGAAGGTATCCGCAAGGGGTTGGCTTCCCGTGGAATGTTCCCTGTGTTCTGCGTGTGTGCAGGTAAAGATATGGGCGTGCGCCGTCTGATGGAGTTTTTGGGTAATGTAGTTCCTTTTGTGGACGAAATGCCTCCGGTACATAATACTCGCGGTGAAGTGGTGAAACCGGATTCTAATGGTCCGACTTCCCTTTATTTCTTCAAGACAGCCGTTGAACCTCATATCGGAGATGTTCAGTACTTCAAGGTGATGAGTGGTAAAGTGCACGAAGGTGATGACTTTACGAATGCTGACCGTGGTTCGAAAGAACGTATCGCCCAAATATATGCTTGTGCGGGTGCCAACCGCATCAAGGTAGAAGAGATGGTGGCCGGTGACATCGGCTGTACCGTGAAGCTGAAAGATGTGCATACCGGTAATACGCTGAATGGTAAAGGTACTGAAAATCGATTCAACTTTATTAAATACCCGAATTCCAAGTATTCTCGCGCCATCAAACCTTTGAATGAGGCTGATACGGAGAAAATGATGGTTATCCTCAACCGTATGCGCGAGGAAGATCCGACTTGGGTGGTAGAACAATCCAAGGAATTGCGCCAGACTATCGTTCATGGGCAAGGTGAATTCCACCTGCGTACATTGAAATGGCGTTTGGAAAACAATGAAAAATTGCAAATCAAGTTTGAAGAACCGAGAATTCCATATCGTGAAACGATTACAAAAGCGTCTCGAGCAGACTACCGTCATAAGAAACAGTCGGGTGGTGCAGGCCAGTTCGGTGAAGTGCATCTGATTGTTGAGCCTTACTACGAAGGAATGCCGGTGCCCGATACTTATAAATTCGGTGGCCAGGAATTTAAGATTAATGTGAAAGGTACTGAAGAAGTTCCATTGGAATGGGGTGGTAAGTTGGTATTCATTAATAGTATCGTGGGTGGCTCTATTGACGCCCGTTTCTTGCCTGCTATCCTCAAAGGTATCATGTCCCGCATGGAGCAGGGGCCGCTGACCGGTTCGTATGCCCGTGATGTGCGTGTGATTGTATATGATGGTAAGATGCACCCGGTAGATTCCAATGAAATCTCTTTCATGCTGGCAGGGCGTAATGCGTTCAGCGAAGCATTTAAGAATGCAGGTCCAAAGATTCTTGAACCTATCTATGACGTGGAAGTATTTGTTCCGTCGGATAGAATGGGTGATGTAATGGGTGACTTGCAGGGACGTCGTGCCATGATTATGGGTATGAGCAGTGAGGCCGGTTATGAAAAGCTGATTGCTAAAGTTCCTTTGAAGGAGATGTCATCCTACTCTACAGCCTTGAGCTCTTTGACCGGAGGACGTGCTTCGTTCATCATGAAGTTTGCCAGCTATGAACTTGTTCCTAGTGATGTACAAGACAAGCTCGTTAAGGAGTTTGAAGCTAAGCAAACTGAAGAATAAAAGACTTCACTTCGTCTGTTTTTATAATTTGTTAAAGCCGTTACTCCCTCAGAACGAGGGGTAATGGCTTTTTTATTAACACTGATTAAGAACATACGCAAATGTGAATGTGAATAATTAATTTTTTATTAAATTTGCAAACCAAAGAGACTCCTATTTGTTATAATGCTCGTAATGCAACTTAAAAAATGCCTTTCGGTTAATTTACGAGAACTCGCGGTTAAATCAGGTTAATTCGTTAGGAGTGTTAATTAGGGAGTGTTAATTTTGTGACTATGAAGAAGTCAACTATATGGATATTAGGCGTCGTTATGGGGCTATCTTTCCTCAGTCTATTGTACCTGCAAATCAGCTACATAGAAGAGATGGTAAAGATGCGTAACGAGCAATTTGATGAAGCCGTGAAGCGTGGCCTGATGGCAGCTTCCAAAGATGTGGAGTCCGCGGAAGTTGACCGTTGGTTACGGGAGGATATCTCCGAGGCAGAAAAGAGAGCTTGGGAACAAGGCAAGTCGGTGGTGCAGGTTGAGCAATTTACAGCAACATCGCCGGATGGTTCCAAGTATCCGGTGATGGAACTGCGAACAATAACCAGCACTCAATCGGAGTTGCCACGTGCGATGATTTCGCGCAAGCATGGTACCAAAACGATACCTCAGACAGCCCGTTCGCAGGCTGATTTTATAAAAAACCGTTATCTATACCAGCGCGCTTTGTTGGATGAAGTTGCCTGGCAGATGTTATATACGGTGAGTAGTAAACCGGTTGAGGAACGTGTCAACTTTAAGAATCTGGACCAGTATTTAAAGTCGGGTTTGGTTGATAATGGTATTGATCTGAAGTATCACTTTAGAGTGATTGACCGGGATGGACGTGAGGTATACCGGTGTTCGGACTATGTTGATGAAGGAAGTGAGACCTCTTATTCTCAGCCTTTATTCCTGAACGACCCGCCTGCCCGCATGAGTACCGTAAAGATACACTTTCCGGGAAAAAGGGATTATATTTTCGATTCGGTCAGCTTTATGATACCGTCGATGATATTCACCTTTGTGCTGTTGATAACATTTATATTCACGATTTACATCGTGTTCCGCCAAAAGAAGCTGACGGAGATGAAGAATGACTTTATCAACAACATGACGCATGAGTTCAAGACACCGATATCGACCATTTCGCTGGCAGCACAGATGTTAAAAGACCCTGCAGTGGGCAAGTCACCTGCCATGTTCCAGCATATATCGACGGTGATTAATGATGAAACGAAGCGGTTGAGGTTCCAGGTAGAGAAGGTGCTCCAGATGTCGATGTTCGACAAGCAACGGGCAACCTTAAAGATGAAGGAACTGGATGCCAACGAATTGATTACTGGTGTTATCAACACTTTTACCTTGAAGGTGGAGCGTTATAACGGTAATATAGAATCGGAACTGGACGCAACAGACCCGAATATCTTTGCAGATGAGATGCATCTTACCAATGTGATTTTCAATCTGATGGATAATGCGGTGAAGTATAAGAGACCGGATGAGGATTTGGAATTGAAAGTGAGGACCTGGAATGAACCGGGCAAGCTGATGATTTCTATCCAGGATAACGGTATAGGTATTAAGAAAGAGAATTTAAAAAAGATATTTGAAAAGTTCTATCGCGTGCATACAGGTAATCTGCACGACGTGAAAGGCTTCGGGCTGGGGCTTTCCTATGTGAAGAAAATCATTACAGATCACAAGGGAACCATTCGGGCAGAGAGCGAGCTGAACGTTGGAACTAAATTTATTATAGCATTACCTTTACTTAAAAATTAATGATATGGACGAGAAACTGCGTATTTTATTGTGCGAAGATGATGAAAATCTTGGCATGCTTTTAAGAGAATATTTACAGGCGAAAGGTTATTCCGCCGAGTTATATCCCGATGGTGAAGCTGGATACAAAGCTTTTCTGAAGAATAAATATGACTTGTGTGTGTTTGACGTGATGATGCCGAAGAAAGACGGCTTTACACTGGCTCAGGAAGTGCGTGCTGCAAATGCCGAAATTCCTATCATCTTCCTGACTGCAAAGACACTGAAAGAAGATATTCTGGAAGGCTTTAAGATTGGTGCGGATGATTACATCACCAAGCCGTTCAGTATGGAAGAGCTGACCTTCAGAATTGAAGCTATCCTGAGACGTGTTCGTGGAAAGAAGAACAAAGAAAGCAATATCTACAAGATTGGTATGTTTACTTTCGACACACAGAAACAGATTTTATCGACACCTGACAAGCAGACGAAGCTGACTACCAAAGAGTCTGAACTTCTGGGCTTGCTTTGTGCTCATGCTAACGAAATCCTGCAACGTGACTTTGCGTTGAAGACTATCTGGATTGATGACAATTATTTCAATGCCCGTAGTATGGACGTGTATATCACGAAGTTGCGTAAGCATTTGAAAGAAGATCCTTCTATTGAAATTATCAATATTCACGGAAAAGGTTATAAACTGATTACACCGGAACCGGAATCTTAAGGAGGGAGTAGACGAGGTGTTTTAGTTGACGAAGGGACAAGGTTGGAGTTAACAAAGGGATGAGACCAAAGTTGACAACGATTTTAGAGGCTATCTCTCCTTGTCTTTTGTGAACTGAATCCCTTGTCGATTGATGGAAAAAGAATAAAAAAGGCGGTTGCTATGAAAGCAACCGCCTTTTTTATTCTTTTTCCGATATCAGTCAGCCAATCTTTTATTGATGGCGATATATGCAATTAATCCCAATACCATCAGAACAGCTGATGTTCCTAAAATGGCATTGTTGTTTACATTACCTGTAAAGGAACATGCAACTAACATTACAGCTCCTACCAAGACTAATATCAAGCCCAGATTTTTTAATAAACCTTTCATGTGTGTGTATTTTAATAGATTATTATATTCTAGTCACAAAGAAAAGCATAATTCTTTAACAAGCGAAATTATTTTTGCAAAAAAACCATATTTTAATGAAGAATGAAGAATGAAGGATGAAAAATGAGGCTGAATACCACATCTTTTGCCTGAGCCTCTTCATTCCTCATTCTGTATTCTTCATTTATTTTAGTCTTTCGTATTGAAAAATATCTTTCTCAATACTTCCTGACTTATTCTCAATTCTTCTACGGTGATGCCATGCAATGCCTCTTTCAAGGTTTGGTTGGCAATGAGGCGTGCACGTTCTTCCAGTTCCTTTCCGTCTTTGGTGAGGTGGATGAGATTGGTGCGGCGATCTTTTTTATCAGAGATGCGGACAACCAAGTGCTGACGTTCCATATTGTCGATGAGGCGCGTCATGCTGGGCTTGTCTTTAAAAGTTGCATTACACAACTCTTGTTGCGTCACTCCGTCTTTTTCCCACAAAAAGATGAGGACGGTCCACTGCTCCGGCGTAATCTCCAAACCGTTCTGGCGGAAGTTACGGGACAGTTTCCGGTTGATGGCGGCAGATACTTTACCGTTCAGGATGGCAAAAATCAGCCGGATGTCAAAGTTAAATTGCTCGATCATGAAATTATTGTTTAAACAACTTTGCAAAGGTAAGTCACTTCTGTGATAAATCCTATCTTCGGGCACAAAAAAACATTAAATGTTTGTGGTTCAAAATAAAATCCCTACCTTTGCACCGCAAATTTTTAAACGAATTATTAATTCATTAATTAAACAAGTATGAATCAATACGAAACCGTTTTCATTTTAACTCCCGTTTTGTCTGATGTTCAGATGAAGGAAGCGGTAGAAAAATTCAAAGGCATCCTTACTGCTGAAGGTGCTGAGATTGTAAATGAAGAGAACTGGGGACTGAAAAAACTGGCTTATCCTATCCAGAAGAAGTCTACAGGTTTCTATCAGCTGATTGAGTTCAATGCAGACCCTACTGTAATTGACAAGTTAGAGCTTAACTTCCGTCGTGATGAGCGCGTTATCCGTTTCTTGACTTTCAAGCAAGACAAGTACGCTGCTGAATACGCTGCGAAGAGAAGAAGTGTTAAATCAACTAAAAAGGAGGATTAATCATGGCACAACAAGTTCAATCAGAAATCAGATATTTAACTCCGCCGTCAGTGGACGGTAAGAAGAAAAAATA
>NZ_CAJLKP010000011.1 GCF_905207245.1 uncultured Bacteroides sp. | reverse complement strand
TACAAGCTACAAGTAGCTGCGCTATGTTCCGAAAGGCACTTGTAGCTTGTAGCTTGTAGCTCGTAACTGATTCAAATCCGTGCAGAAACGAATCAGCCCCACCAACACGTCCGCTTAGTTCACTGATTATCAATAGATAGCATTTACATACAATTTACCTCACAATGTAAAAGCATTTACCGCAGGATGTAACGGCCTTTACCACCTATTGTAACGGTCTTTACCACGGTATGTAACGGCCTTTACCTCGGCATGTAAATGAAGTTACCATTTGGAGGAAATGGAATCACCACGAGAGGAAACTCTCTTCATCACACAGAGTACACAAGGAACGGTATTATTTACCCAAAACGAACTCAACAATGTCTTCCTTCTCTCCCATCCCCAGCTTCTTACGGATGTTCGTCTTTCGTTGATAAATGGTAGGAATGCTTTGCTGCGTCACTACACTAATCTCCTTTGTGGAGAACTCCGCACAAAGCAAACAGCATAGTTGCTGTTCTTTATCAATGAGTACAGAGCCGAAACGTTGGTTCATTCTAGTGTAGAAACCATCATAGATACGGTCGATTACAGGATACAAGTCTTCCCATACTAACAGGCTTTCTACGGGAAGCTCATGATTGGTGATGCCGGATATGCGCCGGAGCAATTCCTGGTTTTGGGATGTTGGCTGCGTGGCAACTAAACGAATAATGCCTAACTGCTGCAACAGAATCTTTCGAAAAAACTGACCATCTTCTACTTCCGCGGCTGGTTTCTCCTCTTGTCCACTATCTCCTTTCGTAGCCTCTGCCAACAATCGGTTCAAAGTTTCAATACGTTCTTCCGCCTCAATCAAGCGGTTACGGCGCCCCCGGATATAGAAGAAAGCTCCTCCACCTACCAATACCAGCACCAGTACACAGAACAATAGCGTCAACTGCGCTTCCTGCCGCTCCACCGTCAGCATCAGATTGGCATTGGAAAGCGACTCCTTACTTTCATCTTTTCGTTGAATAGTGCTTTGCAAGGCATAGAGGGCATTGTGAATGGAATCGTTATAGCGCATCACATTCAAGAAATCAAATGTACCGTAGCGAGTATAGTCTATCAGCCCCTGATAATAGGCAATCATATTTTCCGTAGTCAGGAACTTTTTGAATTGACCAACCTCGGACTTCCCCCGGTCGAGATAGTATTGGGCAGAATCTAATTCTCCAATTTTCAAATAGCATTCCGTCAGTACAAGAGTAATCATTGCATCTTTCACTTTATCAGAAGGGAAGCTCTGCAAGCGTTTTGAAACTTTTATCGCCTTTTCATAATCTTGTCCTTTATAGGACAACAATTGCGCATAGTTGCGCAGATAATGTGCCAGACGTGCCGTATCTTTCTTTTGCGCAACCAATTCGATACTCCGATCCATATAATAAGAAGCGGAATCATTTCCTTGTAATCCCATAGCAATGCCCAGGGAATAGCACAATCCTGCATCCTCTCGAATAGCAATCGCCCGGAGGTGGGCTTCTATCGCCTTCTTATAATCCTTCTCAATATATACATATCTATACGCCTGTTCAGCAAGCATACTAACAATCAGATAGGTATCCCGGCAAGCAGTAGCCTCCACAATACCGCTATCGAGCACTGCCATAGACTCAGCGTGCTTTTTCAACCAATACAAATACTTGGACTTCAGCACGTATGAGTTCAGCATCTTCACCGTGTCCCGACCGGAAACAAAATAATTGAATGCAGGCAGAATCAAAGAATCTTCTGCCATAGAAGCCCCTCTCATATTGTGTGCAAATGTACGCAACCAGCCATACAGCATTTTTTCCTCAAACGGCAACCGCTCCGGGTTCTTTATCTGCGACAAGAGCTTCATGGCACTATCTGCATTTTCATAAATCACGACATCTGCCTGACGGAGTACAGCCGTATTATCGATACGGCTACAAGCACACAACAAAACACAAATTGTGACGAAAAGATATAAGAGTTTCTTCATTAGATATAATTCTTTATTGCATCACCGCATCACGAAGTTGCTGTAAAGCCTGCTCCAGCACCGAGCGGGGACAACCGATATTCAGCCGCATGAATCCTTCTCCGGGTTTGCCGAACATAGTTCCGTCGTTCAAAGCCAGATGTGCTTTCTCCGCAAAAAGACGGGTTAATGCTTCCTGAGTCAGTTCCAGCTTCCGGCAATCCAGAAAAACGAGGTAGGAGGCTTGGGGACGTATCATGCTGATGACGGGAATATGCTCTTTCAGGTAGCTTTCCGTAAAGTCTATATTCCCTTCTATATAAGCAAGCATTTGCTCCAACCACTCAGCACCATGCTGGTAAGCGGCGGCGGCACCAATATAGGCAAGCAAATGTCCCTCGCTGAACTCTCCGGCTTCCATAAATGTCTGAAAACGTTCGCGGATGGTTTCATTTACAGTAATTGCATATGAACTGCCCAGTCCCGGCATATTGAAGGCTTTGCTGGGAGCCATGAAAACCAGCGAATTTGCAGCCGCTTCTTCGGAAACTGTGGCAAAAGGATGATGCTTATAGGAAGGCAGAGTCAGATCGGCGTGGATTTCATCGGAAATAACGAAGGTAGCGTTCTTGTGGCAGATGGCTGCAATCTCTTTCAGTTCTTCTACTGTCCAGACACGCCCGCCGGGATTGTGAGGATTGCAGAGGATAAGCACTTTGCACTCCTGTATATCTTTGCGAAAGCGTTCGAAGTCAATATAGTACTGTCCGTCACGCAACTCCAGAGGGGAATAGACAACTTCGCGTCCCATACGCTCGGTTACCAGGAAGAAAGGATGGTAAACAGGTGTCATCACCATCACTTTATCACCAGGGTTAGTGAAGCACTGCAAAGCAAAAGCCTGACCACGAACAATACCGGGAACGAAGGTCAGCATCTCACGGGTGATATCCCATTGATGACGATTGTGTAGCCAGGAACAAATAGAGGTGTACCACTCTTCGCAGGCAAAAGTATATCCCAGTACTTCATGTTCCAGACGCTCCCGCAAAGCATTCATCACGAAAGGCGGGGTACGGAAATCCATGTCGGCCACCCACATAGGGAGCAAGTCGTCGCGTCCCCAGATATTTTTAACACCATCCCACTTCACAGAATTGGTTCCACGGCGTTCTATGATTTCATCAAAATTGTATTTCATAAGATCTCTATTTTATTTCACCACAGATTATATCGGAAAAACGACAAACACCGCTACGTCCCATACCGCATGCGATACAATCAGCGCCCCCAGTTTATGCGGATACATCCGGTAAGCCAATCCCCAGATGCCACCGACCACCAACGCAGCCATCACCAGCATAAAATTGAATGACCAGATGTGCACCAGTGCATAAACCAATGTCGTAACTATAAATCCCACATTAGGGCTCCATCGTTTGGAAAGCGCATTCTGCACATAGCCCCGCCAAAAGATTTCTTCCGCAGGCCCTATCAGGATAAGCAGCAAGACGGAAAGCAACCAGGGGTTTTCTCCGGTTTTCATCCCGTAAATAAGTTCCACCTGTGGACGGGCAAAGTCGAAAAGCCAGGCGGAAGCTTTATCTCCCACCCAAAAGACTCCCCACAGGACAACTGCCAACGCCACGCCACCGGAAATATTCTTCCAGTCGAACTTCACATCTTCCACCCACCACTGCGGACGAAGGGCAAAAGCCATATTCATCAGTACAATAGCTGAGAAACTCATCGCTGTCCAGAAGTTGAATATCCCGCTGGTCCAGGGTGAAAACATGAAGAACCACAGAAAAGCAGCTATCAATAAAGGAATAATTACTCGTTTCATAATTATATAAGGAATGTAACCGTAAAGAGCAGACTGAACAGGAGTTGCAGCTTTGCCGTCTTTTCATCCAGATTGGAAATCGCACAGATTCCTTCCTTAGGCAAGCGCAACATAGTACGCGCGTTGGCAATGGCAGGCAGGAGTCCCAGCATAGTCAGCAACGACCACCAAGGGAAATATCCCAATACAGCACAAACCACAATCCACAGAAATGGGAAGATGACTTCGAATATATAGAGGTACACGTCAGTCTTCTTCCCCAGTCTCATTGCAAGAGTGCTGATTTTAGCACGCAAGTCAGTCTCTATGTCACGGGTATTGTTGGCGTGCAGAATAGCTACAGTAATCAAGCCTACCGGAACAATAATCAGCAAAAGGTCAGGCAAGAATTTCCCGACGGTGATATAAGAGATTCCCAGTGTAGGCAATATGGCATAAGCTACAAAAATAACAAAATCTCCGAAAGCACGGTATTTCAGCCAAGGATAGAGTAAAGAACAGAATGCTCCGCAAACTCCTACCCAAAGCAAAGGGAGTCCTGTACGGACTACCAGCCAAAGGCCGATAACGACTGCCGGCACCATCAGTCCCAATGCCAGGTTACGTATTTCCAACGGCATGAACTGTCCGCTTGTCAGCGTCTTCACCCCAAAAGTATCTGCCCGGTCGACTCCCCGTTCAAAGTCGAAGTAATCACTCCAGGCATTACCCGAAGCATGAAAGATAATAATGCCGACTAATGCCAGCAGTCCATTCTTCCAATCTATCACACCATAAGCCCAATATAAATATGCCAGCGTCACAATCACAGGCATCGCCGACGCCGGAAATGACCAGGGACGCACGGCAATCAACCAATCTTTTAAGGAATGCTTTTCCATTGTTTCTTATCTGTTAAAGGAACCAGTGACGAGCTACAAGCTACCGGCTACAAGTTGCTGCGCTATGCTAGCGAGTGAAAATTATTCGTCCGGCTATCATACCGAAAGGTACTTGTCACTTGTAGCTCGTAGTCCGTCACTTAATTTAGCGCTCCGCGCTAAATTATCATTTATTTGCTTGCAAAAATACAAATTATCCTCGCTTTTGAGTACTTTTGCACACAAGTAAAATAGAAATAATATGATTAAAGCCCTGTTTTTTGACATCGACGGCACTTTAGTGAGTTTTGACACCCATGCTATTCCCGAAACCACCATCGAAGCCATCGCCGCTGCCAAAGCCAAAGGCATTCGGATTTTTATCGCTACGGGACGTCCCGCAGTTATCATCAACAACCTTTCTGCCCTGCAAGACCGCAACCTGATAGATGGTTACATAACCATGAACGGCGGATATTGTTTCGTAGGCGAAGACGTGATTTACAAAAGTGCCATACCTGCCGCCGACGTGCAAAAACTTGCACGCATCTCTGCCGAACAGAACTTCCCCTGCATCTTCGTGAGCGAGCATGACATCTGTGTATGCCAGCCGGACGAAATGGTGAAAAAGATATTCAACGATTATCTGAAAGTAGATATTATTCCGGAAAAGACGCCCGAAGAAGCTATCAACCAAGAGATTTTCCAGATGACCCCATTTATCACACTGGAGCAAGAACAAGTGATTCTTCCCCAGTTGCCGGGTTGTGAAGCCGGACGCTGGTTTCCCGCTTTTGCCGACATCACTGCCAAAGGAAATACCAAACAGAAAGGCATCGACGAAATCATCAACCACTTCGGCATCCGCCTGGAAGAAACGATGGCGTTCGGCGACGGAGGCAATGATGTAAGCATGCTCCGCCATGCAGCTATCGGTGTAGCTATGGGCAATGCCGTAGATGAGGTAAAGGAACATGCCAACTACATCACCACCTCAGTGGACGAAAACGGAATTGCCAATGCGCTCAAACATTTCTCCATCATATAGCCCTCCTTTAATTTTTAATTATTAATTTTTAATTTTGACGCAGTCAATAGATACCAATAACAAAGAATTTCAGGATGCCCTGAGTCTTATACAATATACCCGCCAGTCCGTCTTCCTGACCGGAAAAGCGGGCACGGGTAAATCTACTTTCTTGCGATATATCTGCCAGAACATCAAGAAGAGGCACGTAGTTTTGGCACCTACGGGCATTGCCGCCATCAATGCCGGTGGCAGTACCCTGCACAGCTTCTTCAAACTACCTTTTCATCCCTTGTTGCCCGACGACCCGAATCTGAGCCTGCAACGGGGACGCATTCATGAATTCTTCAGGTACACCAAGCCTCAACGCAAGTTACTGGAAGAACTGGAACTCATCATCATCGACGAAATTTCCATGGTACGTGCAGACATTATCGATGCAGTGGACCGTATTCTGCGCGTTTACTCCCGCAACCTGCGTGAACCTTTTGGCGGAAAACAACTCCTATTTGTAGGCGATGTTTTCCAGCTCGAGCCCGTGGTGAAAGGTGATGAACGGGAAATATTGAACCGCTTCTATCCTACCCCTTACTTTTTCTCTGCAAGGGTATTCAGCCAGATAGACCTCGTATCCATCGAACTCCAAAAGGTTTACCGCCAGACGGATAAGGTCTTTGTCAGTGTTCTGGACCACATCCGCAGCAATACGGCCGGTGCCGCCGACCTGCAATTACTCAATACCCGCTACGGCACCGACATCGAAGAGAATGAGGAAGATATGTACATCACCCTTGCCACACGCCGTGACAACGTGGACTACATCAACGACCGGAAACTGGCGGAATTGCCCGGCGACTCCGTCACTTTCCATGGTGAAGTTACAGGCGATTTCCCGGAAAGCAGTCTGCCTACCTCGCGGGAACTGGTACTGAAACCGGGCGCACAAGTCATCTTTATCAAGAATGATTTCGACCGTCGCTGGGTGAACGGCACCATCGGCGTAGTCAGCGGCTTCGATGAAATAGAAGAAACCCTCTACATCATCACCGACGATGGGAAAGAATGTGACGTCAAGCCGGAACACTGGAAGAACATCCGCTACAAATACAACGAAAAGAAAAAAGAAATTGAAGAAGAAGTGCTCGGCACTTTCTCTCAGTTCCCCGTACGGCTGGCATGGGCAATCACCGTCCACAAAAGCCAAGGACTGACCTTTAGCCGGGTTGTCATCGACTTCACCGGTGGTGTGTTTGCCGGCGGACAGGCATACGTAGCCCTTAGCCGTTGCACATCACTGGAAGGTATTCAATTAAAGAAGCCCGTCAACCGTGCCGACATCTTCGTCCGCCCGGAGATAGTGAACTTTGCCGAACGCTTCAACAACCGGCAAGCCATAGACCGTGCCCTGAAGCAGGCACAAGCCGACGTAGAATATGCGGCTGCCAGCAAGGCCTTTGATGAAGGAAACTTTGAAGTCTTCCTAAACCAGTTCTTCAAAGCCATACACTCCCGATACGACATAGAAAAACCCGCCATTCAACGGCTCATCCGCCGCAAGTTAGGCGTGATTAACAAACTGCGTGACAGCAACGAACAACTAAAATCTCAGATGGCAGAGCAACAGAAGCGCCTGCAAACTTATGCACGTGAGTATTACCTGATGGGCAATGAGTCGATTACTCTTGCCCACGACTCCCGTGCCGCCATTGCCAACTATGACAAAGCACTGGAACTTTATCCGGAATACACGGACGCGTGGGTACGCAAAGGCATCACTCTCTTCAATGAAGGCAAATATCTTGAAGCGGAAGAGTGCCTGACGCGTGCCGTGAAATTACGCCCGGCAGAATTTAAAGCCGTCTACAATCGCGGAAAACTACGCCTGAAGCAACAAGACACCGAAGGCGCCATTGCCGATTTAGACAAGGCCACCACCCTAAAACCTGAGCATGCCGGAGCACATGAACTCTTCGGTGATGCCCTGATGCAGGCAGGGAAAGAAGTGGAAGCCGCACTGCAATGGCGGCTGGCAGAGGAACTCCGTAAAAAATCATCCAAGAAATAAGGCACACTTATTTGATAATAAGAAACTTATTCTCTACTTTTGCGTTATTATATATAGACTAATTCCAGCCCTATGCTTCTGAAACTTTACGAAAAGAATAACAATCCCCAAGACCTGCAACAGGTAGTGGATATTCTGAATGACGGCGGACTCATCATCTACCCCACTGATACTATGTATGCCATCGGTTGTCATGGGCTGAAAGAGCGTGCCATCGAGCGCATCTGCCGCATCAAGGACATTGACCCGCGCAAGAATAACCTTTCTATTATCTGCTATGACCTGAGCAGCATCAGTGAATATGCCAAAGTGGATAACAATACCTTCAAACTTATGAAACGGAATCTACCCGGTGCTTTCACCTTTATCCTGAACGGTACGACCCGGCTACCCAAAATTTTCCGTAACCGGAAAGAGGTGGGTATCCGTATGCCGGATAGTGCTATCATCCAGGAAATAGCCCGTATATTAGATGCTCCCATCATGACTACCACTCTTCCTCACGACGACCATGAGGACATAGAATACAGTACCGACCCGGAACTGATTGACGAAAAGTTCGGTAATCTTGTCGATTTAATTATTGATGGCGGCATCGGTGGAACAGAGTTTTCCACTATTGTGGACTGTACCAACGGAGAAGCGGAAATTGTGCGTCAGGGAAAAGGTTGGTTGAATGAAGGATGACTCAACCAAATGCCCGGTTTGTTTGTTTTTTTAAGAAAGCAACAAAAGGTATATGAATACAAAAGAACAATACTGGAAATATTCACTAATCACCATCATCATCGGACTGGGCGTAATCCTATTTTTTCAGATTACTCCCTTTTTGGGCGGGTTACTGGGTGCACTTACCATTTATATTCTCGTCAGAAAACAAATGATACATCTGACAGGCAGACGAAAAATGAAACGAAGCCTTGCCGCCACACTCATCACTACCGAATCCATACTCTTTTTCCTGGTCCCACTGGCACTGGCGGTATGGTTGCTGGTCAGTAAATTACAAGATATTAATCTCGACCCTCAGAGTATTATTGCCCCTGTTGAAGACATGGCACGTATTATTAAAGACAAGACAGGCTATGATGTACTTGGTAAGGACACAACTTCATTCATCATCTCCATACTCCCCACGATAGGTCAATTCGTTATGAATGGCATCAGCAGTTTTGCCGTCAACCTCTTTGTACTGGTCTTTGTGCTCTACTTCATGCTGATAGGCGGGCAGAAAATGGAGAAATACATCAACGAAATACTTCCTTTCAGTGAAACCAATACAAACCATGTAGTGCACGAAATCAAGATGATCGTCCACTCCAACGCTATTGGTATCCCTTTGCTGGCAATCATCCAGGGAGGTGTAGCCATGATAGGTTACTGGTTCTTTGATGTCCCGGACATTTTGCTGACAGGATTCCTCACCTGCCTTGCAACGGTTATCCCGATGGTAGGGACAGCGTTAGTATGGTTTCCCATTGCCGTCTACATGGCATTGTCCGGTGATTGGTTCAATGGCATTGGGTTAGCCATCTTCGGAACTTTGATTATCTCCCAGCTTGATAACCTGATACGTTTCATCCTGCAAAAGAAAATGGCTGATATACATCCGCTTATCACGATATTCGGAGTCGTCATCGGTCTTTCTCTATTTGGTTTCATGGGTGTTATCTTCGGACCGCTATTACTTTCGCTGTTCTTCCTTTTTGTGGATATGTTCAAGAGAGAATATCTGGACAGGCAAAAATAAGCTGGCACATTGTTCCGATGATATATAATTGTTCTCCTATACAAAATAAAGGCGGCAAGTCCCCCTATTGCTTGAGGACTTTCCGCCTATAGAGCATTTGGATAATTGAATATCCAACACCCCAACCAGTAGTTATAATGATAATATAGCAACGGTGTCTGTGATGCCAACTCTGTTATCAATTTGTCGTCAAAGTTAGAGCTATGAAACTACATAACCTAAAAAAGAGTGTGGACAAAGGAAATATGGATATTCAATTATATATCAACAATATACCTCGGATAAGCGCGCCATTATGTGGACAAAAAAAGTAGAATTTAACTATCCGGACACACAATATCTTTCAGTTTAATTGCCTGAAACGTAATATGGGCTACACTACTCTCATAAAGAATACCAATGGTTTCTTTATCAACCATAGTAAGACAGGTGTATCCCCAGTTATCACCTTCGTCCAACAAAAGCTGATGTTCCGGAAGCCAGGTCATACCTCCATCCAAACTTATTTTGATTGTAATATTACGACGTCCCTTCGTTGTATTGGGGTTAGAGAAGATAAGCAAATCCCGATTCAAAACATTATCCTTCGCCTTTACGCTAATCAGACTTGCCATACAGACCGGTTCTTGCAATGCTTTACGCGAAGACTCATGCTCAGTCCATGTTTTACCTAAATCTTTCGTGATTGCTACAGCACGACTCCCTCCCCGGTTATCACGCATGTTCAGCATCAGTACTCCCGGCTCAATCTCAGCAACCTGCGCTTCTGTAGTGTTTGTACGGGCATAGTTATGCATTTTCCAAGTATTTCCCCTGTCCTTACTATACATGATGCCGGCATTGGGTACACGGGTGGAATCAATGAACTGAGTAGGAAAAACAAGAGTACCGTCATCCATCGTAATGCCGCGTCCGGGACCTTGCAATAAAAAGTACCAGGATGGATTTTTCACTTGCTCTGTAATATTAATAGGAGCCGACCAGGTTTTACCATCGTCTGCACTCTTTGCCAGCACAAGTTGTGCCGTATGATTCATATCCAGTCCCGGATGTGAACTCCACCAGGCACGCTGATTTCCCATGCCATGGGTCCAGGCAGCAACTATCCACACATTGTTGTTTTTTGTATCTACTAATATAGCAGGGTCTCCCACTCCATTTTGAGCCGAAGGCAATCCACCCGTTTCACCGAAAGCCAGAGGAAGGCGCATCTTTTCCCATGTTTTTCCACCATCTGTACTCCGACTCAATCCTATATCTACATGTTCCTGTAAATCGACGCTACTATTATAACGCACATCATATACACCCAATAAAGTTCCTTTATTTGTAGTCACTAAACCCGGAATGCGAAATGCCGCCGAATTATCATCACCGGCATGGCGCACGCCTACTCCCATCCGATGTTCGATACCTTGCCGGGAGACGATATCCAAAAGTGCTTTTTTACCATCCAGAGTAACGGAAGCCACAGTCGCTATCACCTTAGTATCCAATGAAGTTTCCGGCTTCATCTGCAAACTAATCCAAAAGAAATTAATACCGGGAAACAGTTGCTGGTTAGCAGCAAGAACAACACGATTCTGCGGATTAGAAACTTCCGCTTTCTGTATGGAATAAGAAGGATTAGCCGCCAGAGTTTTCCCAGGTGTATGACTTGAAATGTATTCCACAGAAGCAAAACGTCCCTTTTTCTTATCCTGTAATGCCTCAGTACCACTATAATAAAGCTTTATCGACTGGATTGCAGACAAATTCGTATCCTTTCCCCAATCCAGAACTACCTCATTCAGCACCTTACTTTCTTTTGCATCCAGACGCAAACAAAATAAAACATTATCTACCCTTTCTATCAAAACAGGAATCTGTGTTTCCCGAACAAAAATTGTATCCGCAGCCCAGATAACTGGAATTGAACACAGTAAACAGAATAATAAAAACAGAATTGCCGGCTTCTTCATAATATCAGATCAAGTTAATAGAGTGTTATCGGTTACAAAGATAATATTCAATAATAAAAATCCCATATCTGTTGCCGTAAAACATTCTTTCCCGCCTCATCTTGTTGCAACATTCCCTTTTCCTGAAGAGAATAAAGCCTCTCCAACAAAAGAACCATTTGCTTTTCACAGATATGCATGTCGCAGACTTCTTTCACCCAGTCCACCGTTTCCTCAAAAACATCGACAGAAGAAAGACAAAGATTTTTTTGTTTTTCTGGCTTGCGGAGCATATCCGCCATGAATGACAGAATTCTGGATACCATCTTCTTACTCCGGCTGTGAACACGTGATTTCGGATTCTTTAAACGCAATAGAAAATATTCCCCAATCCATAAAGAGGCAGTAAAAGCCTCCGCAGAAGGATACTCCAGCCTTTTCCAGAATTTAATAAGAAAAGTATCCACTTCCCCTAACATTCCATCAGTGTTGTCATCTATATAGTACCTGTGCGCCAGGCATTCTATCACGCATCCCAGTTTTGCTACACAAACCCCGTTCTTCGTATCACTCACTATCTTTTCCGCTTCCCTCAGAGCCTTGAGAGCATTATCTTCTTCTATGCAATCGTCATACAGCCGGAATTGATGGAATAATGAAAGAGAACGGCATAGCAGATCGTCGAAAGGGCAATCCGTATCATTCATATTCAAACGATTTATTCATTTAAAAAGCTATAAAGTTAGGAACGATAAAGATAAAAACAAACAAGTATCAGTGGACAAAATCACTCCGGAACAGAAAGCTAATTTTCAACACATTACCTCAAAAAAGAGATATTATTTCCAAGTAAGAAGCGGACAAGGCTTAAAAAAAGAATTGCGCATCCCCCCCACACTATCAACGGAAAGCAGACTGCGCAATTACTCTTATATGAAGTGCTTTTTTTACTTCAGTAAAGAAACAGGATCCAGATGGTCCGCCTCAATATCTTTGAAATAACGATACGTACCAACTTTCAGTTCAAAAGTTGCGTCATCGTCTGCCACGATAATACCTTTTTCGTGCATTTGCAGGGCGCTGATAGTCCACATCTGTGTGATAGCACCTTCTACTGCATGATAGAGGGCACGGGCTTTATTATGTCCGTTCACAATAATCATCACTTCCTTGGCGGAAAGCACTGTACCTACACCTACCGTAAGAGCTGTTTTAGGCACTTTGTTCACATCGTTGTCAAAGAAACGTGAATTAGCAATGATGGTATCTGTTGTCAAAGTCTTCTGACGCGTACGTGAAGATAAAGAAGAGCCCGGCTCATTGAAAGCGATGTGTCCGTCAGGACCGATACCACCCATGAACAAATCGATGCCGCCATAAGATTTAATTTTATCTTCATAGCGTGCACACTCAGCATCCAAGTCGGCAGCATTACCATTCAGGATATTGGTATTCTCCGGTTTGATATCGATATGGCTGAAGAAATTGTTCCACATGAAAGAGTAATAGCTTTCGGGATGCTCTTTGGGCAGACCTACATACTCGTCCATATTGAAGGTAACCACATTCTGGAAGGAAACAATTCCTTTCTTATTCAGGTCGATTAACTCTTTGTACATGCCAAGCGGCGATGAACCGGTAGGACATCCCAAGACAAACGGTTTTTCAGGCGTCGGGTTAGCTGCCTTGATTTTAGCGGCCACATAATGTGCAGCCCACTTGGATACGGATTGATAATCCGGTTGGATGATTAGTCTCATTGTGATTGTTTTTTATCAGGTTAATAAACAGTTCTAACTATGAATTATTAATTATAAACTATTAACTGGCTGCGCTGTGATACCACATGGCAATTTATATTTAATAATTCTCCCCCCTGTCCTTCTTCAGGCGCTCTGCCATAGAACGTGCCAGGTGTTCGCATTGTTCGTAAGTGATGTCTTTCATCGCTTGCTTCATTTCTACCGGATCGGCTACGATTTCGAACTTACTCTTCTCTGCGAATTCAGCCATACGCTTCACCGCAGCACCGGCCCAAGTGAATGAACCGAAATAGCCCAGATAGCGGCCTTTCACTTCGCGTATCAATATCTTGGAAAGCAAAGACTCTATATCCGGATAAATCTGGTTACTATAAGTAGGGCTACCGATAATCAGGCCACGATATTTAAAGATGTCAGCAATAATATAAGAGGGATTGCTCTTGCTCACATTGTGCATCACAATGTTCTTGATACCCTGAGCAGATAGCTCGGCAGCAATTGCTTCCGCCATCTGTTCTGTATGACCATACATGGAACCATAGGCTATCACCACACCCTCGTCCGTAGCATAACGGCTCAGTTTGTCATAAATGCCTATCACCTTATTTATATAGTCTGTCCATACGGGACCGTGAGTGGAGCAAATGGTGGTGATATGCAGTCCGCCCAACTTCTGCAAAGCTTTCTGCACCGGAGAACCGTATTTACCTACAATGTTGGAATAATAACGCACCATCTCGTCCCAATAACGGTCGGTATTGATGCGGGTATCGAGAAAGCCACCATCCAGCGTACCGAAACAACCGAATCCGTCACCGGAGAAAAGTACACCTTCCGTTTCATCAAAAGTCATCATGGTTTCGGGCCAGTGCACCATCGGTGTCAGGTAGAAACGCAGTTTATGATGTCCCAGCGCCAGGAAATCTTCGTCTTTCACAACGTATTGTTCGCCCGTTACGCCATAATATCCCTCAATCATGCCGAAAGTTTGCTTGTTACCTACGATGATGATATCGGGATAATGCTGTTTTATAAGTCGGATGGAACCGGAATGATCGGGTTCCATGTGATTGATAATGAGATATTGAATGGGACGTTCGCCGATAATGCTTTTTATCTTACGGAGATATACCTCAAAGTAACAGGCATCTACCGTATCAATCAGCGCTACAGTTTCGTCATCTATCAGATAAGAGTTATAGGACACTCCGTAAGGCAACGGCCACAGGCCTTCAAACAGATGCTTGTTGCGGTCATTCACTCCTACGTAGTGTATTTTTCCTTTTATCATTGTCTTTTGGTTCATAATACTTCTTTATTTAGATTGATTCCACATTTAAACAACCGCAAAAATAAGTTTTTTTTCTCACATTTCATATTTCTTTCCCTGATAAGCACCAAGCTGACGCATTCTTTTTTGCACACGATGGTTAAATTCATAATTTTTCAGCCCCCAGTCGGGCGCAATTAACAATTCTTTAGGAGACTGTGAGACAAAGCGTTCCAGTACTAAATCAGGACGGAGATGCTCTATGTAGTCCACCACCAAGTCAATATATTCTTCTACATCGAACAGATGGAAATCTTCGGGGTTCTGTTCGTATTCATGTGCCATGCGGGTGCCACGTATCAATTGCAACTGATGCATTTTCAAAGTGGTGAGTGGCAAGCGCGATAAGGTTGTGGCTTGTTCTACCAACTCTCCGTGCGTCTCTCCCGGAAGCCCCAATATGACGTGCCCGCCTGTAAGGATGCCGCAGGCAACAGTGCGTTCCACGGCATCTATCGTATCCTGATAGGTATGTCCGCGATTGATGCGGCGAAGCGTTGCATCATTGGTACTTTCGATGCCGTATTCAACTAATAAAAAGGTATTTTTGTTCACCTGTTCCAGATAACGCAGCAAAGCATCCGGCATGCAGTCCGGACGGGTGCCGATGACCAATCCTACCACATCGGGCACTGTCAGAGCTTCTTCGTACTTTCGTTTCAGAGCATCCAGTTCACCATAAGTGTTGGTATATGCCTGAAAATAGGCAAGATATTTCATTTCGGGATACTTATGGGAGAAAAAGACTTTGCCTTCTTCCAGTTGCCGGGTGACGGATTTCTCTGTACGGCAATATTCGGGATTGAAAGTCTGGTTATTGCAGTAAGTACAACCGCCATAACCTTTGGAACCATCCCGGTTGGGACAAGTAAAGCCGGCGTTGAGCGATATTTTCTGTACCTTATACGGAAAATAACGTTTCAAAAAGAGTGGAAACTCATTATATAATATAGGTGTAGAATCCATATATCAGTTATTTAATGACAAAAATAAGGCTTTTCTCCGGGAAGTATGTGCTAAAGGAACACAAATTATACAAATAGTCAATCACCTCATAAGGGAGGCAGTTCAATATAACAGATGCACAAACCTATAATATACCAGCTATAGATTTATCACTCATTTAAACCGGAGCTGAACCGGACCTTCTCCTTTCCCATAGAGAAGGAGAAGGTAAGGAGTAGGTAGGGAGTAAGTAAGGAGTAGGTCAGTAGCAAGCTATTAGCATAACTGAGTAGTTACTACTCGGATAAATTTGTTAACGAACATAAATGAATATTTTTTAGGCTGTACAAAAAAACGTTTCAACTACTGATTTTCAAGCATATTCAATAACTATCTTACAGTAAAAGCCAATTGTATTACATATATTTTAGTGATTAGTGACATATTTTACACACATTTTCTTCCTTTCCGAAGCATAGAAAACGAAATAAATTCATAGCTTTGCCTAAAACCTTGATAAATCAACCTATAAATACTATAATCACCATGGCTACCATTGCTCTCGATATAGGCGGTACCAAAATAGCAAGTGCTATTTTCCTCCCTGACGGAAGTATGTTGTTCAACCGGAAGCGCCTGCTGAAAGGAAGGACAGGACACGAAGTAGGTAAACTCGCTGCAGAAATCCTTGCCAAACTCCTGACTGTTGCCCGTAGAAGCCGCATCCAGATTGACGGTATCGGCGTATGTGTGCCCGGCATCGTTTATTCACAGACGGGACGCGTATGGGCGCCGAACATCCCCGGGTGGGAAAACTATCCACTACAAGAAGTGCTCCGTACCGTAACTGCACCGGGCATTGACATTTACATCGATAGCGACCGCACCTGCTACATGTATGGAGAAATGTGGCAAGGAGCCGCCAAAGACTGCCACAGCGCAGTGTTCATTGCGGTGGGAACAGGCATCGGCGCAGGCATCATCATCGACGGGCATGTGCTGCATGGCGCAAGTGACATCATCGGCGCTACGGGTTGGATGGCACTACAGCCGCCTTATAATGAAGAATATGATGCTTGCGGTTGCTTTGAATATTATGCTTCGGGCAATGGCATCGGAGCCAGAGTGCGGGATGCTGTCCGTGCAAACAAGTCCTATAAAGGGCGCCTGCGCCAGAAGCCAATTTGCCGCATTTCCGCTTACGACGTGTTCAGCGCATATAATGAGAAAGACCCGATTGCAGTTTCCGTTCTGCACAAAGCCATAGAAATGTGGGGAATGGCTTCTGCCAATATTGTCAGTCTGCTCAACCCGCAAAAAATAATCTGGGGTGGCGGTGTATTTGGTCCCGCCGGCATTTTCATTGACGACATCTACAAAGAAGCCTGCAAATGGGCACAACCGCTCAGCATCAAACAGGTGGAATATGTAGCCTCTCAACTATCCGGCAATGCCGGACTGATAGGAGCCGCTTTTCTTGCTATTAAAAAGCATTTATATGAGTAATTACAAAAAGAATCTGGTATTCACGGCTGCGTGCATCGGTATGTGCTTCTTTGGCATTTCGATGATTACGTTGGGGGCGGTATTGCCATCCCTCACCGCCAAACTGGGTTTGGATAACCTCCAAGCCACTGCATTGGTGACGTTCCTGCCTCTCGGCCTATTGGGAGGTTCCCTACTGTTCGGTCCTATTGTGGACCGCTTCGGACATAAGGCTTTGTTATTGCTCAGTTGCCTGGTGGTGCTACTCGGACTGGAGGGAATCGCTTTCTTCACAAGCATTCCGTTACTACAGCTCTCAATTATAGGCATCGGGCTGGGTGGCGGCATTCTGAACGGCGAAACGAATGCATTGGTAGCCGATATTTCCAATGAGGAGGAGAAAGGTTCACGCCTCAGTCTGCTCGGAGCGTTCTATGGCATAGGAGCATTGGGCATTCCTGTGTTACTGAGTTTCCTGTCCGAATACTATTCTTTTGAAATAATACTGCAAGGCACAGGCATTGTGATGCTGGCAGGTATTCTGTTCTGCCTCGGTGTACGCTTCCCCGCCCCCAAACAGCCGCAAGGATTTCCCATTAAGGAAGGATTGGGACTGTTGAAGGAAAGCAGCCTGCTGTTGCTTAGTTTCATCCTGTTCTTCCAAAGTGGTATCGAAGGTGTATGCAACAATTGGACTACTCTCTATCTGGGGCAAACCACCAGCATTCCCGAAAACCGTGCTCTCATGGCACTGACCTGTATGGTGGCCGGACTGACCGTTGCCCGCTTGTTGCTGGTAGTCCTGTTCAAAAAGATAAAACAGGAGACAGTCCTGCGCACCAGCCTGATTACGGCTGCGGTAGGCTTCGCGCTATTGACTTTCTCGCCCAACTTCGCACGTGCCGCCGCAGGCATGGTGCTGATTGGTGCGGGATTGGCATCCACATTCCCCGTTATACTCAGCATCATCGGCAGCCGGTACGCCTCCCTTTCGGGAACGGCCTTCAGCGTGGCACTCGTCATCGCCCTTATCGGACAGACGTTGCTGAACAGCCTCACGGGAATCATTTCACAAGGATACAGCATCGCAGTGTATCCATACATGATGATTGTTTCCCTGCTCATCATGCTCTTATTGTTTAAACGTTCACTCAGATAAAAGAAATTATTTACCCCCTAAAAAAACAAAAAAATTATGTTAGCATTAGAATGGTTAAAAAACGCGCATGGCATCATGGAAAAACTGGAAGCCACGCAATTGGAGAATATCAAAAAGGCAGCCACCGTTATGGCAGACTCTATCGAGGCCGGACGCTGGGTACACACGTTCGGATGCGGTCACGCTACTATCCCTGTTGAGGAAATGTATCCGCGCATTGGTAGCTTCGTAGGTTTCCACCCGCTATGCGAACTCCCGCTGACATTCTTTACACAAATCATCGGCCAGATGGGTATCCACCAATTCCTTTTTCTGGAAAGAACCGAAGGCTACGGACAAGCAATCATGAAGAATTACGATTTCGATTCCAAAGATTGCCTCTGGATTTTCTCTCACACAGGCATCAATGCAGTGAATATCGACGTGGCACTGGAAGCAAAGAAACGCGGTATGAAAGTGATTGTTTACGGTTCGGCCGGAGAAACGGGCGACAAGGCAAGCCGTCATTCCAGCGGTAAGAACCTGTTTCAGCTTGCAGACATCGTAGTTGACTCGTGCGTGCCTTTGGTAGATGCTTCCGTGCCTTTGAAGAACCACTTTGACAAGGTAGGTCCGTTGTCTACTCTAAGCTTTGTGACTATGGTATGGATGACCATCACCACCGTTGCCGAGATTCTGGCAGACCGTGGCGTACAATTGTACATACACCCGTCACATAATGTTCCGGGCGATACAACGGCTCATGAACGTCTGGATGCAGCCATTGCCGAGTATCAGAAAAAAGTAAAAATCCTCTAAAAACAACAGACGACCCTAATCATCATCTATGAGTGACGGTAGCCCGCCTCAGCTTTGCCCCCACAAAGCTGGACGGGCTTTTTTTATTGAATAAAACAAAATAAATATTCACTAAATGAGTGAATATCTCAAATTAGAGTTATCTTTGTAACATAAAGATAGAACAATGATTATTGAATATGACAAAGACTATCTGCGTGACCTTTATGAAGATGGCAAATGCAAGGATAAGAAACACCGCTTTGATACATCTGTAGTAAAGAAATACCAGAAACGTATAGATACCTTGACGGGAGCAACAAGAATTGAAGACTTATTCGTCTTCAACTCATTAAATTTCGAGGCACTGCATGGTAAAGATAGCTTCTCTATACGTATAGACTATCATTATCGACTGGAATTCAAAATAAAAAAAGAAGGAAGCGAGACAGTTGTAACAATATGTACCGTATTGGATATAACCAATCATTATCAATAAAATTATGAATACAGTAAAAAGAATACCAACGCATCCGGGAGATGTTTTGAAAGAAGAATTAGAATGCCGTAAAATCTCTCAAAAGAAATTTTCAGAAGTTTTAGGAGTATCCTATACTATGCTCAATGAGATACTAAACGGAAAACGCCCCATAACCAGCGACTTTGCCTTAATGGTGGAAGCGGCTTTGGATATTAATGCGGAACTGCTTGTCAACATGCAAACCCGTTACAATATGGCTGTCGCCCGTAAAGAAAGTACGCTGAATAATAGACTACACGAAATACGCAAAATGTGTGCTTCCTTGTTATAGTCTTCTTTTAATAATTTATTCCCATATCCACCCACTAAAGAAATCAATCAAAATTATGAAACAGATAAGTATTGCAATTCTTCTTTGCCTCTGCACATTGGCAGGTTTTGCGCAAGGCGGTCAGGCACTTGATTTAAAAGACATTGTATCGGGTAAGTTCCGTGCTGAAAACATTTACGGAGTGATTCCTATTCCCGGAGACGGAGAACACTATTCACAAATGAATGCGGCAGGAACGCAGATTATCAAATATTCCTTCAAAACGGGAAAACAGGTAGAAGTATTATTTGATGCCGCTACCGCCCGCGAATGTCCGTTCAAGACATTCGACAGCTACAGTTTTTCGCCGGATGGCGGCAAATTACTCATCGCTACGGAAAAGACTCCGATTTATCGCCATTCTTATACCGCTATACATTATATATATAGTCTGAAACGGAACATCAACGGAGAAATCAACAATATAGTGGAGAAACTGTCCGACGGCGGTCCGCAGCAGGTACCGGTATTCTCACCGGACGGAACGATGGTTGCTTTCGTGCGAGATAATAATATCTATCTCGTAAAATTCTTGTATGGCAACAGCGAAAGCCAGGTTACGGAAGATGGCAAACGCAATGCTGTGCTGAATGGCATTCCCGACTGGGTATATGAAGAAGAATTCTCCTTCAACCGCGCTTTGGAATTCAGTGCCGACAGTAAAATACTGGCCTATATCCGTTTTGACGAGACAGACGTACCTTCTTACAGTTTCCCGGTTTTTGCCGGAAGCAATCCCCATATCTCAGCCTTTGAGAAATACCCGGGTGATTATACCTATAAATATCCCAAAACCGGAGAAGCGAATTCAAAGGTATCTGTACATACCTTTGACATCAAGTCGAAAGTAACCCGCAAAATGCAGGTGCCTATGGATGCTGACGGGTATATTCCGCGCATCCGCTTCACACAAGACCCTAACAAACTGGCTATCGTGACGCTGAACCGTCATCAGAACCGCTTGGACATGTACTTCGGCGACCCACGTTCCACGGTTTGCAAACAGGTGTTGCGCGACGAAAGCGATGCTTATATTAAGGAGAATGTATTCGACAATATTATTTTCTATCCCGATAACTTTAGTTATCTGAGCGAAAAGAGCGGTTATAACCATCTGTACTGGTACAGCATGGGCGGCAACCTGATTAAGCAAGTCACTGCCGGAAACTACGAAGTAAAGAACTTCTTAGGCTGGGATGCTGCTGATGACAGCTTCTATTATATCAGCAATGAAGAAAGCCCGCTCCGCCAAGCTGTGTATAAGATAGACCGCAAGGGAAAGAAGACTAAACTTTCCGCTCAGCCCGGTATCAACAGTGCCCAGTTCAGCACGAACATGAAGTACTACATGAACCGCTATTCAAATCTGAGTACTCCTACTGTTATCACCCTGAACGACAATACAGGCAAAGTATTGAGTACGCTGGTAACCAACGACCCATTGAAGCAAACCCTGGCGAAATACAACATACCCCAGAAGGAATTCTTCACTTTCCAGACGCAGGACGGCGTAACGCTGAACGGCTGGATGATGAAACCGACAGATTTCTCCGCATCCAAGAAATATCCTGTACTTCTGTATCAATACAGCGGTCCCGGTTCCCAGCAAGTGCTCGACACATGGGCTATCAGTTGGGAGACTTACATGGCAAGCCGCGGTTTCATTGTCGTCTGCGTGGACGGACGCGGAACAGGCGGACGCGGTGCGGAATTCGAGAAGTGCACCTATCTCAATCTGGGTGTAAAAGAAGCGAAAGACCAAGTGGCAACCGCCCAATATATGGGTAGCCAGCCATATGTAGACAAGAACCGCATCGGCATCTGGGGATGGAGCTACGGCGGATACATGACCATCATGAGTATGAGTGAAGGTACCCCCGTCTTCAAAGCCGGAGTTGCCGTAGCTGCCGTGACCGACTGGAATTATTACGATACCATCTACGGCGAACGCTTCATGCGTACCCCGCAGGAGAATGCCGAAGGATACAAAAGTTCTTCCGCCTTCACACATGCCAACAATCTGAATGGAAACTTATTGTTAGTTCACGGCATGGCGGACGATAATGTTCATTTCCAGAATTGCGCTGAATACGCAGAACATCTGGTGCAACTGAACAAGCAATTCGATATGCAAGTCTATACGAACCGCAACCACGGTATCTATGGCGGCAATACCCGTTATCACCTGTATACAAAACTGACGAACTTCTTTGAGAAAGAGTTGAAATGACAGACAGAATACGCAAGCCCGAATGGCTTAAAATAAGTATAGGAGCCAACGAACGGTACACCGAAACCAAACGTATCGTCGACTCCCACTGCCTGCACACCATTTGCAGCAGCGGACGTTGCCCCAACATGGGAGAATGCTGGGGAAAAGGAACCGCCACCTTCATGATAGGCGGTGACATCTGCACCCGTTGCTGCAAATTCTGCAATACCCAAACAGGCAAACCGCTTCCGCTGGATGCGGATGAACCCACCCATGTGGCAGAGTCCATAGCTTTGATGAAGCTATCTCATGCAGTCATCACCTCCGTAGACCGGGATGATTTGCCCGACCTCGGAGCAGCACACTGGGCGCGTACCATCCGGGAAATCAAACGACTGAACCCCGAAACCACGGTCGAAGTACTTATCCCGGACTTCCAAGGAAAGAAAGATTTGGTTGCACAAGTAATCGAGGCTTGTCCGGAAATCATCTCCCACAATATGGAAACAGTGAAACGCATCACCCCCTTGGTGCGCAGTGCTGCCCGTTATGATACGAGTCTGGAAGTGATACGTCAAATAGCCGATAGCGGAACAACAGCCAAATCGGGCATTATGGCAGGGTTGGGAGAAACTCCGGAAGAAGTGGAAGAACTGATGGACGACCTGCGCCGGGTGGGTTGCCGGATATTGACAATCGGTCAATACCTTCAGCCATCACACAAGCACTATCCTGTAGCAGAGTACGTTACCCCTGCACAATTTGCTTCTTACAAAGAGACAGGTTTAACCAAAGGCTTCGACCAAGTAGAGAGTGCACCTTTAGTACGCTCCTCTTACCACGCCGAAAAACAAATCAGATTTTATAAAAAAGAAACGAAATAAAAACCAATTGCTCTATTTATTTGTTATCTATAAGATAACGACAAAATAATGTAGCAATGTCTAAAAAAGGAGTTCTATCATCTAAGTTCAATATGTCTTTGGGATTTATCCCTGCTATCGTATCTATTGTATTATGCGAATTCATAACCCAAGACATTTCCATCTACATTGGTGCAGGTGTAGGGGTCCTTTATAGTTTATTTACACTATGGAATAAAGGAGCCAGAATTCCCAATTTCCTGCTTTACTGTACTACGGGAATGCTCCTGTTATTAACTCTTACCACTTTCTTCTTCGGTGATTGCTCCACTCGCGACATGTTTCCGTTGACGTTGGAAATCAGCACTCTCATACCGATTGTCGTTATCTTCCTGAACAGAAGAAGATTTCTTGCCCATCAGATTTCCCAATCAAAGAAATGTTGCAAACAGCTTTTTGCACAGGGGGCGGAATCTGCCATTGTATCTGCACGGGTGGTTATCATTATCACTTTCATCCATCTGCTGGCCATCTTCATAGCTATACTGGTTCCCGGTCCTTTAAGTGATACCGCCCGGAATGTACTGTTCCGTTTTTGTCCGCCCGCCGTATTTATATTGAGTATACTGTTCAATCAGTTCGGCATCCTCTATTTCAACGTAATGATGGAGCATACTGCTTTTGTTCCCATTGTCAATACGAAAGGAGATGTCATCGGAAGAAGCCTGGCAGTAGATGCCATCAACCGGAAGAATGAATATATCAACCCGGTAGTCCGTATTGCCGTATCTCACAACGGCATGCTCTATCTACGCCCGCGTTCGCAACGTTGCATTCTCGAACGGGGAAAAACCGATGTGCCGATGGAGTGCTACCTCTTATACGGAGAAACTCTGGAACAAAGCATCGTCCGCCTTGTGAAACAGGCATTTCCACAAGCTCCGATACAGGACTTACAATTCAATATCATGTATCATTTTGAAAATAAAGTAACAAACCGGCTTATCTACCTTTTCCTTCTTGATATAGAAGATGACAATCTTTTACGGGATAAGCAGATAAAAGATGGAAAGCTCTGGACTTTCCAACAGATAGAACATAATTTAGGCAAGAACTTCTTTAGCTGCTGCTTTGAGAATGAATACGAGCATCTGAAAGAAGTTATTTGTACAAGAGAAAAATACAAGGAATTTTAGAAAGGTCGGGAACTTTTCCCTGCCACTCTTTCACTGTTTTGGTTTTGATATACTCTCCTTCGCACGTAATGTTCGCAGCAATACAAAGTTTGGTTTGCGGGCGGCAGGTACGCAAAATATCATCCACCATTTTATTATTGCGGTAAGGTGTTTCAATGAAAAGCTGTGTCTGTTGCTCGGCATAAACTCGCTGTTCCAAGGTTTTCAGTTTCTTGGCACGCTCATCCGGTTCGATGGGGAGATAGCCATGAAAAGCAAAACTTTGTCCGTTGAATCCCGAGCCCATCACAGACAAGATAATGGAAGACGGTCCTACCAACGGAACCACTTTTAGGTTGTTCCTCTGGGCAATCGCCACGACATCCGCTCCCGGGTCGGCCACTGCCGGACAACCGGCTTCGGAAATCACTCCCATAGATTGCCCTGCCATCAACGGTTTCAGATAACCGGAAATATCCTCGGGCGATGTATGCTTATTCAGCGGATAAAAAGTCAACGTATCAATATCTATTTCCCGTTCCACCTTTTTCAGAAAGCGGCGCGCCGAACGCACATCTTCTACAATGAAATGACGAATACCAAGTATGACCTCCTTATTATAAGAAGGCAACACAGTTTCAATAGGGGTATCCCCCAAAGTGACGGGCAAAAGATAAAGAGCAGGAATCATAAATTAAGAAATGAAAGAATGAAAAAATGAAAGAGGAAGGAAAGGAATGAAAGAATTAAAAATGGAAGCAAACAGCCTTTCATTATTAATTCTTTCATTATTAACTTTTACGGCCTAACCGTAAATAATGTTTCCATTTTCATCCATATACTCATCCAGCCCTTTTTCATAAGTGGCCATGGCACGAAGACTCATACCTACGCTGGAGAAACCACCATCGTGGAATAAGTTCTGCATAGTCACCTTACGGGTCAGGTCGGAGAACATCACGATACAATAGTCGGCACATTCATCGGCTGATGCATTGCCCAACGGAGACATACGGTTGGCGAAATCGAACAATTTATCCATCCCCTTCACACCCGAACCTGCAGTTGTCATAGTCGGTGACTGAGAGATTGTATTGACACGTACATTATGTTCGCGACCATAGATATAACCGAAGCTACGTGCAATGGACTCCAACAATGCCTTGGCATCTGCCATATCGTTGTAACCATAGAATGTGCGTTGTGCAGCCACATAGCTCAATGCAAGGATTGAGCCGTAATCTGCAATGGCATTCAACTTCTTGGCAGCCTGTATCATCTTATGGAAAGACACGGCGGAAATATCCAGCGTCTTGTCCAGCATATCATAATCCAAATCATCATACGTGCGTTTCTTGCGAACATTGGGAGACATGCCGATAGAGTGGAGCACAAAGTCAATCTGACCGCCCAGCACTTCTACGGAACGCTTAAATACATTTTCCAAATCTTCTACGCTTGTAGCATCTGCGGGAATAACTTCGCATTGCAATTTATCTGCCAGTGCAGATACTTCGCCCATGCGAACTGCTACCGGAGTGTTTGACAAGGTGATTGTTGCACCTTCTTCTACAGCTTTTTCTGCTACTTTCCAGGCAATGGACTGCTCATTCAGAGCACCGAAAATAATGCCTCTTTTTCCTTTCAACAAATTGTAACTCATACCTATAATAATTAAAAGTTGACAAGGTTTTCAGGGAACAAGTAAGCAAGGCATCGCCTTGTTATCTTGCATCTTTCCACCTTGTTCACTGATTTTGAGGTCGCAAAGATAGTGCAAATTGAACGCATAGCAAAATAAGCTTGCTTATTTTTGCCTTTGCTGAAATGCCGCCTATCTTATTTAAAGATATGAACTTTCTGCATAAAAACCCCGAAAGTGTGCAAAGAAAAGGACAAAACCACAAAAAATCCACCTAAACCAACAAATTATGCACATGGTTTCCACTAAAGCCCGATACATTTGCAAACGGTAATTAAGAGGTTTTTTCATAATATTTATTTAAGGTTAGAATTAGGTTAACATGAATCATTTATTATTTCTTTCGTAAGCCACTCGGGAGAGCCGCTTGCGGGAGGATAATAATTAAAGAAGTTGAGAGTTAAGGAAAGACCTGTTAATCCACAACTAATAACGAATAATTTATAACTAAAATATAGTATCACGAATGAACACATTTGTCAAAAAGCTATTGGTGCTTACTGCACTAACCCTCCCTTTGCTACCCGTTCAGAACACGGTGAAAGCCCAAAACGGAGATTATATAGATGATAGTATCTATGAGAATTTACCCTTCGATATGCCGAAAGTGGAACAACCCACATTTCCGGACTATACAGTCAGTATTATAGACTTTGGAGCCAAAGGAGACGGCATTATACTGAATACCAAGGCTATCAACGACGCAATCAAAGCAGTCAACGCTAAAGGCGGCGGTAAAGTAGTCATCCCCGAAGGCTTGTGGCTGACCGGTCCAATCGAATTGCTGAGCAATGTTAATCTGTACACAGAGATGAACGCACTGGTTCTGTTCACAGACGACTTTGAAGCTTATCCTATTATAAAGACATCTTTTGAAGGACTGGATACCCGTCGTTGCCAATCCCCTATTTCTGCATGGAATGCTGAAAACATTGCAATTACAGGACATGGCGTATTCGATGGTTCGGGTGATAGCTGGCGTCCGGTGAAGAAAGGCAAACTGACTTCCGGTCAATGGAATAGCCTGGTTAAATCGGGAGGTGTTGTCGATGCATCCGGTAGCATCTGGTATCCCACTGCCGGAGCTTTGAAAGGAGCTATGGCTACCAAAGATTTCAATAATCCGGAAGGCATTGAAACAGATGAAGAATGGAATGAAATCCGCCCGTGGCTGCGTCCGGTGTTGCTGAATATCGTGAAGAGCAAGAAAGTATTATTGGAAGGCGTTACTTTCAAGAACTCCCCCAGTTGGTGTCTGCACCCACTGTCATGCGAACATATCACTATCCACAATGTAAAGGTATTCAATCCCTGGTATTCGCAGAATGGCGATGCACTCGATTTGGAGTCTTGCAAGAATGCACTGATTATCAACAACATCTTTGATGCGGGTGACGATGCTATCTGTATCAAGTCAGGTAAAGACGAAGACGGCCGCAGACGTGGCGAGCCTTGCCAGAATGTGATTGTAAAGAATAACACCGTATTGCACGGTCATGGCGGTTTTGTGGTAGGTAGCGAAATGTCAGGCGGCGTAAAGAATATATATGTAACAGACTGCACATTCCTTGGCACAGACGTAGGTCTGCGTTTCAAAAGTACCCGTGGACGTGGTGGTTTGGTTGAAGGTATTTATATCCACAACATCAATATGATTGACATTCCGCACGAAGCACTGCTGTTCGACCTCTTCTATGGCGGCAAGGCTGCCGGTGAAGAAACGGAAGCTGACCTGGCAGGCAGAATGAAATCGTCTGTTCCACCCGTAACGGAAGAAACTCCCGCTTTCCGCGATATCCATATTACGAATGTAACTTGCAAAGGTGCCGGACGTGCCATGTTCTTCAACGGTCTGCCGGAAATGCCTATCCGCAATGTACATGTAAAAGATGTTGTGGTTACGGATGCCAAAGAAGGTATCGTTATTAGCCAGGCCGAAAATGTTTCTATCGAAAATGTAAAGATAGAGACAAAAGGCAAGGCATTGCAGGTGAAGCAGGCCAAAGACCTGAAAGTAAACGGAAAAACATATAACAACTCGGCAGCTAAAGCTTTGAACATCGATTTGTATAAGTGATTAGGGTTCAGGATGACAGATACTCAGTAAATCATCAGTTAATTCATAACGTATTAGTTACGAGCTACCGGCTACAAGCTACAAGTAGCTGCGCTATGTTCCGAAAGGCACTTGTAGCCTGTAGCTGATTCATAACCGTGCAGATATAAGTTAATAAAGAATGTACGCAAACAAATTTATTGACCTTACTCACAAAGCTGACAGTATTTATATCAAAATAGAAAAGGAATTACGCGAGGTTTGCACTACTTTTGTGGCAAATTAATTATATATTTAAGAACCATGAGAAAGAAAATCTTTACAGTATTACTGTTATTGTGCGGCCTTTCTGCTGTAGTAGAGGCACAAGACGCAGAAAAGAGTTTTACAGTGGAAGTAAGCAATGCCTGGAACAAGGCGAAAGCTGACGAACCGGTAGTAATCAAACTCAGCGAAATCAATCCCCAATTCCGTGTACGCTCGGCAGTTGTCATGAACGGCAACGAGGAAATCCCCTCGCAACTGGACGATCTGGACGGTGACCGCCGCCCCGATGAACTGGCATTCGTTATCGACCTGCCCGCCAAGAGCAAAAAGACACTGACTGTCACCCTGTCTTCTGCCAAAAGCGACAAGACGTATCCCGCCCGCGTGTATGCAGAAATGCTCGTCAGCGACAAAAGAGGCAAACATGTGCCTGTGCAGTCCGTAACCATTCCGGGCACCAGCAATATATACAACCAGATGCATCACCACGGTCCGGCTTTCGAGTCTGAGTTAGTGGCTTACCGCCTGTACTTCGACCATAAGCAAACCGTTGATATCTACGGAAAATTCAATAAAGGTTTCGAAATCAAAGAATCACAATTCTATCCGACTGACGAACAACTGGCACGTGGTTTCGGAGATGATGTTCTCCTGGTAGGCGGCAGTTGCGGTCTGGGTGCACTGAAAGGCTGGGACGGCAAGAAAGCAACCCACATCACTCCCGTTGCCACTCTCACCGAACGTATCATTGCCTACGGTCCGGTGCGCACCATCTCGGAAATAGAAGTGACCGACTGGCAATATCAGGGCTCGGAACTGAACATGACCAACCGTTACACCCTCTACGGCGGACACCGCGACGTATTCGTGGAAACTTTCTTTGCCGAACCACTGAAGGATGAAATCTTCTGTACCGGCGTCATAGACATCAAAGGTTCTGTCTCTTACTCCGACCACAAAGGTCTGATAGGTTGCTGGGGAACGGACTGGCCCGTAAATGACACGGTGAAGTACGCCAAAGAAACCGTAGGATTGGGTACGTACATTCCACAGAAATATGTAAAAGATGAAGTGAAGGACAAAGCCAACTATCTGTACACCATTGGTGCCAAAGGCAGCAAATACTTCACTCACAATATCACATTCACTTCCATGAAAGAAACTTTCGGATACAAGACGCCCGAAGCATGGTTTGCCTATATCCGCGAGTGGAAGGAGGAACTGGAACATCCGGCAACGGTGAAAGTGATAATTTAGTGCTATGCACTAAATTAAGTGACAAGCTACAAGCTACGAGTGACAAGTAGCTGCGCTATCGTGCCGAATGGCACTCGTAGCTTGTAGCCTGTAGCTTACAAATAACTAATCACTAATAGCTAAAAAACATGAAAGCAAGAAAGACCCTCATGAGTCTATGCCTGTTGCTCGCCCTGCCACTGGCGGCACAGCAGAAGAACTATGTTTCCGAGGTATGGGTAGCCGACCAAGGAAATGGTAAGTACAAGAACCCGGTGCTCTATGCAGACTATTCCGACCCGGACGCCTGCCGTGTAGGAGATGACTACTACATGACATCCTCCAGTTTCAATTGTCTGCCCGGACTCCAGATACTCCATTCCAAAGACCTTGTGAACTGGACTATCATCGGTGCTGCCGTACCTTACGCACTCCCCCCCATTGAAACTCCCGAACGTCCCGAACACGGTAACCGTGTATGGGCGCCCGCCATCCGCCATCACAACGGTGAGTTTTATATCTTCTGGGGAGACCCCGACCAGGGTGCTTTCATGGTGAAAGCCAAAGATCCGAAAGGTCCGTGGACCGAGCCTGTACTGGTGAAGCCGGGCAAAGGCATCATCGACACCTGCCCGCTTTGGGATGACGACGGTAAAGTGTATATGGTTCATGCCTATGCAGGCAGCCGCGCCGAACTGAAAAGTGTCATCACCATCTGCGAACTGAATGCCGAAGCAACCAAAGCCATCACTCCGTCACGCATCATCTTCGATGGTCATGAGGCACACCAGACTTGCGAAGGCCCGAAATTCTACAAACGCAACGGTTACTATTACATTTTCCATCCGGCAGGTGGTGTTCCCACAGGCTGGCAGGTAGTGCTCCGCTCCAAAAACGTATACGGTCCCTATGAATGGAAAACAGTGCTTGCACAAGGTGACAGCCCAGTGAATGGCCCCCATCAGGGTGCATGGGTAGACACCCCGACCGGTGAAGACTGGTTCTTCCACTTCCAGGACGTAGGCGCTTACGGTCGTCTGGTGCATCTGCAACCCATGAAATGGGTGAACGACTGGCCCGTTATCGGTATCGACAAAGACGGTGACGGCTGCGGCGAACCCGTGATGACTTACAAGAAACCTAACGTAGGCAAGACTTATCCTATCTGCACTCCGCAGGAAAGTGATGAATTCGACGGTTATACCCTGTCCCCACAATGGCAATGGCATGCCAACATCAACGAGAAGTGGGCCTATTATGCAGGCGACCAAAGCATTGTACGCCTGTACTCTTATCCGGTTGTGAAAGAGTACAAGAATCTCTTCGACGTTGCCAACCTGTTGTTGCAGAAAGCTCCGGCTCCCAACTTCACCGCTACAATGAAGCTGACCTTCAAGCCGACAGAGAAATATAAAGGCGAACGTACCGGACTGGTAGTGATGGGTATGGACTACGCCGGACTGATTCTGGAAAATACAGATAAAGGACTCGTTCTTTCTCAGGTATCTTGCCCGAAAGCCGACAAAGGCACTCCGGAAGAAGTGAACGGCACAGTTGACTTAACGGACAACACTATCTACCTGAAAGTAAAGTTCACCAGCGACGGAAAGAAAATCTCCAAGAGCGAAGGCGGACATGACTTATTGGTAATGTGCAATTTCAGTTACAGCCTCGACGGAAAGAAGTATCAGTCGCTTGGCAAACCCTTCCAGGCCAAAGAGGGCAAATGGATTGGCGTAAAGGTAGGTACATTCTGCACACGTCCTGCCATCACGACCAATGACGGCGGATGGGCGGATGTTGACTGGTTCCGCATCACCAAGAAATAAAAATAGTGCTTTAGCTATCATCATTCATTCCTCCTTACTGAGACTTTGTTTTCAGTAAGGAGGAATTTTCTTTTTGCATATACCACTAAATATCAACACATTGCATTTACCAATTATTTACCGCAGGATGTAAAAGCATTTACCGCCGCATGTAACGACCTTTACCTCCTATTGTAACGGTCTTTACCACGGCATGTAACGACCTTTACCTCGGCATGTAAATGAAGTTACCATTTGGGATAAAAAGAGTTTCCCCGTAAAGTAACGGAAGATATGCCACAAGATAGCAGAAGTCTCCCTGCAGAGTTTTCTTCTTTTACTCTGATATTGTTTGAACGGAATGCGCTATATTTGTGTTCTCTAATAAAAAACACCTAAAGAAATATGAAGAAACTGGTTATATTCGATTTAGACGGAACCCTGCTGAACACCATTGCCGACTTGGCACAAAGTACCAACCACGCATTAGCTGCGTTAGGTTATCCCACCCATGAAGAAAAAAAGTATAATTTCATGGTTGGCAACGGCATCAACAAACTATTTGAACGTGCCCTGCCCGAAGAAAGCAGAACGGAAGAAAATGTTTTGCGCGTACGCAAAGAGTTCGTACCTTATTACGACCAGCATAACGCCGACAAAAGCCGTCCCTATCCCGGCATTACGGAACTTCTGGATGAATTGCAAGCCAAAGGCCTGCAACTGGCCGTTGCTTCCAATAAATATCAGGCTGCCACTGAGAAACTGATAGCCCACTATTTCCCAAATATCCGCTTCACCGCCGTCTTCGGGCAACGGGAAGGGGTGAATGTAAAGCCCGATCCCACCGTTGTACATGACATATTGCAAATAGCGCAACTTTCAACAAAAGACGTTCTCTACGTGGGAGACTCCGGCGTAGATATGCAGACTGCCAACAATGCGGAAGTGACATCCTGCGGTGTAACCTGGGGCTTCCGTCCGCGCACGGAATTGGAAACATTCCACCCGGATTACATAGTGGACAAGGCTGAAGAGATAGCGGCAATAGCTTTCAAGTAAAAAGGAAATGCACTGCAATGTGACATAATTCTATTTTTACTCCTTTTTAGCCAGATATTCCCCCTGAAAGTGCCGCAAACTGCCTAATCTTGCAATCGAAATACCAAAAATGAAAAACAATGATAAAGAAATGGTTATTAGCATGCTTCGCCGTAGCCTGCATAGGAAGTAACGTGCAGGCACAGCAAGCAGATGAAACACTTAAATTATGGTACGACACCCCCGCCACACAATGGGTGGAAGCTCTGCCATTAGGTAACGGACGTATAGGTGCGATGGTTTTCGGTGATCCTGCGCACGAACAGTTCCAATTGAACGAAGAAACCGTATGGGGCGGCTCCCCTCACAACAATACCAACCCTAAAGCCAAAGAGGCTTTGCCACGCATCCGCCAGCTTATCTTCGAAGGTAAGAATGCGGAAGCACAGGCTCTTTGCGGCCCCGCCATCTGCTCACAATCAGCCAATGGAATGCCTTATCAGACTGTAGGAACGCTGCATCTCGATTTCGACGGAATCAGTAACTATACTGATTATTACCGCGATCTGGATATTGAAAAAGCTATCAGCACCACCCGCTTCACAGCCAACGGAGTGACTTATACCCGGGAATCCTATACTTCTTTCCCCGACCAGGTACTGGTTATCCGCCTGACAGCCTCACAAAAGAAGAGCATCTCATTCACCGCCAAATATACAACTCCTTACAAAGAGAACATTGTGCGTTGCATCTCTCCCCGAAAAGAGCTGCAACTCAATGGGAAAGCCAATGACCACGAAGGCATCGAAGGTAAAGTTGAATTCACCGCCCTCACCCGTATAGAGAACAACGGCGGAAATCTGGAAGTATTGTCGGACAGCACCCTGCAAGTGAAAAATGCCAATAGCGTCACTCTATATGTTTCCATGGGCACCAACTTTGTGAACTATAAAGACGTCTCCGGCAATGCCCAAGCTACGGCGCAGAAGTATCTGGCAAACGTAAACAAGAACTATACAAAAAGTAAAGCAGCCCATATCAGCACCTATCAGAAGTTCTTCAACCGCGTATCACTGGACTTGGGTCGCAATGCCCAGGCCGATAAACCGACTGACGTACGCGTCAAAGAATTCAGTTCCAGCTTCGACCCGCAAATGGCGGCCCTGTACTTCCAGTTCGGACGCTACCTGCTGATATGTAGTTCGCAACCCGGCGGACAGGCAGCCAACCTGCAAGGTATCTGGAACTATCAGCTCCGTGCCCCGTGGGATGGCAAATACACCACCGACATCAATGTAGAAATGAACTACTGGCCTGCCGAAAGCACTTCCCTGCCCGAAATACACGAACCTTTCCTGCAATTAGTGAAAGAAGTAGCCATACAGGGACGTGAAAGCGCCGCTATGTATGGCTGCCGCGGCTGGACGCTGCACCATAATACGGATATCTGGCGCAGCACTGGTGCCGTAGACGGCCCCGGTTATGGCATCTGGCCTACCTGCAACGCCTGGTTCTGTCAACATTTGTGGGATCGCTATCTTTTCTCCGGTGATAAGAACTATCTTGCCGAAGTATATCCTCTGATGCGTGGTGCTTGCGAGTTCTACCTGGATTTTCTGGTACGTGAACCTGAAAATAACTGGCTGGTGGTAGCTCCCTCCTACTCTCCGGAGAACAGACCGGTTGTCAATGGGAAGCGGGACTTCGTAGTCGTTGCAGGAACCACAATGGATAACCAGATGATATACGATTTGTTCTATAATACCATTACTGCCGCCCAGTTAATGAAGGAAAACACCGCATTTACCGATAGTCTGCAAATGGTAGTTAATCATCTAGCCCCCATGCAAGTAGGTCGTTGGGGCCAATTACAGGAGTGGATGCACGACTGGGATAATCCCAAAGACCGCCACCGTCACGTTTCCCACCTCTGGGGCTTATATCCCGGACGCCAGATCAGTGCATACAACTCTCCTATCCTGTTCGAAGCCGCCAAAAAATCGTTAATCGGTCGTGGTGACCACTCCACCGGTTGGTCTATGGGTTGGAAAGTCTGCCTGTGGGCACGCCTGCTGGACGGCAATCACGCTTATCAACTGATTACCGAACAACTTCATCCCACTACCGATGAAAAGGGACAAAATGGAGGTACTTATCCGAACCTGTTTGATGCCCACCCGCCTTTCCAGATTGACGGAAACTTTGGTTGTGCGGCCGGTATTGCCGAGATGTTTGTTCAAAGCCATGATGGTGCCATTCATCTTCTTCCGGCATTGCCCGAAGTATGGAAACAGGGAACACTAAAAGGTATCCGTTGCCGCGGAGGATTTACGGTTAAAGAAATGAGATGGGCAAACGGTGAGTTGCAAACAGCCATAATCACTTCTAATATCGGCGGCACACTCCGCATCCGAAGTCTGACTCCCCTTTATTTGAATGGGGAAAAATTGAGCTCTACCTCGCAGGAAGTATCTGATAACCCGCTTTTGCAATCACAGAGTATTCGCAAGCCACTGGTTGCAGCCAATGCTCCAGTTTGTGTACCGGAATATGCACAGACGTATGTGTATGACATAGATACGAATGCAGGAAATGAGTACATTTTGACGGCAAAAGGGCTATAAGCTAAATAGTAATTAAAACCATAGAGCTACTGGCGAAAGTCGGTTGGGAATATGTTAAAATGTCAAGAGGGGAACAATAAATTCCCCTCTTTTCTGTTATATAACATCATTTAGGTAATCCGCAAAAGCATAATAGACAGTAAATAACAAAAAATACCACCCTAAAAACAGATATTACACATTTATCTTTTCACATCCCTATACATTTGCAACAATGAATTAACAGTGTGCCCGAACACACTAACGAAAAAAATCATATTAAATTAATATCATGCAAAGAATGTCTAACAAGATGAAAAACATGCGCGCCGCGCTACTATTCTTTTTAGTAGCCGTGATATCGCTTAGCGTATCAGCGCAAAATGTAACCGTAACAGGTACTGTGACGGACAAAACGGGAGAAACCGTTATCGGCGCTTCCGTAGTACAGAAAGGGAATACCGGTAACGGTACTATTACCGACATTGATGGTAATTTCACCCTTAGTGTTCCCGCCAATTCCACATTAGTATTCTCTTATGTGGGAATGACTCCTCAGGAAATAGCATTGAAAGGAAAAACTTCGGTCAACGTAGTTATGGAAGATGATGCACAAGCTTTGGAAGAAGTTGTGGTAATCGGTTATGGTACGGCAAAGAAGAAGGATTTGACTGGTGCGGTTAGTACGGTAAAAGGGTCGGAATTAGCCAAAGTACCCGTTACCAACGTAGCAGAAGCATTGACCGGTAAATTGGCAGGTGTGCAAATCACAACAACCGACGGTTCGCCGGATGCCGAAATGCTTATCAAAGTACGTGGTGGTGGATCTATCACAGGTGATAGTTCTCCTCTTTATATTGTTGATGGTTTCCCTGTATCAAGTATGGGTGATATTTCTCCATCAGATATTGAAGACATTACAGTATTGAAGGATGCAGCTTCTACAGCAATTTATGGTGCACAAGGTGCCAATGGTGTTATTTTGATTACGACCAAAAGTGCCAAGGGAGGAAAGACTGTTGTTAGCTACAATGGCTATATACAAGGGAAAAGTATCCGCAACACCCTTGACGTAATGGATCCTTACCAGTTTGTCATGTACAACTACGAAAGACAAGCACTCAGAGGAGCGTCTTCCATTAAAAATTTTGAAGAACGTTACGGTGCTTATGGTGATTTAGATTTATATCAATACCAGAAAGGACACAATTGGCAAGAAGAAATGTTTGGTAATAATGAACTTTCTCAATCCCACAACATCAGTGTTACGGGCGGTAGTGAAAAAACAAAATTCACATTAAGTGGAACTTACGCCAACGATAAGAGTTTAATGGAAGATAATGGCTACAGACGTTACAACATGAACTTCAAGTTGAAACACGAATTATACAAAAATCTGAATCTGGATTTTGGTGTACGTCTCGCTGATACAGAAACTCAAGGTGTAGGAACTGGTGGCGGTACATATAAAATCCGTTCTTACGATGCTTTAATGAAAGCACCAGTTTACGGCCTATACGACCAAATTGACATTGATCCGAGTACATTGCCGGAAGATGAGTATCAAGAATACGTTAATGCTACACGTTCTCTGAAAGATCAGGTAAATGACTACTGGAGAAGAAAGAATGAACGTCGCTATAATTTCAACGCTGCAATTACTTGGGATATTACCAAAAGTTTCAGCTATCGTGCTGAAGGAGGTTATGATTATACATTCAACCAACAAAAGGACTGGTATGGTCCGAAGAGCAGCAAGGCCGTACAGGACGGTGGTGAACTTCCTATGGGCGAATGGTCTAAGAAAGATTCCTGGAAATTACGTGGTGCACACACATTGGCATGGAAACAGAACTTTGCAAAGATCCATGATGTAAATATCATGATTGGTCAAGAATATGTTGCTTCTAACAGTGAAAGCAATAATATGATCGGTAAATTCTTCCAGGAAGATATTTCACCAGAGAAGATGTTTGCAAGCATGGCCAACAACTCTAAAGCGACAGGTGCTCAAACAATATCTTCGACTCTTGGAAAGGAAGACAGAACCATTTCTTTCTTCGGACGTGCTAACTATAGTTTATATGACAGATACTTATTGACAGTAACTATGCGTGCTGATGGTTCTTCCAAATTTTCTAGAGGTAACCGTTGGGGATATTTCCCTGCTGCAGCTTTAGCATGGCGTATTATTGAAGAGCCGTTCATGGAAAATACAAAGGAATGGATGTCTAACTTGAAGCTACGTTTTTCTTATGGTACTGCCGGTAACAACCGTATTGGCGACGCCATGTACGAAACAACGTATAAAGCATATTCCGGAGGGAAATACTACGGACAAGGAGGCGAACAGAATCCTCACTATACATTAAATAATAATCAGTTGGCTAACTCTAATTTGAAATGGGAAACAACCATCACACGTAACGTTGGTTTGGACTTTGGTTTCTTTAATGAAAGACTCTCCGGTAGCATCGATTATTATTGGAATACTGTAAAAGACCTGCTGATAGAAATGCCTATTACTGCTATTGGTTATACTAGTATGCAGCAGAATCTAGGTCAAACATCTAACAAAGGTATCGAATTATCATTAAATGCGTCTATTCTCCAAAATAAAGACTATTCCTTAAACTTCAATTTCAATATTGGCTTTAATAAGAATAAAGTGGATAAATTAGCCGATGGTGTAAACTCCATGTCATTCAATTCCGGAGCATTTTCTTCTGATATGCGCGGGCAAGACGACTACCGTGTAATAGTAGGTCAACCCTTAGGACTTGTATGGGGATTTGTATATGATGGAGTATATGGTGTAGATGATTTCGTAACCTATACTGATGCCAGCGGCAAAACACAGTTCCAATTTGACCAGTCAGGTAATTATATTCTCAAGGAAGGTATAGTAGATAATACCTACATGACAGCCAGTTCTTACGGAGGTTTACGTCCAGGAGCCATGAAGTTGAAAGACTTAGATGGTGATGGTAAAATTTCAGAAGATAAGGACCGCACTATCATTGGCAAAACTCAACCCAAATTTACCGGTGGCTTTGGTTTGAATGCAACTTATAAATGGTTCGATTTCTCTGCAAACTTCAACTTTGTTGTTGGTAACGATGTATACAATATGGATAAGATGGTATCTTCTCAATCCTATCGTAACACTTATGCTAACTTACGTGCAAACATGGCACCTGTTACTTTGGGGGGCAAAGCCTGGACATACTTAGACCAGACAACTGGGACTATTGTTACGGACTATGAAACATTAAAGAGTATGAATGCAAATGCAACGTACTGGTCTGCTACTACAATGTCTGATAATAATCCTGTACCTACATCCTGGGCCGTAGAAGATGGTTCATTCCTCCGTCTTCAAAACTTAACAGTTGGTTTCACCTTACCTAAGGATTGGACAAAGAAATTTGCATGCAGTCAGCTTCGTTTATACTGCACTTTGAATAATGTATTCTGTCTGACTAATTACTCCGGATATGATCCTGAGGTTAGTACAGCTATCCGTAACAGCAAGACCAGTGGTTTAACCCCGGGAGCGGACTTCTCTGCATATCCCAAGTCATTCTCTTGGACTGCCGGTGTGAATATTACATTTTAATAGATTAAACAATATAGAAAATGAAAAAGAAAATTTTATATATAGCAGCTTTAGTTGCCGGAATGTGTTTCACAACCTCTTGTGAAGACATGTTGGATACTAAATCCCTGTCCACCGACAACTTGGAGTATCTTACCTCCAACCCTACTGACGCCCGTAAAATGTTAGCTCATGTCTATTCATATTTCTGTGAAGATACTTATACTTCACGTATGAGTACCAACTGGATGCAAAACACTGACATCGAAGTGGGATTCATTACAAAAGCACAATCTGAAAATACCGACCGCCGTGGTGTTTGGTGTCTGAATATGAAGCAATTTAATGACATTAAGAATTGCTGGGATAACAGTTTTAAAGCCATAGACTTTGCCAACCAATGTATTCAAGGCATTGAAAATAGTGATATGTACAAAGAAGGTAATAAAGACATGAAACAGCTCCACGGAGAAGCGTACTGTCTTCGCGCATACTGGTATTGGTTAATGTGTAACTTCTGGGGAGATGTTCCATTTGCAACGACTCCTACGACTGCAGAAGATATGCACAATGATCCTCGTACTGATAAAAATATCATTTACTCTCATCTTATCCAAGACCTTATCAATGTAGAAGAAGAGATGCAATGGAGTGATGCATTGACAGTGGAGTATATGAACCGTGATTTTGCACTAGGCTTTATCGTAAAACTGGCAATGTTCCGTGCCGGATATTCTATGCAGGCTGATGGCACAATGGCTCGTTGCATACAGACAGGTGAGGAATATACAGTGACATACGTCAATGAAAATGGAGTAGAGGTTACCGCAAGCAGTGCAGATGACTACTACAAAGTAGCCAGAGCATATGCTCTTAAACTCATCAATTTAAAAGACCGTAATTTGAATACCAACTTTAAAGAAATCTTTGATAACCAAATAAACGGTTGCAATCCTGGTAATAGTGACGTACTTTTTGAAATGGGATTTGTTCCTAATTCGGGTGGTGACATCGGCTGGTGTCATGGCCTAAGTGTTGTAGACGGTTCAAAAGGTGCTGGAACAACATATACCAACTTAACTCCGAATTATGCTTGTTCTTTTGATTCACAAGATCAACGTCTGCCTGTTACATGTGCCAATTATCGTTGGCTATATGATGAAAAACAAGCTGCTGTAGATGCTTGGGGTATTCAACCTGCAAAATGGTGTCGCCTGGATATGAAAACCTCTGTAGCAAGTAAAGGCACAGGCATAAACTGGCCTGTACTCCGTTATGCAGATGTATTACTCCTATTGGCAGAAGCTGAAAATGAAATCAATAATGGACCTACTGCAACAGCCAAAGAGATGTTGGGACGCGTACGTGAACGCGCATTCATCAATGCAAGCAATAAATCAGAAATGGTAGATAAATATATCAACGCATTAGGAAATTATGACGCTTTCAAAAAAGCTATTATTGATGAACGTGGTTGGGAGTTCGGTGGCGAGAATATCCGCAAATTTGATTTGATACGCTGGAACTATTATAGTAATGCAATTGTAAATACAATCGAATGGATGCGTGATGTAGCCATGAATTATAACCAATTAGAAAACGTAAATGGCGAATTCACTTATAATTCTAAAAAGGAAATTGAAGATATGAATGTTGCTTCACGTTTGTACTACAACTACACAAACGGACGTGTTATTTTTGAAAATGATTACTTCACTTATCGTGATCAATCTAACAGTACATATAGTACAGCTACAACTTTGAGTGATAATGATATCAAAACTCCTAATGCAACATTCAGTGGATTAAAGCGTATCAGTTTTGCAGATAGCTTCATTAGCGTAAGCTCTACAAATCCTGAAACAGGGGAATCTTATGGTAAAGATGAAAATGGTAATGATATCAAAAAAGGTACATTACATGAACGTGTTATGTATTCATGGCATGGTCTGACAGACGGGGCTTTAATTAAAGGGACTGAAGATATCAGTAGTTTGAGAAATAAAGTAACCCCTTATGTTTTCCCTATACCGACAGACCGTGTCGTTTCATCCAATGGTATATTGTCTAACGATGGTTACGCTATCCGTAACAAATAAAAAATAGAAGAATTATGAAAATAAAGAAATATATAACAATGATATTGCTTGCCTTTACGGCAAGCAGTACATTCATCGGTTGCGACGATGATGACTTTACAAATGATGCCCCTCGCTTATTCCGCCCGGTAGCCTCATTGGAAGTTCAGAATAATAATATCATAACTACCTGGGAAAACATAAAAGGAGCTACAGAGTATCAATTACAACTATATCGTGTAATTTCTACCGATGATGCAGGTCAAAATACATATGAGTTGTACACAGAAGCTTCCTGCGAACGCTCTCCCTATACATTTGAAGGATTAAATTGGGATGAGAAATACATGGTTAAGATTAAATGTATAGGAACAAACAAAGAGTCTGAGATGTATACAACAACAGATATCAATGTTACTTATATCTCAAAAATCAAAAGTCTAAAGCTCATTGATAATGCAGCACGCCTAACTTGGGAAGAAGGTGGTAGTACCATTAAATTAGTAAAAGCTGTTCCAGCAACCGAAGGGTTGGAAACTATCATTAAAGAAGTTTCTGAAGGAGAATACATAAATGGCAGCGTTGATATTCCAGGTTTAGTATCAGAAACATCCTATACTGTATATGCTTATAGCAGCGTAGAAGAACAAAGTAACGCTACATATGCCGGAAAAATTACGGGTAAAACAACAGTTCCTATGGATTTTGATGCTTTATTTGGTGCAGGAAAGTGGATTGATATTCGTAGCTATGATGAAGTAGAAGCCGTAGATACATTGAAAACCAAAGAGTTTTGGCAGCAGGTTACAGATGGAATGACCATTATTCTGAGAGGAGACTTTGATTACAAGGTTAATAACAGCATTCAGTTTGATCGTTCTGTTACTTTTAGAACAGCCGCTACTTTAGGAGGTAATGCACGTTTTATCTCCAGTGGTGGTTTACAATGTAGCAAAAATGTTACCATTGATAAAATCGCATTTGAAAACGTTGATTTCTATAGTGATATGGCGCTTCCCGGAGGTGGAAAAGAGGTTGCTACCACTGATGATAAAGGCTTCGGTGGACGACAAGTATTCAACGAGAATGGTACGAATTCTACTATTAAAGAATTGGTATTCAGAGGTTGCCATATTGAAGGATATCGTGCAATTGTACGTGCACAAGCAGATAGCGATAATATCACAAGTTTATTATTTGACGAATGTACGATTAATGGAGTTGGTGACCAGGGAATGATAACAACCAATAACAAGAAAGCTGATTGGAGAAACGTGACTTTCAGAGACTGTACCATTACTAATATTGTAATGTTAGGAGATCTTCGTTCCACAGCGAAACAACTAACTCTAAACATAGAAAATTGTACTTTCTGTTATGCACCTATAGAAACAACAGCTAATGCAAATACTCCTTTATTCCGTTGTGATAAGAACGCTGTTATAATAAATATCAGTAAAACTCTTTTTGGTCCATCCATGGCCTCAGAAGGAAGTGCCGGATCTAAGATTAAAACTTATACAGCAGGAACTGTCGGCTCTATCTTCTTAAACGCCAGTGCAGCTTTGGTATCTGCAAGTCAAAGTTACAAAACAGACTTTAAATGGACAGAGATTGGTGAGACTAAAGTAACATATCCAATAGATGGACTTATTGGATTATCCATGAGTGAAAACGAATTATGGAGCACCCCTGCAAAAGGTGATTATAAAGTCATTGGAAATATCGGAGAATCTGGTATTGGAGCTTCTAAATGGCAATAACTGATTTGTAGTTTAACAAGATTAAGAGGGAAATGGGTACATACTACATTTCCCTCTTTAACTATGCACGCAAAGAACTTGCTCTCACCAGATTCCTTACGCGCCATTTGCAAACAAGGAAGACAAGGTGCAGCCCCCTTTAAAGGTTATACCACAGCCACCGAGGGATCTGACTGGATCATTAGATGTGCCAGAAAAGAGAGCAATCAACCATTATGGATATTGGTATGGGGAGGACTCGACGACTTAGCCCAAGCCTTACATGATGCTCCGGATATCCGGAATAAAATAAAAGTATACTGGATTGGCGGACCAAATAAAAAATGGAGTACCAATAGTTATATATATATTGTCAAAAACTTCCCCGACCTTTGGTTTATTGAGGCTAATGCTTCATATCGCGGATTCATAACTAATGATAAACTACCCGGTAAGTTCAATAAGGATTATTACGATAAATGTATTCGCGGAGCCGGTTATTTGGGAGAAGACTATATAAAATATTACGATGGAAAAGTTAAGATGGGAGATACACCATTATTATTATATATGATGGATGGTAATCCAGACAACCCTCAAAGAGAAAGTTGGGGAGGAAATTTTGAGAAATTTACTCATAGTCCGAGAGTCATTTTTGATCGGGCTACTACCCTTAAAGACACGGTTCCGGTATATGCTATCATAGAATTTCGGATAAAAGGACCTGAGATTAACACACCATCAGATTCAGTTTGCTTCACCCTGACTGTGGACAAGCAAAACTGGGATGGGCTCTATCTTGGCAACGGAAAATATGCCGTCAGGTATGCCCCCAAAGCCACTGCCGTCCTGACTTATAAAATAACTTCTGATATTCCGAATTTTCCAGAACAAATCGGAGAATTCGTTGTAAATAATGCATGGCCTGGAAAAATTAATATAGATGACTACAAATTAGGAAATAATTGGTACACCGACCGAGAAGATATAAATTTGTTTGAAGGAAAATGGCAAGGAAGTAAAACTGTATCAAAGTGGCGCAAAGCTGTTCTGCAAGACTGGGCCAAACGCTGGGAATGGCTTAAATAATACATATCTAAAAAATAACAGTAATATGAAAAAGTTATTATTATACATCTGCTTCATTAATATATACTTTCAAGTATTTTCACAACCACGCACTCTTCCCTGGAGTAACGGTCCCTTGCAAGTATCGACCAACTCCCGCTATCTCCAGCACTCCAATGGCACCCCCTTCTTCTGGCTCGGAGATACCAGTTGGTTACTTCCCGAAAGACTAAACCGGGATGAAGCTGAATATTATCTGGAACAGTGTAAACAAGCCGATTTTAATGTCGTACAAGTGCAAACCATCAATGGCGTACCTGCTATGAACATCTATGGCCAGTCCTCCATGCCAGACGGATTCGATTTTTCCAATATCAACCGTCCCGGTATATACGGCTATTGGGACCACATGGATTTCATCATTGATGCCGCCGCCCGTAGAGGCATTTATGTTGGTATGGTATGTATTTGGGGCGGACTGGTAAAAAGTGGCAAGATGAATATAGAAGAAGCCAAATCTTATGGTACTTTCCTTGCCAACCGTTATAAAGACCACCCTAATATCATCTGGATAATTGGTGGAGATACCTACGGAAACATTAAAACCGAGGTTTGGAATACGCTTGCTACTACTATCAAATCCATTGATAAAAACCATCTCATGACATTCCATCCCTTCGGCAGAACTCTTTCAACCGAATGGTTCAATGATGCTTCTTGGTTAGACTTTAACATGTTCCAAAGTGGACATCGCCGCTATGGGCAAAGCAAAGATGACAAAAACAGCTTACTACCACAGGGTACGGAAGAAGACAATTGGCGGTATGTGGAACATAGCCTTGCTAAAAGCCCATTACGTCCTGTCATTGACGGTGAACCCTCTTATGAAGCCATTCCGCAAGGGCTTCACGATCCCAAAGAAGGCTTTTGGACAGACAAGGATGTACGCAGATACGCTTATTGGTCAGTCTTTGCCGGTGCATTCGGACATACCTATGGTCATAATTCCATCATGCAATTCTTAAAACCGGGAGTAAATCCTGCCTATGGAGCAACCAAACTATGGTATGATGCATTAAAAGCCCCAGGATTCAACCAAATGAAATACTTGAAAAGATTACTACTCGCTTTCCCGTTCTATGAACGCATACCTGACCAAAGCTGCATCATTGGTGAGAATGGCATAAAGTATGAACGCCTCACCGCTACACGAGGAAATGACTACATATTAGTGTACAGCTACACAGGGCGTTCCATACAAATCAACCTCAGTAAAATCAGCGGAGAAACGAAGCAAGCCTGGTGGTACTCGCCTCGTAATGGTGAATTATCATATATAGGAGAGTTCAATTCAAAATCAGCTACCTTTCATCCAAAAGGCAGCCAGGAAAATGGCAACGACTGGGTGCTCATTATTACAGAAAAAGCCAAAGAGTACACAAAATCCTTAGAATAAGTGATTTATAACACATATAAAGTTACTTCTTCCCCCCCTTGTCCCTATATTCCGTAGGTGTCATCCCCATCTTCTGCTTGAAGCATTTACTGAAATAGCGTGGGTCGTTGATGCCTACCATATAGGAAATCTGCGTCATGGAATATTCTCCGGTTTCAATGAACTGAACAGCACGCTTGATACGCATTTCCTTGATAAATTCAATGGGTGCCAAACCTGTCAATGTCTTCAACTTCTTGAAAAAAACAGAACGGCTGACGGCCAGTTCCTGCACCAAATCATCTACCACCAGATCACCGTTATCCATATTCTTCTCCATCAGGTCTACCAACTTATCCATAAACTTACGATCATTAGGAGACATTTCAGGCCCCTTCTCTTCCACTGCTTCTTCGGTAGAATCAACTGTTGGGGCTCCTGTCATCAGGTTATCACGATAGATGCCCTGCAACTTCTGACGTTGGGTGAGCAAGTTCTTCACACGCGCTTTCAGGTAAGTAGCACTGAACGGCTTCGTGATATAATCATCAGCTCCATACTCCAATCCCTCCAGTTTACTTTCAATAGAAGTCTTGGCTGTTAGCAATACAATGGGAATATGGCTGGTTGTCATGTCTGCACGTAGTTCGCGAGTCATTTCGATACCATCTTTCTCAGGCATCATAACATCACTGATAATGATATCCGGAAGGAATTTCAATGCTTTACTCCAACCTTGCATACCATCCACTGCCTCCACAATTCTATATTCCGAAGCAAAAATACTACGAAGGAACAGGCGAAGTTCGGAATTGTCCTCCACTAATAACATGGTTCCCTTTGAATCCGTATCTTCTGCTGTTTCTTCGGCCACATTATCTTCTTCCGGTTGAGCCGGCACTTCACTTGCAATATCGGTGACCTGCTCTGCAATCTCCATGCCCACCGTAGCATCATCCTGCAAAAATTCCACAGTTTCATCATAGTGCTCTTTCCCTTTCAGGAAATCAACTTTGAAACAACTACCCTCACCCAACTTACTGTCAACTGAAATAATAGCCTTATGCATCTCTACCAGTTCCTTCACCAGTGACAGACCAATGCCGGTACTTGACTGATTGAACAGGTTACGGTCCACCAGATTTTCGAAGCGGACAAATAAAGACTTTTTCTTATTATCGGCAATACCTATTCCTTGATCTTCCACACCTACGGAAACCGTTTTCTCATCTTCACGGACAAGGACAGTAATCATTTTCCCATTCGGAGTATATTTAAAGGCATTGGAAAGCAAATTAAATACTATCTTCTCAAACTTATCCACATCTACCCAAAGATACAATTCATCCTTTTCCGTTTCGAACAGGAAGTCTATTTGATGTTCCTCAGCTACAGACTCGAAGTTTTCCATTATCTTGCGGGTGAAAGCTACCACATTGATACGTTGCACCTGCATCTTCATCTTCCGATTCTGTATTTTCCTAAAATCTAAGATCTGGTTAATCAGCCTCAACATGCGGTTCGTATTCCGTTCCACAACCTGCAACTGTTCACGAGCATCATCCGGAAGCTTAGTATTCTCCAGGACATACTCCACAGGTCCGGAAATCAGAGTTAACGGGGTACGCAGTTCATGAGAAATATCAGTGAAGAAGCGCAGTTTCATGTCGGTCACCTGTTGCTCTACGGATACTTCATGTTTCAGACGATAAATCGTGAATAAAATATATACCGCCGCCACAATAATCATGATAAAGAAAAGCACATACAGGAAATAAGCAAACGGAGTTTCCCAGAAAGAGGGAAGAATCTCAATATCCAGGGTACGTGTGTTTTCAGTCCACACCCCGTCTCCATTCGTTGAACGGACTTTAAAGACATAGTGCCCTTTCGGAAGATTGGTATAAGTTGCCACACGCTGCTTACCAACAGCGTTCCAATCCTTCTCAAAACCTTCCAGAATATAAGCATACTGGACTTCAGAAGGCGCAGAATAATCAAGCGCAGCAAACTGAATGGTAAAGATATTCTCCCTGTGCGATAACACCAGTTCTCGCGTATCATCCAGAGCTTGTTTCAGCACAGAGCCCTGCCCAGGCAGTATGTCCCTATTAGCAATCAACAACTTGGAGAAAACAATGGGCGGTACATAATTACTCTTACAAATGGAATCCGGATTAAAATAAAAGATACCCGTACTGGCCCCGAAAAGCATATTGCCCGATGCTGTATACTCCGAAGCAGCCTCACTGAAACGTGCCCGGAAAAAGACTTCTTTATCAGCATAGTTTTCAAACTTCTCTTCAGAAGGAATGAACTTACTGATTCCGTTTTCCGAACTCAGCCACAAACTACCATTTTTATCCTCCCGTATGGAAAGCAACACATCCGAAGGAAGACCGTCAGACACTGTATAGGACTTAAATGCAGCATTACCCTCCTTATCCAAGGATACCAGTTTATTCAATCCGCCGCCAAAAGTAGCGATGAAGAGTTCTTTGTTCTGAGTAGATACAATCCAATGCACATCATTGTTACTCAAACTATGTTCATTGTCCGGAATACGCAGGAAGTGATGGAACTTCACATCTTCGGGAGTCTTGAAGTCTGCATCAATCATCAGTGCTCCAATGGTAGTTCCGATCCAGATATTTCCCTGATAATCACCTGTAATGAAGCGGGCTTTAGAGCAATAATCTATAGGATAACCTTTCAGATTATTACGGTGGTTCACAAAGACTTCCTTTCCCCCCTGATCGTATGTCATATAGTTTACGCCACCGGCAAAAGTAGCTACCCAAATGCGTCCCTGAGCATCTTCGTATACACAGTAAACATTGTCATCACTCAAACTGTAAATATCGTCTTCCTGATGTTGATAACGGGTAATCTTATACTGATAGGCATTTTTCTGTTTTTCAGCTTTTACCAGTCCATCCCCTTTCGTTGCAATCCAAAGGTTATGTTGACTATCTTGCAAAATGAAATACACAGTACCGCGCAATGGAGTACCACTTTGCGAAACAGTACCGGATTCAGTCAGGTACCCCCGGTTCACACGATTTTTGTCATACACCCGCAGTTTACCATCTTTCAGACCAACCCATAAATTCCGGTCTACATCCTCACAAAGAGCGCGAACTTCATTGCTCAATGATTCATAATCATGAGGAACCGGTGTCATCACCCGGAATTGTGACGGGCGGAATGTTACCTTCTCCAACCCTTTGGAATGCGTACACATCCACAGATTGCCCTGACTATCAGAGAAAGCTGCATGAATTTTATTGGAAAAGCGCCAATCGTGTCCCGACAGACTATTATAAAAAGGACGCAAGCTATTGCTCTCACGGTCAAAGTAGGAGAAACCTCCGCCATAAGGGTGCACCCACAGCACACCGTTAGCATCTTCATGGATATGAAATGCCGGACGTGAACGGTCGCTGCTGGTAGGCTCCACAGCCATTTCTTCACGTTTTAAAATTCGGGTACGAGGGTTGAAATGCATGATTGAACCCGGAGTGTGCTGTTCAAACCAAACTTCGGACGCTTTATCCACATAAACAGAATGGATAGCCCCTTTCGGGAAACGGGAAGCAGGAAAGTGTTCCATTTCCTTTGTCTTAAACTTGTAAGAGAAGAAGCCATCGCTCGCAGTAGTAAATATCATCTCCTCTCCATCTGTATCATCGATGGAAACAACACGGGAAGAAGCCTCCAGAGGCAATAACAGAAACTGCCCGCTCTCTTTTTGATAGCGCCACACACGTCCGTTTCCCGAGCCGAAATAGATTTCCGAATCATGTTCCAAACAAGAATAGAAGGCCTGCCCACCCTTCTTATCCCGTTCTGTGGTTTCAGAGAAATAAAAGACCGGCGTTTTCTCTCCGGAAGCCAGCATTCCCAATCCATTGTCGGATAATATCCATTCATTACCCGAACGGTCTTCATGAACATGAAACACGCGCGTTGCAGAGAATTGTCCCGATTGAGCGGAAAACCATTGTGAAGTCAAACTATAGTCTTGCGGATTGGTCGTTACACGAATGGATCCTTCAATTTCCGACAACAACCAGACCGTTCCTCCCGGAAGCACTTTTATCTTTGTAATATTGGCAGCAGAACCCTCTTCATTCTCCCCCGGCACACGCTCAAACGCTTCTGTACGAGGGTCAAACCGATAGGCATGATTGTCATACGTCTGCAACCAGAGAAAGCCATACTTATCTTCTGTCATATAGTCCACACGGTTATGACTCAGCACGATGCGGTTATCGAGCCGCGCCTTATACGTTTTGAATGAATATCCGTTGAACTTATTAATGCCATCCCACGTAGCAAACCACATATTCCCTTTGCGGTCTTGCAGAATGCTCATTATTGTATTCTGAGAAAGTCCGTCTTCAGACGAATAATGGGTGAAAAAACAATCCGGTTGTGCTTTTACTGACACTGCACACACCAACCCAACTATCAGATATAAGATTTTTTTCATCATAGCACGCCTTTTCTATGCGGTAAAGATAAGGAATTCATATAAAATTCATGTATCTTTGTTTGCATTTTAACAACCACAAGCTATGAGGCACATTACAATTATTCTTTTAGTAGTCCTTTCCGGACATCTCACTTCCATTGCTCAAACAGATACGATTCCTTATGGTATCGTCAAGAACATGCCTGTTTTCTACAAGCAACTAAAACAACAGCTCACTTATCCGATGGCGTGGGGAAATTCCTCTGTCCGCAAATTCGATAAGTGGCGCTCACAGGCACGGGAAGTATTATTGGAATGCATGCAGATTCTCCCTCCCGTTCCTACGGATTATGATATGACAATAGTTGCTACAGAACGGCGCAACGGATACGAAGTCCGGAAAATAATGTTCAATGTATCAGAATGGTACCGTATCCCCGCATACCTGTTAGTACCGGATGGTAAAGGCCCTTTTCCGGCAGTTGTCATGCTGCATGACCACGGAGCCCACTTTTCTATTGGCAAGGAAAAGATGGTACGCCCGTTCGGAGTAACTCCAGAGATAATGGCGGATGCCGACAAGTGGGCGGTAGATTGTTACGACGGACAATATACAGGAGATTATTTTGCCGAACACGGATACGTAGTATTATCCATAGATGCTCTGTTCTGGGGAGAACGTGGCCGAAAAGAAGGAGTAGATTATGACGGACAACAGGCTTTAGCTTCCAACTTCCTGCAAATGGGCAGTTCTTGGGGTGCTTTTATCAATATGGATGATGTGCGGAGTGCAGAGTTCCTTGCTTCGCTCCCATTTGTCGATAAGAACAAAGTGGGTTGCCTCGGTTTCTCAATGGGAGCCTACCGTTCCTGGATGCTTTCGGCAATCACCGACTGCATAAAAGCCTCCGCCTCCATCTGCTGGATGAATACTACCGAATATCTGATGACATTAACGAATAATCAGAATAAAGGCGGCTCGGCCTTTTCAATGCTGATACCCGGTCTGCGCCGCTACCTGGATTATCCGCACGTGGCAAGCATTGCATGTCCCAAACCAACCTTATTCTTCAATGGTACCCAAGACAAACTATTCCCTGTAGAAGGAGTAAAAGATGCCTATAGCATCATGCAGTCTGTTTGGCAGAGCCAGAAAGCCTCCGACCGTCTGGTTACTAAAATATGGGAAGAGAAGCACTTTTTCAATAAAGAGATGCAACGGGAAACATTGGAGTTCTTTAATAAATGGTTGAAATAAATCAAGTTCATACTCCAATCATGAAACGAATCGGAATACTATTCACATTTTGCATAGTCGGCATCACCCTATGCCTGGGGCAATTGCCACACACCTTTACACAATATACCTCTGAAGATGGGCTTGCACAAAAAACCATACAGGGAATTATGCAAGACCATAAGGGAATCATGTGGTTCGCCACATGGGACGGACTTTATAAATTTGACGGATATACATTCAAGAACTATAAAGCACACCCGGGAGACAGTATCGGACTAAGCAACAACCGCCTGGACAACATAAAAGAGGACAAATACGGCTATATCTGGGTGCGAAGCTATGACCACCAGGTTTATCGGTTTAATCCAAGAACCGAGCAATTCCAGGCAATTCCTTATGAAAACTATCTGTCTCAGGACATATATGTGCTTCCATGTGGAGATGTATGGGTGGTTACTGCACTCAATGAATTAATCCGCATAACCATTCAGCCCGACACCCGGGAAATGAAAGCTACAAATTTCTTCAAGTCCCATCAAATCTCATCTTCAGAACGGATTAACTCTATCTTTCAAGATAAGCAACAAAACCAGTGGATACTTACAGAAAACGGGTTATACAGGTTGAGTAAGGATAAGGAGGAAGAGCAACTATCCTCCTACTTCGTCTCTCCCTCCATAAAGGATAAGCAACCCTTTTATGACGTATTAGAGAATGAACATGCCATTTACTTCACATCCAAACGGGGATGGATGTACGAATACCACCCCGATAACGGTCAGTTTTCAAGAGAGGAATTCACCACCCACTCCTCTATAAAGTCTGTCCGGCAACTGAAGCACAATAAACTATTTATCGGTACAGCTTCCGACGGCTTCTTCATTCACGACCTCAAAAGCAAAAACTTCCGTCATTACAACACCGCCACCTGCCCTTCATTAAGGGATAATCAGATTAAAGAAGCATATGTAGACTCCAACGGAGAAGTCTGGATACGTCTGAAGACTAAAGGAGTAACGCACTTCAACCCGGAAAACGAACAATTCGATTTCTTCATCCTGAAAGATAAATATGGGAAAGACATAGTCGATTCCCGACCTGAAATGTATATCTATGAAGATATAAACGGGGCCTTATGGTTGCATCCCTCCGGCGGTGGACTTGCCTGGTATGACCGTAAAAACAACCGGATAAAGCCATTCTACAATCCTGCTTTGCAATCCGGATGGAGTTCCGACAATAAAGTTACCGCCGTTTTCACAGACAAACAAGGTAGCCTATGGTTGGGCTCGTATGGAAACGGACTGGAGAAAGTCTCTTTCAATACCAACCACTTCCATCTTTTGACAGCCGCTCCGGATGATCCTGAATTTCCCGGCAGCAACATTCGTGCTATCTATCAAGACCGTGACGGATATCTATGGACCGGAAACAAAGATAAGATAGTGCGGGTTTACGACAAAGAACAACGCTACATAGGTAATCTTACAGCACAAGGAACCATTTCTCCCCACACCACAGATGAACTGGGCATTGCCTATGCCATTACGCAGGACCACGAAGGAACTATCTGGATTGGTACCAAAGGCAACGGGCTATTTGCAGCCACTCCCCAAAACAAACCATTGACCTATCGCCTGAAGCAATACACAGCCGATACTAACAACATATACAGTCTGAGTGGTAATGAAATCTATAGTTTGTATGAAGATAAACAGCAACGAATCTGGATTGCAACATTTGAGGGCGGAGTAAACTATCTGGAGAAAGGAGTGAATGAAGAATCCGCCCGGTTCATTAACTACCGGAACCGGTTAAAAAACTACCCCATTACCCAGTGTTACCGCACGCGCTTCATAACTTCCGATGCCCAAGACAATATCTGGATAGGCAGTGCCACAGGATTGCTGATGTGCGAGGGAGATTTCAGCGAACCGGAGAATATCACTTTCCATCGCTATAGCCGCATACCGGGTAACCCGCAAAGCCTCAGCAATAATGATGTGCACAATATCTTTTTCACTCAAAAAGGAGAAATGTATGTGGCTACTTTCGGAGGTGGGCTGAACAGATTACTATCACTCGACAAAGAGCAGGCCACATTTAAAGCCTATACCATGAAGAATGGGCTTCCCTCAGACGTGTTATTATCCATCGAAGAAGATGCAGACGGCAATTTGTGGTGTGCTACCGAAGAAGAGCTTTGCAAGTTTATACCGAACACGGAGAAAATCACAAACTATCCTTCCAGAGTTTTTCCGAGACGGATTAATTTCAGCGAAGGAGCTGCACTACGCACACATTCCGACTATCTGATGTTCAACACTGTGAAAGGTATCCTTTATTTCTTTCCGGATTCAATCCACACCAGCACTTATACTCCCCCAATCATTTTTACCCGCCTGCAACAGGCGGAAAAGACGGTAACACCCGAAGAAGGCGGCATACTAACCACCCACATCGATGATACCCAACTCCTGACATTGCCTCATGACAAGAATGGATTCAGTATTCAGTTTGCAGCGTTGGACATGAAATACCCTGATAACATTTCTTACTCCTACCAACTGGAAGGGTTCGAAAAAAACTGGAATGATATAGGGAACCAGCGCACCGCCACTTACACCAATCTTCCTAAAGGACATTATACCTTGAAGGTTCGCTCCACCAACAGTGACGGCGTATGGGTAGAAAATACACGCACATTAAATATCATTGTGCTCCCCTCCTTTTGGGAAACCCCTTGGGCGTATCTTCTCTATGTACTCTTCATCCTGTTAGTCATTTTCACAGCCGCCTATATTCTATTTACAATTTTCAGGCTTAAACATAAAGTCTCTGTTGAACAGGAGATTTCAGATATTAAGTTACGCTTCTTTACGAACATCTCTCATGAACTGCGCACGCCGTTGACTCTGATTGCCGGCCCCATAGAGCATGTATTGCAACATGGCAAGCTGGATAATGAAGAAAGGGAACAATTGGTGTTAGTGGAACGCAACACGAACCGTATGCTTCGCCTTGTCAATCAGATACTGGACTTCCGCAAAATCCAGAACAAGAAGATGAAAATGAGAGTGCAGCAGATAGACCTTATCCCCTTCACCCGCCAGATTATGGAAAGCTTCAACAGGCTGGCAGACGAACATCAAATAGACTTTGGAATGACTACGCAAGTCTCCCAACTCAAAATATGGGCGGACCCGGATAAACTGGAGAAGATATTATTTAACCTTTTATCAAATGCATTCAAGTATACGCCTCAGGGCAAGCAAATTAAAGTGATCGTGCAGGACGGAGAAGATGAAGCAGTGATTGCGGTAGAAGACCAAGGCATTGGCATTGCCGAAAGCAAACAGCAGTCGTTATTCATCCGTTTTGAAAACCTGGTGGACAAGAACCTGTTCAATCAGGCCAGCACCGGCATCGGTCTTTCGCTCGCAAAAGAACTGATTGATATGCATCACGGAACGATAAATATCCATAGTAAGCCCGGTGAAGGAAGTTGCTTTACGGTAAAACTCCCCAAAGGCAAGGAGCATTTCGACGAAACTGTTGAGTTCATCCTGACTGATTACACCATAACCGATGTTGCTCCGGGATACATGAATGCCTCACTAACCTCCCTTGCCGAAAGCGAAGAAGAGAAACTGAATAATGAAAAGGAGACCATCCTGATTGTAGAAGATAATCAAGAACTACGCTTCTTCATCAAAACCATCTTCATCCAGCATTTCAATGTGATAGAAGCCGAAAATGGAATTATCGGATTGGAAAAGAGTAAGAAATACCTTCCGGATATCATTATCAGCGACGTGATGATGCCCGAGAAAGACGGCATTGAGATGGTGCGTGAGCTTCGCGAAGACATGAGCACCAGCCATATTCCTATCGTAATGCTTACAGCCAAGTCAACTATTGAAAGCAGAATAGAAGGTCTGGAATCAGGGGCGGATGATTATATCACCAAACCCTTCAGTGCAGCTTATCTGAAAGCACGGATTTTCAATCTGATTGACCAGCGCAAGAAATTGCAGGCATTGTTCTGTGCCAGCCTGTTGCCCACATCCATTGAGCAACAACCGGACAAAGGAAAAGAAGAGGCTCCCTCCCTCTCTCCCAACGACCGGAAATTCATGGATAAGGTAATGGAGACCATAGAAAAGCATCTGGATAACGGCGACCTCATGGTTGAGGACATTGCCAATGAAGTAAACATGAGCCGCTCCGTATTCTTTAAGAAGCTGAAAACACTGACCGGACTATCGCCCGTTGAGTTCCTGAAAGAAATACGCATGAAACGTGCCGCCCAACTGATAGAAACTGATGAATACAGCATGGCTCAAATAGCTTACATGGTGGGGCTTAATGATTCTCACTATTTCAGTAAATGCTTTAAGCAACAATACGGCATTACCCCAACTGAGTATAAAGAAAGCCGGAAACTGAACATGGATTGACGAAAGGCTATCGAATGCATTTTGCCAAGGCTGCGGCAAGATTTCCTTGCTACTAACCTTTGATTTACAGACTTTTATTCAGGAATGACAAAACAGCTTCCTGTACCTTTATCCCGCAATCATGCGGCATATCCCATAACTCAGTAACAAGTTTATCACCTGCCGAACGGCTTTCCCAAACCTTCCTCATTTCGGCAAAAGCTGCATTCACTCCCACCGGAGGAAACAACTTATCATGCTCGCCATTCAGGAAAAACATGGGTTTGGGACAAGCGATAGAAGCAATATGTGGATAATCCAAATAACGTCTGATACCCGGCAACATATTGGCAAACCCTCCTCTTTCGCGTCCATACTCCCACGAGAACTGGCAATCCGTAGTCACCATCCAGCAAACCGCAGCTCCTGCCTTTACTTTATCTGTCAGCGCCGAAAGCATCCAGGCACGGTACGCCCCCATGGAGAAGCCCACACAGCCGATGCGTTCAGGGTCAACTTCCGGCAATGTCGCCAGGAAATCAGTGGTGTACATATCTTCATAGTTCATAAAAGCACTCCAACTACGTCCCAACATCATAAAGTTGCCTGCCACAGCCATATGTCTGTCACCGTCAATCCCTTCTTTACGCCCGCGTTCGCCCCAGAATATGGCATCAATAGAGATAACCACATAACCATGAGCCGCCAGATAATCGCCTACATATTGCCCACCATAGCATTGTTTAGCCCATGCATCAGCATCAGCCAACACCTCGGGAGACACACCGAAGGGACGAATCATTTTCTCTTTGCCAATTGTATAATGCCCTCCGTGGTCATGAAGAAGTACAACTGCCGGAAATGGTCCTTCGCCGTCAGGAACCAGCATATAGGCATTCACACGCGAATAGCCCGTCAGGTTGAAACGCAGTTTCCTTGCTTTATACCCATCCCGTTGTTCTTCCGCAACTACCTCCAACTTATAATCAGTAGTATAAGGAGGCGGGGCCAACATGGCATCCAGTACTGCATTACGCGCCTTTTTACGCCATTTCTTAAAGTTCTTGACCGGACTGTTTCCCCAGGCCATAGGGTAAGTCAACTCTTGCTTTAGCTGGTCCAGAAAAACCGGCATCTCTCTTTCCAGCTCGTAGCCGGATAAATGCTGAGAAAGGGCGGCCACCGAAGTGACCAACCCTAACACGCAAAGAATGAATTTGTTTATCATATCAAAAACATATATTAATAATTCGGATTTTGTTTCAAATTAGGATTATTATTCAACTGAATGGCAGGTATCGGATAAATTCCCCTCCACTCTTCCGTAACGCCGGTTTTATAGAACCAGGTATCTGTGAAGTAAGATCCAAAACGAATCATATCACGGCGGCGTTGATTCTCCCAGATGAATTCACGGGCTCGTTCTTCTTCTATCTTTTTCAGGGTCAGTTCATCCCAATCGGCCACTCCGCTGCGCCGACGCACCTGATTGACCAATTCGAGTGCTTCGTCCAACTGTATTCCTTGCCTGAACAAAGCCTCAGCCTTCATAAGAAGAACATTGGAATAGCGTTCCAAAATATAATCATTATCCGCTTTACTGCCGGACCATGCTACACCTATCGGTGAATATTTCAATACCCGGTAGCCTTCATTATCCTGTGCGGCAACCATATCTTTGATAGTTGTCAGTACGAGTTGAGTACCTTTATCATCGCATAGCGGAGTCACTCCATCCTGATAATACTGAGGTCCGTATTCCAGAAGTTCCAGCCGTTCATCACCTTCTTCATATCTCTTCAAGGCATCATCAGTGAAGCAATATCCATTGGCCGGAGCAAAAGATAAGTTATACTTTTTCTGGTCGAGGGCATGCTGAGTATAAAGTATAAACTCATTTCCATCCACACCTTTCGACGGGTCTACTGCAAAGGAAGAAATGACTTCCGACGAGTTTGCTTCGTTGGTGGCAAGGAAACAGTCTCCCACTTTATTTTCCAAGGAATAGGCATTTGTTCCGATAACATGATTACACATCGTCACCACATCAGCCCAATGAGCCTCGCCGGCATACACCTCAGCATTCAGGTAGACGGAAGCTAACGCTGTATATACCGCCTCTTTTGTCAAACGGGGATAATAAGCAGCACGATTCACTTCTTTAATGGAAGGCAACTCCGCAGCCGCCTCTGTAAACTCTTTCACCACGAATTCATAAACTTCCTTTCTGGATGCCGTTTTCGGCAAATCATTCGCGTCCACTTTAGCTCCTGTGAAAAGAGGAACATTTCCGAAATAATCCATCGCATAATAATATCCGTAGGCACGAAGAGCCCGTGTCTCTGCAATCAAGGCTTTCAAATCATCTTTCATGGGAGAGGACTCCATACTGGCTATCACAGCATTGGCAGCACCGATTCCCGGAAACAAATAGGTTCCCCAGCAGGTCTCAAGACGGGCATTGTCCGGTGTTATCTTATGCGCCATTATCTGCATATTACCTTCGTCATACCAACCACCACTGGCACGCCCCGGACAGAAAAACTCATCCGTTCCAAACTCTCCTATTCGCCAGCCATCACCGCCTGCCCTGGACATATATGCCAGATATTGATATACACCGACTACAGAAGAGAGAGCTTCTTCTTCTGTCTGATAATAGGTCTCAGGAGAAAGTCTGCCATATAATTCTTCATCCAGATTAAGGCAACCGGACAACATACTGATTCCGACGCCACAGGCAACTATGCTTTTAAATATTCTTCTTGTTTTCATCTTCTGATAATAAATTAAGGTTAAAATGAAACGTTGATACCCATTGTGAAAGTACGTGCTTTCGGATAACTCAGATAGTCGATACCCATCGGAGCCACACCGGTTCTGGAAACTTCGGAGTTTACTTCAGGATCCAGACCGGAATATCCAGTAATGGTGAACAGGTTCTGACCGGAAACAAACACACGTGCACGGGTAATGCGCAACGGTTTGAAACTGAAATCATAGCCCAAAGAGAGATTGTCCATACGCAGGAATGAACCATCTTCTATAAATCTGGAAGAGAACACTTTGGCTTCTTCACGACTCACACCGGCGGTCACAGCTTCTTTCAATACATTTCTACCCGGCAGGTTATTCAGATAAGAGAGGTTATTTGCCGTACAGTTATATACATCATTGCCTACACTACCACGCAGATTCATACTCAGGCTCCAGTTTTTATAGCGCAAAGTAGTAGAGATGCCGTATGTAAAGTCGGGCTGTGCGCAACCGATGATTTCAGACTCACCATCATTGGCAAATTGTTCTTTTCCATCCTTGATACCAATGAACTTCTTTCCATAGAAAGTTCCCAAAGGTTGCCCCGGCATAACCAACTGGGCATAAGACCCGGAAAGACCCTGCCCCTGGCAAGGAGCCACCTTCATATTTTCCCCGGTCCACTTATCATTCGACAGACTTATCAACTCATTCTTATTACGACTGAAGTTCATATTTACATCCCATGAGAAGTCCTTTGTACGCAGCACACCGAATCCTAAATCAATCTCAATACCCTGATTCTTTACTGAACCTACATTGGCAATCTGCGAAGTAATCAAAGACGGAGAAGGAACTGCTACGGAAAGCAACAAATCGGTGGTTTTCTTATAGTAATAATCAATACTACCATGAATTCTTCCGTTGAAAAGTCCGAAATCCAGACCTATATCCGTCTGCGCAGTCTGTTCCCACTTTATATCCGGATTGGAGTATTGTTGCGGCAATACAATAGTCACTTTTTCACCGCCTACCAAATATCCGTTAGTGCTGGCTCCCAGCGTATTCAGAGAATTGTAGTTACCTATTTCCTGATTACCTGTGATACCATAGCTGACACGCAGTTTCAGGTCGGTAAGAATATCGCTATGATAGAATTCTTCTTGAGAAATTCTCCAGGAAGCTGCTGCCGAAGGAAAAACGCCCCACTTGTGGTCGGCACCAAAACGGCTGGAACCATCACGACGTACAGTAGCAGTAAACAGGTATTTATCTCCATAATTATAGTTTATACGGCCATACATAGATATCAGCGTATTGCTTTCGGCAAAGCTGCTTATGCTCTCCACCGTCTTTGCCGCAGCAAGGCTATACCACTTGAATGTATCAGACAAAAAGCCATAGGCACGGGTATGGTTACCTTCATCATAAAAATATTGGTAAGAATAACCCAACATGGCATCAATAGAGTGTTTGCCGAACTTCTGATTATACTTCAGGATAGTTTCCAGCAATTTAGAATAATCTTGCAGCTTTTGCACGCTGACGTAGCCGCCATTACCATTGCCAAGCAGGTTGCTCTTGGATATATAGGAGTTACGCTCAATCGAATTATAAGTGTAGCCCAGATTCACCTGAAATGTGAAAGGTTTATAGAAATTCCAGTCTGCAGTCAGATTACCCAGAAATTTCCTGTTCTTACGTTCATCCAGAATCTCCGATGCAAAAGACACCGGGTTGACACGATAAGGAGGTACATCATTGAAATCACCTTCATCATTATAGACCGGATAAGTAGGATTAAAGACATAGGCTTCGTACAGCATGCTACTTCCCATTTCACTACCAACCGTATTGGATACCGGTGCCTGGTCTGCATTTGTTTCACCATAGTTCAAGTTCATGCTCAGTTTCAGTTTGCCATCCAGTGCCGTATGATTAATATTCATGCGGGCATTGGCACTGGTCATACCGGAACCTAACATGACGCCTTCCTGATCACTGTACCCCAAAGATGCCCGGTAATTTGTATCCTCACCCCCGCTCATAAAAGAAAGGTAATGGTTCTGAGAAATTGCCGTACGAAAAATACGGTCTTGCCAGTCTGCATTATCACCTTTATCATCCAATGTCAGCCCTAAATCATTCACTACCTTACGGTATTCATCACCAGTCAATACATCCAGCTTATTGCTCACATTAGAAATACCTAAACTATAGCTATAGTCCAATTGCTTAACTCCCTTCTTGCCTTTCTTGGTAGTAATCATAATGACTCCATTAGCGCCACGGGAACCATAAATGGCAGTAGCGGAAGCATCCTTCAGAATATTGATGGATTCAATGTCATTAGGGTTAATAGAAGCCAAGGGATTCGCCGACTCCTGATCGAAGAAGTCCGTATTGCTACCATTGGAAGCAATGTGGCTGGAACTTACACCGGCAGAGCTATTAATAGGTACGCCATCAATTACATATAATGGATCATTGGAAGCAGAGATGGATGTACCTCCACGAACACGGATGGTATTAGAGCCACCGGGCTTACCGCTATTCTGGCTGATATTTACACCGGAAAAGGCACCCTGCATTAATTGCTGAGGACTCAAATCGGTACCTACTTTAAACCGATCGCTACTAATGGAAGAGACTGAACCGGTTAAATCAGATTTTTTCATCGTACCGTAGCCTACCACCACTACTTCTTCCAAAGCCTGGGCATCATCCAGCAGTACTACATCAATCGTACTCTGTGAACCTACCACAATTTCTTGTGCCACATATCCTATATAAGAAAACACAAGAGTGATTTTTCCTGAGGGAACCGGCAAAGTATACTTACCATCCATATCGGTAATTGTTCCTACGCTTGAATTACCCTTCACCGTGACATTCACACCAATCAGCGGTTCTTGCTTCGAGTCAGTCACCGTTCCAGTAATCGTCTTGTTTTGTGCGTACAGGCATTGTGTCAATATCAATGCCAATACAAAACATAACTTTCTAAAATCAAAATGCAGTTTGTTTTTCATATTAATACATTTGGAGTTAATAAATAAAGATTCAAAGTTTCTCTATAAGGTTTTGTCTTTCACCTTGCCATGCAAAGGAGGGGATTATCTTGATTTTTAAGGTGAAAAATATGCTCAAATCGGTTAAAAAAATAGTCCAACTGGCTCGGAATGCCTTTATAGAGGGGCTTTAAACAATTATTCCACATATTTTCTACACTTTTTCCCCCTCGGCAATCGTTTATTTTACAACAGAGAGGTTTATAAAAAATCCTCTCCGATATATTCTCAAAGAAAGTATACCAGAGAGGAAAGAACATAGAATAATTCCTGCTTATTTCAGGTGTTTCAATATCCACTTCAACTGCCCGTATTCCGTATCATTGGAAGTCCAGTGTTCATTAATCGGAGTTATCAAAGCTTCCTTCGGACAATCCAGTGTATTATAAACAGCATAGCTGGTGGTCGGCGGGCATACATCGTCATTGTATCCCCAGGTTATGTAAGTAGGCACCTTTATCAAACGGGCGAAATTCACCACATCATAATATGCCATTGTCTTCAGCTTATCAGGGGTATCCATACCTTCTGTCCGGAAGAAGTGGGGGTAACCACCTGCACGTCCGGCTTTATAACCGGCCATATCACTCAAAGCAGGATGATTGGCAACACAAGCAGTAACACGGTTATCCAAACCAGTAGTAATCAGAGCTAAGGCTCCACCCTGACTGCCACCCTGGACAATGACATTCTTGCCATCCCATTCCGGCAAAGAAGTCAGCAGATCAATGCTACGCACACACCCCAGATAAACACGCTTCATATAATAATTATCACGATTATCCAGCCCATTGTTCAGATAACCGTTTTCTCTACCGTTAAAGGCATTACTGATTTCTTTGAATTCTTCCTCAGACATTGTCGGGTTCAGTCCATGTATCTCGATTTCAAAACGGATGCATCCTTCTTCCGCATAATACTTATGGCGCAGAGGTTCCTTGATGGTTTTGATACCTGCTCCCGGAGGACAAAGCACAACCGGACAAGAGCCTTTCGCTGCGTTTTTCGGGTAAAAAAGATAGCCATAAATACCCTGTCCACGATTATTCAGCATTAACTTAATAAAGTAACAATCCACTTTATCTGTGCAATATTCTTTTGCCAGTTCTTTCGTATAAGTCAATGGATACTTGGCAGCTTCCGCTTTATTGTTATCCCAGAATTCATTGAAGTCTTTGGGCATCTGCGTATAAGGCTTGATGTTTTCCGGAGAGAAACCGACTTTCACATGATGCTTATAACTCTTTCCATCCACGGTTGCCGTCATCCGGCAGTCGCGAAAGCCCGGTTCTTTCATTGTTCCGATAGGAATTACGGCTTTACCTTTTTTCAAGGTAACAGAACCAGAGGTTTCAGCAGGCATCATATCTCCGCCTATCTCATAAGATACGGTCACGCCATCCTGTGGAATACCATATTTATAGAATTGCACTTCAACCGTAGCTCTTTCTCCGATCTTATAAATCCAATCAGCATGATTGGGCACAGTAACCCAAAGCACATCGCTCCGGTACGGGTAGTTCTCCGCGATAACAAACGACAGAGGAAATAACAGAGCAAATAACAGTACCAATAAGTTCTTCTTCATCATTGTATTCTAATGTTTTTCTAATTTCTAATTGATTTCAGTTCTAATCAGCGTTTTATATCCAATAGTTCATTACCGTTTTTCACCGGATTCCATCCGTCGTTTCCGGCAAGTACGGTTTCTATTTCATAACCTTTGGTGTTTTTCAGTTGATGGGAGAAAGGTGCACGCGCTTTCGGATCGGCTCCTTCGCCCGTACTTTCATATTCAGCATAAAACACCGTCTTCTCAGCCTCTTTCTTCCCCCAATTATTCCAACCGGCAGGAACGATATGCTTACCTAAATTGCAACGGATAAAGACAGCCTGCGCATACGAACGCCAGGGACGTGAGAGATACACCTCCGTTACGCCCTCATCAGCCGTCAGCCGACAATCATAAAATACATAGCCATACTTCTGCCCCTGATCAGTAGAAGGCGCCGTCACATAACCACCTCTTTTGCTATGGATATGGCAACGGTTGAACACTGCCGTAGACCAACCGAAAATGAAATCCACCGTACCTTCTACGTAGCAATCTTCATAGTACTGACGACAATCTTTTCCATAAGTATAGAGCGTATCCTGGAAACCGAGGAAACGGCAGTTCTTGAAATAAACGCGATCAGCACTCACAAAACAGGCTACAGCCTGCCCTACCGGTCCGGAAGAATTTTCGAACGTGATATTCTCTACATAAAAATCGGGAGCATAAATATAACAGGAAGATGATCCGGAAGTCCCTTTTTCCTCACCGAAGCAATTCTTCTTCTGCGCATAATCGTCATAGGAAAGCACCGCTCCCTCTTGCCCAATCAGGGAAATATTGATCTTGCTTTCCGGAACTACGATTTTTTCTTTATACACACCTTTGCGAACCAGTATCGTAGTGCGCACATTCTTACGGAAATCAGGCACGGCATCAATAGCCTCCTGTACCGTAAAGAAATCTCCGCTTCCATCCTGTGCCACCACGAACTCATAGTGGCGAACATATTTCGCCAATTCCGGAACTTCTTTAACAATCGCATCTATAGCCAGACCAGCCACAACACGTCCACCATAAATATTCAGGTGCGTGTTATCTTCGCGACCTTTCGGTATGGCGGCAACCTGATTAGCAGATACCCACATGAATAATTTCTTAGACTCTACCGGACCCATGCCCTCCACAAGGTCATGAGTAACCTTATTCATATCCACAAATGCCACACCCAACTCTTTTGCCACATTTCGCGGAGAGTCCAAGTAAGCTCCGTGCGTATCAATCAATTTGTTTCCGTCTGCCGTACCGAAGTTACGACGCACAATGGAATTAAACAAAACCGGAATGCCACCTTTGGCACGCGTCTCGTTCACAAAGCGTTTCAGATTCTCATCAAAAGTGCTACCCGGTGCCGTGTATCGTTTTGGGTCCGACTTTTCATCATTGTGCCCGAACTGGATAAATACATAATCCCCCTTCTTCACCTGCGAAATCACCTTCTCCCATCGCCCTTCATCAATAAAGCTCTTGGAACTGCGTCCATTCACAGCATGGTTATCCACACGAATTTCCTCAGAAAGATATCCGGGTAGCATCTGTCCCCAGCCACGTTCGGGGTTCCCACCTGTCAGTGACTTATCAGCCATAGTGGAGTCACCAATCATAAAAATAGTAATCACAGGTTTGTCCGCTGTGAAAGCCGAGAGCAGAAAGAACAACCCCAGCAGTAATGTCAACTTATGTTTCATAGTTCATTATATATAAAATAGTATTATTATTTTCCGTGTGCAATATTACCTAAAACCAGAGGGTTTGAAGTGTAAAAAAAGTCGCAATCGGTAGAAAAATTAATATTAATCGTATATTTGCCAGCAAAATAACTAATTTGACTGGCAAAATGAGAAAGACAAGAAGTAGCACCTTCATTCTTGAAAAAGAAATTACCTGGGAACCCGCAGGCGAAGGAGTAGTGCGCCAAATCATGGGTTATGACGGACAAGTGATGCTTGTAAAAGTGAAATTCGAACAAGGTGCCGTTGGTACACCACACACCCATTACCATACACAAACCACCTACGTGGCAAGTGGAAAATTTGAGTTTACCGTGAACGGGGAAAAACAAATAGTAGAAACCGGAGACGGCATCTACATTGAACCGGATGCAGAACATGGCTGTGTATGCTTGGAAGCGGGCATTCTGATAGACTGTTTCAGTCCTATGAGAGCTGACTTCCTAAAGCGCTAATACCTTGTCAACAAGAAGTTAAGAGTTTGTCAACAAACTCTTAACTTCTTGTTGACAAATTCTTAACTCCTTGCAAGAGATTGATAATCATCATTTCACAGGTTTCCAATCGCTACACATTCTATAGATGTAGCTTAAATCACTATATTGGGCTGCTTCCTTTTTAGTCAACTGTTTCGCCCACTCCACACGACCGGTCGTTGAAGCACCTTCTCCCGTACTTCCGTACTCTGCATAGCGGGCTGTTTTTTCATTTTCCACATTCCCCCAGTTGTGCCACCCTTCGGGACAGATATGTTTTCCCATCTCACAATTAATGAATACGGTAGCGGCATATGGTCGCCAGGGACGCCCCAGGTATACTTTATTCACTCCCGGCTCGGCAGTCAGCCTGCAATTTCTAAAAACATAGCCCACTGCAATATCTTTGGGGGTGGAGGCTGCTGTCACATAAGAATTGGTTTTACTACGGATTTCACAATTCTCAAATAAGGCGGTAGAAGGACCGAAGATGAAATCGGTGGTTCCTTCAATGTAACAATCCACAAAATAAAGGCGTGTGCCTGCAACACCAGTATAAATGGTATCCTGATTTCCCAAAAGACGGCAATTTATAAATACCAGTTTGTCACCCTCCGTATGAAGTGCAACGGCTTGCCCCAGTCTGGGTGCATTATTTTCTATAGTCAGGTTCTTAAAAGTAATACTGTTGCCCTGTACTTTCACCGTATAAGTACGGAAAGTTCCCATCTTATTAATATTGGCATGGTCATCATAAGTGATAATGGTATTTTCCACACTTTCACCGATGAAATCCACATTCTGAATCCAAGACGGGACAATCACTTTCTCTTTATAAACGCCATTTTTTACCAGCACTGTTACTTTATAATCCATAAAAGCGCGGATGCCTTCCATTGCTTCTGTCAGCGTACGATAATCACCCGAACCGTCGCGGGCTACTACAATCGTATCTTTCCATTGGGTCTGTGCCGACAGTGGCGAAGGCAGACGCTCCCATTCCAGGCTTGCCATGATAAACGGACCTACTGCTTTGGGGTCGTTACTGCGGATTGTTTCATTAATATAATAGGTGTAGTCACCCATACGGTAGTCCTTACCACCCAAACCGGCAACAGCACAAGCTTTAGTAATGGTCACCACACCGTCTTTATCCACTTCGATAAAGTTATTGAGAATACCTTTATATCCTTTCAAAGCTACTTCCAGATAAGATTTATCAATATAGCCTTTACGCACAGCCTTGAACAAGGCATATACGAACATGGTAGAACAGGAAGACTCCAGATAGTTGCCCTCTTCACCGCTCTTATCCAGCACCTGATACCATAAACCTGTCTTCGGATCTTGTATACGTTTCACTTGGGCAGCAATGTTATTCAGGATAACCAGCATGGAATCACGTCCCGCCTCATGTTTCGGAATAAAATCCAGTGCATCTACAAATGCCATAGCATACCACCCCATAGCACGTCCCCAGCTATGTTGTGACTGTCCGGTAACGGGATCTGCCCAACGCTCCTTACGGCTTACATCACAGGCATGCCGATAAAGCCCGTTCTTCGGATCATACGTATGGCGTGCCACTGTTATGAACTGGTTCACAATATCCTTATAATCCTGCACACGGTTATTGCGGAAAGCATATTCAGCATAGAAAGGTGCTCCCATATAAAGACCATCCAACCACATCTGATTCGGGTATACTTTCTTATGCCAGAAACCGCCGTCCTCATTACGTGGATGGGTATCAAGCTGACTACGTAATAAGTCGATAGCTTTCTTATATTTCTCATCTTTCGTCTGTTCGTAGATGCGGAACAGGAATTTACCTGAATTCAAGCGGTCAATGTTATATTCATGCAATTTATAAGTTTCAATGCTTCCATCCTTGTGTATCATTGTGTCTGCATAAGCCAAGGCATAGTCGAACATTTTCTTGTCCCCATACGTATCATATACATCCAGCATGGCTTGTAATTCCAGTCCGTGACAATAATCCCATTTCAGTTTCGGTTGGAAATCCAACTGCCAGGATTCCGGGCAACGAATCATTTCCGATTCTACCATACGTACCGACCACGGTTGCTTATCGCTTACCTTCTGAGCGGCCAAATGGGTGGAGCAAATCAGTGCTCCCATAACAAAAGTTTTACAAAGCAGATTGTTCATCATTCTGTTCTTGTTTTTAGGTATATAGATTATTTTAAGTAATGTGACAAAGATAGCGGTTCTCCCCTAATCCGTTGTGTACTTTTCGACCGAAAAGGTGCATTATTTATTTTCGTCCTCCACAAGCTTAGTTTTTCGTGTACGAGAACAACCGTTTTCGTGCGCGATAACGAGTTTTTTTGCCATTTATTTGCATTTGGAACAAAAAATGCAGGAAAATAGACGAAATTTGTATTGATATACATCAAATAATGTGTATTTTTGGCCCCAGAAATAAGAATTAATAATTTTAAATCAACGTATCATGAGTTTAAATCAAAATGCAGTGGGAAAGATGACCAACTACAGATGGACCATCTGTGCCATGTTATTTTTTGCGACAACAGTAAACTACCTTGACCGTCAAGTGTTGTCATTGACGTGGGATGAATTTATCAAACCCGAATTCCACTGGGACGAATCACACTACGGAACAATCACTTCTGTCTTCTCTATTGTTTATGCAGTCTGCATGTTATTTGCCGGTCGCTTTATTGACTGGATGGGTACTAAAAAAGGGTTCCTCTGGGCTATTGGTGTATGGTCGGCAGGTGCTTGTCTTCATGCTCTTTGCGGTATTGTAACCGAGCATTTCGTAGGTTTGCACAGCGCAGCCGAACTAATGGGAGCTACAGGTGATGTAGTGGTAACAATTGCAACTATCAGTATGTACTGTTTCCTTGCTGCACGTTGCGTACTGGCACTCGGTGAGGCTGGTAACTTCCCCGCAGCTATCAAAGTAACTGCCGAATATTTCCCAAAGAAAGACCGCGCGTATGCTACTTCTATCTTTAATGCCGGTGCTTCTATCGGTGCTTTGGTTGCTCCGTTGACTATTCCTTTGCTTGCCAAAGCTTGGGGCTGGGAAATGGCTTTCATTGTAATTGGTGGTCTCGGATTTATCTGGATGGGATTCTGGGTATTTATGTATTCCAAACCTTCTGAAAGCAAGCACGTGAACAAAGCTGAGCTTGAATACATCGAACAGGATAAGCATGAAGAAGGTGCGGCTCCAGTTGTAGAAGAAAAGGATGAGAAAAAGATGAAATTCTGGCAATGTTTCAGCTATAAACAAACCTGGGCATTTGCTTTCGGTAAGTTCATGACTGACGGTGTATGGTGGTTCTTCCTATTCTGGACTCCTTCTTATCTGAATACACAATTTGGTATCAAAACTTCCGAAGGATTAGGTATCGCACTAATCTTTACTCTGTACGCCATCACAATGCTTTCAATCTATGGTGGTAAACTACCTACCATCATTATGAATAGAACCGGATTGAATCCCTATGCAGCGCGCATGCGTGCAATGTTGATTTTCGCATTCTTCCCGCTGGTAGTGTTATTAGCACAACCTTTGGGTACAATTTCACCTTGGTTGCCGGTTATCATGATTGGTATCGGTGGTGCAGCTCACCAATCCTGGTCTGCCAATATCTTCTCTACTGTAAGTGATATGTTCCCGAGAGCAGCAATTGCAAGTATCACTGGTATCGGTGGTATGGCTGGTGGTTTTGGTTCTATGATCCTCCAGAAAGTAGCAGGTAACTTGTTTGTATACTCATCCGGAAGTACGATAGTAGACGGAAAAGAAGTAGAAATGACTCATGACTTATTAGAGCAAGGTGCACAGTTCGTACGTCCCGCCATGGAATTCATGGGATTCTCCGGTAAACCTGCAGGATACTTCATTATCTTCTGTGTATGTGCGGTGGCTTACCTGATCGGTTGGGTTGTAATGAAGGCTTTGGTACCTAAGTACAAACCTATCACAATAGAATAATTCTCTATATTAAGGTATAAATAAAGCGCATGTAGTCTTACTTAAAAGATTTACATGCGCTTTTTATATTGAACTATAACAAGAAACTGCTTGTTCCCCTAAAATATCCTCCCGTGAAATAAGAAATTGACGATTCACACGAAAAAACAAGGATGGGTTGATGCACTCCGCAACTTCATCCAGTGTTTGTGGAAAGATATACTCTTTACCGTCAATCAGTACCACCTTCACTTTGCAGTCCTGAATATAGAACAGTAAAATCATATCTACCGAAACAGGTAACAGCTTATCTCCTTTTATAGGAATAAGAAAGTGTATTTTATAACTTTCCTGCTTTTTTAGAGAACGTATTAATTACAATAAGGAACTGTCGGGAGTATCTGAAACATGGAGACAATCCAGTTTCCGGAAAGCCTTTTCCATATCGCTTTTACCTATGGGCTTCAACAAATAGTCTACACTGTTTACTTCAAAAGTGCAGAGGGCATATTCATCATAAGCCGTAGTAAAGATGATAGGACAAGCTACATCTACATGGTCAAATATTTCAAAAGCGGAACCGTCTGCCAAATGAATATCCATAAAAAGTAAATCGGGCATGAGATGTTCAGCAAACCAATCCAGTGCTGCTACAATACTGTCAAGTACAGTTTCAACAACCGTTTCCGGCTTTACTTCCTGCAATAGAGCCTTCAGATTACGAACAGCGCCGTTTTCATCTTCTATGATAATCACTCTCATCAGGCATTTGGTATTAAAGGGATACGAACAATAAAATTATCACTTTCGGTGATTTGTATTTCTCGTTTATAGAGCAAATAATAACGTTTCATCAAGTTAGCCAGTCCGATGTCGGTTCCGCAAGAAGCGGTAAGCTTGGATTGCACGGGATTGGAAACAATCAATTCTTCTCCTTCGGCATATATACTGATATTCAGTGGACGGCGAACGCTTATTTCATTATGCTTCACCGCGTTTTCTATCAGCATCTGGATGGCCATAGGAGGTAGATAACAGTTTTCATACTGTTTATCGATATGGATATCAAAAGAAAGATTATCTTCATATCGCATCTTTAACAAGAACATATAGGCGGAAGCAAAAAACACTTCATTTATCACATCTATAGGCTTCATTCCCGGAAACAGGCTTTAGCTCTCGAACACATCGAAGAACGAAACCAGTTCCGGAAAATGAATCAGTGTTGCCACAGAAATGAAAACAATAAGGATAAATCAAAGTATATCTCTTTTTCATTCTTGTTGTTTAGTTGCAAAGATAGGATTTATTGCTCAGCCTCAGCCGCCTGCTTTAGAATTCTTGCCGTGATATACATCTCGGGACGGAATTGGCTGTTCACAGTATCAACTTTTGCATAAACCTCGACAGAGCGGGTGTCTTCATCCACTTTCTGGCCAATGGTTATCAGCGTAGCTTTGAAAACACTCTTTCCCATGCCGTTGAAGCGAAACAGCACCTTAAATGTACTTCTTGCCATACTCGTCTTTTTTAAGTGCAAAACTAATTATCAACGAGTTGCACCTTGATAAGACTACCGAAGCAACAAACTACCATTTACGACACCATGTGTTAAAAATCACCTTTCACAGGGTAACGATTAGAAAACCTAACTGCTTCATAAATCCGCTTTCCTTTGCACTATCTCATTTTTTCGTCTGTCCTCTTTTGTCTTCACAAACGCCTTATTAACAAGCATTCCGAAGTTTTTTTCCCTTTTCATTAGCCTTTTTCAGAGATTTTATGTAACTTTGTCTTCCGCGAACATAATAGTAGTAGTTGTTTAAATGTTATAATCGAGCACTATAAATTTAACACTTTTATTACTATGTTTCTATTTTTCAATAATATATTTATCATCCTTATGTCTAACTCACGTTGAATAGGAACATTTCACCTTAAATGTAAATGAGAATAACAAACAGCCATATTCAATACCTAGGAAGTAGTCCTCTAGATGAAAAATGGGGATTAACAGTTACAACTGTAGGATATCAGCGTATTCCAGCCCACAGTATCTATCCATCCAACCAACAACATCCACAAGGATATGTATTCAACCCACAAAAAGGACGTATACTTTCAGAATATCAGCTGATATATATATCCGAAGGTTCCGGATACTTTGAATCAGCTTCCTGCAAAAAACAAAAGATCAAGGCCGGCACCATGCTATTAATTTTTCCGGATGAATGGCACACATACTATCCGGAAGAAAAAGGTTGGTATGAACATTGGGTGGGTTTCAAAGGTAATATGATTGAGAACTGGATCGCCAATAAATTCTTTTACAAAGAAAAACCAGTTTTTGAGTTAGGAATTAGTTCCATCATTATTGGCTTGTATGAAGATATAGATGCGCATGCATCCAAAGAAGATGCCGGATACCAACAACTCATTTCCAGTATTGTCTTATATTTAATGGGTGAGATTTATTTCAAGGATAATAACTCTGCTTTCAAAGAATCTACAACTGTCAGAAAGATTAATGAAGCCAAAGCTCTTATGAAAAGGAATATCAGTAATCCCATATCCGCAGAAGAGATTGCTAAACAGTTAAACGTTAGTTATTCATGGTTACGAAGTAGGTTTAAAGCCTATACAGGAATTTCCCCCACACAATATTATCTGAATTTACGTTATATAAAAGCGAAAGAAATGCTCTGTACAACCCATATGAGCATTTCAGACATTGCCTTCGCACTGAATTTTGAGACAGTGTCGCAATTCTCCTCATTTTTTGCTAAAAAAGAAGGCATTTCTCCCAGTACCTTCAAAAAGAAATATCACTTAGACTAAAATCCATCCAACAAACCAAATGTCGAGTGAAATGGATCACCCGAAGTTTCCGGTGCATGCGTTAAAATCATATTCTCCAATAATTAAATTTCAGGCGAATAACTTGCACAGCCTAAAAATAAAGAATGCTGTATCTCTGACTCCCCTGAGTTGTGCCCTGAACATATTGCATTGAACGATTCTGCAGCTGCATTGGTAGCCCTTCTTCGGAAGTAGTTTAGTATAGTAATGTAGTTGTTCTTGAAAGTTCTTATATCAATATTAAAGGACTCCCTTTTCATTCCCAATACTTTCTCATACCACTTGGCTAGATGTACTCCTTGCTTGTGTTTAGATTATCTAAGATTAAATAAGTTTCTGAGTTCTGTCATGAGTTCATAAGCGTGTTCCAACACGGGAAAATGATCAAAGAGTATCCGTATCCGCCGGGATTGCTCCGGCTTCCATTTGTTGGAGGGCATCATCAGGACATACTTGGTACGTGCAAGTATTTGAGGCATAGTTTCTCCGTTATATTTTTAAGGAATAAAGTCATGTCCGCATTCATCACAAAATTCTGTAATATCTGCACTACGAACTCCCTCTATGATGGCTACAAGAGCACCTTTCTTGCCATGAGCATCCTTATTAGTGACAATAGCAAACACCTCGTTACAACTAAAGGAAGTTTTGTCGATACTCAAATAAGGACCGCAATTCTTAGGGAAGACAACGTAGCAGATGCCGCTACTTTCAAGCAAAAACATACCACTCTACTGGCTATAACCACTAAGGGTATATTTGTATAGACGGAAAAGGGTATCACCGTTGACACCATACAAATGACCAATGGTATTTATGCTCAGAGGCTCAATCTTCTCCTTTTAAAAAAGAAACCAAATCGGCGATAATAGGGTACCACCTTCTTGGCAGTAGTCAATATCATAACTGAAAATTTCACCCATGTCTTTATCGAGCCATTTGCATTTGCGCATGTGAAGAAACAGGGGAACACCATGGGGAATTCTGACGAATCTCATCAAGCCATACGTGAAAAGAACCCGAAAGTTTCTCTACTTTAAATATATTGAATACGCCCTTCAAACCCGAAGGGAGAAATTCCCAAAGCATATTTTCTGTTGTCATGCCGCAAAGTAACAATTTTATCAACAGGAGACATGCACCGGAAATTTCGGGTGATCCATAAAAGTTAATATTTTAGAAATGACAATCTTACGTTATGAAGTGAAAATACCTGTCATCAGAAAAATGTGTCATTTTTAATATATTTCAAGTCAATAAATACAAATGAAATTGATTTAAAAAAGGCAAATTTGCAAATAGATTATAGACAATATAAAAATGAGATAAATATGGAAGATAAAACGGTTTATGCAGGACTGGTTGGAGTAGGGTTGAATACGTATTGGGCACAGTTCCCCGGACTATATGAACGTTTGTGTGGCTATCAAAAGCAAATAGCAAAGCAATTGGAACAGGAACATGTTTGTATTGTGGATGGTGGAATGGTGGATGAGCCCGAAAAAGCAATAGCTATTGTCAATGAGTTGAGACGGAAGTCCATTGATGTATTGTTAGTATATATTTCAACGTATGCCCTTTCATCTACGGTTTTGCCTTTAGTACAACGATTAAAGATTCCTGTACTATTATTGAATATACAACCGACGTCTTGTATTGATTATGCTTATCTGAATAGTTTAGGCGATAGAGGTTTGATGACCGGCGAATGGCTGGCAAATTGCCAGGCTTGTTCAATCCCTGAGGTTTCGAATGTATTCAACCGTTCCGGTATTCATTATGAAATCATTACGGGTTATTGGGATGAGGCATACGTTTGGACGGAATTAAGGGAATGGTTGGAGGCGGCTGTTGCCAAGAAAGGAATGCAAAATAATCGGATGGGCGTATTAGGACATTATTATGGTGGTATGCTAGATGTTTATTCTGATTTGACTTTACAGTCTTCTACATTTGGGACTCATATCGAGTTGCTGGAAATGTGTGAGCTAAAAGCTTATCGAGATGCCATTACTTCGGATGAAGTGAAACAGAAATTAGCAGAGTTCCGGGAGCGTTTTGATGTGGTTAGTGAGTGTGAAGAAAGTGAGTTGGTCCGGACAGCCAGGACATCTGTTGCCTTAGATAAATTGGTTGAAGTACATCATTTAGGTTCAATGGCATATTATTATGAAGGCTTTGCCGGGAATGATTATGAGAATATTGTCACTTCGGTTATTGCTGGTAATACTTTATTGACAGGGAAAGCTATTCCAGTTGCGGGAGAATGTGAGATTAAGAACGTGCAAGCCATGAAGATTATGTCTCTATTGAATGCCGGAGGTTCATTTTCAGAATTATATGCCCTCGATTTTAAGGAAGATGTAGTTCTGTTAGGGCACGACGGACCTGCTCATTTCACCATGGCGGAAGGACGGGTCAAACTGGTTCCTCTTCCGATCTATCATGGAAAGCCTGGTAAGGGTTTGTCTATTCAAATGACGGTTCGGCATGGAGCCGTTACATTATTGTCGGTTTGTGAAGGGAAAGACGGATTGTTTCTGTTGGTCGCAGAAGGCGAATCCGTTCCTGGCCCTATTTTGCAAATTGGAAATACCAACAGTCGGTATCGCTTTGCTTGTGGTGTCCGTTCATTTATAAATAATTGGAGTAAAGCTGGTCCTTCACATCATTGTGCTATCGGAATCGGACATGTTGCCAGTAAGATAAAGAAATTGGCAAGTCTATTGAATATCTCTTGTGTAGAAGTGAAATAAAAAAGTAAAACCGAAACGTATGAATTTGTTAAAATATACTTTGCTTGCTACCGGTTTGTTCCTATCAGGTATAAATCATTGGGTAAGTGCCGAGGAACTGAAAGAAATGAAACGTATGTTTGTCTCTCCTCCAGAATCGGCAAGGCCAGGCGTTTATTGGTATTTTATGGATGGAAACCTTTCCAAAGAAGGTATGACTAAAGATTTAGAGTCTATGAAACAAGCAGGAATCGGGTCTGTAGTCTTTTTGGAAGTCAATGACGGCATACCTCGTGGTAACGTGGATTTCTTAAGTCCGGAATGGAAAGACTGCTTTAAACATGCAGTCAAGGAATGTGAACGCTTGGGGATTAGTATGATTTTGGGAATCGGACCGGGCTGGACAGGCAGTGGTGGTCCATGGGTAAAAGGCGAAGAATCAATGCGACATCTGGTTTCTTCTGTTACCAGAGTAACCGGTGGCAGTAAGCAGACAATCGCTTTAAAGAAACCTTTGCCTAAACATCCTTTTTTTGGTGAAGGGAAGTTTACACTGGAATTGAAAAAAAGATGGCTCGATTATTATGAAGATGTGGCTGTTTTGGCTTTTCCGGCAACAAACAGTAAGGTCTCTATTAAGGATATAGAGGAAAAAGCCCTGTATTATCGGGGCCCTTATAGTTCTGTTCCGGGTGTAAAACAGTTTATTCCGCGAGAGGAACAAGATAAACTGTTGGAACCGGGTGATGCTGTTTCTGTAGATCAGATTATTGATTTGACTTCTTTATTGAAGGATGAATCGGTTATTTGGGATGTTCCTTCTGGAGAATGGATGATTATGCGTTTTGGGATACGTAATAATGGAGCTGTCACTCGCCCTGCACCTCTTCCAGGCGTTGGTTTCGAGTGCGATAAGACGGATACGACAGCGTTGATGGCGCATTTACGTACGTTTACAGGAGCTTTATTTGATTTTATAGGCGAAAGAGATACAACTTTGACTGGAGGTATTAAAATTTTGCACATGGATAGTTGGGAAATGGGAACCCAAAATTGGAGTCCTCGGTTAAGAGAAGAATTCAAGAAGCGCAGAGGGTATGATTCACAACCTTATTTTCCGGTTTATGCGGGGGTAGTTGTAGGCGATAAAAACATCAGTGAACGTTTTCTTTGGGATTTACGTCAAACTATGCAGGAATTAATGTTGGAAAATCATTCCTTGTTTGTCAAAGCTTATGCTCATCAGCATGGTATGCAACTCTCCATAGAACCGTATGATATGAATCCTATGCAGGATTTGGAGTTGGGAGCTTCTGCGGATATTCCGATGTGTGAGTTTTGGAGTCCGGGAGGTTATAATACATCGTTCAGTGCCATTGAAGGAAGTTCGCTGGCGAATATCAAAGGGCAACGTGTGGTCCCTTCGGAAGCTTTTACGGCGTCTGGTGATGGTTGGCGTCAACATCCCGCTTCTATGAAGAACCAAACAGACTGGGCTTTTGCGGCGGGTATTAATCGATTGACTTATCATACATTTCAGCATCAAGCATTACCGGATAGCTTACGTCCGGGAATGACTATGGGAAAGCATGGAGTGCATTGGGACCGTAATCAGACGTGGTGGCCATATGTGGATGCTTATCATACCTATGTGACTCGTTGCCAGTATCTGTTACAAAAAGGACAAACAGTTGCAGATATACTTTATTTGGCACCTGAAGAGGCCCCTTTTGTTTTTCGGGCTCCGAAATCGGCCTTGACAGGTGATTTTATGGTAGATAAACGGGAATATAATTTTGATGCCTGTCCTCCAAGTCTGCTTTATTCTGCTTTTGTGGAAGATGGAAAAATAAAATTCCCTTCAGGGATGGAATATCGTTTGTTGGTATTACCTACGTTTAAGACGATGACTTTGGATTTGCTGAAAAAGATAGAAGCACTGGTGAAAGAAGGAGCTGTTGTGATTGGGCTTCCTCCTTCTCAGACACCGGGTTTAACAGATTATCCGAATTGTGACCGGAAATTGCAGCAGACAGCAGAAAATCTTTGGGGCGGAAATAAAATGCCGGAAGGATTGGTGTTCCATACTTTGGGTAAAGGTCGTATTGCTTGGGGAACAGATATCCAAAATCATCTGGATAACTTGTATCCTGATTTTGATTTGACTTCAAAGGTGTTGAGAGAGATGCAAGTACCGATTGATTTTATGTCTGATCAAGGAATGGTTCGATATATTCATAAGCAGATGGATGATGTGGATTATTTCTTTGTCTCCAACCGGATGGATAAAGACATGTCGGTGTATGCTCATTTTCGTTCATTCGGTAAACAACCTTATTTATGGGATCCTGTAACCGGAAAGATTTCCTTGATACCGGTTTCGAAAGATAACGGGAAACAGACTTCTATGGAATTATCGTTTGCATCTTATCAGAGTTATTTCGTTTTCTTTTCTGGGAAACGGTTATCACCTTCTTCTGCATCAACGAATATAAAAGGGGAGAGAGTGTTGATGTCATTACAAGGTTCTTGGTCTGTTTCGTTTGATCCGAAGTGGGGCGGACCGAAGCAGATCGAATTTCCGACCTTGCAAGATTGGTCTAAACAGTTAGATTCGGGAATTAAATATTATTCAGGAACTGCTGTTTATACGAAATGTTTTAATTATGAAGATGTTTTGTCGAGTTCTTTATTTTTGGATTTAGGACTTGTGAAGAATATTGCCCGGATTTGGTTGAATGGAAAAGATTTAGGAACAATCTGGACATCTCCTTGGCGGGTTGATATTACTCATGCCTTAAAATCGGGTAAAAATGAGTTGAAAATTGAAGTGACCAATTTATGGGTAAATCGATTGATCGGGGATGAACAAAAGGAAAATGATGGTATTGTTAACAGGCAATGGCCGAGATGGTTATTGAAAGGAGAAAAACGTCCGAGTAATCGTTATACATTCACTACATTCTCTCATTACAAGAAAGATTCACCTCTGTTAGAGTCTGGTTTATTAGGTCCAGTACATATCATTCAAGTATTGGAATGAAATGATTGGATTATTGTTTCAAAACCAACGAGCCCCCAAATAATTCTCATTACTTTTTCGATTCTCGTTGGTTTTAAATCCGACTTCCGTAAATAGGTTTCTAACCGAAGGTGTATTTGAAAAGAAAGTATCTATATTTTATTCAATAGTCCATTAAAAAGAAAGTGTGCTGAGAGTATATCATAAAAAATGGTATAATTATAATCAATGAAAAAAACATTAACTTTAAATTATAGAATCATGGAAACATAGTAAATGAATCGGTAAATTACTCAAGATAAGAGTAAAGCCAGCTTTTAAAAAGAAAAGCAACGTGTGAGTATAATATTAAAACAAGAATCTTAATCGCATCTTATAACTTATGAAAAACAAGAATTTGCTAATTGATTTTGAGCATATATGCTTGATGAAATACATTTTTAAGTGGCGTTCTACTTTGCTACTCTTGTGCTTGCTGTTATTTGCTAACACATGGGGGTATTCTCGAACGGAGTTAGTTAATCTTAATCTGAAAAATGCAACCGTAAAAGAATCAACAAAAGATAAGATTACAGGTAAAGTTGTAGATACAAAAGGTGAACCTGTAGTTGGTGCCACAGTAAAGGAAAAAGGGACACCCAATGGTACTATTACAGATATTGAGGGTAAGTTTTCAATAGAAGTAGAGGCGAACTCTTTACTAGAAATATCATATATAGGGTATAAAACTCTGACCGCAAAAGCAGTAGCGGGAAAATCGCTAACCCTTACACTAACAGAAGATACGGAAATGTTGGATGAGGTAGTTGTTGTTGGATATGGTATACAAAAGCGTAGAGATGTAACAGGCTCCGTCACTTCCATACGAACAGAGCAATTAAAAGACATGCCTCAAACAAATATAAGTCAGGCATTGCAAGGAAAAATACCCGGATTAAAAATTACTAATACTTCCTCATCGGCCAATGGGGCAGGGACTACAATTCAAGTTAGAGGACAAAATTCCATCAGCGCAAATTCTGAACCGTTAATTATATTAGACGGCGTCCCCTATTCAGACCCTTTGTCAGAAATAAATCCAAACGATATTGAATCTATTGAAGTGTTAAAAGACGCTTCTTCGGCAGCCATATATGGCGCAAGAGCAGCAAGTGGAGTTTTACTAATCACTACCAAAAGAGGTGAAGCGGGTAAAGTGCAAGTTGGATATGACGGATATTTTGGTATGGATAAGATGTATATGCCCTTTGACTTGATGAATGCCCAACAATTTTATGACTTAAAAAAAGAGAGATATGGATTACAGCATTTTTATCCTAGTCAAATTGAAAATTATGAAAAAGGCATTGATACAGATTGGCTTGATCTGGCTATGCAATTAGGGCAAAGACATCAACATAACATTTCTGTATCAGGGGGATCTGAAGCTACCAGATATTATTTTGCCGGTTCTTTAGGAAAAGTGAAGGGTATTGCCATAAACGATAATTTTGACCGTTACACATTTAGAATAAACTTGGATAGTAAAATTAACTCATGGTTAAGGATCGGTACTAACACGCAATTGGGTTATTATCGTGCAAAGGGGGAAAAAGCAAACATTCAAGAAACCTTAAAAATGAATCCATTGGCAACTCCTTACAATGAGGATGGTTCTATAAATTTTCACCCTATATCTGAGGTTACCAACGTTACTAATCCTTTGGATTATCTCAATTTCCAAAAGGAAGTTGTAACGAGATCTGTTATAACAAATAATTATATTGAAATAACGCCTTCTTTTATAAAAGGACTGGCTTACAAATTGAATGCTGCTTATAATTTCAGAAACAGTATAACTGAGGGTTATAGAGGAAGAAATACTTTAGCTGGTATTAAAGTTAATGGACGTGGGTCTAATTCTAATACTTATAAGGAAGGGTGGCTTATAGAGAATATCATTAATTACAAGCGCAGCTTTGGATTAAACAATTTTGATTTAACAGCTCTTTACGGTGCAGAAAGAACGACAAATAAAAATCATTCTATAGATGGAACCGGATTCCCAAGTGACCTTCTTACATATTATCAACAAAAGTTAGCCACAGCTTGGTCGCCTTCCGATTCATATAGTCAAGTATCATCCATTTCTCAAATGTTTAGGTTGAACTATAACTATAATAGTAAATATCTGTTTACATTCACACTCCGTAGAGATGGATTTTCCGCCTTTGGTTCCGATTCTAAATTCGGTTTGTTTCCTTCTTTTGCGTTTGGATGGAATATGGATCAAGAGAAGTTTATTAAGAAGATCCAATGGTTAGATCAATTGAAATTGCGCTTTTCTTATGGTCATAACGGTAATCAGGCAATAGGCGCATATTCTTCACTTGCCGGAATGGCTAATCAAAACTACTTGGACGACGAAAAAAATACATTAATAGGATATTATCCTAGCAAATTAGCGGATCCAACCTTGAGTTGGGAAACTACAAAATCATTTAATATAGGATTTGATTTTTCTATTTTTAAAGGTAGATTAATTGGTACTTTTGATACTTTTTTCTCTAGGACATCGGATCTATTATTAAATAAAGTCATTCCGCAAATTAATGGAGCTAACAGTATCAGGCAAAATATTGGTAAAACCAAGAATAGGGGCGTTGAGTTCTCATTGTCATCTGATAATATAAAAAATAGAAATTTCTCTTGGACAACAGATCTTAACATTTCTCATTCAAAAAATAAAATTGTAGATGTTGGTCTTTACGAAAGTAATGGAAATCCGATGGATAATCTTGGAAATTCCTGGTTTATAGGAAAACCTATCAATGTATGGTATGGTTATGTCTTTGATGGAATTTGGCAAGAAACTGACGACATACAAAATTCGCACATGCCAACAGCAAAGCCCGGAGATGTAAAGGTAAAAGATGTCGATGGTAATGGAACTCTTACTCCAGAAGACAGACAAATCGTAGGTTATAAAGATCCAAAATGGTTTGGTGGGTTAACAAATACGTTTAAATACAAGAATTTATCATTAAGTTTTTTAATTACTACCGTACAGGGAATTACCAGAAAAACCGATTTTTTAAACACATACTTTGATGGTCAAAGTAATACTAGATACAGAGAATGGTGGACAAATGATAATCCAATAAATACCTATCCGGCTAATAGAAGTGATTCAAACCCCTATGGAATTATGTTTTATGGTGATGTGAACGATGCGAGCTATTGGAGATTAAATGACATCACATTGTCATATAAGTTGCCACAGAATCTTGTTCAAAAAGTGGGCATGAGGAATCTTGAATTGTATTTTAATGCTAAAAACACAGTGACTATAACCAGTTTTGTAGGTCTTGATCCTGAGTTATCTGCAGATTATGGAATACCAGCTACTCGAGCTTATATATTTGGATTACGCTTTAATTTATAAATACTGAATGACATGAAAAAAATAAGCTTTATAATTTTATCATTCATCACTATACTTACGGGATGTAATGAAGACAATTTTTTGAAAGAAAGTCCGAAAGATCAAGTTTTTGCAGATGAACTTTTCACAACTTATACCGGCTTTCAAATGGCTAAAAACGCATTACTTGAGTTCCCAAGGCAGGAAAGGCAAGACAAAATCCAATCTGCGGAATTAGGATTTGTATGGAAAGTGGGAACAGATGTGGCATGGGCAAATGCTAACTTGAGTTGGTTGAGTGGCTTAAACATATACGACCCGCTACTTATTAATTCAGAAATGCAAATCTTGAACGGTGACCAATTTGGCAATTCCGGCTTATTCTTAATTCTATATAGTGCTATAAATAGTGCCAACACGGTAATCAGCAGAGCGGAAAATTCAAATGTAAACTGGGAAGGAAGTTCGGAGGAAGAAAATTTGGCTAGGAAAAATGAGATAATTGCACATGCTAAATTGATTCGTGCATGGGCTTACCGGCATCTAGTTCTCACTTTTGGTGATGTCCCTTTATCACTAGATGAAATAACAGGAGGCAATTATAGAGACGATTGGGAAAGAACTCCTGTATCTGTTGTTCAAGAGCAAATGGAAAAAGATTTGCTCTTCGCCGAGCAATACCTTCCCGATAATGCACAGGATGTCAGCCGCTTATCGAAAGTGATTGCACAACATTATCTTACAGAATTATATTTATGGCAAAATAGGAATGAAGAAGCTAAAGATAAAGCTATGAGTGTAATCAAAAATACTAATTTTGCACTGATCAAGAATCGATTCGGTGTAAAAAAAGACGAACCCGGTTGTCCTTTTATGGATCAATTTTATAATGGAAATGTTTTGCCTTCACAAGGAAACACAGAAACTTTATGGGCTTTCCCTAATTCAGAGGTGCAGAGTTTGAAGGGGCAATATGCCAATACAATGAAGGCCACTTGGGGTGGTGATTATTCTAAATTAGGAATTCCGTACTGCTTTGAATACGGAGGTCGTGCATTAGGAAGAGTATCAATAACAGCATGGGTCTTTACACTTTACGAATCCGATGATGATCGCGGCTCTGAATATGCTATACGACGATCATATAAAAAATCGGATGGAACAATTATATACACACAGACAGATCCTAAGTATATGACAGCAAACAATCAACAGTGGGCAACTACTCGCAAATGGGAGTGGTCTTTCAAAGAAGAAGTGAAATGGGGAGAGAAAATATCTTATGCCGACCAAGCATATCTCCGTTTAGCAGACACTTATTTGCTTTTGGCAGAAGCATTGCATAAATGTGGAAATAACAGCACAACGGATGGCGCTGCGTTTTATATAAATGAAGTACGTAAAAGGGCAAATGCTTCAGTAATCACCGCTGGGGATGTTACGTTAGATTTCATTTTAGATGAACGTGCGCGAGAATTAGTAACAGAAGAGCTTAGAAGAGAAACGTTAGTTCGAACTAATAAATTAGTAGAAAGAACAAGAAAATATAATCACATTGCTTCTGGTGAAAGGGATGGTGGTTTGGGTATCCAAGATTTTCACGTACTCTTGCCTATTCCACAAAAAGTAATCGATGCTAATTCTTCATCAAAAATGGAACAAAACGAGGGGTATAACTAAACACCATTGATAGAATACCACTTATGAAGATATATTCTATTGGTATATCTTCAAGTGGTATTCATTATTATTGTTTACAAATACGCTTTTCCCCACTTAAAAAAAGCGAGGAATTTCAAATCAAGCATTGCATAATGTAAAAGAACATATTTGTAGATAATATAGTATTAACTTTTTTCAAACCTTTTAAAAGATGGTTTGTTTATAAAACATTTTAATCATGGCTAAATATTGCAAAATCACCAATATAAGGTGTATACATAAAAATATTTATTCTTTATTTTTAATAGGATTTATTACTCTATTTCTATCAGGATGCGAAAAATCCAATCCACAAGCTCATGGACTAAAAGATATTTCTCAATTCCCTTTTGGAATGGCTGTTAAGCCTCAGTCCATTTATACAAACGCGCAATATCGCAACATCATTAAACTTGAATGCAACAGAATAACTCCAGAGAATTCCCTAAAGATGAAACCTATATATAAAGAGAAAGGGGTATATAATTGGAACGAAGCAGACTCCATTATTGATTTCGCCATAAAAAACAAACTAGATATCCATGGGCATGTTCTGATATGGTCAAAATCCGTTCCGGAATGGATGAAAGAGTATCAAACCGATAGGGAAGGATGGAAAAACATAATGAAAGAGTATATATATAAAGTTGTGGGTAGATGGAAAGGCAAAATAAAATCATGGGACGTCGTAAATGAAGCATTTAATGATAATGGGGAAATAATAACTACGGATTTTTGGTATCAAAAAATAGGACCGGATTTCATAGATTTAGCTTTCCAATATGCACATAATGCAGACCCTAACGCCTTATTGTTTTACAATGATTATGGACATGAATATAGCTCTAAAAGACGTAGCGGCATTAACAATATGATTTTTGACATGCTCGAAAGGGGAGTACCAATCCATGGCATTGGATTACAAACGCACACTAGTTTGAACAGAAAATCCGGGGAATTAAAAAACGCCATTGAAACAGCTGCTAAAACCGGACTTAAAGTACATATTTCCGAGTTAGATGTTTCAATGAATAATACTATTAGAAACCCTAATATGATTTTTACTGATTCTCTACAAATCCAGCAAATGAAAAAATATCAGGAAATCACCCTTGCCATGAAAAACATTCCAGCCAAACAACAATTTGGAATTACAACATGGGGAGTATATGATGCGGATTCTTGGTTATTATCTCAATGGTCACCGGAATGGCCGCTATTGTTCGACAGTCTTTATAGCAAGAAAAAAGCATATTATGGGATAATAGAAGTATTAAAAGGAAATTGATATAACCATAGAAAACATTTTAGAAATGAACTGGTTATACGCTTTGAAATAATAGTCTATTTAGAAGTTGTTTAAATTTTGTTTTGTATCATTTTGAGCGTTCTTAAAAAAATGTTTTTTTGCTTTTATGAGGTGTATAGTAAAGCTTAAAAAAATAACTTGGTATGAATGGGAGTTTTATTTTTCCCAGTTGAAGAAACATTTTTTCCCAGTTGGAGAAAAACAATTCAGTAATTAGGATACTAAGTATTGGTGTATAAATGGGAATTTAGCGAAGCGGAGCTTCGCAAATCATGCACCAAGTTATTTTTTAAGCGTTACATAGTAGACTGTATGACAATGAAAAAGGGAAAACATTTTCAAAAGAGGCTTAAAAACTAAACAAAAACTTTTTAAACAAAAACAAGACAGTTTCTAATTAAATACATTAATATATTTTAAATTTAAATCATATGAATTTTATTATTACAATGATTACATGGGGTATGTCTCTTATGTCGTCATCATATACTAACAATACAGAACCGATAGAAACCGTCATATATAGGGGACTTGACAGGTCTGTCAGTCAAACTATTCAGATGGCAAAAAAGTTAGAGAACGAAGTAGATAAATTACCAAGAACTATAGAGAATGGTAAGCTAAAAACGATCAACTGTTTTTGCTGGTGTAGTGGATTTTTTCCTGGTGAACTATGGTATTTATGTGAATATACACGAAATCCGCAAATAAAAAAATACGCAAAGCTGTATACTGCCCGTTTAGAAAAAGTTCAGTATGTTACCGGACACCATGATGTTGGCTTTATGCTATACTGTAGCTATGGAAATGGTTTTCGTTTGACTGCCAATAAAAAATATAAAAAAATCTTAGAACAAGGAGCCCGCTCTTTAAGTACTAGATATAATCCAACGATAAAAGCCATTCGTTCTTGGGATTTCGGTTCATGGCAGTTTCCTGTTATCATAGACAATATGATGAATTTAGAACTTCTAACTTGGGCAGGCAAAGAAACAGGTGATAAGACTTTCTATAATATTGCCACAGATCATGCAAACACGACTATGAATAATCATTTTAGAGAAGATTATAGCTCATATCATGTGGTATCTTATGATACAATAACTGGACTAGCAGAAAGGAAACAAACTTTTCAAGGTTCTGCTGATGAATCTGCATGGGCCAGAGGACAGGCATGGGCTTTATATGGATATACAATGATGGCTCGTGAAACAGGAGACAAATCGTACCTTGAACAAGCAAAAAAAGTAGCTTCATTTGTAATGGACCATCCCAATATGCCAGTAGACAAAGTCCCTTATTGGGATTTTGATGCACCGGAAATTCCTAACACTCCACGAGATGCTTCATCTGCAGCGATTATGGCCTCTGCTTTAATTGAACTAAGCCAAATTGACAAATCTGCAGATTCAGACAAATACTTGTCTTATGCAAAAGAACAAATACGCTCTCTTACTTCTCCTAATTATTTGGCAGAAGAAGGGACAAACTGCAATTTTATTTTAAAACATTCTACTGGACATTTTAGAGGTAATAGTGAAATAGATGTACCTATATGCTATGCAGACTATTATTATATAGAGGCTTTGATGAGATTATACAAATTACTCGGTTTGAACAATGAGGACAAATGAGAGGTCATCTAGCTAAGATAATAAATCCTCAATGACTTTATCACCTATAAAATTTCTTAGTCAATAAATAGAACTGTTTTACTTAGAATTCAAATAAAAACATAGATTTATTAACCATAATGAGATTGTTATAGGTAAGTAATTTTACAATTAAATTACATAAATGTATGATGTTACGTTACTTGTTTTTTTTATTTACTCCTATGCTACTTATAGGATGCCACTATGAAAGAGCATTTGTTTTTCCCAATACAGGAATTGAAATATCTAAAGTAGAGTCGTCATTTCATGTAGACTATTCTATGATTGAAAAGAATGGTAATCTATATATTGTCTTTTATAATTCTCTTCATCAAATGACATTAGCTACTGTTGATTTAAAAACAGGGAAATGTGAGTATGAAATATTGCCGTCTGATATAGAATGGGATAGCCATAATTATGTCACTATGGCTTTTGACAAAGAAGGATACCTTCATGTGGCAGGTAATATGCATGCAGTACCTTTAGTGTATTTTCGTTCTTCAGAACCATACACAATACATGGAATGAAAAAAATTAGTCACATGACAGGGATTGATGAAAATAAAGTTACTTATCCAATTTTTATGGAGTCACCCGATGGTGAACTTATTTTCCATTATCGTTCTGGTGGAAGTGGCAATGGTTTTGAAATTTACAATATATATAATATAAAAGAACAAAAGTGGAGACGGCTATTAGACAAACCGTTAATTGATGGTGTAGGAAAAAGAAATGCTTATATGCAGGGGCCTATTTTGGGAACAGACGGCTATTATCATTTAATTTGGGTATGGAGAGACACACCTGATTGCTCTACGAATCATACTTTATCATATGCAAGAAGCAAAGATTTAATACAGTGGGAAAGTATATCTGGCAAAAAAACGGATTTGCCAATAACCTTTGACAAAATAGATTTCTATGTTGACCCAACTCCTGTTAAGGGAGGCTTATTTAATCCTGGTATTAAACTAGGTTTTGATTCTAATGGTTATCCTATAATCGGTTACCACAAATATGATGAACATGGATATAACCAATTATTTATGGCACGTTATGAAAAAGATGGTTGGTATAGAAAGCAGTTAACCAACTGGGAGTATAGATGGCAGTTCGAAGGTTCCGGATCTATGAAAATAGAATTGGATATATTTACTCCAAAGGTTATAGGAGAAGGTAAAATGTTTTTTGGATATAAGCATGTCAAAGAAGGTAGTGGAGAAATTATTTTTCAAGAAAGAACATTTGAAATAATTGGCAAAAGAGAGATTTCATCTGTTTATCCTGAAAAATACGATCAAGTTGAATCATCTTATCCCGGTATGCAGTCCCATGTTATTGTTGTTGGCGACTACTTATTGCGTTGGGAGGCCTTACCGGCAAATAGGGACCAGAAAATTCAAGGTCCTCTCCCTGCTCCAAGCAGATTAATGCTTTATAAATGGAAATAATTATTTTAAGTATTTTCTATACGGTAAGTTATTTATAGGTAAAATCAATTTATTACTGATGCATTACTATAGCATCTGTAAATAAATATAAAATCAGAAATCCATGAAAAGAAAAGCTTTCAAAATGTTTTTAAAACCAGGCTTTGAAAAAGAATATGAAAAAAGACATGCTGAAATATGGCCTGAACTTAAACAAAAACTTTCGGAAAATGGTATATATGACTATGCTATATACTGGGATAAAGAGACAAATATATTATTTGCTTGCCAAAAAGTCAATGACGAAGAAGTATCACAAGAAATGGATGATACCTCTATTATAAAAAAATGGTGGAATTATATGGCTGATATTATGGAAGTAAACCCAGATCAATCTCCTATTGTAATCCCTTTAAATGAAGTGTTTTATATGGAATAAATGTATATGATGAAATTTACAAGAATGAAAGCATTTGTAAAATGTTGATATAGTAATGCTTTAAATAAAAGTGATTAACTATTGATTTACTAACTAATGTATAACCTTTAATTTTTATATTTTTATGAGACCAGCAATTATGTTTATATTTTTATCTGTTTTTACTATAAACAGTTACGCACAAAATCCAGTATTGCCACCAACTGCATTTGTACCAGATGGTGAGCCGGATGTTTTTGAATACAAAAATGAAAAAAGACTATTTATATATGGATCAAGAGATGAAAGAATTACTGGATATTGTGGTTATGGTCATGATGCATGGTCTGCTCCAATAAATGATTTAACTCAATGGACAAACCATGGAGAAATATTCAATGTGAAGCAAGTACAAGAGATAGGATACGGTAAAGTAAGAGAACAACATTTTGGTGCACCTGATTGTGTTTATAATCCTGTATCAAAAAAATATTATTTATATACTTTTTTAGGAGTTCCGTATAAGCTTGATGGCATTGAAGGTCCGGATATTAATAATGAAAATACAGTGAAAGGCTATTTTGATTTAGGTCCCAAATGCATAGTTGCAGTTAGTGACAGTCCTGCTGGTCCGTTTGTTAATCCGGTTATGTGTGATTGGCCAGCTATCAATAACTGTGGAACTTTCGATCCTTCCGTTTTAGTCATGCCACAAGAAGATGAAGGTGTAAGGGTGTTTGCATTCTGGGGAATGAAAAGAGGGGACTGTTGGGCTGAATTAGATCCTAACGACATGCATACTATTATTAACGGAAAAACAAGAAAACCTGATAGAAATGCATGGTATAGAACACTTAATAATCCATCACAAAATGAATACAAAACTTTATTTGAAGCTTCATCAATTAAACAAGTCGCTAAAGATAAATTCGTTTTCATTTGCTCTACCAATGAATTCATCCCAGCTTTATCTTATTTCTATAGTAATTCGCCGGAAGGCCCATGGCAATATGGAGGAATAATCATAGAGAACAGAACAGGTTGGAATGGCGGAAATAATCATGGAAGTATAGTAAAAATAGGAGATCAATGGTATGTAGTATATCATAGAAACACATGCAACGATTATAATCGCCAAGCCATGATTGAGCCTATAGAATTAAAAATAGAAGGAGATAAGGTTATTATTCCAAAAGTGGAAATGACATCTCAAGGGATATTTACTGAAGGCTTAAATCCTTTTAAAAAATATTATGCAGGAACGATTGCATATTTAACAAAAGGTGTATATATAGCCGGAGACAGGAGGGAGAAAGACGGATTAAACCCTGTTGTCATAGCAGGTAAGAATCCAATGATAGGATGGAAATACTTCAATTTTAACAACACGAAAGAAAAAATGAGTCTAATGCTTAATATGAAAGTAAATAAGACAGATTGTTTAATGAAGTTATATATATCTAAACCGAATGATTTTGACAAAAAAGACAAGCATATATTAATCAATAAAACCAATGTAGGAAAACTCATTCCACAAGATAACAGTTTTCATGATGTAAGTATATCCATAAAGAAGTTAGGAAAACTAAATTTAAAAGGGAAAATGGCATTAATTGCTACATTCGAATATGACAATAACGAAACATTATGTGAAATTAGAGAAATAGAATTTGTAAAAGGACAATAAAGAATTTTATGAGAATCAATAGATGTAAACATTACTGTCCCATTAAAATCTAAAAGAGTCTTTGATATAATTGAACTTTAGTTAGTTATAGAGTTTTTTGAGCGATTAGGCTTTGATGAGCCAAGTTTATTTGATTTTTAATAACGTCCCAATTTCCATGGGACACTAATAAAAAGAAATGTACAATGAATAGACTGGAATTTTTGAAATGTTCACTTTTGTCGTTACTTAGTCCTAGTGTGTTGTTTGCTGATGAGATGGCTAAAAAGAGTGCTCAGATGGTAAACTCTGAAAATAAGAATGCACCGTTGATGTTAGGTGGAAAGTCTCATTACTGGAATAAGAACACAAGGCTTACAATAGCTATGTGGGATTTTTCATGGCTTACCGACCAAGGACAAGGAGGTAAGTATGAAAATATTGAGAGACGAGTGGCGGAAGCTGCTGCTCGGGGATATAACACGTTACGAATAGATTGTTTTCCTTCGCGATTATTACAAAAAACGACCTCTTTTTCTAAAGGATATAATCCGGGAGAGGCTCTGACTATTCCTTGTTGGGGACAAGTTACTACCAGTTTTAGTTGTAATGCTTTACGAAAATTGAAACAACTAGCTGATGCTTGTCGAAAACATAATATCTGGTTAGGTCTTGATTCTTGGGAAAAGGGACACATGATGGGACATAAATCTGCATTGGTTTTAGATAATGAACGAAGTGTGATACCAGAGGCTCAAGAAGAAAAAGCTTTGCGCGATTTTGGTCATACTTGGGTAAAAGCCATTCGGTTAATGAGAGAGGGGGGGATTTTGGAGCGGGCAGTATGGATTGCCCCGATGAATGAAGTTCCTCACTTTGCATCACGTAGTTTGGAGTCAATTCGGAAAATAAGTGCACACAATCAAAATGAAGGAAATGTGAAGTTCGACAAAAACCGACTAACCAATGAACGGTATAAGCAAATAAACCTTTGGATGGCTGAAGAAATAAAAGATGAGATATCAAAAGAAGATATTCCTTTATCTTATTCATCTTTAGGAGCGGAAGGATTTAATGAGCGTTTGCCTGAAATCTATGATGTAGTCGATGTTCATTTTATGCCCAATTGCATATATAGTAGAGAAGAAACGGAGCAGTTTGAGGCATTAGGTAAGGGTGTTTCAAGGAGCATGAATTTTCAGCGTTATGAGAAAGTAGATTTGAGACGTTACTCTGAGTTGTGGGATCAGGCTTGTAAAAGACATTATGCAGAAATGTTATTGCGTACTCGAAATTATATGAAAAGTATATTAGAAAGAACTCTTTTCCCTAGTGGAAAGCGAATGCAAGCGGTTATTACAGAGGCTTTTGGACCTTGTTTTTGGCCAGATCATCGGGATGTAAATTGGGAATGGTATAAACATTATAACGGAGACTCTGCACGAATAGCTGCATCGATGCCTTTTGAAGGCGTTTCACTCTCTAATTATGGAGAACCTATTTTTACCTTATGGGAAGATGAAGATTGGCATCGTAATGCAAATTTGTTTACCTTGAATGTGTTGGAATGATCGGAATAAGAAAAATGGTGTAGAAAAATGAATAAATTAATACTACTGTGGTTTGTTAGTTTACTATTTTCATGTTCGCAGAAACAGGAAAAATGGAGTGAAGTAGCTTCTGGGGTATGGAAGGTTTCTGCCGGCTGCCCAGAAAAGATGAATTTGTTGAGCGAACTTGAGCTTTCTCCCAACAAAAAAGCCATTGATGAAATTGAAAAGGCAGAATTGCCGATATTAAAGGGAGACATAAGTATAGAGATTGTAGATAATAAAACCTACATTCGGTTACCTTTAGAGAAGGATGAAAAAATATATGGACTTGGATTAAATTTTAAGACTGTTGAGCAAAGAGGACGTATACTAAATTTGCATGTTGATCATTATGGAGGTGCTGATAATGGCAGAAATCATGCTCCTGTTCCTTTTTTGGTGTCTTCCAGAGGATATGGTTTGTTTATTAATTCTGCCAGATATATTGACTGTTGGATAGGTACTGCGGTTCGTAAGGATAGCAAGAACCCACCAATCGTTTACGATAGAAATACAGACAGGGAATGGACCGCTCGACCTTATTCTGACAATATAGAGTTTCTTGTTCCGGGAAAAGGTGTAGAAATCTTTGTCTTCTCAGGTAAAAGTATGCTGGACGTAGTACGTAGGTTTAATCTTATGAATGGCGGTGGTGTCATACCGCCTAAATGGGCGCTTGGCTTTTGGCATAGGGTTCCTAGATTATACAATTCAAAGCAGGCTCTAGCAGAAATTGATCAGTTTAATGAGCATGGATTTCCTTTGGCAGTTATAGGTCTTGAGCCTGGATGGATGAGCGCGTCTTATCCATGCACCTATGAATGGGATTCCGCCAGGTTTCCAAATCCGGAGGAATTCATAGATTCTTTAAATAAAAAGCACATCAAGGTCAATTTGTGGATGAATCCTTATATTTCTCCTAAAGGTAGTCTTTATGACAATATATATCCATATAGTGCTTCGCATACCGTATGGTGTGGAATAGTACCTGATTATACTATGACTGAGGTTAAAGAGAATATATCATCACATTTCCAGAAATATCTGTTAGAAAAGGGGGTAAGTGGCTTTAAAATGGACGAAAACGACGGATACGATTCTTGGTTGTGGCCAGATGTAGCAAAATTCCCTTCAGGTAATTCTGCAGAACAGCTAAGGCAGACTTATGGCTTACTAATGCAGAAAACAATAACAGATCTTTATCGAAAAAATAATATAAGAACATTCGGACTGGTTCGCGCTAGCAACGGAGGTGGAAGTTCTTTCCCTTTTGTCCTTTATAATGATTATTATGGTCATCGTGAGTTCATAACAGCACTTATTAACAGCTCATTTATAGGCGTCCTATGGACGCCTGAAGTAAGAGCTTCAAAAACAGCAGATGAGTGGTTACGCAGAATGCAGACCGTTTGTTTCTCTCCTTTGGCAATGTTGAATGCTTGGGCTCACGGAACAAAGCCTTGGTCGTTCCCCGAAGTCACTGAAGATATCAAAGAAATAGTTAAGTTAAGGATGCGTTTGCTGCCATATTTATATACTGCATTCGCCGATTATGCATTCATGGGAGTCCCCCCTATGCGTGCAATGAATTTGGAAGAAGGTTTTATGTATGAGTTGTCTCAGAAAGAAGGCGTTTTTGATGGTACAGACAATCCCTACGCCATGAGTACACGCATGGAGATTAAAGATCAGTTTATGTTTGGCCCCAACATACTCGTTGCGCCCTTGTTTGCTGGCGAAACATCCCGTAAGGTTACATTACCGCAAGGAAAATGGTATGACTTTTATACAGGGAATTATGTGGGAGAAGGCGAGATTATCGAGGTTAATCCTGGCAAAAAGATACCTATATATGTAAAAGATGGAGGCATTGTCCCTATGATTCCTGCTGTTACTGTGGCAAATGACAGGAGAATGCCTTTGGAGATCCGTCATTATGGTGAAAAGGCAGGACATTATAGCCTGTATGATGATGATGGAGAGACTTTCGATTATGAGAATGGCGAATTTACACGTATTGATATAGATGTTAAAGTACAGAATGGTGAAAAGGCAGGAAAAGTAACCATACCTAAAGGTGCTAAAGTCTGGTCTTATTCTAATTTTGAATTTAAATTTATGTAAGAAGATGCTTAATTTATTAAAAACTTATGAAGAATTGCATTTTATCTATTTTATTGTTCTTATCGGTTTCTTTATATGCCGGAGATTTAAAACTATGGTATGATAAACCTGCTTCAGAATGGACTGAGGCGTTACCTTTGGGAAATTCAAGGCTGGGAGCAATGGTGTATGGTGGTACAGAGGTGGAAGAATTACAATTGAATGAAGAAACATTCTGGGCCGGTTCGCCTTATAGGAATGATAATCCTGATGCGTTGAATGCTTTGCCGGAGGTAAGGAAACTTGTGTTTGAAGGCAAGTATGGTGAGGCTCAGGATTTGGTGAATAAGAATTTTCTAACTCCAAGGAATGGTATGCCATATCAGACTATCGGTAGTCTTATAATTAATTTTCCCGGTCATGAGAATGTGACGGACTATCATCGTGAACTAGATATTGAGAAAGCTATAGCTTCTGTTTCTTATAGAGTTGATGGCGTGGAGTATAAAAGGGAAGTGTTTTCTTCTATTGCAGACAATGTCATTATAATGAGGCTTTCAAGTTCTGATGCCGGCAAATTATCATTTGGCGTGTCTTTCAATTGCCCATTGGAGCATAAGGTTTCTATTAAGAACAACTGCCTTTACTTGAAGGCTAAGGGCAACGACCATGAGGGAGTAATAGGGAAACTTTTTGATGAGACACTGGTTAAGGCTGTGAATGAAGGTGGGAAACTGTCATTCGCCGATAATATACTGAAAGTGGAAAATGCCGACAATGTTATTCTTTATATCTCTTCTGCAACAAACTTTGTCAATTATAAGGATATTGGTGGAAATGCTTATAAGAAAATTCTGTCTTATCTGAAAGCAGCCACAAAGAAAGGTTATGAACAGGCTAAAAAGGATCATATGGAAAAGTACCGGGCTTTGTTTGACAGGGTTAAATTAGATATTTCTTCGAAGGATTATTCTAACGAGCCGACAGATTTAAGGATTAATAGGTTTAATGGCAGGAATGATGCCGGATTGGCTGCCCTGTTGTTCCAATATGGACGTTATTTGCTTATTTCATCATCGTTGCCGGGGGGACAGCCTGCAAATCTTCAAGGAATATGGAATAAGGAAAAAGTAGCTTCTTGGGATAGTAAATATACGGTCAACATAAATCTACAGATGAATTATTGGCCTGCAGAGGTTACAAATCTTAGCGAATGCCACGAGCCTTTGTTTAAAATGTTGCAGGAACTGTCGGAAAGTGGTAGTGAAACTGCCAAGGTAATGTATGGTTGCAATGGCTGGGTGTTGCATCATAACACCGATTTGTGGCGTTCCACTGGTATGGTTGACGGTGCTTTTTGGGGTATGTGGCCAAACGGTGGCGCATGGTTGTGCCAGCATCTTTGGCAACATTATTTATATACTGGTGATTTGTCGTTCCTCGAAAAATATTATGATGTTTTGAAAGGAGCTGCCGATTTCTTTTTGGACTTTTCGGTAAAACATCCTGTTTATGGATGGATGGTTACTTGTCCCTCAAATTCTCCAGAGCATGGTCCTCGGGGGGAGATTATTAAATTGGGGTCAACCATAGCAGGATGTACAATGGACAATCAGATAGTGTTTGAAATATTGTGTAACACACGTAATGCATCTAAACTGTTGAAAAAGGACACGGAATATATTGAAAGGCTTCAAAGTATGATTGATATGCTGGCACCGATGCAGATTGGCAAATATAACCAGCTGCAAGAATGGTTGGAAGATGTGGACAATCCAAACAATAAGCATAGGCATATATCCCATGCTTTCGGATTATATCCAGGTAATCAGATTTCACCGTACAAGCATCCACTATTGTTCCAAGCAGTGAAAAACACTTTGTTGCAAAGAGGCGATGAGGCTACTGGATGGTCTATTGGTTGGAAGATTAATTTGTGGGCTCGTATGCAGAATGGAAATCATGCTTATAAAATCATAAGGAACTTGTTTGGAGGACGTACATATCCTAATTTGTTCGACGTGCATCCGCCTTTCCAGATAGATGGAAATTTCGGATATACGGCCGGGGTGGCAGAAATGCTTGTGCAAAGTTACGATGAAGCTGTGCATCTTCTTCCGGCTCTACCTGATGAATGGAGGAATGGCAATGTTGAAGGTCTGAAGGCGAGAGGTGGTTTTACTGTCGATATGGAATGGAAAGGCGGCGAACTACTTTCAGCCAAAATAAAATCTGCGCTAGGAGGTAATTTAAGAATACGTTCTTTTATTCCCCTGAGGGGTGAAGGTCTTACCCAAGCTGAAGGAAAGAATGAAAACCCATATTATTGCAACGCTGAAATCAAGGAGCCTTTGGTTTCAAAAGAAATAGTGGCGGAATACCCTGTATTATTTAAGGTGTATGAGTATGACCTTGACACAAAAGTGGGAGGTGAATATGTAATAGAGCGAAGATAACTGAATAAATAAAACTGTATTAACGAGGAATAAAATACAAACTTTGCTAACACAGTTTTTCTAGAATAAGATATCGAATGTATTGAGAGTTAAGTGATTTGAATAACTCCTTTAGTGTTTGGGATTGGAGCTTAGTTTTCAATTCTGGTCTGGTGAAGTTGTGTTGGCTGTATAAAACGGGATATTCAGCAAATAATATAAAAACAGCCAACTAATTCATACTTAAAGCATTGCGAATTAGTTGTTTTTTTGTATCTTTAGGTATTCCCCCGAAAATAAGGTTTGACGGTCAAAACGGGGGAAATATTCAAACTAAGATACGGCTAAGATACAAAATATTTCAGAAATCCACCCTACTTTGGGCTTTACAGAATTCGATATTCTGGAAAAATATCGTAAGAGTTTTAATAAGAGTGAACTTGGTGGTCTTCATTCCGTGTTTCCATTCGACAGTACAGCAAAAGAGGTCGGTCTGTCACAGCACCGCCTGGGATGCAGGAATTGTTTCAGTCCTTCAGCAAATGGTACTGAAGACTTACACCGGATTCTCTGACCGTTTACTAATGGAACATCTTAACGGGAACATACACTATCAGCTGTTCTGTGGAATCATGATAACCCCGTCCTGCCCTGTAACCACCTACAAGATAATCAGTGCTATTCGTAATGAGATTTCATCCCGTCTTGACATTGATTCCCTTCAGAACATCCTTGCTTCATACTGGAAACCTTATCTTGAGAACCTTCACGTGTGTATGACCGACACCACATGCTATGAAAGTCATATGCGTTTTCCTACGGACATGAAGCTCCTTTGGGAAAGCATCGAATGGCCCTACCAGCATATCCGCATGCATTTCAGGAAGCTCGGCATAAGGTGTCCGCGTAACAAATACACAGATATTGCGGAATCCTATCTTTCCTATTGTAAGAAAAGAAAGAGAAAGGCTTCAAGGACAAGGATGCTGAAGCGTCGCATGATCAGACTCCTTGAAAAACTCATCATACAAAGAGATGACATTCACAGAGAATACGGATCTTGACTCAAATATACACAGGATTATCAGAAATGACTATCCATAATCAGAAAGATTTTTGTACAGGAAAAGGAAATGTTTGAAGGAAAGAAGGTCAGTGACCGTATTGTCAGTATTGCCCGTCATTATGTACGCCCTATCGTAAGGGGTAAGGAGACAAAACCTATTGAGTTCGGTGCAAAGGTCAACAACATACAGATAGACGGGATCTCGTTCATCGAGCACATCTCTTTCAAGGCATTCAATGAGGGCATACGTCTGAGGGACTGTATCCGCATGCAGCAGAAGCTGATGAATGTGAGGGTAAGATGTGTTGCTGCTGATTCCATATACGCCAATAACGCCAACAGGAAGTTCTGTACAAAATATGGGATATCAACATCTTTTGTGCGCAAGGGAAGGACAGCAAAGGACGAGGCAGTGAGGAAAGTTCTCAGAAGTGAACTGTCAAGGGAAAGAGCCACCAGGCTTGAAGGTAGTTTCGGTACGCAGAAACAGCATTACTCGCTATCAAGAATCAAGGCACGGAACAGGAAAACGGAATTCCTGTGGATTTTCTTCGGAATACACACGGCAAACGCCATATTGATGATTGATAAAATCAAAAACAGACAGAGTAAAGCCGCATAGTACATGATTATAAAGAACCTATCTGAAGAAGTTGTCAGGCTTCTTCCGGAACATCATGCCCAAACGGATAAAATTTTAGAGAGGAGATAGAAAAATTACAATAAAAATGGCATATGAGACGATGTTAGGCGGTCATCTTCATATGCCATATTACTTTTTAAAGACATTTACTGAATGTCCCCAATTCATTGCGAGTTAGTTGCCTTTTTTGTATCTTTAAGTATTCCCCCAAAAAACGGTTTGAGGGCCAAAACGGGGGTAATCTAAGAAAGAGGGACATTTACTGAATATCCCATTTTAAGCCATACCTTTTTAATAATATACTCACCTGTGATGCTCTGAACCGATATTCCCTGGAAGTCATAAATCCTTCATTATTCAAAATCCTAGCCATCTCTTACAGACTTTTCTCCTCTCTCACCACAACTCAGGGGAGTCAGAGATACAGCCTTCTTTATTTTCAGGCTGTGCAAATTATTCGCCTGAAATTTAACTATTGGAGAAGAGGATTTTTAACGCATACACCGGCAATTTCGGGTGACCCAATATTCCTCTCTTGCTTTAAACACCTTCACCCCGAACGAACTATTTCCGTAATTGAACTATCCATAATTGTGATTAAACGAAATTTAATCATTCCCCATACAGGTACAAAAAAAGCCCCTTCTCACGAAGCGACTCTCTTCTGCACTCTCCCGTGAAACATATGAACCTCGGCATACTTTAGCAAATTTACCTCAAACAGTCCATATAGATACAGGAGCGCAATAACTTTAAGATGAAAAAAAGGGAAGTCTCACGACTTCCACAATTCTTCTAACCTTAAATCTAAATCTCTATGAAAAAAACGTTCGGCAAATATAGGGGTTTATCATATATCAAGATATTAATAAAAGATATAAAGAAATGAGGAACATTTAAGATTTACTAAATGGGAGCAATAAAGCCTTAGAGAACCGTATCCAACAGGTCGGCGTAGATAGGATTTTGTCGTAACAAATGAGGTACTCCTGTCATAAACAGTTGCTTACGGGCACGGGTAAGAGCTACGTTCAATTTACGGTCAATCCAGACTCCCCCTTCTTCCGTAAGATTGGCAAGGAATTTTAGTTGATAACTACGGTTCACACAGAAGGAATAAATAATCACATCCCGCTCGCTCCCCTGAAAACGTTCGACAGTATCCACCAAAATATCATCCAAAGCCGGAATACCTAAAGCAGCTATCTCGCTCTTAATAAGAGCTATCTGACTACGATAGGGAGTAATGACACCCAACGTCAAAGCAGGCTGAAAGTCAAAACCTGCAGCCTCGTATTGCCGATAGACAGCGATAGCTAACCGAGCTACGAGCTGGGCTTCGAAATGATTCGTCTTTGCCGATTGTGAAGCAGCCTCCGCCACAGAGGGGAGGAAAGCCACGCGACGCACCAGTATATCCGCAAATTCATCGTCTTCCAATCCCGGAGCAAGAGTAAGTTCGCCTTGTTGGTGGGGCAAACCGACAATTTCCAATAGTCCGCCATAAAAAGCACGGTTGGGAAACCGGGCTACTTCCACATTCATGCGCCCCTGGCGACAAAGAATGTCATGGAAGTGATTAGTGGTAAGTGATAGGTGATTAGTAGTACTGGCAACCTTCCGATAGAGGCGTTCAAAAAGGGAATCTTTCAGGTTGTGCAGGCCGATGCTATGCAGACAGTCCTCACAGACTTCGGATTGAGATTCGGATTGGAGCACAACGGCAGGCAGTTGTTTATGGTCACCAATAAGAATAAACTTACCGATAGCATTTTCACCGGCCACATTCCGCGCACAGAGAAGCCCTAACAGTTGCGGTTCCAATATCTGGGTAGCCTCATCCACAATAGCCACATCAAAAGTCTTCAAGCGGAAAAGTTCTGTTTTAGAAGAGAATGTGGAAACAGTGCCGACAAAAACACGACAACGGTCTATCCGCACATGTACTTCACGGCGTGTGGAACAGGGTTCCAGCACATTCTCTATCAAATGGGAACGGAAAGGAGTATCACAGGACAGTTCACTTCCGATACGAATAAAGTCGATCCCGGGCGTTATGGCAGAGAGGGTTTTACAGATTTCATCTACTGCACGGTTCGTATATGAGAGCAGTAATATTTGTTTTCCTTCCCGATAGAAGGCTTCCACCATGCCTCTCAGGGCACGGGAGGTTTTTCCGGTGCCCGGAGGACCTACCAGAAGGAAATAATCTTTTGCTGCCTGGGCTTTCAGGGTGATACGTGAGAAATCATCCGGAGCAGCCGCAATTCGGGCATCGAAAGAGGCATTAAACTCAGGTTCACGCTGAAATAACAATAAATCCCTACGATTCTTGTTTGCAGAGAGAAAAGCGGAAAGCCCCAGATACATACTGCGGAAAGAAGTATCCATAAAATCGTGCTCTATGGCATAACGGCTGTCAAGAGGAAGCACGGAAGTATTTTGTTGCGAAGCACGAAGGCGGATACGAATGTCCCGGTCGGTGATTCGCTCTATATTTCCTTTGAACACCATTTTATTGGTTACATTGTCCGCATCGTTGTTGCGCTGATACAGGACGATGGCATCACCCTCGCGGAAATTCGGCAGGGCTTGCGGGGAGCAGGCAAATGATGATTCGCTCCTGCAAGTTCCGTGTTCGGCATCATGATTCGTCCGTGCCAATATAAGATATGCTTTATGCAAATCTGCGGCATGGTTTTCTTTGATTGTCAGGTCATATAATATCTCTCCCGATTCACATTTCTCTTCGAGCGTAGAAAGCCACAAGGCAGCAGCACCTGCACGCCCCTCATAGTCAATATCTCCCGATTTGGAGGTATACAGTTCTTTTGTGATAAAGTTATACAGCGTATAAAAATAGCACTGTTCCAGCGGAGTAAGTGTCCGAATGCGTTGCGCCACGGCATCGATAGACGGATAAAGGAAACGCTTCCACAGCGTATTGTCCAAATGGCGTTCATTTAGTGTATCCGGATTAATATCTTTCAACCGCTCCGCCGTGTAATGCGGACTGTTACGCAATTGCATGCCATATTCATTCGCCACAATCCGATTACGTACATCCATCACGCGCCGCACCATCGCCCACGACGGGCGGGCAGGATACAATAACGGATAGCGTGTATATAGCAGATATGCCTTTACCTTGCGGTGGTCCATTCCCATGGAATATTCCAGCACCGCCTGATAGAGCAGCATCTGCACTTTATTATTTTCTTTCGGTTCCACTTTGCCCCGGATGGAATATTCGTCCGCTTTACCCGACTTCATTTCTATGAAAGAAGACATGTCGCGCTGCATATAGTCCAAACGCCCTTGCAGGCCCAGTGCTTCGCAAATATACGTAGGTTCCAGCACCGCATCGGTCTTGTCCAGTTCATAGCCGGGAGCACGGAATGTCTCCGTTACTGTCTGCCTGATATGGTCAAAGTGCCGCTTACAATCGGCAAAAAATTCCTTTTCTTTCTCCCTGTCCAGCAAATCGGCACAAGCAGCCAGCTCGATGGAATAAGTACGGAAGGCTTTTTTCATGCAAGTCAGATAGTCCGGTTCCTCTTTGGCATAAATCCATTCGTCCAGAAAAAGATTGGCAATGTTACCAAGTAAGAGAGGACGCGTATTGTCAGGAGTCTGCAAACGTGCCAGCAGATAATTGGCAGGATGGTGCCCATAGTCTTTGAAGCACTCTGCAAGTGAACTGATATCCAGCAGATAATCAGGTTCGAGAATAATGAAGGAAGGCGTCAGTATGCCCGCCTCGTCCACAGCCACATCGAGCAGGTTGACCTGTGCATGGCGCCATAGCAGTTGGCAGGTTTCGGCAAACTCCTCATTCACCTGCGGCACATTATAGCGCACGCGCAACGGTTCGTCGGCAACGGTATCTACGGGAGATACATATAAATAGGTGTCGTCAGCACACTGGAAGCAGACGCGCATCCGGCGTATCCGTTCTTTGGCAGGGGGAGCAACAATATAAGTAGCATCCGCACGGGGAAGCAGGCGATAGAGTGCAACGGGAATATCTTCTCCTGTCAGACGTTTCACAAAGAAAGCCAGCGTCTTGACGTCCCGCAAGAGGTTTTCGCGCAATGGTTCGGCCTGTCGGTTCAGTACGGCATTGGAAGTCAGGCGAAAAGTGTGCAGGCGGTTCTGTTCCACTACGGATAATCCGGCTTTGGAAGCCACAAAACTGATGCGTGCGGAAAGGTCGGTCATTTGCAGACTGCCATCCGGCATTTGTGTGCGACAAAGACGTTCCAGAAACTCACGAAGCTGGCGGTAAGCTGCCGTCAACGGGATGTTTTCGTCCTGACAGACAGTGAGTAAGAAGTGGTAGTCTTCTTTCATTCTTCCTCCTCGACTTCATCAGCCTCGTCCGCGTCGGTCTTCTTGTCCTTAATCATCAGGATACTCAACTCATAAAGCAGATAAAGCGGAACGGAAACCACGGTCAGGGTGAAGGGGTCGCCAGTCGGTGTAATGATGGCTGCGACAATCACAATAATCACTATCGCATGGCGTCGATATTTACGCAGGAAGGATTTATGCACCACTCCCAGGAGCGAGAGCAGCCAGGTCACCAGTGGCAATTCGAAAGCCAGTCCCATGCAAAGCACCAGCATCATGAAATTGTCGATGTAAGAATTAAGGGAAATCTGATTTTCGATAGCCGCACTCAGTTCATAGGTAGAAAGAAAACGCAACGTGAGCGGATAAACCATGAAATAGCCCAGCAATACGCCGAGGAAAAACATCACCGTACCGATACAAAGGGCTTTCTTCACACCGTGACGCTCGTTAGGATAGAGCGCAGGACTGATAAATCGCCAGATTTCAAAGAAAATATAAGGCGTAGCCGTCACCACAGACATCAAAAAAGCGGTGGACATGTGCACAAAGAACGGGGCGGCCAGATTGATATTGATAAGTTTGATATGAAATTCCTGCGTAAAGAATTCATCGTGAAGGTCAAAGACCTTGCCTACGTAACGCAACAGGTCATAGAAGATGAAATCGTTGTGACAGGGTGCCAGTATTACGTTATCAAACAGCCACGGCATTGCAATGAAGTAACCGACAGCCAATACAAACCACACACCAAGTACGCGAAACAGCACACGGCGCAATTCGTCCAAATGGTCCCAAAAGGTTAGTTCTTTATTTGCCATAATTGAGTGATGAGTACAAACTACGGGGCTACGAGCTACAAGTGCTGTTCAGCCTCAATAGCACAGCCACTTGTAGCCCGTAGCTTGTAACTCGTAGCTAATTTATTTGCCTTTCGATGCCGGCTCGTCTATTTCCTCTTTGGTTTTATTGATTTCTTCTTTTGCTTCGTTCACACCGTCCTTGAAGCTCTTCACACCCTTGCCAAGTCCTTTCATCAGTTCGGGAATTTTCTTGCCACCAAACAACAAGAGGATTACCAGAGCGATAATAATCCATTCGGAACCGCTGGGCAGGAAGCCTAATAAAAGTAAGTTTGTCATATCCGTAGTCTTTTTAAAATTTGTTGCAAATATAATAGTTTCACCACAGAATACACGTTTTTGAATGAATTAAAACGAAAACAATGGAGATGAAACCGAAAAACAATGCTATCGTTTACCTAATATCAATCCTGATAATACACTCTTTTCACCCGCGTCGAAATGCTTGTCAACACTTCGTAAGGAATGGTTTCAAGTATATCAGAAAGTACCGTGATGGGTAAGTGGTCACCAAAAATCTCTACCGTATCCCCTTCCTTGCAATCTATATCCGTCACATCAATCATGCAGACATCCATGCAGATATTGCCTACATAAGGTGCACGTTGCCCATTCACCAAACAGTAGGCATGACCGTTGCCAAGATGGCGGTTCAATCCGTCGGCATACCCGATAGGCAATGCAGCAATGCGCGAATCACGAGTCAAGTGTCCCTTGCGGCTATATCCCACTGTATCTTCTCCAGGAACCTCCCGTATTTGCAGGATAGTCGTTTTCAGCGTACTGACATTGTTTTTAATGCTGTTATCAATCGGACTGACACCATACAACCCGATACCCAGACGCACCATATCAAACTGTGCTCCCGGGAAACGTTCGATACCTGCCGAGTTGCAGATGTGCCGAAGTATCTTATGAGGGAATGCTTCCTGCAACTGCATGGATGCCACCTCGAACGTGTCTATCTGTCCACGCGTAAACGCATCGAACTGCGGTGCATCACTGCCTACAAAATGAGAGAACACCGAACGTGCAATTACCGCATTCTGCCCCTTCAGCCGCTCAATGAGCCGCGGCATATCCCCGGCGGCAAAACCCAGGCGATGCATTCCCGTATCCAGTTTGATATGAATAGGAAAATTGGTGATACCTTCTTTTTCAGCTTCCTTAATCAACGCATCCAGCAGATGGAAGCTATATACTTCCGGCTCCAGTTTATAGTCGAACATCGTCTTGAATGCCGTCATCTCCGGATTCATGATGATGATGCTCGCCGTGATGCCCGCCTTTCGTAGTTCAGAACCTTCGTCCGCCACAGCCACAGCCAGATAATCGACATGATGCTCCTGCAATGTCTTGGCAATCTCATACGAACCCGCGCCATAGGCGGAAGCCTTCACCATGCACACCATTTTCGTCTCCGGTCTCAACTGGCTACGATAGTAGTTTAAGTTGGCTATCATAGCTCCAAGGTTCACCTCGAGGATAGTCTCGTGCACCTTCTTTTCCAGTTCTTCCGTTAAAGCATCGAAGCCAAACTGGCGGGCGCCTTTTATCAATATAATTTCATTTTCAAGCCGCAATTCTCCGCGTGAGATGGCATGCAATAGTGCCTCTGTATTAGGATAGAAAGCCTTTTCCATATCAAACCGCGCAGCGCACGAAGATATTTCACTGCCCACACCGATAATACGTTCAATGCCACGGCTACCTGCCAGTTGCGAAACTTTCCGGTAAAGTGTCGGTGCATTCTGCCCCGTCTCCAATATATCCGAGAGGATGAGTGTACGTTTCAGTCCGTTGCTCTGCGAGCGGCGATAAAGGAAGTCGAGCGCAATGTCCAGCGAAGCAAGATCACTGTTATAACTATCATTAATCAGCAAACAACTGTTTTTGCCCTCCTTTACTTCCAGACGCATAGCCACCGGTTCCAGAGTCGTCATACGCTCCGTTATCTTTCCGGCAGGAAGCATCAGATAGAGGCATGCTGCCAGGCAGTTCAGCGAATTTTCGATAGAAGCATCGTCAATGAAAGGCAGCATAAATGTGTTGTCCATATCCAGGTAACGGTAAGAGATGACAGTGCAATCTTCCTTCTTCTCTACCTTACTTATAAACAGAGGACGCTCCATATCCCTCCGGCTCCATGCTATTTCACGGGCGCTGAGCATGGACTTTGCCACACAATTGCTAATGAATTCGTCGTCTCCGTTATAGATAATCACATCGCAGTTCTTGAACAGGGTCAACTTCTCCATGCACTTTTCTTGCAGGGAAAAGAAATTCTCCTGATGGGCACCGCCGATGTTGGTCAGTATGCCGATAGTAGGTTTGATAATATTCTGTAGGGCACGCATCTCTCCCATCTCCGAAATGCCCGCCTCAAAAATAGCGAGTTCGGCCTCTTCGTTCATCTGCCAGACAGACAGAGGTACGCCGATTTGGGAATTATAGCTGCGTGGCGAACGAACAATCACACGTTCGGGGCTAAGCAATTGATGCAACCATTCCTTTACAATAGTCTTTCCGTTGCTACCCGTGATACCGATTACCGGTATCTGGAACTGTTCACGATGTTGCTCGGCCAACTTCTGCAAGGCTTTCAGCGGGTTAGAAACAACTAAGAAGTTGAGAGTTGAAAATTGCCCCAACTCTCCACTCTCCACTTTTTTAAAGGTTTCCTTGCTGACCACAAAGTTGCGGACACCGCGTGAATATAAATCAGGTATGTAACGGGCGCCATCATTGCGCTTGGTAGTTAAAGCAAAGAACAACGTTTCTTCGGGGAAACTCAAGGAACGACTGTCGGTAAGTAACCAGTCTATGGTTGCCGGCGTGTCCCCCACACGTCGTGCACCGATGCGTTCGGCTATTGTTTCAATCGTATATGACATATTTCTTTCTCTTTTTGGAAATCTAAGTACGGGTATTTTTTGTTAAGTCGGTCTATTTTTAACACAATTTGTCCTAAAAAACGCTTATACTCGTCTGATTCCGGATGGAAGGGCTTATGAGATAGCGCTTTATTGATATTTTCACTTTCCTGCATAATCTCTAACGCATCCTCGGAGAGGCAAGTCTGCACAAACTTCTCCCATACGTAGCGCACCGCCTGGGGGGACGGGTGCACCATGTCGTCGGCGTAAAAACGATAGTCGCGCAGTTCATCAAGAAGGAGCTCATAAGCTGGAAAATAGAAGACATGCTCGGGAAAAGCGACCTGTAACTGGTCTATTGCAAGCAGAAGGGTGGCTTTGCTCAACTGGTTGGCATGCATGCCATCGCGCACGTGGCGGATGGGACTGACGGTGAAAATGACTTTCAGCCTCGGGTTCCGTGCCAGCAGACCGGAGAGCAGGGAGGTATAGTCCGATACAATCTCCTGCACGCTGAGTTGGCGGCGGGTGAAGACGGATTCCGGTTGTTTATGGCAGTTTGCCACGATGTGTCCCGTTTGTTCGTACACCCACGATGTGCCGAAAGTCAACAGCAGACACCCCAATTGATGAATGCGTGCATGTGCTGCTTGCAAACGGGTGTTAATACGCTGTAATGCCTCTTCTGCCGAAGGCGAAGAGAAATCTCCGTGATGCATCGGGCTATGCCAGCATTCACGGTAGAAGAACAAGTCCTCTTCTGTATAAATTCTGCCCGTCACCACCTCGCGCAAGGCTACCGAGACGGACAGCGGATTATAGAGAACACCGAAAGGATTGACATCCGGACGGAACTTGGCATCCGCCAACAGCGCACCCATGTTGGTGGCAAAGCAAGAGCCCATCAACAAGAGTTCGTCCGACTGGGTCAGCCGGGGCAACCCGGAAGGTAATTCAACAGGGGTAAGAAAGTCCATAAACAAATCATAAGAGTTGGATGTAGTCTACATCATCATATTTTTCCGGATAGAGAATTTCACGATAGCCATCGCCTGGATAGAAGTGAACGGAATATCCATCGGCTCATGGTGCGGGTTATAGCTCACCAGTTTGATGCAACCTTCCACATCGGAACGGTTTATGTATTTCACCGCCAAGTATTCATCGCCATCAACATTGAATGAAACCAGATACATCTCACCATAAATGAAACTGTTGAAGTTGCTGATTTCCTTGAAACCCACAATGTCTCCCGACTTCAGGATGGGGTACATGCTGTCTCCACTGATATAGAGTGCACCATCACACATAGGGATGCTGGGAATTTGTATCTTTCCTACTATATACTGGTGCTTATTGGCAAGTAATGTACGCAAATTGGCAGCAGCAGTGATGTCATACAACATCACGCTGCGGTCTTTTATCGCATTGGGCGTTTTGGGATTATGTATTATCCCTACCTCACCGGATACCAGTCCACTGTCATAATTTCTTAATTGAAGAGTGGGTTTCCCTTTCCCCAGCAGCAACCAGTTGTAGTCCACGTCTTTCAGTTTATTCAGCAACAACGGAAAGTCGATGCTATTGCGTGCAACCCAGTTGCTAAGTGTGGAACGTGACACACCCAGATAGCCGGCCAGGTCAGCATCGGTTTTAAAGTTCAATACGCGTTTGGCGCGTTTCACAATGTCTGCTACGTTAATTAAGAGGTCTTTTTCTTTTTCCATTTTAAATTCAGTTCTAATGCCTGTTGTTTTCTATACGAAAACCCAATTATATTTGCAGCAACAAAACTAATCAATTTGTTCCTAACCAAGCAAACAAAAGTATGAAAGTTATGAAAAAGAGGAAGTGTTTTTGAAGAAACCCGGATTGATTCAGGTTGTTACAAATCAGTAGGAGGATAATTTATAAAATGTATCTCACGATTGTTCTCTGTGTTTTGCAGGAAATAATCGAATGCAAATGCTCTTCCAAACCCACTGAATAAATTAAAAGCCCCATTTTTTCTGGCTACCGTAAACTTGATAGTCATTTCAAGGGTTTCAGAATGCTTAATCAAGTGTTCCTTTTCCGTATTATAATCTTAAAACTTACATTGGTAAGTTCAACTTCATTTTTAAGAAGTTCCATTGAAGCTACATTGGGAACATTTCCCACACGAATACAGAACCGATAAGGCAGACTCCCGCCCATGGCACGAAGTTTTAATTTCATGGTCACATAAACATGATCCATGTCTTCGATATTTTGCTCATTTACAGTAGCTGCAACATTGTAATTAATAACGTATTAGTTACGAGCTACCGGCTACAAGCTACAAGTAGCTACGCTATGTTCCGAAAGGCACTTG
>NZ_CAJLKP010000010.1 GCF_905207245.1 uncultured Bacteroides sp. | reverse complement strand
CTGGGAGGGCAAATCCGCTCCCGCCGGTCGCAGATTTTGGAATGAAAGAAGTACGGACGAAAAAGAAAAAACATATGACAAACGATGTGAATGGGATGAAGAAAAAATGTGGCCGTCCGGCACTGGGCAGGACGCGTAAATTGACCAGAGGCGTGACGGTGAAGTTCTCCCCCGTCAGCTACGAGGCTCTCAGGTTCAGGGCAGGGAAGTCCGGCCGGAGTCTGGCGGTCTATATCAGGGAGGCAGCACTGGCGGCCACCGTTACGGCAAGGCATACACCGGAGGAGAACGCACTGTTGCGCAGCCTGGCGGGAATGGCGAACAACCTGAACCAGCTGACAAAGCTCTCGCACCAGACCGGCTTTTACAGGACAAGGCTGCTGATAGAGGGGCTGCTGGGAAAGCTGAAGCGGATCATGGATGATTACAGGCCGAAAGGAGGATAGCCTCATGATAGGGAAGATCAGGAAAGGCCGCTCGTTCAGCGGCTGCATACGCTACGTGACGCAGAAGGACGACGCAAAAATCATCGCCTCGGAAGGCGTGCTGCTGGGAACGGTGGAGGAGACGGCACGCAGTTTCCGGTGGCAATGCCTGCTGAATCCGGACGTGGCGAAACCGGTGGGGCACATTGCGCTCAGCTTCAAGCCGGAGGACGCACCGAGGCTGACCGACGCGTTCATGGCAAGGCTGGCGGAGGAATACCTGGAGCTGATGGGGATACGGAACACGCAGTTCATCGTGGTGAGGCATCACGGGACGGACAACCCGCACTGCCACATCGTCTTCAACCGGGTGAACTTCGACGGGAAGGTGATTTCCGACAGCAACGATTTCAAGCGCAACGAGAAAGTGACAAAAATGCTTAAGGACAAGTATTCGCTCACCTATTCCGAAGGCAAACAGTCCGTTAAAACGGAAAAGCTGCATGCTTCCGAAAAGGTGAAATACGAAATATACCGTGCGGTCAAGGAAGCTTTGAGGAGTGCAGATACATGGAAAGAATTTCAAAATAAGCTCTTAAAAATGGGCGTGGAAATGGAATTCAAGTACAAGGAAAACACTAATGAAGTGCAGGGCATCCGCTTTATAAAGAACGGTCTGTCATTCAAGGGAAGTGGGATTGACCGCAGTTTCAGCTGGTCAAGGCTGGATGCGGCATTGGACCATAACCATGTCACGTCCCTGGAAAATGACGTTTCCCAAAAGCAACCGTACCATGAACAAAGTCATGGTTCTGTTATTGATAACCTGGTCGAAGTCACCGGTACGGGTGGCGTGTTCATGCCGTCGGTGGCACCGACGGAGGACGAGAAAGAGGCGGAACGCCTGCGGAGAAAGAAGAAGCGCAGGAAAGGAAGGAGTTTGTGAACCATATGTATAACAAAAAACTTTGAAAGATGAAAGAGGAAAATTATCTGGAAGGCATCTACGGATGCCTTGAAAGGATCGAGAAGAAAGTGGAGACGCTGCCCGTGGAAGGCACAAGCCCCGCAGTTGGAAACCGGACCAGTTCCCCGGAAGGGATTGCGGAACTGAAAATCCGTCTGGAACGCCTGCAATCCGCGGTGGAGAAAAACGGCTTGGAAATAGCAGCGGTACGTAACCATACCGTCCGGTTGTCGGAAGGCTGGCCGTTGTCTGCCGAAACGTTTGCCGGGGAGATGGAAAAGATTAGATACTGCCTGAGTCAAGACTGCCAAGCTGTAAAGGAGACAGTGAGACGGCTGGATGAGAGAATGGTCCTGCTGAAAAAGGAACCGGAGCGCAGACTGGTGACCTACCGTCTGGAAAGCGCATCCAAGGCAGTGGTAACGACAGCTTCAGCACTGATCCTGGCACTGATCATTTCCGTCTGGACCAACTGCAACCAGTACCGCACGAACCGGCTTTTGAAAGATGCCGATTTGAAATACCGAGCCATCAGGATCTGCCTGCCGGGGGATGATCCCGACATCGCCTTCCTTGAGAAGCATTTCACCATCAAGCGGGACGAGGAAAAGATCCGGTGTGTGGAAAGGCTGGTGACCGCTTTTGAGGACTCGGTCAGGAACCGCATCCGTAACCATGAAATGGCAGCCTACAAGGACAGTCTGGCGCACCGGCTGTTCAGGGAGGCACAGGAAATCAGGAAGCAACTGGACAATCCCAATTCAAAATGACTGCACTATGGCAACAATCAGAACCAAATTCAGGTCCTCGTCCGCGGAAGGCAGGGAGGGCGCACTGTATTATCAGGTGATTCATAACCGTGTGGTCAGGCAGATCAGTACCGGATACAAACTTTTCGCTTCGGAATGGGACCAACGTTCCGAAGCGGTCATTCCCTGTCAACATCCTGCAGGGATGGAACGGGACAATTATCTTCTATCGGTAGGGGAACGGATAAGACGGGACAAAATCCGACTGGAAAAGGCTATCAGGACATTAAGCCAATCCGGTCCGTTTACAGCGGATGATATCGTCATACGTTTCCATGACAGCGGACAAGAACCTTCGTTTAACGACTATATCCGGCAACAGATAGTAAGGCTGAAACGTTTGGGAAAGATACGGACCTCTGAAACCTATACAGCCGCGCTCAAAAGTTTCAGCAGTTTTATGAAAGGTAGCGATATACTGTTTGGCGAACTTAGCTCTGACTTGCTCATGGAATACGAGGCTTATCTGAAAAACAGGGGGAACTCACCCAATACAATCTCGTTCTACATGCGCATTCTGAAAGCGGTCTACAACCGTGCGGTGGAGAACGGACTGACCGGACAGCGGAACCTGTTCAAGTCTGTTTATACAGGTGTGGAAAAGACCTTGAAACGGGCCATTCATTTAAATGATATCAGGCGTATCAAAAGACTGGACTTGTCCCTGAAACCCCACCTTGATTTCGCACGTGACATGTTCCTGTTCTGCTTTTACACACGGGGGATGTCCTTTGTGGACATGGCTTATCTGAAAAAGGGAGACATTGCGAACGGAATCCTGACTTACCGCAGGAAAAAGACCGGACAACAGCTGTTCATCCGATGGGAAAAGTGTATGCAGGAGATCATCAAACTTTTTTGTTTATCGGTTCAAGATTTCAAAGTTGTTCATTAATTGCTTTGTTGGTTATATCCAGAGTATTATTTGTAAGAGACTCTACGAATAAATGATGATAAGACCAGTTAGTTTATCGCTTGTTTTATAATTTCATTGCGATATTCGTTCGGTGTGCAACCTTCCATCTTCTTGAACCAACGTGTGAAATGTTGCGGGTATTGGAAACCCATTTCATCTGAGATTTGACTGATACTTTTTTGCGTGTTCATGATGCGCTCTTTGGCTATATCCATAATTTTTTGCTGGATATGCTTGATTGCTGACATACCGGTTTCCTTTTTTACCAGGTCACTGAAATAATTGGTGGAAAGACACAGTTGGTCAGCGCAATACTGTACCGTCGGAATACCTTTACTCGTTGGCAAGGCAGAATGATAGTAATTATTGAGCAACAATTCAAAACGCGCCAACAAATCGTTGTTGGCATTTTCCCTTGTAATGAACTGGCGGTCATAAAAGCGGATGCAGCGGTCAAGGAGAAGCTTCATGGTATCAATAATCAAAGAACGGCTGTGCTTGTCAATAGGATGCCTCAATTCTTCTGCTACATTGTTTATACATTCAATGACTACTTTGCGCTCCTGTTCTGACAGGTGCAGTGCTTCGTTGGCATTATATGAGAAATAAGAATACTCTTTTATTATATGTGCAAGGGAAGTACCGCGCAATAGTTCGGGATGGAACATCAGGGCCCATCCGGCCGGCTGGTGCAGACTGCCATCATCGTCAGAACCCATTACCTGCCCCGGAGCGATAAACAGCATGGAGCCTTTTTCATAGTCATAGAGGCTCCGTCCATAATTCATCGTACCGCAGTCAGTATCTTTCAGCAACACAGCATAAATGTTGTACAGTTTCTTTGAGTGTCTGATGGGCTGCACCTCGTAACAATTCACAACGCTGACCAACGGGTGCAGAGCTTCGACTTCGAAAAGGTCGCAGTACTGCTGAACTGTATCTATTCTTGTTATATCTCCCATAACCATCCTTTTGTTTTTTACAAAAATAAGTATTTATATTGACATTGCTGTCTGAGGAACAGCTGTTTCTTTTCTATCCCTTATTTATTTTATTCCATGACGACAAAGTTAGTTCATTCAATCAACGAACATATAACCCTAATCACAGACTGTCTTACCATTTTCACAGATAACATTTAACCCGGTCCAAGCCCGATGAAAGTGGTAATTTTATCAGTGATTGAGGTCTAATCTTCAGTATGTGAATGCTGTAATTTTGCAAGTGAAACCAAAAAGGTAAATAAGATGAAACCAAAAGCTTTATTTGTCATGTTAATCTTATGGCTTAGCTTCACTACGATTCAAGCGCGGTCAACCGAAGATGTCCCGGATAAGGGAACTTATGCAAAATTTCTGTTGGTAGGATGTTATATGAAGTCAGACGAAGAAGGTGTCAGAATGTACCGGTTTGACGGACAAACTGCCGATGTCGACTATCCGTGTGGGCTGAGAGGGATTTCAAATCCTGCTTTCCTTACATCTGATAGCACTGGTAATCGAATTTATGCCATAGGCGATGATGAAGGGAAAAGTTCGACTGCCAATGCTTTGCTTTTTGATAAGGAAAGTGGTCTGCTGTCTCTGCTTAACTCGCAATCTACAGACGGTGAACTTCCTATTTATATTACTCTCAGTCCAAAGGAATACTTTGTTCTGACAGCAAATTATAAGGGTGGCAGCATCACGGTATTCTCACAGGATAAGAAAGGAAAGTTGCAACGTGATACAAAAATAATTCGTTTTGCTGGAAATGGGCCGAATAAAAAAAGGCAGGAACAATCGCATCTGCATTGCGTGACCTTTACACCTGATGGCAAATTCCTTCTTGCTACCGATTTGGGAACAGATTGTATCTATCTGTTTCCGATAGGCAAACGACCGGAAGCAGGTAAGGCTCATTCTCTGTTGGATGAATCAAGAGTAGTCCGCATACAGATGGATTCCGGCTCAGGACCTCGACATATATGTTTTCACCCGAATGGCAGATTTGCTTATCTCATCAGTGAACTCTCGGGTAAAATAACTGTATTCTCCTATAATGAAGGCAAGTTGGAACGTTTACAAACAATTGTCTGCGACCCTTTCGTTGCAGAGGGAAATGCAGATATCCATGTTTCATCCGATGGCAAATTCCTCTATGCTTCCAAGCACTTGAAAGAAGATGGCATAATTGTTTATTCCATTGATTCCCAAAAAGGAACATTGGTTCAAATAGGATTTCAGCCAACAGGTCTTTATCCGCGAAGTTTTGCCATCTCTCCGGATGGTTGCTATTTGGCAGTGGTTTGCAGGGATGCCAACTGCATACAGATATTCGAAAGAAACCGAAATACGGGGTTACTGAAGAATACGGGAAAAAATATCCGACTGGAAAGACCGGCGTTTGTCAAGTTCTTATAAATTCATCACTAAACAGAAAGCAATATGAACAAGTTAATTACAACCATCGCCTGCCTGATATGCTGTATCGTTTATACGCAGGCACAAAACAAGAACAATATGTTAAGCAAGAAAGAACAAAGTATTGCCGCCATCAGTATGTATGCCGCACGTGGCAATCAGGACAGCCTCAAAGTGATCCTTGCCAGAGGACTTGACTGTGGGCTGACCGTGAGCGAAGAAAAAGAAGTACTTACCCAGCTCTATGCCTATTGCGGCTTTCCACGCAGCATGGGTGCATTGGTTACGCTGATGAATCTCACCAAAGAGCGTGCAGCACAAGGCATAAAGGATGAAGCCGGACGGGAGCCTTCTCCGGTAAAGAGTTCGGATATGTTTGTTGTCGGTGGACAAAACCAGCTGAAACTGTTCGGTCGTCCGGCACTAGGAGAAGTGCTGACATTTGCTCCGGCATTGGACCAATTTCTGAAAGCTCATCTGTTCGGTGACATATTCAGCCGTGACAATCTCGACTGGCGTACCCGTGAACTGTCTACTGTGGCTGCCTTGTCGGTGTTGGACGGCGTGAAGAATGAGTTGAATACTCACATTGCCCATGCCAAGCACAACGGCGTGACACAGGCTCAGATAGACGAAGTACTTATCATGGCGGCACGCTGTCGGAACGGAATGGTGCTTTCTGAATCCGATGAACCGGCAAAGACTTTTCAAACAGATCCGACAATTACTGTCCGTAAGGTCTTTTATAAAAACAGGTATGATATCATGCTTTGCGCCGAAATGTACCTCCCGAAGGATTTCAATGAAGCGCAACACTATGCAGCCCTCATCATCGGACACCCGTTCGGGGCTGTGAAAGAACAGTGTAGCGGACTCTATGCACAGGAAATGGCACGGCGAGGCTACGTGACTCTGGCTTTTGATGCTTCCTATCAAGGCGAAAGTGGAGGAGAACCGCGTCACACGGTATCGCCCGACGCATTGGTGGAAGACTTCAGTGCTTCTGTAGACTGGCTCGGACTACAACCGTTTATTGACCGCAACCGTATCGGTGTGATTGGCATCTGCGGAAGCGGCGGGTTCTCTGTCTGTGCGGCTTCTCTCGACCCCCGCATCAAGGCATTGGCAACCGTGAGCATGTATGATATGGGGCGTGCCACCCGTAACGGTTTGGGGGATTCGATGACGGATGAACAAAGACGCAAACTGTTGGATGAAGTTGCCGAACAACGTTGGAAGGAAGCAGAAACGGGAGAAGCACGTATCCGCTTTGGCACACCGGAGAAACTGCTGGGAAATGCCAATGCCGTGCAGAAGGAGTTTTTCGATTACTATCGCAACCCCTTGCGTGGCTATCATCCGCGCTATCAAGGTATACGCTTTACCAGTCAGGCGGCATTGATGAACTTCTATCCGTTTGCCATGATTAAAGAGATTTCACCACGCCCCGTGCTATTCATTGCAGGCGAGCATGCACATTCGCGCTATTTCAGTGAGGGATGCCTATCAAGAAGCCAGCGAACCGAAAGAACTGTATATCGTTCCCGGAGCCAATCATGTAGACTTGTATGACCGGATGGATAAGATACCGTTCGAAAAAATTTCGGAATTCTTCTGGTATGCTTTGCGGTAATTCAGATGAAAATGGTAATGCTATCCGTGATTATGATACAGCAAAGCGAATACGCAGGAGGGTAACTTTGCAACAGAAACAATTTAAAGATTATAGTATTTGCAACCAGTTATTACTCAATATTTTGTGAGTTATAAGTCAGAAATATGGGCATAACCTTTAGGGGTACATTCTAAAAGGTGAAGATTTAACCTTTTTATTATTTCTTAACACTCAAAGAGCGGTGGTAGAGGGTATTTTCCCTCTTTTCGGTACTTTATTGATGGTTCGATGTTCCCATCTTTCCACATTGCTTGGCTCGTTCGCACAAGCCACTACAAAGGTACTACAATTTCCAATAAAGGCAAGAGGACAGCAATTCAAATCTATTATTTTTGAGGGAGTGAAATCTGCCGCTTGCCAAATTTCTCTCTGTCGAAAATAATAGTCCTCTGAAAAGAATGAAAACAGCATTGATAAAATTGCCTTATTAAGGGGGGGCTATGCTGTTTTATGCTATTATTTCGTCAGTCGTTTATCTCCGTTGCCGGATGCAGTTTTCAGCCAAGCCGATGAATAAGAAAAGGTTTTGGAGCTGTTTACTCTCCAACGGAGGACGAAACTGCTCCAAATGGTTTACCGCTTGAACTTTTCGTTTTCTAAAAGAGGTTTGGCAACCTTTGCATCCGACAAAAGGAGATAAATGACCAGATATATAACAGTAGTATTACATTAAGGTAAAGAACAACCATGGTATAGTATTATTGCAATTTAACTATTTAAAGTTTGTTTATAATCAAATCATTTAAAGATTTTTGTCCTTCTATGATTTTTTGTATTTGATAAATGTCGTAATTAAATAAAAAATATCACGCATAATGACTTTTTCTTTTTTCTAAATTTCTTCAAATGACAAATTATTGTTACCTTTGTAATGTAATGTAGTTAATGGTTGCGCTTATAAAGTCCTTGGAAAGGATTTATGTATAAAAGAGGTAGATGTTTACTCTGTTCTTGTTTGGATTATCAGCATCACTGATATGAAATAACAAAAAAAAATATACAATGGCTAAGCGGACGGACAGGCAGGGAAATAGTACAGATTCCCAATCCCCCTCTTTATAATACATTGCGTATAAGATTTATTAACTGTCTGGTCTGGGGAATCTACAGAGATTTAACGAATCAAGATGGGAAGAGTCAGTCTTTGTCTTGTCATAATGTTCTTCATCTGTAGTGCTCAAAAAATTGATGCACAAGTACAGAATATCAGAGAGAAACAAGATACCATTTCGGCGACTAAATCATTAGAGCATATCAGGCCCGAGAATATCAAGAAGGGACCATTGAATAATGCTTTGGATGTATTGAGTGGTCAGTCTGCCGGTGTGAACGTCACCACTAATGGGACTGACAGGCTCGCTATGCTGAATAGTATCCGTGTGCGTGGTACCACATCCATTATGGGTGGCAATGACCCGTTAGTAATTATTGACGGAGTGACATCTGACATCGCTACGCTATCTACCATATATCCCGCAGACATCGAGAGTTTCACTATTTTGAAGAATGCTACCGAAACGGCAATGTACGGTTCCCGTGGTGCTTCAGGTGTAATTGAGATTAAGACCAAGAAAGGAACGGGGCGAGGTTTCGAAATATCATATGATGGCAACTACGGATTCGAGTCAATGTATAAACATCTGCAAATGCTCAACGGCCCGGAGTATATAGCTACAGCAGAGGCACTTGGATTAGATTACAATAATGGTGGCTACAACACCAATTTTCACGATGTAATTACTCGTACGGGCTTGATACATCAGCATCACTTGGCTTTTAGCGGTGGTTCGGAAAACTCAAACTATCGAGCATCGTTCGGTTTTATGGATCATAATACAATTGTCAAAGTTAACGATTACCGAAATTTAGTGGTAAAACTTGATGCTACACAAAAGGCTTTCGATGGTCGCTTAGTTGGCGATTTTGGTGTATATGGCTACTCGTCAAAGATACACGACATTTTCGATACACGAATACTGTTTTACTCGGCAGCTGCACAGAATCCTACATATCCAGCAGGAACTGATGTTAATGGCAACTGGGTGAAGAACTCGGCTGCATCACACATCAACCACCCCGGAGCACTCCTCTATGAGAAAAATGACTCCGAAGAACGGAATTTCAATACACATTTGGGGCTGAAATTTAATATCCTTGACAATTTGATATTGTCGGCTTTCGGCTCTTATTCATATTCATCTACGGGAAATGCTCAATTTTGTCCTACATGGGTGTGGGCGCAAGGCAATGTTTATCGTGGAGAGTTCAAGGGTGAAGACTACTTTACAAATGTGTCCCTCTCATATAACAATGCTTGGGGAGACTCACACCTTGATGCTGTTGTTGGCGCAGAATATCTTAAACAGGTAAGGACTGGTTTATGGGTGCAGGCAAAAGGAATAACAACAAATGATTTCTCCTATAATAACATCGGAGCAACATCATCGCGTCCTTTCGGTGGTACGAGCAGTAGCTATGAAGACCCGTCACTTGCTTCAATAATGGGTAGTGTCACATATAGTTACAAGGATAGATATTCTATTGCGGCAGCACTCCGTGGAGATGGCTCTTCAATGGTAAGCGATAACAATACTTTCGGATTCTTCCCATCAGTATCACTGGGTTGGGATGTAAAAAAAGAAGGCTTCCTCTCTGATACTGACTTTATAACAATGTTGAAACTAAGAACCGGATATGGTCGGTCAGGAAATCTTGGAGGTATAACATCCTATACAACACTTAATACCGTAAAGGAGAATGGTATCGTATCCATCAACGGTGCACCTACCGTAACAATGGGAAGTATACGCAACACGAATCCGGACCTTAAGTGGGAGACTCGTTCAACATTTAATATCGGTTTTGACTTAGGTATATGGGATAATCGGTTGATGCTTACCTCGGAATTATATTACTCAAAGACAACGGATATGCTCTATGAGTATGATGTTCCCGTTCCGACCTTTGCGTTCGATAAACTGATGGCAAATATCGGCTCGATGTCTAACCAGGGTGTCGAACTAGGAATCTCGGTAGTTCCCATTCAACGAAAGGATATGGAGATGAATATCAACTTCAATATGTCCTACCAGAAGAATAAGTTACTTTCGCTTAGTGGAGAGTATAATGGTATGCATATGACAGCTTCAGATATTACTCCGATTGGCTCGCTTTATGGTGCAGGTCAGAACGGTGGAGACAATAATGTAGTATATCAGATTGTAGGTCAGCCATTGGGGGTATTCTATCTACCTCACTGCAAAGGGCTTAAAGAAAATGAACTTGGTGGCTACAGTTACGATATTGAAGATTTGAATGATGATGGCGAGATTGATTTTAGCGATGGCGGAGACAGGTATATAGCAGGTCAGGCAACCCCCAAGGTAACTATTGGATCAAACATCAGTTTCCGTTACAAGTCCTTTGATATTGCCATGCAGATAAATGGTGCTTTCGGTCATAAGATATTCAATGGCACGGGCTTGGCTTATACCAATATGTCTATATTCCCTGACTACAATGTATTGAAGGGTGCTCCTGAAAAAAATATTATTGATCAGAATGTTTCAGACTATTGGTTGGAAAAAGGTGACTATGTAAATATTGAACATATTACCATAGGCTACAATATTCCAATGAAATCCAAGGCTGTGAAGTCATTGCGTCTTTCGGCAGGCATTAGCAACCTTGCAACAATCACAGGCTATAGCGGTCTTACTCCAATGATAAACAGTTATGTAGTAAGCAACACTTTGGGCATTGACGACAAACGCACCTATCCTTTATATCGTACCTATTCGTTAGGTCTTAGTATTCAATTCTAACCGCTTACAGTTATGAAAAGATATATAAACATATTGATGGTTGCTTTGGCAACGATGATGACCTCTTGTCTTACTGAAGACCCTAGAGATCAACTTTATGAAGAAGACATTTACAACAATGCCAACAACATATATATTAATGCAGTGGCTGTGCTCTACAATTACATTGGTGGCAGTGCAGACAGTGAGGGTTTACAGGGGACCTGTCGTGGGATTTATGACTATAACACACTTACTACAGACGAAGCCATGATACCTATTCGTGGTGGCGACTGGTACGATGGAGGTTTGTGGACGAATATGTATCAGCATAAGTGGAGTCCTAATGATTTACCACTCTACAATACTTGGAAATACCTCTACAAGGTTGTTGTGTTATCGAACAAATCTCTGCATATCATCGATAAGTATAGCCATAACCTATCTGAGGAGCAGAGAGTGGCCTACGAAGCTGAGGTGCGAGCTCTGAGAGCACTTTTCTACTACATTATGGATATGTATGGCAGAGTGCCCATCGTAACATCCTATGAACAACCGCAGGATGAAGTTGTGCAGAGCGAGCGTAGCGAGGTTTTCCGTTTTATCGTGAATGAGTTGCAGGAGGTTGCCGAGTTGTTGCCAAATGAGCGTAGTAATAAGATGGGTAACTACTATGGTCGTATAACAACACCTGTAGCTAATTTCCTTTTGGCTAAGTTGGCTCTTAATGCCGAGATATATTGTGATGATAATTGGACTGATGGCGTTCCACGGAACGGTAAAGAGATATTTTTCACCGTCGATGGTGAGAAACTCAACGCTTGGCAGACCTGTATCAAATATTGCAATAAACTTGCCGAGGTAGGTTATCGGTTGGAGGACGATTATAGCTATAATTTCTCTGTGCATAACGAGAACTCCAACGAAAACATATTCACCATTCCGTTGGATAAGAACCTCTATGCTGCGCAGTTCTGGTATCTCTTCCGATCACGACACTACAACCATGGCGGTGCGTTGGGTGGCTCATCGGAAAATGGTACCAGTGCCAATATCTCAACAGTCTTAGCCAACGGATACGGCACAGATGATGTAGATGCTCGCTTTGAAAAGAACTTCTATGCCGGCATCGTAGAGGTTGATGGAAAGCCTGTAATGATGGACAATGGACAGCAGTTGGAGTATTTCCCATTGGAGCTAAAGTTGAATCTTACGGGAAGCTCCTATGTCAAGACAGCTGGTGCTCGTATGGCAAAATATGAGGTTGATAGGACCTCACATTCCGACGGTAGACAACCGGATAACGACATCGTGCTATTCCGCTATGCCGATGCTCTCCTGATGAAGTCCGAGGCAAAGGTACGTAATGGTGAGGATGGCTCGTTGGAGTTGAACGAAGTCCGAGGTCGTGTTGGTATGCCATATCGAGAAGCTACGCTTGAGAACATATTGAAAGAGCGTTTGTTGGAGTTAGTATGGGAAGGCTGGCGACGACAAGATATGGTGCGTTTTGGAGTTTATCACAAATCATACGATCAGCGAGTCCAACTGGCTGATGAGAAAAATGGGTATACCACAGTTTTTCCTATTCCACAAAAAAGTATAGACTTGAACCCAAAATTGAAACAAAATGTTGGATATAAATAACTTTAGCCTATGAGTATTCAATTTGACATTGCAAAACAGATTATAGCTGAAACATGCCCTAATCGCAAACTTAAGTTGGAGAATATTCGCCTTTTTGCAGATATTATTCAGCCTAAGAAATATCAAAAAGGTGATATAATTCTAAATGAAGGTGATATCTGTAATTGCCTATTTTATATAGAAAAGGGATTTATTAGACAGCACTACCTAAAGCATGATAAGGATGTGATAGAACATTTAGCATGTGAAAAAGATGTTGTCTGGTGTATTGACAGCTATTTTAACCGAGAGCCAACACATCTTATGATGGATGCTGTAGAAAACAGTGTTTTATGGGAAATTCCGCGTGATATAATGGAAGAATATGGAAAATAAGAAGGAAGAGCCAACTTTGAACAAGGTAACGTTCGTAAACGGTGTGCAGATTAAAAACAAAAGTGGAAAGCACTGATGTGGGATAATTTTATCTATTATGGTAAGATTAATCAAAACAGAGACAGTCATAAGTGTACTGATGGGGCATTTTATAAAGAAATTATTGTTTATCTTGCTGTTTGTCGGGGTACTGATTGCTCCGGCAAACGCACAAAACGAAAAGAATATGTATTCGTACAAGAAAATTGGCAACAAGTATATTGTCAGCATTAACAATCATACTGAAATTGTGAAAGCCCTGAATGCTTTCTGCAAGGAGAAAGGAATTCTGTCGGGTTCTATCAACGGGATTGGTGCTATCGGAGAGCTGACCCTCCGTTTCTTCAATCCCAAGACAAAAGCATATGATGATAAGACATTCCGGGAGCAAATGGAAATATCCAACCTTACAGGGAATATATCATCTATGAATGAGCAGGTATATCTTCATTTGCATATAACCGTCGGCAGGAGCGACTATTCCGCTTTAGCCGGACATCTACTTTCCGCAATACAGAATGGTGCAGGGGAGTTCGTGGTGGAAGATTATAGCGAGCGGATAAGTCGCACATATAATCCGGATTTAGGACTGAATATATACGATTTTGAAAGATAGTTGCCTATAAATATCGCTTGGAATACAGGATAATACATCATTCAGCTTAGATGATATATATCAAAAAAAGTTTATCAATTCTGTCACGTTAACTTTGCAACAGAAATAATTTAAAGACTATCAAATATGGATAAAGACAAGGATATGAGCCGCCGGAGATTCCTTAAAATGGCGGCATTGACAGGAGCTGCCATGTGTGTCGGGCCTACCTTGAACAAGGTAACGGCAGCAGAACGGGTATGGATGGGGAAACAACAAGTTGCAAACAACATCCCTGCAGGCATGGCGGCGGTGCGCACTCGGCGAACATTGGGACACGGAAATACGGCATTCACTGTTTCTGCAATGGGATATGGCTGTATGGGCTTGAACCATAACCGCAGCCAGTACCCGAGCAGGGAAAAAGAAATCGCCCTGGTGCATGAAGCTGTTGAACGTGGGGTGACCCTTTTCGATACAGCCGAAAGCTACGGCTACCACATCAATGAAAAATTGGTCGGCGAAGCCTTGAAAGGATATACCGACCGGGTATTTGTGTCATCGAAGTTCGGACATAAGTTTGTAAACGGTGTGCAGATTAAAACCGAAGAGGACAGCACTCCGGCCAACATCCGCCGGGTTTGTGAAAACTCGTTGCGCAATCTCGGAGTTGAAACATTGGGCATGTTCTACCAGCACCGCATAGACCCGAACACACCGATTGAAGCGGTGGCTGAAACATGCAGCAAACTCATCAAGGAAGGTAAAATCCTGCATTGGGGCATGTGTGAAGTAAACGTTGATACCATCCGCCGTGCGCACAAGATATGTCCGGTTACGGCAATCCAAAGCGAATATCACTTGATGCACCGCATGGTAGAGACGAACGGAGTGTTGGAGCTGTGCGAGGATTTGGGCATCGGTTTCGTTCCATACAGTCCGCTGAACCGTGGTTTTTTGGGCGGTATGATCAATGAATATACCAAGTTTGATGTTACCAACGACAACCGGCAGACCTTGCCACGCTTCCAGCCCGAAGCCATACGCGCCAACTATCGTATTGTGGAAGTTCTTAACGCTTTCGGCCGTACAAGAGGCATTACCCCGGCACAGATAGCTTTGGCCTGGCTGATGAACAAGAAGCCTTTTATCGTGCCTATTCCGGGCACCACCAAACTCTCTCATCTGGAAGAGAACCTTCGTGCCTGCGACATCCGTTTCACGGCAGAAGAGATAGAAGAACTGGAAACAGCCGTAGCTGCCATTCCTGTGGTGGGTAGCCGCTACGATGCCTTGCAGGAGTCTAAAATCCCAAAATAATCCGTGTATGAAGAAACAGATATTTTACATGACGTTCATCGCTTTACTGTCGGGCTGTAATTGTTACAAAGGGAATATTCTGCAAATAGAGGAACAAGGCAGTTTTGCCGTAGGTGGCACCGTACTGACCGATTCATTGGGACACAAATACCACGGCGACCATGCTTATGTATTTTATCAGAAACCGGTTGATGCACGGAAATATCCGCTTGTTTTTGCACATGGTGTCGGCCAGTTTTCCAAAACATGGGAGACCACTCCTGACGGACGCGAAGGGTTTCAGAATATATTTCTTCGCAAAGGTTTCTCCACCTATCTTGTCGACCAGCCTCGCCGGGGAAATGCCGGACGGAGTACGGAAGCTGTCACACTGGAACCGGTATTCGATGAAGAAGAATGGTTCAACCGTTTCCGTGTGGGAATCTATCCTGATTATTTCGAGGGTGTACAGTTCAGTCGCGACCGGGAAGCCTTAAACCAGTACTTCCGGCAGATGACGCCGACCATCGGACCTTTGGACTTCGATGTCTATTCCGATGCCTATGCTGCTCTTTTTGACAAAATCGGTCCGGCCATATTTGTCACTCATTCACAAGGCGGTCCGGTGGGTTGGTTTACTTTGCTCAAAACGAAGAACATCAAAGCCATTGTAGCATACGAACCCGGTGGAAGTGTACCCTTCCCAACCGGTCAAGTTCCCGAAGAAGGCAAAGTCTTGACACGGTCTAAAAAAACAGAAGGAATAGAAGTCCCTATGGCAGTTTTCAAGAGATACATGGAAATTCCCATCATCATTTACTATGGGGATAACCTGCCCGAAACAGACGAACATCCGGAACTTTACGAATGGACACGCCGTCTGCATCTCATGCGCAAGTGGGCCGAAATGCTCAATAAGCTGGGCGGTGACGTGACGGTCATTCATCTGCCCGATGTCGGTCTGCATGGGAATACGCACTTCCCGATGTCGGATTTGAACAATGTGGAAGTAGCTGACCTGCTGTCGAAGTGGCTGTATGAGAAACAGCTGGACAGATAGAAATTAACAGAGGATAACCCCAAAACCTAAATAAAAATAGTTATGAAACTGAAGTGCTTATTGGCAATGCTGCTCTTAACCTTCCTTTCGTGCAGCAACACTCCGGCTGTTGAAGATAAGATAGATTCGTTGCCTCACTCAGAGCCGGGGAAAACATTGATAGTCTATTTCTCATGGAGCGGACATACGCAAACTGTAGCCAACATTATCCATGAACTTATTGGATGCGACATGGTGGAGATTGAACCGGAAGAACCCTATTCTGATGAATATAATGAAGTGGTTGACCGTTTCAAAAATGAAAGAGACAATCATATTCTTCCAGCTCTGCGTACAAAAGTAGAGAATATGGATGATTATGATACATTGATTATCGGTAGTCCTATTTGGGGTGGTCTTCTGTCTTCTCCTGTAAAAAGTTTCCTGTCCGGTTATGATTTGTCCGGGAAAAAGATACTCCCATTCTGTACACATGGAGGAAGCGGAACAGCACAAAGTGTGGATAATATCCGCAAACTATGTCCCCATGCTGAAATATTGCTGTTTATGGCAGTCAAACTGCAAACTCTCGGAATGAAGTGAAAAAATGGCTGTCAGAAGCCGGATTTTCTGTCGAATTAAATTACGCCCGTTTAATAGTTTTAATACTGAAATGAAATATCCTTTGTTATCCGCACTCTTTCATCCCCTTTTTCAGAGATTTGCAGATAGACCAGTAGTTGAGATTAGGGAATATGAGATTGTCTTCCTGACAGGGTCGGTAACGCTCGATAATCTGCAAAGGAGTATCCAACAGTTTCACTTGGAACGGCACTTTTGTCTTGTACCGTTTGGACAATATCCACTTCTCACCATTCACTTCTACGATGTTGCTATTGGTTAGTTCCTTGATGTCCACGAAAGAGAGGGCAGTGAAGCTGGCGAAAACAAAAATGTCACGAATATAGAACAGTTGGACATCCCCAACTCGTGCGTCATCAACGTTTTCAGTTCATCTTCCGTCAGGAACTCACGTTCCGTCACATTAGGGCTGATGTGGAATTGGGCAAACGTTTTTTTCGGTATTAGTCCGTTAAAGTGCACACACATGACAACGCCTTTCAGCCACATGCATTTTTCCCATATCGTCCCGTTGTGAAGTCCCGCTTTCGTTGATAGGTAGGCTGCAAACCCCTTGATGAAGTCGGGCTTAATCTCCAGCATGAACATATCCGTCCGTCTGTAAAAAGACTTGATGAACGCTGCCACATGGTTTCTTGCCACCACCCGTGAACGGTGGTTGCCATTACCCTGTCTTTTCCGACACGCTTCTTGAATACTTCGTTCTCACGTCCGGACGCTTTGAGCAGTGTCTCATACTCACTGCCGATACCCTGATAAGCATTGCTCACCATTTCAGCCGTCACGAACGCTTCACGGTCGAATATACGCAGGTAGTGCTTGATGATTTGAGCCTTGATGTTGTCAAGGGCAAGGTTGATATCACGTACTTCCGCACTCTTGCCTTTCGCCCTGTTCCCTTTCACGTCCCAAAGCGTTTTCGGGATACTCTACTTATAGCTGAACTGCGTCACAATCCCGTTAATCGTTACCCGTCCTATGATGCGGACAATATCGTTTTTCTCCTTGTTGCCGTTCACGTAGAACAGCACTTTGAATGTACTTCTTGCCATACTCGTTTTTTAAGTTTAAAATTAAGTATCAATGAGTTATGCCTTGTAAACCAACCGAAGCCATACGGAGAAAAATTCAGCACGGAGTATCAAAAACCACCTTTCACGGGGTAATGATTTAGCAACCTTTCTACTTCATAAATTTACTTTTTTTGCGTTACCTCGTTTTATGCCTTTGTCCTCATTTGTCCTCACAAACGCTTTATTCATAGCCGTTTTAAAAACATTTCCGCCTTTCTATTCCTCTTTTCCACAGATTTTTAGTAAATTTATATCCGTCTAATTTTTAAGGTCCTATGTTCAGACTCAATCTAACCAAACATTGCATAAAGTGGTACTGTTTCATCCAAATGCAACTGATGGACACGTTCGTACATTATTTTGTGCTTGTATCGTTATATCTATTGCAGCTATTATCTGTAGTTCATTTGTATCCATGGCCCATTACAGACAGGCGTTATTCAGTATGACTTATTTTTCCTCCCTGGTGTTTTTTTGTGGAGTATGCATTGCGCATTTGCGGCACCGGTCAAATATCCGGATAGAGACATAAACCGTACACGATGGAAATATATTTTTTCATTCTATGGTTTGTGGACTCCGTGACCATTCTCCCTTATATGTTAACCTATATGTATTGGGATACGAATATTGTCCATGTCATTATCCTCCTTTACATTTTTATTATTGTCAAATAGATAAGATACTTACGGAAGAGTGGGTTATGACCTATATACCTGCGGTATCATGGTCTGTTTTTCTGCTATTCTGCTATACTATATAGAGCTTAATGTACAGCTTGAGGATTTCAAAACATTCGTGACGGGCTTTGGTGGGCAGTAATTCTAAGACTTTAAATAAAGAAAAATTAAGCCACCCCTTAAAAAAAAGAGATATTTCCTTTCAAAGAATTCATTTCTTTTATTACATTTGTATTAGTCTTTTGAAAATAGAAGATTTATAGTAAAGCGTTAAGGCATTATCCAAGTTCAGGAAATCCCCAATTTCGAAACAACAATTGGATAATACATTGGACGCTCCACGTTCTATCTATATGGATTTTTGTTATATATAGGCGTGGGGCTTTGTGTATTATATGTTGTTGAGTATGGGGATACTTCTGAACGGTAATACCAAAGTTCCCACGCTTAACTTTATATAAACACAACTCCAGGGAACAGGGTTGGCTTATAATAAACATTATGAAAGCAACTTGTTTTAAAAGCGAGACAACTGTCTCCAACGACTTTCCCCCTTTGTTTGTTACTGTCTTTTGTGGAATATTCTATCCTTTCATTTCCATTCCTGTCTCTTTCGGAACATACCGTTCATTATCATACAAATTACATGCCAAAGCACTTTTCTGCCTTCTCCTGCTATGGTACTAGATAATAGTAACTCCCCCTATCACATAGAGGAAGAACTTTGGTTACAGATACTTTCTCTGTCAAGAGAGTTGCAGGAGTGTAAAGCTAGTCTGCACCATAATACTTTGGACTGTATTTCCGATAAGATTGAAGGAATAGAAAGAGAACTGGATGTCTTATTGGATATTCTGCAAGGGAGGCAAGACAAAAAGACATCATAGTGCTATTTTTTATGACAATTTGTCTACGCCGATAAGTTATCCTATTATTTAAGCCTCGTTTAAGAATTCCGTTTTATGGGTTACCCACAATCGAATGGAATTTTTATATACTGAGAATAACACATGATATTAGTAATGGATTTTCAATATTCAGAGTGATAATGGATAAACGAATAGAAAACGCCATGAATGAGTTGATCAATACAGAAATATGGTCAACCGGTTTATACCTGTCATTGCAGGTTTATTTTGAAGATGAACGGCTTCCAATACTTAGCTCCTGGCTGAACTCCCAAGCACAGGACAATATGAACAAGGTTTATCAGATGATGAATCGGATATGCCATGATGGAGGATGTGTTGTAATCAATGAAATGAAACGGGATACACATGAATGGACAACGCCATTGAATGCCTTGAATGAATTGCTTGAACATGAGCAGTACATATCACGTCAGGTAAACACATTTCTCATATTATGCTGGAATGTAAGCATGTCCTTCCATTCTTTCATCAGCGGGCTGTATGCAGACCGTATATATGTAAGTACGGCATTTATGGAATTGTTACGTATCCTCGCCAAGGAAAACGAACGGAAACTACCTTATTTTTGACGGTATGGATTTAAGATTGATGTTATGCAAAATTTAATATTGCAGAATGCTATCTGGTATGTTTTTTGCGATATAATAATCGATAATAAACTATATGTCATCATGGATATATTTGTATATTTAACATTGTGTTTCACTTCGCTATTCACCTTGATGGACCCTCTTGGAGTGATGCCGGTATTCCTGCAAATGACTGATGGAATGGATACGAAAGAACGCAGATATATCGCCTTGAAAGCATGTACCATTGCATTTATCATATTAGTCCTTTTTACATTATCGGGCAGGTTTCTGTTTCATTTTTTCGGCATCTCAACAAACGGATTCCGGATTGTGGGAGGTATCATCATCTTTAAAATCGGATATGATATGTTGCAGGCACATTTTACCCATGTGAAACTGAATGAAACTGAACGAAAAGAATATTCCAAAGATATAACCATCACACCTCTTGCCATTCCGATGTTATGCGGTCCGGGAGCGATTTCCAGTGGAATAACATTGATGGAAGATGCTTCGGAATATACTTTCAAAATAGTATTGCTTGGCGTAATCGCTTTGGTCTGCATTCTTTCCTTCTTTATTCTGTGCGCGTCCACCCAGCTTTTAAAAATCTTGGGAGAGACGGGAAACAATGTGATGATGAGACTGATGGGACTTATTCTAATGGTGATCGCCGTGGAATGTTTTATCAGCGGGATACGTCCGGTATTAATTGAAATCTTGAAACAAGCCCATGCTTGTTCTTAAAGAAGAGAGATAATTTGGATTTATTATTAACATTAAAAGTTTGATTCATCATGACTGAAAAATTGCAAAATGCTCTGAATGAGCAAATCACAGCAGAATTATGGTCTGCCAACCTGTATTTATCAATGTCTTTTTATCTGGAAAGAGAGGGCTTTTCCGGAATGGCTCGCTGGATGCAGAAACAGTCTGCAGAAGAGACCGGGCATGCATATGCCATTGCCGGGTACATGATTAAGCGTGAGGCAACCCCGAAAGTAGACAAGGTCGATGTGGTTCCACAAGGTTGGGGTAACCCTGTTGAAGTATTCGAGCATGCTTTGGAGCATGAAAAACATGTTTCCAAACTGATTGATGAGTTGGTACAGGTAGCATCCGAAGAGAAAGACAATGCCACTCAGGACTTCTTGTGGCAATTTGTTCGTGAGCAAGTAGAAGATGAAGCGAATGTACTCAATATTGTTAGTCATCTGAGGAAAGCCGGAGACTGTGCTATCCTTTTTATGGATGCAAAACTGGGTGAACGGGAGTCATAAACCAGAATAATCAATAAAAATAAATAAAATGAAAATAGTAGATTTATTGGGAGGAAAGGCTGAGTACTACCTGAACCATACATGTAAGACGATAGACAAACAACTTATCCATATTCCGGGACCGGATATGATAGATAAGGTATGGATGAATTCCGACAGGAATATCCGTACATTGGAAAGTTTGCAGGCTTTATACGGACATGGACGTCTGGCCAATACGGGCTATGTATCCATTCTGCCTGTAGACCAGGGCATAGAACATTCTGCAGGAGCGTCTTTCGCCCCCAATCCGCTTTATTTCGATCCCGAAAACATCATAAAGCTGGCCATTGAAGGAGGGTGTAATGCCGTGGCATCCACATTCGGTGTGTTGGGCGCCGTGGCACGCAAATATGCACACAAGATACCTTTTATCGTCAAGCTGAACCATAATGAGTTGCTGACTTATCCGAACAGCTACGACCAGGTAATGTTCGGTACGGTGAAAGAGGCATGGAACATGGGAGCCGTAGCTGTCGGTGCTACCATTTATTTCGGTTCGGAACAAAGCCGCCGCCAGATAGTGGAAGTGTCACAGGCTTTTGAATATGCCCACGAACTGGGAATGGCTACTATTCTGTGGTGCTATTTGAGAAACAGCAGCTTCAAAAAGGATGGTACCGACTATCATGCCGCTGCCGACTTGACAGGACAAGCCAACCATATCGGGGTTACCATTAAAGCCGATATCGTGAAGCAGAAGCTCCCATCCAATAACGGCGGTTTCAAGGCTATCGGATTCGGAAAGACAAACGAGTGTATGTATTCGGAACTGACCACTGACCATCCGATAGACCTTTGCCGTTATCAGGTGGCGAATGGCTATATGGGACGTGTCGGATTGATTAACTCGGGCGGTGAATCCCATGGGGAATCCGACCTGCATGATGCTGTCGTAACGGCAGTAGTAAATAAGCGTGCAGGTGGTATGGGGCTGATCAGCGGTCGTAAGGCTTTCCAGAAACCGATGAAAGACGGAATTCAACTTCTGAACACCATTCAGGACGTATATCTGGATTCTTCAATAACCATTGCATAAAGAAGAAGTATCCATGAAAAGAATAGTGTTATTACGTCATGGCGAAAGTCTATGGAACAAAGAAAACCGTTTTACTGGATGGACGGACGTGGATTTAAGCGAGAAAGGAGTTGAAGAAGCCTGCAAGGCAGGCGATGCATTACGGGAGGCTGGATTTTCTTTTGAGGCAGCTTACACTTCTTACTTGAAACGTGCCGTAAAAACGTTGAACTGTGTCTTGGACCGGCTGGATAAAGACTGGATTCCGGTTGAAAAGACCTGGCGGCTGAACGAGAAGCATTACGGCATGCTTCAGGGACTGAATAAGAGTGAAACAGCGGTCCAATATGGTGAAGAACAAGTACACATCTGGCGAAGAAGCTATGACGTGGCTCCCGCTCCGGTAGGCAAAGATGATCCCCGTAATCCGGGCATGGATATCCGCTATGCCGGTGTACCAGATAGCGAACTTCCCCGTACGGAATCCCTGAAAGATACTATTGGGCGTGTCATGCCTTACTGGAAATGCATCATCTTTCCCGCATTGATGTATAAGGACAGCCTGCTGGTAGTCGCCCATGGTAACAGCCTGCGCGGAATCATCAAGCATCTCAAAGGAATTTCCGATACGGATATTTCCAACCTGAACCTGCCTACGGCAGTTCCTTATGTCTTTGAATTTGACGACAGGCTGGTTCTTGTCAAGGACTACTACCTTGGAAACCCGGAAGAGATACGGAAACGGGCAGAAGCTGTGGCCAAACAAGGGATGGCTAAAAAATAAAAATCTGTCTATCAAGCAGATGCTTTTTTTTAAGTTTTAATTATTAACTTTTAAAGAGGAGGTAAAAATGGTACCTGTAAAAACAAACCAGAATTGGTTACCGAGTATTTTTAACGATTTCTTTGACAATGAATGGATGGCAAGAGCAAACGCTACGGCTCCAGCCATCAATGTGATTGAGAATGAAAAGGACTACAAGGTAGAACTGGCAGCTCCGGGAATGACCAAGAATGATTTTAAGGTAAGTGTGGATGAAAGCAACAATCTGGTAATCTGCATGGAAAAAAAGGACGAGAAAAAGGAGGAGAAGAAAGACGGAAAATACTTGCGCCGTGAATTCTCCTATTCCCGATTCCAGCAGAGTATCCTGCTGCCGGATAATGTGGAAAAAGATAAAATTTCGGCCAAAGTGGAACACGGGGTCCTGTTTATCGATATTCCCAAAGTCGTAGATAAGAAGGTTCAGGAAACCACCAAAACTATTGATGTCAAATAAGATATCTTGATGAGACTCTACAGAAGGCATTTCTTATTATCAGGGAATGCCTTCACCCGGATATTTGAATTCCAAAATAAATATAATGAGAGGATTTGATTTCGATAAAGCGCTGGTAGCCCTTCAGAATGAACTGCATTGTTTTGCATATAAACTGACTGCTGACAAGGATGAAGCAGAAAACTTGTTGCAGGAAACAATGTTGAGGACGTTGGATAATAAGGATAAGTTTGATTCCGGTACGAATTTTAAAGGCTGGATGTATACCATCATGCGCAATGCATTTATCAATAATTGCCGGACAAAGAAAATACGAGGGAATTTATATGTATTATCAGAACCTGAATATCATTTCCTGTTAAGGGACGACTCTTTCATTTTCGTGGATAACGGGCATGATGCAAAAGAGATAAGGGAAGCCCTTAAAACATTGCCTAAAGCACATTATGTCGTTTTTATGTTGTACCGGAGTCAAATATCGGGAAATAGCCGCAAAGATAGGAGTGTCACTGAGTACGATAAAAAGCCGTATCTTTTATAGCAGAAAAAGGCTAAAACAGTTGCTTTCTAATTTTGCCTGATTAATTAAAATATAAAAAACAAATTATGGATAACAAGTATATTGGAATTCTGACTTCCGGAGGGGATGCTTCAGGAATGAACGCGGCTATCCGTGCCGTGACCCGCGCCGCCATTTTTAACGGATTTAAAGTGAAAGGAATTTATAGAGGTTACGAGGGGCTGATTGCCGGTGAAGTGAAAGAACTCACGACGGAAGATGTAAGTAGCATTATCCAGAGGGGAGGCACCATACTGAAAACAGCTCGCTCCGAGACTTTCACCACTCCCGAAGGACGCAAGAAAGCTTATAAGGTCATACAGAAAGAGAACATCAATGCTTTGATAATTATCGGTGGAGACGGTTCCCTGACGGGAGCCCGTATCTTTGCGGAGGAGTATGATGTGACGTGCATAGGATTGCCCGGCACCATTGACAATGACCTATATGGTACCGATTTTACCATAGGATATGATACGGCATTGAACACCATTGTGGAATGCGTGGATAAAATCAGGGACACGGCAACCTCCCATGACCGTATCTTCTTTGTCGAAGTGATGGGGCGTGATGCGGGCTTCCTGGCACAAAACAGCGCAATAGCTTCCGGTGCTGAAGCGGCCATCATCCCGGAGGACAGGACGGACGTGGACCAGTTGGAAACATTCATCGGGCGCGGATTCAGAAAGACGAAAAACAGCAGCATCGTAATTGTGACCGAAAGTCCTGAAAACAAGAATGGAGGTGCCATATATTACGCCGACCGGGTAAAGAAGGAATATCCCGGGTATGATGTCAGGGTTTCTATCCTGGGCCATCTGCAACGGGGTGGTGCTCCGAGTGCCAATGACCGTATACTGGCAAGCCGGCTGGGTGAAGCCGCAATCCAGGCCTTAATGGAAGGCCAGCGAAATGTTATGATAGGCATACGGAACAACGAGATTGTTTATGTTCCTTTTGTCCAGGCAATCAAAAAGGACAAGCCTATTGACAAAAGCCTGATCCGGGTCCTTAACGAATTATCGATCTAAAATAACCGTTAATATGTCAGAAGTTGCTCCTTTAATATCGGATCTTGCCATAATTCTGATTATTGCCGGTATTGTAACCGTCATTTTCAAGTGGCTGAAGCAACCGGTCATATTGGGCTACATTGTAGCCGGTATTATGGCGGGTCCTTCCGTTTCTCTGGTCCCGACTGTTTCCGATCCTGCCAATATCAAAATATGGGCGGACATCGGTGTCATTTTTCTGCTGTTCGCGATGGGACTGGACTTTTCGTTCAAGAAATTGATAAATGTGGGCATTACGGCTATCGTTGCCACTGTCACTATTGTATGTGGCATGATGTTCATAGGTTATACAGCGGGGAATGCAATGGGGTTCTCCCACATGAGCAGTATTTTTCTGGGTGGAATGTTGTCCATGTCGTCCACGGCCATCGTATTCAAGGCCTTCAATGACATGGGACTTCTCCAACAGAAATTCACTGGCATTGTCTTGGGGATTCTTGTTATCGAAGATCTGGTGGCTGTAGTGATGATGGTTGTTCTTTCCACGTTGGCGGTAGGCAAACATTTTGAAGGGAAGGAGATGCTGGAAAGTATATTGAAGCTGGCCGCTTTCCTGATTTTCTGGTCGGCATTGGGTATCTATCTGATACCTACCCTGCTGAAGAAGATACGCCGTTTCACCAGCAACGAGATTTTATTGATAACCTCTCTGGGACTTTGCCTGGGAATGGTGATGATTGCGACAAAAGCGGGATTTTCTGCCGCATTGGGAGCCTTTGTCATGGGGTCCCTGCTGGCAGAGACCGTTGAAGCGGAAAAAATCGTACATATCGTACAGCCGGTAAAAGACCTGTTCGCTTCCATATTTTTCGTGTCGGTAGGAATGATGATCGATCCTGCCATGATGTGGGAATATGCCGTCCCTATTCTCATCCTGACATTGCTGGTACTGTCCGGTCAGGTACTGTTCGGGAGCTTTGGTGTCTTGCTTTCCGGCCAGCCGTTGAAAATTGCCATACAGTCCGGCTTTTCACTGACACAGGTCGGTGAATTCGCATTCATCATCGCATCTTTAGGCGTCAGTCTGAATGTTACGGACAAGTATCTCTATCCGGTCATAGTGGCAGTATCTGTCATAACGACTTTTCTTACCCCCTATATGATACGGCTTTCGGAACCAGCATACCGGTTTATAGACATCCACATGCCTGAATCCCTGAAAGATTATCTCGTACACTATACGTCCGGGGCAATGACTGTAAAACACCAGGGTACTTGGCATAAACTGATCCGGTCTATGCTGGTGTCTGTCACACTCTATCTGGTCGTATGCGTTTTTCTCATCACTTTATATTTTTCCTATGTGCATCCTTTGATTAGGAAAAGTCTGCCGGGAATGGAAGGGAACTTGTTGGGCTTCATCATCATCTTTCTTGTCATATCCCCGTTTCTATGGGCCATCATCATGAAAAGGAACAATTCAACCGAGTTCCGTAAACTCTGGACGGACAACAAGTTCAACAGAGGGCCTTTGGTATCAATAGTACTTGTCAAAATACTGATCTGCACGATTATCATGATGAGTATCATTACCCATCTTTTCAATGTTGCCTTGGGAGCCGGGTTGGTAGTCTCTTCCATTATCATTGCCGTCATTTATTTTTCCAAGCGGATCAAGAAACGGTCGCTGACTATAGAGAGACAATTTATGGCAAACTTTCAGGGGACGGACGGGAATGGACTTTCTACAGAAAGTGATACAGGCTCCACCTTTGGCAGCAATATCCCGTTCAAGGAATTACATTTGGCGGATTTCACAGTATCCCCTGATTCCATATATGTGGGCAGAACATTAAAAGAAAGCAGCTTGCGCACCTTGTTTCAGATAAATGTGATTTCAATCACCCGTGGAGAAAAACGCCTAGATATACCACAAGGGGAAGAACATCTCTATCCATATGACAAGGTTACGGTCGTAGGTACGGACCGACAGTTGGAAAGCTTCCGGACATCCATGGAGCAAAAGAAGGTAGAAAGGAACGGGAACGGAACATCCTCGCAGGATGAGATGGAAATAGGGCAATTTCCTGTCGAAGGAGGTTCACCATTGATCGGAAAGACGATCCGGGAGGCAGACATATCGGATAGCATCATTATCGGAATAGAGAGGAGTACCGTGAATATTATGAATCCAGACCCTGATACAATTTTCAAGGAGAATGATACGGTATGGATTGTCGGTAAACGAAAAATAATAAAAGGACTGAATAAAGATTAGGACTTATTTAATTAAAATGTCATGGAATATTCAAGTTATAATGTAAATACCCCTCAGTGGAGGGAGATTACAGTAGGTTCACATCTTCCTGCAGAACTGCGAAAACTTGCAGAAATCGCACATAATCTCTGGTGGACATGGAATGATGACGCAAAGAAACTGTATTGTGATTTGGATTCGGAACTTTGGAAAGAGGTGGAACAGAATCCGGTATTGTTTCTGGAGCGGATAAATTATGAGAAGCTTGTAGCGCTGGCACATGATGAGAACTTTGTCTATAAAATGGATGCCGTCTATTCCGCCTTCAAAAAATACGTAGATGTGGAACCGGATCACCAGCGCCCGTCAATAGCTTATTTCAGCATGGAATACGGCTTGGATGAAGTCCTTAAGATATATTCCGGCGGTTTGGGAATGTTGGCGGGGGATTACCTGAAAGAGGCGTCGGACAGCAATGTGGACCTTTGTGCCATAGGACTTTTGTACCGTTACGGTTATTTTGACCAGTCGCTTTCCATGGACGGCCAGCAGACAGTCAATTATAAAGCGCAGAATTTCGGGCAGCTCCCGATTGAAAAGGTAATGCAACCGGATGGGAAACAACTGGTAATCCACGTCCCCTATGCCGACAGTTTTGTGGTACATGCCAATGTCTGGAAAGCCAGTGTGGGGCGTATTCCCCTTTATCTGCTGGATACGGACAATGAACTCAACAGCGAGTTTGACCGCCCTATCACTCACCATCTGTATGGAGGCGACTGGGAGAATCGGCTAAAACAGGAAATACTGCTTGGCATAGGCGGGATGATAACGCTGAGAGCTTTAGGTATAACGAAAGATGTATATCACTGTAATGAGGGGCATGCCGCACTGATCAATATCCAGCGGCTTTGTGATTACATAAATGGCGGCTTGAATTTCGGGCAGGCCATGGAGCTGGTACGTGCTTCCTCACTTTATACCGTACATACTCCCGTACCCGCTGGTCATGATTATTTTGACGAAGGGCTTTTCAATAAATATATGAAGGGATATCCTGGCAAGTTGGGTATAACCTGGGATAACCTGATGGATCTCGGGCGTCACAATCCGGGAGACAAGGAGGAACGTTTCTGCATGTCTGTCTTCGCCTGCAAGACCTGCCAGGAGGTAAACGGTGTCAGCAAGTTGCATAAATCGGTATCCCAGCAAATGTTTGCGCCGATCTGGAAGGGATACTTCCCGGAAGAGAACCATGTGGGTTATGTAACCAACGGGGTACATCTGCCTACCTGGTGTGCGGCAGAATGGAAAAAGCTTTTCAAGGACAATTTTGATGAGAATTTTTTCTGCGACCAGTCCAATCAGAAAATCTGGGAGGCCGTCTATGGCATCCCGGATGAAGAGATATGGAATACCCGGTTAAAACAGAAAGCAAAATTGCTGGACTATATCAAAAGCAAATGCAGCAAGGACTGGCTCAGGAGTCAGATTGATCCGGCATTGAGCGTTTCCATTTTTGAGAGATTCAATCCCGATGCTCTTCTAATAGGCTTCGGACGCCGTTTTGCTACATATAAGAGGGCTCATCTTCTGTTCACGGATATAGACCGACTTGCCAGGATTGTGAATAATCCGAAATATCCGGTACAGTTCATCTTTGCAGGCAAAGCCCATCCCAATGACGGTGCCGGGCAGGGGCTGATCAAGCAAATCGTGGAAATATCCCGGCGTCCGGAATTTTTAGGTAAAATCATATTCTTGGAGAATTACGACATGGACCTGGCACGCCATCTTATCTCGGGGGTGGATATTTGGATGAACACCCCTACGCGGTTGGCAGAAGCTTCGGGTACGTCGGGCGAGAAGGCATTGATGAACGGTGTGCTTAATTTCTCCGTGCTGGACGGTTGGTGGTATGAAGGATACCGTAAGGATGCTGGATGGGCACTGACTGATAAAAGGACTTATCAGAATGAACAGTACCAAAACCAGCTGGATGCCGAAGCCATCTATTATTTGTTGGAGCATGACATCCTGCCACTGTATTACGAGCATGGGGGGAAGAACTATTCGGAAGACTGGGTCAAGTATATCAAGAACTCAATCGCACAAATCGCTCCCCATTTTACCATGAAAAGACAGTTGGACGACTACTATGACAGGTTCTATAACAAACTGTCAGAGCATTTCCACATTCTGGCAGCCGACAACTTTGCGAAGGCGAAAATGATGGCTGACTGGAAAGCAAACGTCCGAAGCAGATGGGATGCCATAGAAATCAAATCCATAGAGGCAGGGAATGGGCTGAATGCCACGGTTGAAGCCGGAAAGGAATATGAGGTGACGGTTGTCGTTGATGAGAAAGGCCTGGATGACGCAATCGGAATAGAATCGGTCATTATCAGGCGTGAAGACGGTCAGGATCACATATATGAGGTTATTCCCCTTTTGCCGGTTTCCAAGAATGGGAATTTATATACCTTTAAGGCGACATCCGGCATTTTCAACGCTGGAAGCTTCAAGCAGGCCTTCCGTATGTATCCCAAGAATGCTTTGTTACCTCACCGACAAGATTTCTGTTATGTACGATGGTTTTAATGAACAGTAAAAGGATATGCAAAAACAACGTATGAGCGGGCAAAATCAAAAAACAGATAAACGGATAGCATGGCCGATCATCATCATGAACTTCACGGGAGTGTATGACTACGAGGCGTTTGCCCGGAACAATAAATTTATATGGCTGGATTGTCGTCATCTTTATGGTACAGATGGCTACTGTGACAGGGAGGGGGCTTTGGCTTTGAAGGGGATGATTGCTGATTATCCGGCGGAGGGAGTCCATTTCATTGATTCAGGCAATTATCATTATTTGACTAAATTCTGGACAGACAAACTTGAAACTCCGTTTTCGCTGATTGTGTTCGACCACCATCCCGATATGCAGCCACCGTTGTTTGACAACATACTTTCTTGCGGAAGTTGGGTAAAGGATATATTGGACCATAACAACAACTGCAAGAAAGTAATTATCGTAGGTTCTTCAGACAAACTGATACAGGCTGTGCCGAAAGGATATGAAAGACAAGTTCGGTTTTACAGTGAAACTACGCTCATGCACGAAGAGGGTTGGCAGAACTTTTCTTCCGGACATATCAACGGACCGGTTTACATTTCCATAGACAAGGATGTCTTGAATCCGGCTTCGGCAGCAACAAACTGGGATCAAGGTTCTCTCAGCTTATGGGAATTGGAGAAACTGCTGGCTGTTATTCTTCAGAAAGAACAGGTAGTAGGCATTGACATCTGTGGGGAATGCTCCACAACACTCAATCTTTTTGAAGAAAAACGGGAAACCGTCATGGATAGCCAGGCAAACAAAGAATTGCTCAGATTTATCCGGTCATCCTCCGGCCTTCAATAGAATTAGTTTTTTTGTTATTATAATTATCATATAAAAATAAAATAATTTAGCTTTATGGAAACAATTGTTCGTAGAATTGGACTTGTTGCACACGATGCAATGAAAAAAGACATGATAGAGTGGGTTCTCTGGAACTCGGAACGTCTGATAGGACATAAATTCTATTGTACGGGTACAACCGGTACACTAATTAAAAAAGCCCTTGAAGAAAAACATCCTGAAATCAAATGGGATATCACAATCCTGAAATCTGGTCCTTTAGGAGGTGACCAGCAAATTGGTTCGCGGATCGTAGAAGGAGAAATAGACTATCTGTTCTTTTTTACAGATCCGATGACACTACAGCCGCATGATACGGATGTGAAAGCATTGACCAGACTGGCTGGAGTTGAAAATATTGTTTTCTGCTGTAACCGTTCGACTGCGGACCACATTATTACGAGTCCCTTATTCACTGACCCAACTTACGAACGTATTCACCCGGATTACACCAATTACACGCAGCGTTTTGAAAACAAGGGAATCATATCTGAAGCAGTGGAGCAAGTGAAAAAGCGGAGGAATAAAAGTGAGAATAACATTTCTAAATGAACTGTAATAAGTAGTAGAATATTTATAAGGCTATCTAAGAAACAAGTTGTTTACATCTTTCAGAATAGGTATCAGCTGAATAGTAATCTGCTAAGTTTGTGTCAAAACGTTGGCACAAACTCTTTTATATTTTACAGTTCTGCTATATTTTCTTTTGGCTATGCTGCTTTTTCCAGGGGCAGCGGATTTTTCCGGTTGGCAAGCTTTCCTTTAAGCGTATAGCCTAGCCAGTCTGAACATGAAGAATTTCAGATCAGCCACCCCTCTAAACTGGCTTCGAAGAGCTTTGATTTTAGCATTGAACGACTCCGCTGAAGCATTTGTCAATCGTTCTTCAAAATTTTAGGGGAAATACCTAAAGATACAAAAAGCCAACTAATTCGCAATACTTTTAGTATGAATTAGTTGGCTAATTTTATAGGATTTACTGAATATCCCCTAGTTAAAACAGCTATGCACAATTCCTTTTATTCCGTTTTCAGGTATATGGCATACAAATTGTCAATAATACCATCTGCTAAGCCAATGACCGGAACATGGATATACTCAGCTTTGACAATACCTGCAATTATCAGAAATATCTCAGCGGCGGGAACAATAACATCTGCACGGTCAGTTTTCAGATTAAATTCTTCCATGCGCTGTTATACCGGCACCACGAGTGACCGTTTCTCCGGATGGTATGAATTTGAAGTATCAACATAAAATCGGATTGTTATGGAAACCGTATGTTTTGAAAGGAAGGCGTTCGAGGAATTTGCCATGAAAATCGAACGGTTCATACATAGGGTGGAGGGAATCCCCATCTGGATTTGAAAGGCGTGAAGAGGACGGCTGGCTGGCTCGACCACCAGGATGTCTGCCTGAAGCTGAAAATCAGCAAGCGCACCTTGCAGACCTTGCGGGATAACGGCACGCTCGCCTATACCAAGATAGGCAACCGTACCTATTACCTGCCGGAAGACGTGGAGCGTATCGTCACGAAAGTGGAGGACAGACGCAAGGATGCACGCTACAGGGGGCACACCATTTGAAGGAATTGAACTGAAGTATCAACAAAAGACAAATGAGCAGTATGTATAATAGAGTTTATATCGAATAATTGATTAAAGCGTTCTTTGATTTATCTTTGTGATCTAAAAAGTTCAATTGATGTATTACGACAAGATTCGCCACCGTCATAGCCAAGTGCTTGCTGCGACAGGATTAACTCCTGCTGAGTTTGACGCTTTGCTAATAACTTTCAAGTACCATTGGGATGAATATTACAGCCATTTTACCTTGGAAGGTAAAGTGCGCCAACGTATATCTTACAACAGTGTTGTCTCTGATTCAGGACAAAATGTTCTTCATATTGGTATATCTGAAGACCAATCCCCTTCAGGAACTCCATGCTATTCAGTTTGAGATGACCCAGCCCCAGGCCAATAGATGGATTCACCTTCTTTCTGAGATTCTCCGGCGTACATTGAAAACGCTTGGTGAATTGCCTGACCGTAACTCCAAACGTCTGATACACATTCTTCAAGGGTGCGAAGAAGTCTTGTTGGACGGAACCGAGCGACCTATTCAGCGTCCTTTGGATGAAGACTGGCAGTCTGCATGCTATAGTGGTAAAAAAAACTCATAGCATAAAGAATAACCTGTTATGTACTAACAATCTTCGGATTGTATGGTTGAGCTCCACATACAAAGGTCATGTCCATGACAAAAAGATTTGTGATGAAGAACCTCTTCTACTTCCCAAAGGTATTAGGCTCTGGCAGGATACAGGTTTCATCGGACACAAACCGGATGGAGTTGAAATATGCATGCCCAAAAAGAAACCTAAAGGCAAAGAGCTTACTTGTGTTGAAAAACAAGAGAACAAGCGGATTTCCGGAGTTAGGATTAAAGTGGAGCATGCCATAGGTGGTATGAAAAAATGCCGTATTGTCAAAGAACGATTCAGATGCCATAAATTCGGTTTCGAAGATATGGTGATTCTTATTGCTTGTGGATTACACAACTTCAGAATCAGTCACAAAATGAGTCATATAACAAATTAATCTATATAATGTTTAATGAATTGAAAACGAAAGACGATGCGTGGATGCAGTCCATCCACGAGCGTATCGACCGGCTGTCGGCGATGATTGACGGCATTTTCGGAGATGGCGCGGTTCCGCCAAAAGAAGACGTGTACCTGTGCGACAGTGAGGTGGCGTGTATGCTGAAAGTCAGCCGCAGGACATTGGGCGAGTATCGGAGCAACGGCACGCTGCCTTACTATGTACTTGGTGGCAAGGTCTTGTACAAGAGGAGCGAGATCGAGCAGGTGTTGGAACGGGAATATAGGAGTGTCGGCAAGGCGCGGGGAAGCGGATGAAGATTCCATTTACCTGTTTTTTACGCACTTGTACAGGCTGCGGGCATTAAGACTGTCCGCATAAAGGCTGGACGTTTGCGTGCGCCAGCCACAGACTGTTTTTTAGAGGTGAGGGAGTTTGCCGTCTGGAAAAAGAACCTCTTTTTGGACTTTGGCACAAAGTCGTCCCCTGCCCGGTATCAGACTGTAATTCCTGTATGCAATCCTTTTCTGACTGTTCTCGTAACAGTCTGTTTCAATCCTGCCTGACCTTTGTTTACTTTTCATAAAGAGACTGTACCGCCTTTGTGACCGGGATATGAAACCGAAAGATTGTTTTTGACGGTTGCTAAAAAAGAAAAATCAAAGGTGTTTTGCATGTTCCGTAAAAAATCGTACCTTTACATAAAGTGAGTTGCACATCAACGCAATTGATGCAAGTATGTAGAAACCAGAACGGTTGCCAACTCGTTACCTCGTTTTTTGATGATCCGCATAAACTTTTATTCTTAGCGGATTATGTGATTCTTTCAAAAATAATCTCTATTTTGGGAATACGGCTTTCTGAATATCGGAAATTCTATGTGCCTGCCGTTTTACATCCCCTCCCTACAATCTACAACGACATGCTATCAGAACACTTCCCCATAAAATTTCTATTTTTCCTGTGAAATTATTCTCTTATTCAAAAAAAATAGTATCTTTGTCCTATAAAAGTTGTTCATAAGTATGAGACTGTAAAGTACTGAAATTAGCACAATCTCCAAATCGTTACCTTAGACTTTTCAGAACTTCCATAAGCGTTTGTCTTTCAAATTAATCCATCAAATTGATAAGAATTTAAAGTAGAAACATTATTGTTGTATCACATAATATTTGCAGCTATGGAATTTGTTGATAAAATAGAGGAACAGCAAGAAAAGAAGGTTAGCGTCCCGTTTATGGATTTCTACTTTCACTTTGTGGTTCCCAATCGTTCATTAATCGAGCTAGAACGTTCCGCTTTCGTAACGTATGCCATCCGATCGCAATTCTCCCGCTATGCATCCGCCCGGTGGAAAAAACTGTGCCACCAAACGGTCAATGGCAGAGTGATTGGCGGAGAAATGTATAACCTTGCAAGACACTGGTGAGGTAACGTATCGAGGGATGAAACTTCCGTTCCTGAAAGGATAGGAAATTGTTCCGGTGTTATTCCTCAAGCAAAAGCCCGTTCACGGGAATAATGCTCTGGTGATAACGCCTCAACAAATTATTGATATCATCAGTTAATAAGTTCATTTTAATCTTGCAGTTCTTTTATCTCTCTTCAACCACCCTGTCTATCGGCTTTCCGGCTGAAAGAATAATTCTTTGCTTTCAGCCAATACTTCTTTAGCAAACAAGGAATTAGCAAACAAAGAGGATAGTGTTGCAGTAAAATACACAAGAAAACAGGCAATGATATTTGATGAAAAAAGCCACTTGGCGCATAACTATCCAGCAATTGTATTATTCGGAGTGCACTTTCCAATTAAATAAATTCTATATTTCAAAACATTCATATCAATAAATTCTATATTTCAAAATAAAATCTTATATTTGCATCAAATGAGAGAAGTATGAGAGTTGTATCACATAAGAAACTGAAAGAATTTTATGAAACAAAAGGTTCTGAAGATTCGCGCATAGCCTTAGAACGTTGGTATGACATTGCAGAAAAGGCAGAATGGAAAAATTTATCTGATATAAAAGTAGATTTTCTTTCCGCTGATTATATAGGTAATCAACATTATGTTTTTAATATTAAAGGCAATAATTATCGGTTAGTGGTAGTTGTAAAATTTACGATAGGATATATATTTGTCCGTTGGATAGGTACTCATAAAGAATATGATAAAATTGATTGTTCAACCATTTAAGATATAGAATTATGAATAAAGTAACAAAAGAACAATACGAGTTTGCATTAGCAAGAGTGGAAGTGCTTCTACCATTGGTCGATGATAATACCCCTGCAAACGATAAGAATGCAGTGGAACTCACCGTTATGTCTGATATAGTGATTGCTTACGAAAAGGAACATTACCCAATAGAAAAGCCTACGGTTGCTGAACTAATTGAGTTATCTCTTGCAGAACAAGGTATGACGCAGAGACAGCTTGCCAGTGAAATTGGAGTAAGTCCTTCACGCATCAACGACTATCTTTCCGGACGTTCAGAGCCGACTTTGAAAATAGCAAGATTACTTTGCCGGGTACTGAACATTCCTCCAACTGCAATGTTAGGATTTTAAGAAAAGGCTACGGCAGCCTTTAAACCTACTGAAGCTCTTTATCCGGGACTATCCATATGAGATAAAAAAGCTCAATCCTTTCACCTCATTGAACATCCGCATATCTTTTTTCAATATTCATAAAGTTCTCCACTACCCTCCAATATTCTTCCTTATCATGTGGACGTGGTTGCCAATCAGGATCGGGACTATTACTCACAGCTTCATTCCAATTAGTATCATCCATAAACTTATAGTCAACAGTACAAGAGGATAATTCTCTTATTGGTTTAAGGAATATATATCCATCGAACAAATCGGATAGAATAAAATCCTTATGCCCCATTGAATAATAACTATAATCGCGCAATTCACCAATATGAGAACCTTTCAAGTCAAAACCAATGGGTTTATTCCGAGACTTTTCCATTATTAGTTCTAACTTTCCAGCTGCTGGGGAAATTAATGTTGGTTGCTGATTAGGATAATTAAAGAAAGGCTGGTGCAAAGCTACAGATACTACTTTATTGCCATATTTATCGTACAGCAAATTTCCTAAAAAACGATTCTCATAACGTACAAAGCCAGGAGAAGTATAATCATAGTAAGGAAAACGGTAGGACGTAAATGCATGAATAGTCCCAGTCAGAACCAGTATTTTCTCGTGAGCAGATAATACTTCACGTTCCAACAATGCACACCTAAAGTCTTCTGTATTCCCTAAAGGAAACACTTGCTCCATATTTTCCGGAGTCCTTGCTCCTTCAAACTTTTCCCAATTGTAACGATAGCTAATATTTAAAACACGAAACTTTTTCGCTTGCTCCGGTAATGAACGATTCCATTGCCAAGCTGCTTTATAGAGATTCATATATTCAACTATAGCCCAACGGGTATTATAATTGAACATCAGTTGACAAGCTAACTTCTCATTATATCTTGGTGCATTTATCAATGAATCCAATTGCTTCTGATCCTCATATGCTCCAAATTCCATACCTAACATATAGATACCATTCGCATACAACTTCGGTATCATTTTTTTAACGAAGTCCAAGTTTTCCTTAACACCATGGTCTTCAGCCAATAACACGATATCAGCATCTTTAAACTTAGAAATCAAATAATCATCAGGCGACACGTCTGTGTCCTTTTTATCACAAATACAATCTTTTCTATCAGTTCCTAAAAGAAATAATAACGGATTATCTAAACGTTTATTCCAATCCACTTCCGTATGCGCAGCTCCTGGAAACACTTTGGACACCCACATTAATCCTTTCCAGCCTTTCTTCCTCATCAATTTATCCAGTTCATCCTGATAAGGAGGATAATAAGCGTCTAAAGTGGCATCGCCCCTATCCATATAAATCATACGACTATTAGCCTTTGGGAGATTCTTATCAAGGTAATTCCGAAAAGCTTCCGACCATTGGTCCGCTTTTTCTTTAGAAAGTTCCTTACTTAATATCATGGGAAGATGAGTTGACATACAAGCAGCTCCTCCAAACACTTCCGGGTATTCACAAAGTGCATATAGCGAAATTAAGCCTCCCATACTGGAGCCCATCACAAAAGTATGCTCAACACTTTTATTCGTGGAATATTCTTTATCAATAAAAGGCTTAACCTCTTCTACCAGAAAACGAAGATAATTATCCGCATTAAACCCCACATCACCCGGAACCACACTATCCGGTAAGTTCTTCAATGCTTTTTGAGGAAAGTAGTCTGCATATCTCGTTTCCGGAATGTTTGCCACTCCTACAACAATACAAGATCTAATTTTCTTTTCATTCAGGAGTTTTCCTACAACTTCATCAATCCCCCATTCTTGCTTATTCCAAGTGGTATTCGCATCAAACAGCATTTGACCATCATGCATATAAAGAACATCATATTTCTCTTTTGGAGAATAATCAGAAGGTAACCAAACAAAGACATCACGCGGAGTAACAATTGAAGAGCTAAAATCAGGATACTCTATAAGTTTTCCTAAAGAAACAGTTTGCTGTGCCATACCACATTGGCATAGCAGTAGAGCAAATGCTATAAAAAGAAATTTCATTTTCATTGTATTACATATTTAGCCATTACTGATGTACAAGTTACTACAAATACGATTTAGACTGTTTTAAACATATCTCATCTCCAATATTACCTGATCCTAAACCAATTGTCAACTAACAAAACCTCAATATCATAATTCAAGCACAAGCACTTCTTTGGGTTGTAAATGCAGATTTTCCCCTAATGACACATTACTATCCGTCAACACATTTTTCGAATTAACCCTATCTCTTATTACCTCTTTATAAGAAGTTAAATCCAAGTCAACCTCCTTATTTACTCCATTCATTATAACCAATATACTCTTTCCTTTATAAGAGCGCTCATATACATAGACGTTGTTACGAGGCATAAAATGTTTCATCTTACCTTTAGAAATAACATCATTTCCTTTACGCCAATGCAGTAATTTACTCATAAAATTGAAAGCTTCCTGCTGCATAGCCGTTCTTCCATTTCCCTGAAAAACAGAGATTGCATCTCCTTTCCAACCTCCCGGCATATCCAGACGTACATATCCAAAATCTATTTTATTACTACCAGCCATTAGTAATTCCTGCCCATAATACAATTGTGGAATGCCTGGAATTGTCAACAACAGGGTAACTGCCTGCTTATAAGCATCCAGATTTTCCGGATCTTCCAATAAGAAACGGTCCGTATCATGATTCTCAAGTAAACGCATCACATTATTAACATCAGGATAGCAAAAATCATAAGCGAAATGTTCGAAAAGAAGTTGCAGACCGGTATTCCAAGAAGTCTCTTCATGAAAAACTTCACCAACTATTGATCTCAAACGAAAATCCATCACAGATTTCAGCTTTGTATTAGCTTTCTCATTAATTACACTGTTTTGTTGCCAATATGCAGTACCTATAGGGTTATTGGGAATCATTACTTCACCTACAATATTGAAATTTGGATATTCCTCAAAAACTTCTTTACACCAACGAACCATCATATCCGGATCCGGATATACATATGTATCTTGGCGAATACCATCTAAATCTGCATATTCAATCCACCAGATTGAATTCTGAATCAAATAATCAGCAACAAAACGATTCCTCTGATTCAAATCGGGCATTGTGGGTACAAACCACCCATCCGTCAGTTCCTGCTTATCTATATCCGAAGCATAAGGATCAAAAAATACGGTTTTATTATGATTGGTCTCAATATATTTATGCGAATTATTAAACCAATTCTGCATCGGTGGATCAAGCAACCAAGGATGATTGGTTCCACAATGATTAAAAACCATATCCATTATTAGTTTCAGGTCACGTTGATGCATGAGTTCTGCCAAACGGACGTAATCCTCATTAGTTCCCAAACGAGGATCTATTTTATAGTAATCGGTTGCAGCATAACCATGATAAGAGCCTTCACCCATATCATTTTCCAAAACAGGAGTTGTCCAGATTGCCGTAATCCCCAAGCTATCCAAATAATCAAGATGTTGCATAATACCGGCTAAATCACCACCATGACGAGCATTTACATCCCTACGATTTACTGTATAAGGATACTTCATCTGTATATAGTCATTGCTTTCATCACCATTGGCAAAGCGGTCCGGCATTAATAAATATACGACATCAGAAGAATTAAAGCCAATCCTATCTTCTCCTTTACGTTGGCGTTCTTTCAATTCATAAGTATAATTCAGCTTACGTTTTCCTTTAACGAATTCTATCTGAAATTTACCCGGCGCCGCATCTTTTACGTCTAAATACAAAACCAGATAGTTTGAACTCTCCATTGGATACACTTCCTTTAAAGCAACTCCCAAATGATTTATTTCAGGTTTATATGTTGCTATATTTGAACCATATACCATCAACTGTAAACGGGTATTCTTCATGCCAGACCACCAAAAAGCAGGTTCCACTTTTTCTATCTTCTCATTTTTCTTTCCTGAATAATGTGAAGAGAGCCAATCAGAATTATCCTGTGAAGGAATAATAGAAGATTCAAACTTAGAATATTCAATAAGCCTTTCTGACGACATGATTTGTTTAGCAGATCCCAATTGACATAGCAATAAAGCAAAAGATAAAAATAAAGTTTTAGTTTTCATCATACATAAAATAAAAGATACTATTTACAAAGGTTGAACAAACAGACTAAATTCTTTCATTGCAGGAAGAACTTTGCCCGTATGATTATCAAAAAGCCCACGATTAAGCCAACCTTCTGTTACATTATTACCGCAAGCGTTTTCCTCAGGGAACCACCAAAATAATCCCGTCACGTTGGCATGACGACGTAATTCAGCCACAAGTTCGTGAGTGAATATGCGCTGTCCTTCAGTAGTTATAGGATAGAATTCAGAATGTTCATCCGCACTTTTTGCCCATTGGTCATTCTCATGCGAATAGTAGGCGGCAGTCTCCACTATCATCACCTCTTTATTCGGAAAATCTATAGCGAGAGAATCGAGCGTAGCAGCAAGCACACCAACGACTTTATGCCACATAGGATAATAACTAAGCCCAATGACATCGTAATCAAGCTGCCGCAAATGGTTGTAGTAAGTTTTAGTTTTATTCCACTCTCCTGCTTTCTCCGTATGGATGATTATTTTTGCTTTGGGACAAATTTCACGACAAGCCTTGGCACCACTCTCCAGCAACTTCACAAGCAAATCCCAATTTTCCATTCCAAGCGGATCCACCTTTGCCACTGGCCACAACATGCCGTTGGTTATTTCATTACCCACTTGTATGAGGTCAGGAGAAGCTCCCGCTTTCACCATAGCCTCAAGACTATTTTTAGTATATTCATATATACTATCCGGCAATGAAGCTACATCAGCATTCTTCCATCTTTCAGGCATAAATTGCTTACCGGGATCAGCCCATGTATCAGAGTAATGAAAATCAAGCATAAATTGATAACCTTCTTTTTTTATCTGCTGTCCAAATTTAGTTACATAATCTAAATCTTGGCACACTCCTTCACCTTTGTGTTCAGCGGAAGCTTTTGAAGGATCAACAAAGAGACGGACACGAATGGCATTCCAGCCTTGCTCTTCAAAATATTCAAGAGGTTTTACAGCTTTTCCTTTCTCATCGCGATACACAGTTCCTGCCTCTTCGTAACTTGGCAACAAAGAAATATCACCACCCAAAAGGCGCTGCTGGGCATGAGTTCCAGCACATAAAGCAAACAATACGATAGCGAATATTAATCTAAAATTCTTCATAACAATTAGTGATTGTTTTAATAAAAAAACAAAAAACCCTCTTCCTCGTTTTACCATTACGAGAGAGAGGGCTTTTATTCAAAATTCAGATAAGATTATTTGAAAGAGCCCGTACCGGCAGTAAAGTTCAGATAAGCTTTCTGCCCCTCAGCAACCTTTACTCGTTCTTGATCATTACCATTACCTCTATAAACAATCTTTCCATCAAGAACTATGAACTCAGTCTTCCACCAATCATAGCCTCCAAAATTCACACACATACGAACTTCATCAGCAGCAACAAATGCAGGAGATACAAATTCACCGTCTTTCGTTCCGGGAACAGTAAACTTGTTAGCTTCTACAGCATCCCATCCCCCTGCAGTATTACCAATCAGATAAACATCAGGAGCGAGGACATTGACCACACGTTCTGTGCCGTTAATGACATGCAACAAATACCAACCGGCATTTTTAGCTTCCAAATTGTTATCAGTATCGGCCGCCAAACCAGCACCGGCTACATCATTAACCGCAGCTTGACCACCGAAATCATTTCCCCAACCTGCCTGTGGAGCAAACTTGATTTTTTCACCACTTTCTAAGTATACGATACTCCAATATTCACCTTCCGCACCATATACCGGAGTTAACTGTTTCCACGTTTCGCCCCAACCGTAATTGCTACCAGTCATAAAGAGATCATAAGTTTTAATCGCTACCTTAAAAGTCATATTGATCATATCTAACGTAACGATGTATTCATTTATACCACTAATAGCAGGTGACCTTACAGCAGAACAAGAAGGATCATTACGCCACACTAAGAAATTCTCAGTAGCTAAATCACCATCAATTACAGTGCCTAATTCACCGGGATTAATGTCCACATCCCAATTAGGGTTCGTTGTATCATAAGCACGGAAGAACTTAAAATAAGAAGTTGCAGCTACTGTTGTTACAGTCGCCTTATACAATCCGTCACCAATCTTTTCCATTACCACAGGGTTCTTTTCATCCCATTTCTTACCTGAAGACTGTTCTTGAAAATCGCCCAACATATAATACCCTTCCTCGCTAATTTCCGGAGTTACAACTGGAGTTAGCTTTGCTTGTGTAGCGCCTGCCACAGATATAGCTTCACCATTAGTCAATTTGGCAATAGCGTTCACGTTTATATCCAACGTACGCTCAGTATGAGCACGGCTGTTAAAAACTTTACGAACTACTGAATCAAGCTGTACGGTATTTACCTTAACCTGTCCTTCTCTCAGCACTGCGTTAATAGCACTCCCATTAATTGTAACTCCACTTACAAGAATTGAAGCGATATTCGCATTGCTACTTGACAATGCAGCAATCTTCACAGAATCTTCCTTAAGACCTGTTTCATCATCTTTGTATTTAGCGTACACATCATCCATCAGGATAGTAGCATCAGCACCCACAGCATAACTTATCTCATATTTAGCGGCAGCCTCTTCGGGAGAATTGGATTGGGGGTTAGCCCAATCCGTATAATCCTCCGTGCAAGCACCCAGTGTAATTCCCATAAGGAACATTACTGTGATTATCTGTTTTTTATTCATAATGTTTTTCTTTTTAAAATAAGATTATAAATCAGGTTATTTCACTTCGCCCTTCTCAATGGCATCCACACCGGGAGTACCAATAGTCAAGTAGAGTTTTTGACCGGCCTTCGGAGTAACACTATAATCAGCACCTACATTTTCAGCCCAATTATTAGGTATATCAACAGCACGCCAGAACAGTTTTCCATCAAAAAGGGTAAACTCTGTACGCCACCAGTCAAAGGTACCAACTTGAGTGTACGCACGCATCTCACCTCCACCGGCAAATTCGGGAGATACCCATACCCCACTGTCATCAGTTGGAGCAGTCATTTCTGACGGAGTGTCGAAGCCACCAGCGTTAGCATTACCTGTAATATAGAAAGCTGCTTTGTAAACACTAAGCGTATAGTCAATAGCCTCGCCATTAATCTTGGCTTTAAAGTACAGAGTGTACCAACCACCCTTCGCAACTTTAATATTACCGCCATCATCGGAAAGTCCGGCACCAGCCTCATCATTATACACATTCACATCAGCATAACCTAACCACTGCTCAGCATAAGTACCCCATTTAAATGCACCACCATCAGGAATATATACCACAGTAAAATAATTACCTTCAAGGCCATAAACTCCGACAAAAGGCTTCCAAGTTTTCCAAGGGTCACCGATACTTGATCCAGCAACAAAAATATTTTCAGGTAGTTTGATGCTCGGAGCCTTATAAGTAGCTATCACTTGAATCTTGATAACATTAGAGTAACAATTCCCCAAGTCCATGCCATTAACATTGGCATGTAAGCGTACATAGAGATCTTTCACTTCATCAGAAGGATATGTCACTCCCTCATTGGCATCCTGGAACATAGTAATTACAGCATCGTTCAATCTACTACCCGATACTTTAATCGCAGCAGAAGTAGAGCTTGTCACAACTTTGTACACCGGTTCTTCTGCACTGAAATCTTCAAAAGAAATCTCTACATCATAGTTAGTACTCAAAGGTATACCACCGTAATCCGGTTGACTGGTAGTAAAAGTGAGTTCATCAGTATTCAGCAAGTCCAATACATTATTGGCTGCGTTGGCAGGCATATTCAATACAAATCCTGTAGTATTTTCGTGGAATGTAGGATTGCTATCCATATCTTTCTCACATGAGGTGACCAACACCAAAGTAAGAACGGGCAGCAACATTCCTAACAGTATCTTTTTCATATTATTGTTTCGATTTTAGTAAATTCAATAATAAATTCTATTAATAACGCGGGTTTTGAGTCAAGTTCTTATTACCATTGATGTCATCAGCCGGAATAGGATACACGTTGAAGAAATCTTCCACGCTCTTTCCTTCTGCTACACCACCCTTGAAATCCCAAATGTATTTGTCACCTGTAAAAAGACCGAAACGGATCAAATCACTACGGCGACGACCTTCCATATAGAACTCACGACACCATTCATCAATAATATATTGTTCGGTAATGGTAGCAGGAGTAGAAGCACCTGCACGGCTACGCAAAACTTCAATATCAGCACGCGCTTGTTGTGGGTCACCAGTCAGACGGAACTTAGCCTCTGCACGAGTCAGATACATTTCAGCATAACGCATCAAAGGAATATCCACATCGGGGAATTCATTATGTGAAGTCGATGCACCATCCGTGCGAATGTTACTCCATTTCACAATAGAAAGACCGGAGTTAAAGCCTGCAATCTGTTCAGCCTGTAACTTACGAAGTCCACCACCACAACCAGAATAGAACAGTGCACGATGGTCGTTGGCTTTCTCCTGAACATCTCTTGTAGTAGTACCTGCGGCTTCATCAAGTGCGATAATTTGAGCCTCAGTAGCTCCATCGGGGGCTTTTTCAGTAGCAAGCGGACAATCTTCGATAGTAGGGAAGAATTTCTTAACCAAAGCCGCACGGGAGAAGTTGCAACTCCAACCATTAGAAGTACCCATATAAGGCATTCCGGTGATACGGGTAGAACTTACCAAATAGTTAGCGCCACTATAACATTTTGTTTTAGCACCATCCTGACGAATAGGCAGAATGATTTCTTTCATAGCTTGCGGATTTTGGTCATTATCGGCCATAAACACCTGTTCATAACCAGTATAGCCATTCTTTTCAGCTTTAGAAAGTTCATATTTCCCATCAAGCAAATCACAATAGTCAATAGCCTTCTGATAGTCTTTTACCGCACCTTTTGTATAAACAGCAGAGTTCAGAGCCAAACGGGCATGGAGCATATAAGCGGCACCTTTGTCGGCACGTCCAAAGTTAGAAGAGTTATTGAATGCACCTACTTCGGCAAGATCCGGTTCTATTTCGGTCAATTCCTTGTCAATCCAGTCATAAAGTTCTTTACCGGCTTTCTCTACGGGCAACTCATAAATGTCATACGTAGTCTTGAAAGGAGCCTTTCCCCAAAGGTCAAGGAAGTACCACATGTGAAGGGCACGTAAGAAGCGAACCTCGGCACGATACTGTTTATAGTCAGCCTCTTCAGCCTTATCCTCGGTGTTGGTGAGATAGAAATTACAAAGTGTCACATCGAAAGCCAGACGCTGGAATGCCCATTGCACGCGAACAGATGAAGCCGTCCAGTCAATATTGGTGATTTGAGGAATATCAGCATCAGTTTGCCAAGCCCAAAGGCACTCATCGGTACAAAGTTCCTGCAAATTGAACGTAGTACGGTAGAATCCGCTTTCACCTTCATCACTACTGATATCGCCACTGCCCGCAGGACCTTTTTGCCCTGTCAGACCCAGCGTACTGTAAATTTTCGCCAACAGTTCCATATCCCCATAAGTAGAACTGGACTGCGGGTCGATAGACGAAATATTCAAGTCGTTGATGCACGACGTTGCCACTCCACCCATAAGAAGGGCTGCAAGGGCTGTTTTCAAAAATATATGTTTCATCATTATATGCATTTAATAGGTTAAAAATTCAGGCTTAAGCCAATTTGAATACTGAAAGGACGCGGATAGGGATTAGAATCAATTCCGCTTGCCACTTCAGGGTCGATGCCTTTATACTTAGAGATAATGAAGGGGTTTTGAGCAGTTAAGAATGCGCGACCGGAGCAAGTTTCATGACCTGCCACCTTAAACAAAGCAGGGAAAGAATAGCCCAAAGTAACGTTCGAACATTTCAGATAAGAAGCATTACGTACGAAATAATCGCTTAAATAGTTGTCATTACCCACTCCTATACCAGTGAAACCCAGTGCTACAGCCTCAGCAGTAGAGTTATGCAGGGCACTGTTAGAATACAGACCGGACTGGCTGACCACCGCACGGTTCGACAAGAAATCGTAATATACATAATTACCAATAGAGGCACGGAAAGACATACTCAAATCCCAATTTTTATAAAGGAATTTTGTGGTGAGACCCATGATGACATCAGCAGAAGGTTTCTTGTAGAAATAACGGTCACCATTATCGATACGTCCATTGCCATCACGGTCTACGTACATACCTTCAATAGGTTTACCATTCTCATCATATACTTGCTGATACACAAAGAATGAGTTAGTTGCTTTACCTACAGTATTTGCCTGAATCAAGGTATTGTTACCACGGCTGATCTTATCTCCCGACCATGCATAATAACCTGCATCGCCATCCACCAAGTCAGTAATCTCATTATGGTTCCAAGCAATATTATAGCTTACATCCCAAGTAAAGTCCTTAGTAACAATAGGTTTTGCATTGATAGAAAACTCCACACCGTAATTCTTCAACGAACCGATATTCTTAGTCAGTTGAGAACCAAATTGCATACCTACAGGAATAGTGATAGAGTTCAGCAAATCTTTGGTTTCACGGTAGTAACCATCAATATTAGCTGTAATACGGTTATTCAGGAAACCCAAATCTAAACCGGCATTATAAGTAGTTGTAGTCTCCCACTTCAAATCAGGGTTATAAGCCGACGGACGCATAGTGCCATAGTAAGTATCACCAAAAGGATACTGAGCGAAAGAGTCGCTTGAAGTATAGTGAGTTTCATAACCGAAATCAGAATTAATGTCCTGCTGACCTGTCATACCCCATCCCAAACGAAGTTTGAATTCATTCCACCAAGTAAGATTCTTCATAAATGCCTCTTCATTGATTTTCCACGCCAATGCCACAGAAGGGAAGTATCCCCACCTGTTATCACTTGAGAAACGGGAAGAACCATCGGCACGGAATGTAGCAGTAAGCATATATCTGTTGAGCAATGTATAGTTCAGACGACCGAAATAAGAAACTAAAGAGTTGTGCGTAGCCCATGCTTGTTCTTCTCTTAATTTGGCATCATGAGGAGTACCATCGTAAGGATCGGTACCTTGACCATAATCGTAACCACTACGGTGGAAATGACTTTCTTCAGCACCAACCATTATATCGAAATTGTGAGCGCCAATTTCCTTCACATACTGAGCATAAGCATTAGCAGTGATGCTATATTTATAAGTCTGCGTCACACCATTCCAGCCATAATAGTTATTAGAATAAGCGTACTTGGAAATTACATCATCTTGTTTGCTCTCGGTATACTGACCTCCATAGCTGGCATGCAAACGCAAATCTTCAAAGCCATGTATCTTATAGTCCACATCAAAGTTGCCCGTAAAGTCATTGGCAGCAGCCTGTACATCTTTAAGCTTCAACAAAGCCAGAGGGTTCTGAGGAGCATTGGGATTATTCGTATACTTCCATTCAGCATTGAAGTCTTTAGGTGACTGCGAATGTTGGAAATAACCACCAAAAAAAGGAGCACGGGGATCGTCAGCATCGAAATATACGGGCTGCGTGGGATCCATTGAAAGGGCAGAGCCTATTGCACCTCCTGCATCGGCATAACGGTCTTTCTCATACATGTACTTAGCATTAATCTTCAAGTTGAGGTGATCATTGAAGAAAGAGGGAGAAAGATTCAAACCAACGTTGGCACGACGCATCCATGAAGTTTCAACGATACCATCAGAAGAGTTATACCCCAAGCTCAAACGATAAGGTATGTTCTTCAAACCACCGGATACAGACACATTATGACTGTGAGAGATGGCAGTACGGAAAATCTGATCCTGCCAATCAGTATTAGCATTACCCATACCAACTTCACCGGCCTTATCGCCCCAAATGTTATTAACAAGTGTACGGAATTCATCACCATTAAGCACATCATACTTTTTCTGAATCATAGAAATCGTCATGTCACCATTGTAAGAGACTTTGGGAGCAGAACCGCTCTTACCTTTTTTGGTAGTAATAATGATAACACCGTTTGAAGCACGGCTACCGTAAATGGCAGTAGCAGAGGCATCCTTTAAAACCGTAAAGGTTTCAATATCATTCGGATTAACCATAGCCAAAGGGTTACTCATTCCCTTTGGAGTATTGTTATCGATAGTCAGACCATCAATTACAATCAACGGGTCGTTTGAGGCATTAAGAGAAGATCCACCACGCACGCGAATTTGAGCACCGGCACCCGGAGTACCACCCGAAGTAATAACATCAACACCGGCAACTTTTCCAACCAACATATCCTGTGCATTGTTGGTAATACCTTTACTCAGTTCATCCGGTTTGATTGCCGTTACCGAACCTGTAAGGTCATCTTTCTTTGTACGACCATAACCTACAACTACAACTTCACTCAACAATTCAGCATCATCTTTTAGTGTCACCATCACCATGGGAGCAGCTGCTACCTCTTGTGTCTGATATCCAATAAAAGATATTGTTAATGTAGCACCTTTAGGAACGCTCAACGTAAAGTTTCCATCAAGATCAGTGATTGTACCATTGGAGGTATTACCTTTCTCTACGACATTTGCGCCTATCACTTCCAACCCCGTAGCATCTTTCACATGCCCTTTCACGGTGATATTCTGTGCATAAGCGCTAACAGACAAGAATAACCCCATCAATAGGGGAAGAATCATTCGACAGATTCTAAGATTAACTTGCTTCATGCATTTAAAAAATTAAAGTTAACAATATTAATTACCTATATTATATATTCGAAATTATCTCTTGATTACTTTTTCTTTTATAAGGTATCTATAACATGACGCAACAAAAATATGCTTTATATAAATATTAAAATATAAGAAACATAAGAAATATGCAATAGCAACAGTGCAAACGATTGCACGGAATTGTACAACTACAGTCAGATAAAGAATCTATATTTCAAAAGAAGATCTGATAGATATATTAAGCATTTTCAAATAGGAAAACTTCATGAAATATCAAAACGGAGCCTAATTTTACAATTTACCCTCACAATGATTACATTTACATACTTTCCATAACACAAACAAAAATTCAGAACTACATTCCGGCATATTCCATGAATAAATAAAGAATAAGAATTCGCTATTACCGTATATACTTACAACTTTGAAAGCACTTTATGCAGAAAAGGGTTACTACTTATGGGCAATATGGTTACTACTTATAAGTAATATGGTTACTACTTATGGGCAATATGGTTACTACTTCCGGTTGAAACACTTATTTGAATCACGATTTCACTTATAGGAGTAACTTTCAAGGGAGCTTCTACTCCAGAATAAATGTAAGAATTTCGATATTAGCCAATCAATCTGCCACTTACTTACTTTCATTCGTATATTTCAGCTTTCACCAACATCAGGACAGAGACAATGGATTCTCAGCCAACTTAAAATACAATTTGTCAAAACGACAAAGAAATCAAATACAAACACATATTCAATTCCATAGCATCTCCATGCAACCTCCATGCAATCTCCGTAGCGTCTCCGTATCAGCTCCGTACTATCTCCGTATCTGATCCCTTCCTATAGACACGGAGATGATACGGACCTGGTACGGCTTTGATACGGCTCTGATACCTCGTATCTTACATACACTGTTCACATTTACATTCTGTACCCTGCATTAAATTTCCCTCTTTAATACCGAGAATAAAACAGAAACTAAGTACTTTTGTGTATTGATGTACAAAAATAGAAGAATATGAGCAATAAGATTTATCCCATAGGAATACAGAACTTTGAAAGTCTCCGCCAGGACGGCTATTTCTATATTGATAAGACAGCACTGATTTATCAAATGGTAAAAAACCGGACGTTATTACTTCCTGAGCCGTCCGCGCCGCTTCGGCAAGAGCCTGCTCATCTCTACGCTGGAAGCTTACTTTCAAGGGAAGAAGGAATTATTCAGCGGGCTGGCTATGGAAAAGTTGGAAAAAGACTGGATAAAGCATCCGATACTGCACTTGGATCTCAATATCGAGAAATACGACACACCGGAAAGCCTGGACAAAATACTGAACGATAATTTGGCATATTGGGAAAGCCTGTATGGAACCCGTCCCTCCGAGACGTCCTTCTCACTGCGTTTTGCCGGCATCATTCAACGTGCGTGCGAACAAACAGGACAGCGTGTAGTTATTCTCGTGGACGAATATGATAAACCCATGCTGCAAGCCATTGGAAACGAAAAGCTGCAAGAGCAATTCCGCAATACCTTGAAGCCCTTCTATGGAGCGCTCAAGACGAAGGACGGTTATATAAAGTTGCCTTCCTGACCGGCGTAACCAAATTCGGAAAGGTAAGTGTATTCAGTGATCTGAATAATCTGGATGATATCTCGATGTGGAATGAATACATTGAAATCTGCGGCATCAGCGAACGGGAAATTCACAACAACCTGGAAGCTGAACTTCATGAATTTGCCGCCGCACGGAAAATAACCTATGAGAAACTATGCACTGAACTCAAAGAAAACTATGACGGTTATCATTTCACGCATAATTCCATCGGCATGTACAATCCGTTCAGTCTGCTCAATGCCTTCAAACGCAAGGAGTTCGAAAGTTATTGGTTTGAAACGGGTACACCCACCTATCTGGTAAAACTACTAAAGAAGCATCATTATGACCTCGAACGGATGGCACATGAAGAAACCGATGCCCAAGTATTGAACAACATTGATTCCGAATCTACCAATCCTATTCCGGTGATTTATCAGAGTGGATATCTTACGATTAAAGGATATGATGAACGCTTCGGCATGTATCGCTTAGGATTTCCCAATAAAGAAGTAGAGGAAGCTTTCATCCATTTCATTCTGCCGTTCTATACAGACAACAGCAAGATAGACATATTGGAACAAATCAATAGCATAGAATATATACTTCCCTTTTAAAACCAACGAATAGATATTATTCATCCCCACTATGCATTTGTAGTACATATAAATGCATGGTGGGGATAGAAAATTTTCTTAAATCAGATGTTATACGACTATTTTGAAGTACTCAGCACAATCTTACCAGATTTCACCCCTTTAGCCTTAGCCTCGAAAACGATTTCACCGGGTTGTTCAGCCGTTTGCACAATTGCCGTTAACTGACCGCTGAAGGCGGGCATCTTCGGTAAATGGAATAAGTCGAGCGAAATGGCATCGCCATTAGCAGCGGCACGATAACTACCGGCACCTTTCACGGTGAAATTAACAAGTCGGCTATCAGCAGGACAAAGATTACCGTCTTTATCAACTATGCGGACAGTGATATAAGCCAAATCCTTGCCATCGGCTGTAAGTTGGTTGCGGTCGGCAATCACTTCCAGATGGTGAGGTTTACCGGCGGTACGGATTACTTTTTCCTCTACGGATTTGCCGGAAGCATCGTATGCGACCACTTTCACTTCACCCGGTTCATAAGGAACATCCATCCACATCAGGCGGTAACGACGCTGCAAAGCAAGCGCATCTTTGCCTTGCAAAGCTTTACTCTCTTCGGCAGTGAGTTTACGCTGTTTGCCAAAACTCTTACCATTAACAAAAAGCTCGGCCGACGGATAGCTCGTATAGACAAACACAGGAGTGTTCTCCCCTTCCCTACCCGGCCAAGTCCAGTGAGGAAGGACATGGAGAGTATTAGCTTGCTTGTTCCAAAGGCTGCGATACAGATAGTAACGGTCTTTGGGCAGGCTGGCAAGGTCGATGATGCCAAACAGCGAGCTATGGCTCGGCCATGCATCAGTATCATAAGGCGAAGGTTCACCCAGATAATCAAAGCCTGTCCAGACAAACTGCCCGATAGTCCAGTCATAATCATCGGCAAGAGCAAAGTCTTCGTCGGGGACATTAGACCATGCACAGTGTTCCAGGTCATAACCGGAAGATTGATGATCCTCATACTTTGCATCACCACGCTTCTCTACCGGGAATTTATATACACCACGGGAACTTACAGTGGAAGAGGTTTCCGACCCAAGCACAATGTTCTGCGGCAATTGTTCATAAGCCTCCAAATAACGATGCGCACGGTAATTGAAACCGGGAACATCAATCATGGCGGCAAAACCATTCTTCAAGACACAAGTCACCTGGTCCATACCACAAGTTACGGGACGTGTCGGGTCTTCACGGTGGCAGATGTCTTGCAGGAAAGAAGCCACTTTATAGCCTACGGGGCTGCACTGGGTGGGAACCTCGTTACCAATGCTCCACATCACTACACAAGGGTTATTGCGGAACTGATGCAGCATATTTATCATATCGCGCTCCGCCCACTCATTGAAATAACGGTGATAACCGTTCTCGCATTTGGCAATGTCCCACTCGTCAAAAGGTTCCACCATCATCATGAAGCCCATTTCATCACAAAGCTGCACCAACTCCGGCGCAGGCATATTGTGAGCGGTGCGAATAGCATCGCAACCCATATCTTTCAGCATAGTGAGCTGGCGGCGCAAAGCAGCAACGTTGATAGCAGCACCCAGCGGACCAAGGTCATGATGGTTGCATACGCCCTGAAATTTACGATGCTTACCATTCAGAAAGAAACCCTTATCAGCTATGATTTCTATGCTACGGATACCGAAACGGGTAGTGTATTCATCCGTTTGTTTGCCATCAGCATAGATTTTAGAAACTGCCTTATATAAATAAGGTGTCTCCGGTGACCACAAACAAGGTGCATCGACCAGGAAGTTTTGCTCAAAAGGCTGACCGTGATTAATCTTACGGGTGTTATCCTTAGTTGCTACGACTTTACCATCCGGTGAAATAATCTCCGTAACGATACGGATATCTTTCCCCTCATCATTGGCAATGGTAGTCAACAAACGAACCGAAGCATACTCATCGGAAACATGAGGTGTAGTCAGTTGCGTGCCCCATACGGGAACATGCACTTTCTCGGTAGTCACTACACGCACATTACGATAAAGCCCGGCTCCGGGATACCAACGGGAAGACTGCGGTTTGTTTTCTAAACGAACAGCAAGAGTATTGTTCTTACCGTCTTTATTCAAAAGAGAAGTGACATCGCAATGGAAAGAATTATAACCGAACGGCCAGAAACAGGCTTCCTGCCCATTGACGTAAACACGAGCTTCGCTCATGGCTCCATCAAAAACAAGAGTGGTCTGCTTATCGGCAGTGACATCAAAAGTTGTACGATACCAGCCGATACCCACATAAGGAAGCCCTCCTGTGCGTCCGGTCTTGACAGAGGCTTTCTTCTCAAAGTTCTGTGTCACCGCTACTTCCTGCAAGTCGTTACTGCGGTCGAAGGGACCGAAGATGGCCCAATCGTGAGGCACGGTTACGGTTTCCCACTTGCGGTCGTCAAACTCCGGTTTCATAGCTTCCGGAACTTCGCCTTTGGTGAATTTCCAGTTCTTCTCAAGAAGAGACTCGCTGCGTTGCGCTTGCAGGGAGGCAGCGAGTAAGGTCATTAAGAATAAAGTCGATAGTTTTTTCATGATGGTATATTATTGATTAAATGCGTCCAGTGCAACAGTCGGTTTACCGCTTTCATCAAAAGCTCCCAACGTATATCCGTTCCAACTGCCATAAGACTGCGGTTCCCAATAGAAGATGCCGAGACACTGTTCGATTGCTTTAGATTTGGCAATCAGCTCGGTCAGGCAAGATTTTGAGATCCCAGGCTCATCCCACGGCATACCGACTTCGGCAATCATAACCTCCTTATTATAGCGGCTCACCATATCCTCCATATTGGCCACACAGGCGGCAACCATCTCTTGCCAGTTATCTGTTCCGGGATAAAGGGACATAGCTATGACATCATAAGGAGTATTATTGGCTTTCAGAATATCGAATATCCAGCGATAGGTACCGTTGTTGTTTCCATCATGCAAATGTACAATAACTTTTGCATTGGGGAATACCTCTTTCACTGCATTCGAACCGGTTGTGATAAAATCTGCAAAGTTCTTCTCATTTTTCGCATAAGTCACGCCCTCCTTCGGAACGTCATAGGTGGCACCACTCACCGTGGCATCCTCATCCCACAACATACCGGGAGTAATCTCATTACCCACCTGCACCCATTCGGGAGTAATACCTTTCTCTTTCAAGGCATTCAGCACATCTTTGGTATGGTCGGCAATTGCTGTCTTCAGTTCATCAAGCGAAAGTCCCACCCAGGCGGCAGGCTTATACTGGCTACCCGGATCTGCCCATACATCACTGTAATGGAAGTCAATCATCACCCGCATACCCAGTTGATGGGCACGCCAGGCTTTCGCCACAACATCACTCTTATTGCACCAACCATCCGAAGGATTCACCCATACACGCAGGCGGATGGAGTTCATGCCCAGGTCACGCAATAAAGTCATACACTCCGTTTCACGACCGGAAGCGTTGTAGAACTTCTTTCCCGACGCTTCCATCTGTGTCAACCAACTGACATCGGCACCTTTGGCAAAGCCGGTCATGTCATAAGTCGGTTCTTCGGGAAATGTCGGTTTATCATCGTCACTGCAAGCGGCTGCTCCCCAAAGGAGCAAGCCGGCTAATAATATATTCATTAATTTCATAATTGATATCCTTTATTTAATAGTATAGGTTGCATTAATTAAATCTACAGTCAGAGTGTATGTGCCCGGTGCCAGCGTGGCATCATCCGTGATGCCGTTATTGCTCTTGTAATAGAGTTTCCCGGCACTTCCGCCATAAACGTAATTCCAGTCTCCGTTAAAAAGATAAATCTTAAATCCCCAGGCAGACGGTTGTGTGATAGTAATACTACCACTATATACACCACCGGTAGCTGTAGCGGGTAATGGCTCAAAAGTCCAGTCTTCATCTTCCAGTTTGTTGAGACCGGCAACATAAATTTCATTGCCTATAGCCGTCAATTTATAAGTCAACGCTTTCAATGATACATCAAAGAAGTAAAGACCGCCATCCGGTGCAGGAATATTGTTCTCCGCATTAAAAGCTAACGTTCCGGCATTGGCATCGCCTTCGCCCAATTTATAAACATCTCCCCAATTACCTTCTTCTATTGCAATCTGATATCCCCAGGGAGAATTAACATCCGCCACACCGGCATATCCCAGATTATCCTCATCATAAAGCCGCAGGTAGTTATTGAAGTTCCAGTCACCTTCTCCTTCACTGATACCCAGCATATAAAGAGTCTCTCTCACCGGTTCGGGCTCGGCACTGCCACTGGTTACTTCTACCGTCCACTGTTTCGGATTGCTCAAATCAATAACCAAAGTACATTCTCCCGCTGCCGGAACATTCACAGTGATATTACCCGCTTCTCCGCCAAAGATAAGATTTTCTCCGTTTTGCGCAAAACTTACAGGAGTTTCAATTCCTAAGTTGGCATCACTATCCGAACCCTCGGTGCCCGTAGAAGAATCGTATAGACGACCGGTTCCGTTTACCTTGAATGTAATATTTCCCGCCTGTGCAGCACTAAATGCATACGTCCATTTCACATTCGGACGATCAAAAGTCATTGTACCTGCCACATCTCCTGTAAGCGTAAGAGACGGTATGTAAAGGGTCGACCAAGCTTTCTTGTTAGTGTTTGCATCCACATAATAACAACCGCCCATTCCGGGGAACCAGAAGTTCCAGGAGGATTCTTCCGAAGACATCAGGAAGGCCGTTCCAGTTACGCCATCATTACCCCAAACCGTTCCATCCCCTTCTTTCATAAAGAAGTTGTACCAGGCAGTGGCTCCCATGAAACCCAGATATTGTCCGTCGGAAGCAGCCGAATAGAGTGTCACACCGGTTTCTGCCTTATCGGCATTAAGAATATACCCCAGACTCATGTCAATCGTATAGGGAGTGACCGCTACTGTAACTACATTAGAGTAAACAGGGGTCATATTCTTTCCCGTCTGCGCAGCAAGCCGGAAATAAACGTTATTCGCCACATCAGGATTGGCACCGATATTCTTGGCCAGAGCATTTAAGGCAGCACCGGTATAAGCCTTCGAGAGGGAAGTTTCTACATTTTCGCTCACCACACCCGAGAAATCCTGAGTAGTGGAAACCTGCAAGGTCTGGATGGTCACATCAATAGCCGACAAAGCAGGGTCGCTGATCTGCAAGGCATCTTTCGTCCATGCCAAAGACAGGACAATGTCATTACTGTTTTCCTGCGACAAGACGACTGTACTTTCCGTCGCAACCAGTTCACCGGATTCAATACTGCTCAGATATATTTTGTCTTCATCCTTTTCGCAAGAGGCAAAACTAAAGACTGCCGCAAGAAGGAGAAGGAAATTCTTCATTGTCTTCATATAGTATAGAATTAATAGTTTTCGTTATAAAGATTCGGGTTAGCCGTCAGTTCGGTGGACGGAATAGGATAAATGTTATATTTGTTGTCTACTGCCTGTCCGTTCATCACACCGCCTTTCCACTGCCACAGATAGCTGGAAGTAGTAAACTTGCCGTAACGTATCAGATCCGTGCGGCGGACACACTCCAGATAGAGCTCACGGGCACGCTCGTCAAGAATAAAGTCGGCGGTCAACTGTCCGTCGGTAATATTCCCTGAATCGTTGCCAAAGGCACGTCTGCGCAAGTCGTTGACATAACCTAAAGCTGTGGAACGGCTGCTGCCTTCTCCCCCTCTCACTACAGCCTCAGCCAACATCAGATAGACATCCGCCAGACGGAAAACCGGGAAATCGGTATTCACACCACCGTCGTTGCTATTGGAAGCGGCTTCGCCCGCATCAGTCAGGTTAGTCCATTTCTCCGGAAGATAACCGTTGCTTTGGTTTTCCACCACATCTATTGTTTTGGTTTGTCCTTCAGTATAGAACATCCCCCGGCCATCACCATCACTGAAAAGGTCGGGAAGTTCGCCTCGCAGGCGGAAATTACCCCAACCGGAAGATACACCGTAATCGGAAGGTACCTGAGTATCGGAAGTGTTATTCACGCCTCCGCAGATGATATAAGTAGTTGCTCCCCACGATACGGTGTGTGTTGCATCCACCGGAAAAGCATAGATGATTTCATTGGTACGGTTATGGTTGTCGGCATTGAATAGTTTGGCATAATCACCTTCCAGCGTATAACCCGCTTTCAGGATTTCGTTGCAGTAGGTGATGCAATCTGTCCAATGGGCAGTACCCGTATAAACTTCCGCATTGAGATATAAGCGTGCCAACAGGGCATAAGCGGCTTGTTTGCAGGCACGGCCGTATTCACATTCTGTGCGGTCCAGCAAGTCTGCATCCACATCTTTCAATTCCGTCTCCAGATATTCGAACATTTGCGTAGCAGTGTAGCGCGGCGGCAGATAGCCGCCTACAGGATCATTCTCGGTGACGAGAGGTATGTTGCGATAAAGATCGAGTGCATGATAGTATGCCAATGCACGGAGAAAACGGGCTTCAGCCCGATAATGGCGTATTTCCGCCTGCTCACCCTCACTGAATTTTTCAATCTGCCCGTCGGTGGCATTACGCAGGAATTCATTGCAAAGTGCTATGGTATAGTAAATGCGATAATATGTATCGGACACCCACGCATCATTGGCATCCCAACTCAGATAAGTAAGCCCACTCATTTTTTCGCCTCCCAGCCAGGTGTAAACCAACTCATCGGTGCCACACTCCTGCATATTGAAATAACAGCGCATATAATCGTAACCGAAGTTACTGTCGAGGTCTTTATCTCCGCCGCCTTTTTCTTGTCCGGCAATGACGAAAGATACATAAAGTTTTCCTAAGACGGCTTTATAGTTGGCTGCAGACGTATAGACATCAGCCGAAGTGGTTTCCGTATGCGGATACTGGTTGAGGTCGTCCAAACAGGAGGTTGTGAATAGTGTACCGGCAAAAAGCAGTACGGTATAGAATATCTTTTTCATACGATATGTCTTGTTTTTAATGGTAAAGATTAGAATTCAAGTCCTAGGCTGAGTGAGTAAGTACGCGGACGGGGATAGAAAGAAGAATCCATTCCACTCGGAACCTCCGGATCAACACCCGAATACTTGGTTATACAAAATACGTTTTGCACCATGACACTGGCATTCAAACTGAGCCAACGGCATACACGGCCAAAGTTGTAAGATAGTGACAGGTTATCCATTTTCAGGAATGAGCCGTTCTCCACATAATAGTCCGATAAGTGCTGGCGCCTCTGGAAACCGGTTTCCAGATAACTGCTGTGCACGTTATTCAACTGGAACGCATTATAGCTCATCGTCTCCCAGGCACCGGTGTTCATAGCCATACCGTTATATACGTAATTCCCCACATTGGCACGAAGGCTGGTGCTCAGCGTCCACTTCTTATAATTCAACGAAGTACTGAAGCCGAAGATAAAGTCGGGTGTAGGTGATTTATAGCGATAGAGGTCACCTGAGTTTATCTCACCATCCCCATTCAGGTCGGCATAAGCTCCCTCGATGGGTTTGCCGGTTTCGGCATCGTAAAGCTGTTTATAGACGTAGAACATATAAGGTTCGTAGCCTTCGCTCAACACCTGCACATTTTGTCCGTCAATGGAGGCACCGGCCGAGATGTTGGTGGCAGCACCACCTTCTACCAGAGAGAGGTTCTTGACTTTCATCTTTTGCCAGGTCATGTTGAAGCTGACATCCCAGTTCCAGTTCTTGCTTTGAATGGGGCTGGCGTTCAGGGAAACTTCAATACCCTGACTATCTACATTACCCACATTGGTCAGGATATTCTTATCGAAATTAGTACCGGCGGGAGAGGCAACAGTAGCCAACAGGTCCTTGGTCTGGCGGGTATAGTAATCAAAGCTACCGGTAATACGGTCTTCAAGGAAGCCAAAATCAAAACCGGCATTCCAGGCGGTAGTAGTCTCCCATTTCAAATTAGAGACATAAGCCTCAGGACGGTAGGTGGTGATGTACTGATTGCCGAACTGTGCTTCCGCCCCACTCTGACTGGCAGTATAAACGGGCAGGTAATTATAGTTACCAATGCCATCCTGCTGACCGGTGACACCGTAACTGGCACGGAGTTTCAGGTTACTCAACACTGCATTGTCTTTCAGGAAAGCCTCTTCACTGACTCTCCAGGCCAGAGCTACAGAGGGGAAAGTTCCCCAACGGTTATCTTTGCTGAAACGAGAGGTACCATCACGACGCATGGTGGCCGTCAGCATATAACGCGAATCAAAAGTATAGTTCAGACGCGCATAGTAAGAGAGAAGCACATGGCGCTCGTCGGAAGCGGCAGTCGTACTTTGTATCTCGCCTAATGTGCTCAGTTCACTGTATTGAGGGGAAGTACTCTTCCAGTATTGATAATCATATCCCACAGTGGCATCAATACTGCTCTTCCAAGAGTCAAGGTATTTATTGTAATTGAAATAAGTAGTCAGCAGGCGGTTGGTGTTCTTTTGCGGGCCATATTTATAATCACGCCCGTTAGTTGTCGCATACTGGGCTGCCTCAGCCGGAACATATATTTTGCCTTGTCCCTTGGCATAATCATACCCCAAAGTAGCATGAAATTTCAATTCGGGCAGGAAGTGCATTTTGTAGTCCACATCAAAGTTACCGACCAAGCGGGAGACACGGCTGGTTGATTTATATTGTTTGAGAGCCCCCAAAGGATTGACCGTACCACCTGTAACCAACTGCCCTACATTGTCAGTGGCCTCGGTGTATCCGCCAAACGTATCGTTGCCCGAATAAACCGGGATGGTAGGATTCCAGGTTGCTGCATTCCAAATGGCATTTGAATTGGCGAAACGGTTATCGTTACGCGAACCTTTCACATTGAAGTTCAGTTTCAGATGGTCATCAAAGAAACTGGGAGATAAGGATACACTTCCTGTGATGCGCTCTGCATTGTCCGTCTTCACCAAACCATCCTGGTTATAATAACCTATTGACACACGGATAGGAAAGTTCTTTGCCAGACGGCCGGACAGGCTGAGATTATTGTCCGTACCGAAAGCATTATGATAGATTTCATCGTTCCAATCCGTGTAGGTATTACCCAACAAGGCTTTCTGTGCATCCGAACCCTGAGTATTGACTACATTGATGAACTCTTCGCGTGAGAGCATATCGTTCAATTTAGTACGGGTCTGTATGGAATTGGTAGTTGTGAAACTCACTTTCATACGGTCAGTACTTCCTTTCTTGGTAGTAATGATAATGACACCGTTTGATGCGCGCGAACCGTAGATGGCGGTGGACGAAGCATCTTTCAGGATAGTCATACTTTCTATATCGCTCGGATTGATTAATGCCAAAAAGTTACCGTCATTACCACTGATACCACCTGTTTCGAGGGGCACACCATCCAGAACGATAAGCGGGTCGTTACTGGCATTCAGCGAAGCGCCGCCACGGATACGGATGGTACTTCCGGCTGTGGGTGAACCACTATTGCTCATAATCTGTACACCGGATACTTTACCGTTAATAAGTTGCTCAGGCGAGGAAATCAGTCCTGAATTGAAATCCTTGCTGCTGACGTTGGAGACGGATCCCGTCAGGTCACTTTTGCGGGTTGTTCCGTAACCGATGACAACCACATCACTCAGTACCTGAGAGTCACTTTTCATCTTTACATTCACAGTATTATTACTTGGAATGGGAACAGTCATAGTTTCATAACCCACATAAGAGATTTGCAAAGTGGTAGTTCCCGAAGGAACAACAATGGAAAAGTTTCCGTCAAGATCGGTTATCACGCCGGTACTGGTGCCTACCACCAAAATACTGGCACCGATAAGGGGCTCGTTCGTGTCGTCTACGACATGCCCGGTTACTTTTCTTCCGTCCTGAGCGGAAAGCGGGCTCATAATTGCTGATAGTGCGATGCACAGCAGGCATAAAAAAGCTGTGACGCGATGTCTTAAGGTTTTGTTTCTCATACTTGGTATTTAATTTAAAAGTGTTACTTATTCCAGCCAAATGCCGCCTATTTCTATTTCCGCCTGTTTCCCGGCAGTTCCTTCAAAGGACAGTTCAAGGCTTTCTATCTTTTCTACCTGGAAAAGAATCTCCGTTTGCGGACGGAAATAATTGTCGAGGAAAACCGGATAGGCATGAGGCAACAGGGCGGTATTAGCCTGTCGCAGTTCCGTGAGAGGAATTCGGATGATATCATCCGTTACAGCCTTACACGGTGCAAGATAGGTATATCCGTCCGAAGTAATGAAACCTGCTTTAAGCCCTTCCGGCATCTTCTTCACATGCAGGCAGAGGGTATGGCTGGCGGCAAGACGTTCGGGACGACCGCTAATGTCATCTTTAATATAGCGGCGAAGGAAGAAGACCGGGTTCGGGTCCTTGGACTCAAAAGTAATGCGGAGAGTCGGTTTCTCCGTCGGAGCATTCTCAATCAATTCACGATTGGTACGGCTCCACTCCGGTAAGGTATAGACTTCCAGGTTATTGTCGGTATCTCCCACTTTCAGTAAAGAAAGTGACTTCGTAGAAGCAACTACATTCGTCTCCCACAGGGTAGCCGTAGTATAGTCCCAATCCAGCGGACTCTTGGCTACCCCGGAAGGGAATGTCTGTCGTTTATCTCCCCGACAAACAACGATGTTATACCTAAAACAACCTTCTTTTATATCTGAGGCAGGAACAATGGCACAATAAGTGTAACCACCTGCATAGTTCATCTTTATAGATGGGTTCTTTTCATTCCAAAAGGAGATTTTATCAGTATAGATGATAACGGAGTCGGGCTGTTCATTACCGGCTATAGTGGCTTGTATGATCAGGTCTTTGCCTGCATCAACAGTTCTCACCGGAGAATGATTGACTATGAAGTCAAGGTCTGAAGGTTGAGAGTGTAGAGTTGGGGAGACGTATTCGCCGAGAGTGATGTTTTGCCAACGGGTATCGGCAGTCCAGGTTCGGGAAGCGGATATGCCTTCGCGCTGCAAAAGATAAACGCCGGGGCGAAGGGCGGAAATAGTACCGTTCGTGGCGGAACTATGCCGGAAGTTATCTTTATCTAATCCATTTATTTGGAAATGTTTACCCAAGTCAGGTAAATCCAATACCATATCCCATGCATTGGAAATGATATGCATCACTTCTTTATCCAAAGAAGGTTTGGCAAACGGATCGCTCACCTGCACCACATCGGGCATAACTTCCAGACGCCAGACACCATCTTCCAACTTATCTATCCAATAAGCACCTGTACCCTCGTAACGGACAACGGGAGAACTGCCACATCCGGCAATGGCACGAAGCCGTGAAACATCTTTCGGAAGGGTCTGCGTCGTATTGGAATAGTAGAATTTCTCTCCATCGTTCAGTTCACTCAAATCCTGTACGTAGCTGACGCGGAAGTCATTGAACAGCGTATCTGCCGGATAACCTCCAAAGCTCTCTCCCCTGCCCACTTTTTGTGCCACTTCTGCGGCAATCATCAAGCCAAGAGCCTTGTTCGGAGTATAAGCCACATTCAGGTAATGAGTCTGATATTCGGTATTATATGCCGCCATATCAATAGGATCATACGCAAACTGTGTAATCCACTGGAAGCCGGCAGAACGGAAAGTGCGGACAGTGGCAGGATAAAGATAGGAATAGAGATTGTCCGCAGGATCAAATTCATAAACCAAACGCGCCTTTTTATTGAAACCTTTCAAATTGGAGAAAGGAATATCGTAGCGGTCTACCGCAGGCAGGAAGTTTCCTTTACGGGTATGTCCGGAAACAAGACCGACGGGATACCATTGATAAGTAGTACCTTGAACAGCAGTATCGTAGTAAGCTTCAACCACATGCTGATTGTGGCTGACATTATAGAATACCGGTTTCCGGTTGCCTGCACGTTTCAGGGCAGATAACATCTTGTTGATATAAGCACGTGTCTCAGCTATCGTACCCGGATGGCAAGGTTCGTTGTTGATTTCAAAACCTACAATGTAAGGATCGTCTTTATAGGCATAGCCTGTGTAAGAATTGACGTGGCGCACAAGAGCGGCAATGTATTTTTCCTGCGCAGCAATAGCTTCTGCATCGCTATGAACAGCACATTTATCATAATCGTAGGAAAAGCCGCCGGTAGGCTGGTTACGCTCGGGATAGCCATTGCCGAAGTTGGTTTGAGCAGTGATAACGATGCGAATGCCACGTTCCTGCAATTTAAAGATAAGATAATCCAGCAGTTCCAAATGTTCGTTCTCCAGCAGGTTACCTTCGCCATCGGAAATCTCAACGTCCCAGATGTGGATGCGGTAAGCATTCAGTCCCAGACGCGCAAAGTGGTAGACATCACGGTCGATAGCAGCTTTGCGGTCAATGCCCAGATAGCCCATTGCACGGTAAGCATGGGCAAAAGGCAGGGTATAGTTCACTCCGAAGAAAGAGGCCTCTTTCCGGGTATCGGACCAGCGCATGATGCCGTTACCATCTACGTAAACAGTAGGGATGCTTTTGGATGCTTTGTTTTGTGCCGGGACAACTGCCATCAGCAAACAAGTAATCAGGAGTAGAATGTGTCTCTTCATGTCATCAAATTAAAGTTGGTTTTCTGTTGGCAAAAGTAGCGGAGAGAAGGAATTTACGAAAGTATATTTCGGACATAAAAGGATAATATTGAGACATGAGACGACCATAGAACACCTTGTGAGAACGATTTGTGTTAAATGAGCAAACAAAAGACATGAAATGCCGTTCTCTACAAAAGTATTTTTCAAGACCTAACCAAAAAGTTTTATGAGTATGAACAAGCTGAAGTTTTCTTTCCTGCTTCTGATGTTTCTGACATCAGTTCCGGTTTTTGCCGACTATGCTCCTGTCAATGTACAGGAAGCTTTAAAAAAGATGTATCCCGAAGCTAAGGACGTCGCCTGGACCCGGGATGAAGCGTATTATGTGGCAGACTTTATATTGAATGGCTTCGACACCAAAGTCTGGTTCAATGCCAATGCCTCGTGGGCGATGAAACAAACTGACTGGGAGACTATGGATGAAGTGCCCCCCGCAGTTTATAATGCATTCGCCGCCAGCCAGTATTCTGACGGAATGGTGCAAAATGTGACGTTGGTTCAGTTTCCCGAAAAACAATCGGTGATTTCAGTAATAGTGGGGATGGCGAATACACAGACCAGATATCAACTATTATTCACCCCCGACGGAGGACTGGAGGATGAACGAAATGCCACTTACTTTAATAATCTGCTGGGAGCAGAGGTGTTCCTGAACACTTAACACGGCCAATTCCTTGCCACTATATTAGCAATCTTTTGCCATCGCAGTGGCAAAAGATTGCCACCGTATTGGCAAGACTTTGCCACTGCGATGGCAAAAAATTGGCAAAGCTAAACTAAATATATTGCTTGGGCGTCACCCCAAACTCCGACTGAAAGCACTTGGAGAAGTAAGAATGATTGGAGAAACCAACCATGTACATCACCTCGGCAACCGTGAACTTTTGTTGCTTCAACAACATGGCGGCTTTCTTCATGCGGATGGATTTGATATACTCTACAGGCGTCATGCCGGTGAGTTGTTTTATCTTGCGATACATCTGCTTGTTATTCGTACTCGTCCATTCACAGAGGGCATTCACATTCAGTTCCGAGTCCGAAATATGCTCTTCAATCAAATGAATAATATTTGCCAGGAACTTTTCATCGTAGGAAACAGCCTCGATTTCCTTCGGAGCGGCAAGGGCTTCGATGCGGGCTTTCGTCTCGTGCATCTCCCAGGCAACCAATAACTGCTGTACACGCGAAAGCAAAATATCCGGTTCAAAAGGCTTGGGAATGAAAGCCTCGATGTTCAACCGGATACTTTCAAGCTCCGTCTCCTTGTCGCTCTTAGCCGTCAACAGGATAATGGGGATAGTGGAAGTAGGAATGTGCTTTTTGAGGCGGCGCACCATTTCAAGCCCGTCCATTACGGGCATCATGACATCAGCAATAATCAGATCAGGAGATAATTCCATCGCCATCTCCATACCTGTCTTGCCATTCTCCGCTATACGGCAACGATATTTTGCGTGCAGTATCTGATAAATGAACCCGGCTATTTCCGGAGTGTCATCCACTATCAATATCAACGGAGCTTCAGGGCTGGCTGCCTCTGCGGCAGAAGAAGAAACGGAGGCTGCTGTTTCTGCTTCAACAAGCGCCGTCTCCTGTTCAGAAGCCACAGACTCGGAAAGCACATCAACCGACATCTGTTCCGGACTGCCAACCGGTAAGTTCAGTGTAACGGTAGTCCCTTTATTTTCTTCCGAAGTAAGCAATACGCTGCCGCCATGCAATTCCGTGTAAGTCTTTACGAGATAAAGTCCGATACCTGTCCCTTCCTTTTTTCCTGCCGTCTTGGGCGACTGGAAGAAGCGCTGGAAGATATAGGGCTGGTCCTGACGGGGCACACCGATACCTGTATCGGAAACTGAAATACGCACATCTTTTTCCTCACCGGGAATTTCCAGGCGAAGCGTGACGCTCCCACCCTCCGGAGTATACTTCACAGCGTTGGACAAAAGATTATCCAGAATGGATTCCAGTTTTATGGCATCCATCTGTATGTATATCTTTTCCCGGTCGGTATGAAAGTCAAATGTGAGTTGTTTCTCCCTCGCCTTTTCTTCTGCATATAGAGCAAACAATCCACGCACGAAGGAGACCAACTCTATTTGCGACAAAATCAACAGCGCATTGTTGCCGCTATCCACCCGGTTGAAGTCCAGTCCCTGATGGATCAGCGAATTCAGCTTCATGGCATTGTGCTGCACCTGTTCCAGTTGCTTCTTCTCCTGCGGATTCTTGATGGCGGGGAGCATCCGGCTGATAGGCGCAATAATCATGCTCAACGGAGTTTTCAAGTCGTGGGAGAGATTTGTGAAGAACTCCATCTTAGCCTGAGACTGCTCCAGGATTTTCTCTTTCTCCAGACGCTCCAGCTTCAGACGGTTCTTCACGCGGAAGAAGTTGATTGTCCAGAGTATCAAGACAAGGCACAGCAAGACATAAACGGCCTTTGCCCACGGGGTGTAGTACCAGGGCGGAATGATGTGGACGTCCAATGCATACGTTTTTTCGGACGGCTTGCCATGCGCATCCAGCTTACTCACTATCAGGCGGTAGTCACCGTAGTTCAGATTGTTGTAAGTAATCCGGTTGGTATTCGGTTTCAGTAGGTTCCATTCACGATCCACACCTTCCAGGCGATACAACAGTTTGCTTTTCTCTTCAAGGGAATAAGGCAGGTCGGAGAGTTCAAAAGCAAGATTGTTCTGGTCGTAGTCCAGATTTATATGTTGTGAGTAGCGGATGCTTTGCCCGGATTGTGCCACATCAGGCGCCTGTTCCCCCTGCCCTGCCCCGGACTGATAAAGTTGGTTGTTGACATAAAGGGCGGTCAATATCAAAGGCTGTTCAAGATGTTCCGCCAACAAGGCTTCGGGTGAAGAGATGGCAAAACCATCTGCAGTGCCCAGATAGAATTCTCCGCTTGTCTTATCAAAGAACATGCTGGTGAAACGCTTGTCGGTGATATTCAGGCGGCGGACTTCCAGAGTCTGTTGGTCGGCTACCCAGAAACCATCTGTGGTAGAGATCCAGATGCGGCCGTCGGCTTCGGCCATGGAAAGCACTTCGTAATGATTATAGGCATCAAAGGGCAGCATGCGGATACTGTCGTTTTCGGGAGTCACGCGCATCACTCCGCCGGGGAAACCTATCCAGATGTAGCCGTCTTCGGCACAAAGGATAAAGTTGGGAGTACGCTCGCCTTTCAGTTCACCGGCGGCAATATGGGTGACTTCGCCTGTACGGGGATTTATCTTTTCGATGCTGTTGGGACTGTTATAGAGCAATGCCCATACATTCCCTTCCCGGTCGGGAATCATCTGGTTGATGAACATGCCGGACAAGCCGTTGTGGATGGAATAAGTCTTCTCCGCCATGTAGAGTCCGCCGGAAGAACGCATGAGGTTTTCCTTATCCACCACGAAGATACCACCGAGGCAGGTAGCTATCCAGAGTTGCCCGTCACGGTCTTCAAAAAGGCTATACGTCCAATTGGCGTTGTAGCGGCGGGTGCTGTCCACTATATTATAATGTATAAACTGGCGTTTCGCCGGGTCGTAACGACTGATGCTGCCATCCGTAGCCACCCAGAGTTGTTGTTCACGGTCTTCGTAAAGATGGCGTACCCGGTTGTGGGACAAAGGATATTTCCGGTCCCCCATCTTGTACCAGGCAACGTCCTGTTCCCCATCCATAAGAGCGGTGAAACGAATGAGACCGTTGGTGCCGCCAAACCAATAAGTTCCGTGCGCATCACGCAGCATGGAATAGAACTGATTGCCCTCCCCTGTTCCGGTAATCTGCGAGATAGGGATATGACGCAGCACACTGTTATGGCGGGACATGGAGATGCCGTAATCCGTACCCAACCAGACGTTATGCTCGCGGTCGGCAAAGATGGTCCAGATGATATTGTTAGAAAGGGACTGGAGGTTTCGGGAGTCATGAACAACGTGCAACAGAGGTTCGTCCTCCTGATAGACGTACAGACCATTATCGGTACCTACCAGCAATTGTCCGTTTCCGTCCAGTGCCAGAGATTTGACGGAGTTATCATGAAAAGCATCTATCCGCCGTGTATGCCCATCGGCAGGGGTGTATTTGAAAAGACATCCTTCTGTGCCTATCCAGATACAACCGCGTGCGGTATCTTCCAGAAGTGAATTGACAAACTGGTTGCTTCGGCCACGAGTGACGGGCAAGTCTATGGTTTCAAAGCGTCCGGTAGCGGGAATGTAGCGGCAACAGCCGTTGTACGTGCCAATGTAGAGGTTATCGTCCGAGGCGCGGATAATGGAATAAATGGTCTGATGCGGAAGTCCTTCGGTGATGGCGGAGAGCTGCCGGGTTTCCGGTGAGTAGGTGTAGAGACCGTTAAGTGTTCCCAACCACAGCACGCCGTCACGCAATGCCAGTGTGCGTATGTCGGTCGGGAAGTCCGCTTCCGGTTCTTGGTAGGTGTCTGTCCGGTAATTATAAATCAGCAAGCCATTGTCCGCACCCATATAGAGATAAGTGCTGTCCACCACTTCACCGCAATAAATGCGCGTATTGCTGCGCTCGCCGAAAGTGAAATGCGGTTGTGAGGAATAGCCGTCGTAACTGAACAGTCCTTTGTTGGAACCTATCCATATCAGTCCTTGCGTGTCTTGCAGGAAGCAACTGATAACGGATGCTTCCGTCCCCAGACTGATATTATCAAACAGCCTGTAATCGGACTTCTGCCCTGCCAGACTGCAAGGAAGCCAGATTTGTAACAGAATGAAAAGAAAAAGAACTGGTCTGTACATACGCCGGGTTACGTTAAAAGTCCGGACTATTGTATTTCTTCGCACACCCACATTTCCATGCCTTTATACACCACCACAATCTTATGTAGCCGTGTGTTACCAATGGCACGTTTCACCGTATCGGTCTCTGCATAACGATTGGCTTGTGCGATAGCCTCCTGACGCAACTCCTCCACACGGGTTTCGGGATCTTTGTATTTGGCATACTTCAACTCCACAATGTAGCTGTGCGTCATGTCGGAGTAAATATCCAGCATCGGACAGAGGAAAATATCGACATAGCCCGCCTGCGTATCCTGTTCGGAGACGGGACGGTAGAAACGGTTCTGTGCGGTCATGGCAAGTGTGAAGCCGTGCACGAAGAACTCTCCCTTCTGTTTGTCGCGTTGCGAAGCGTAGGTCTTCAGGCAGTCGGCAATGTAGTCGAAGTAAGCTTTCCAATTGCCATCGTAAGCGAGCTGGCTGGAAAGTTCACTCTTTTCGTAACTACTGAAACTGAGGTCAGCTTCGTTGTAGGTGCTTAGCAGATAGGTATAGAGTTGTTCCTGAACAACCAGATTGGGGATGATGAGTTTAGTCTTTCCCCGGTGCATACCGCTGATGGTGAGCATACCGAAATAGTAGAGCAGGCTCACGAAATTATCGGGATTGGTGATGCCGGAAGCAGGGAAGCCACTCTTCAGTTCGCCGGTGATGAAGCCCTGGCTCACGAGGGTTTGAATGACGGAGGCATCGTGGGCAAACTCCTTGTCCTTGCGGATGAGCATGCGTAGTTTCTCATAGTCGATGCGGATGTTCTCTTCCACCATGCTTAGCGGTGCTTTGCCACGCGAGATGTAGTTCTTGACGAAATAAAGCACCATGTTGGAGTTATACATCGTGGTTTCGCCGTAACATTCCTGCGCGAAGCAATAGTTATCATACCACGGCTTCATTATCTCTATCAGTTCATCAATGGTATGATTGAAGGGGCTGGTGGTAGAATAGTAGGTCAGCATTTCGCGCACTTCTTCTTCTGTAAATCCCATCATTTGGTTGAAGTCCGGTGAGAGGGAATAGTTGGTTCCGATGTTGAAGCCGCTGGTGAGGTCGTCCATCGTCACGGGGCTTACACCGGTAATGAAACAGCGCTCGATGCTGGAATAGGTTCCCGCTTTCACTTTGTTGAAGAAGGCGCGCAGATAACCCTCGCCATGCGTCTCGTTGGTGTAGCGGTGCAGACTTTCGGGGTCGGAGAGAATGGCGTTGGTGAAGTGGTCGTACTCGTCGATAAAGAGATACACCTTCTGTCCGGCACGTTCGCATTCCGAAATCAGATAGTCTAATTGGTTGACGGCTCCGTCCTTCTCGTCCAGCCGATCCCTGATGCCTTCCGGCAGAAGGTCGGCATAGACTTCACAGAAAAAGTCGAAGCGGATTTGGCAGTGCTCATCCAGCCCTTTGCGATAGTCGTTCAGTGCACCGGTGATGCCGGAGAAATTGAGATAGAGCACAAGATAAGTGTTACGACTCGGTGTGGGATGCTGCCCGATGTAGAGGTCGCCAAAGAGGTCGTCGAACTTGTCGCGGGTGCGCACATCGTAGTAATGTTGCAGCACGTTCAGCGTCAGGCTCTTCCCGAAACGACGCGGACGGATGAAAAAGAAAAAGCGGTCTGCCTGTTCTATCAAAGGGATGAAGCGGGTTTTATCCACATAATAATAGTCTTCACGGCGGATGACCGCGAAGTTCATCATGCCGTAGGGAAGTCTCCTTCTGCCGGGTACTAAGTATTCTAATGGATCCATATGCTGTCCTCCTACTGTTTTTGAGATATTTAATCCGTCGCTTTATGACGGGATAACGACACAAAGATAATGCAAATTGAGTGCAGAACTTTCATGCAAGCATGAAAAAGTTATGCCGAAATGCAGCTTATCTTATCTAAAGATAACAAAAGTTCTTATAGGAGGGTGCATCGCAGTTAATATTTATAACGACTGAAAGCTTCCCTTCACGCATTGTGAAAGGAAGCTTTCGGTAGATATAAGAAAGAAGACCGGAGTTTCAATTGGGATATCACCCCAACGGATTTTCTTCCAGTCCGCCCTCATCGCCTCCTGAGGGACCATCGTCCACAGTATCGGAGGGGAGCTCAATCCACTCCAGCGTACCACTGTCCACCAGCGCACGGGTGTAGGTGCCGCTGGAGGTCTTCTCCCGGTCGGGAGTGAACTCCACACGGACGGCTTTCACTTGTTTCTGAAAATCGAAATCCTTGAGGTCGGCCACGCCTACGGTATTGAGCGTGTAGCGGAAGTAGCCCAGCCCTTTGATGTGGACGGACTTTCCTTGTTTCATTTGGGTGTGCATCACGGGGGCTATGTCGCCCAGCACGGCCTGCACGTCGGAGTTACTGACGGTGGAGATGCGAGCCAGTTCCTTGGCTATATCTTCGGTTTCCACGGGTTTGCCCTTGACGATGGCCTGGGGGTAATATACTTTCTTTGACTTGTTCTGTTGTTTTTTCCAAAATGCCATAATTGTAAGTTTTTTTAAGTGAATATATTGTTGCTGTATTATCCGCTCCGTCTCCTCCCGCTACCATTACTCCGGGCAGGTGAAACTTCCCGGAGGAGGAGGCTGAGCCTTGACTGTGCCGAAGTTAAACTTTGACGATGCCAATGTTAAACTTTGACCGCCTCAAAGCTTAACTTCGGGAAAAGGCTTATTCCGTGCCGGGAGAGGGAATGTCCCCGATGTCAATCATTGAAAGCCGATGCTTTTCCAAATAATTAAACTGGAAGACCATTTGTTACCGTCGGAGACTTTGGGGACGGCACTGCCACCCGCTTGCTTGTCAGTGTTCAGCACGAGGGCGCAATTGGCGGGATTGAATGCGTTATCTCCGGAATGAGCGGATCTGTTGTCAAAAACACCATAGTTCTCTATATTGTCTTCTCTATTTATAAAAAGGAAATCACCGGCTGCGGTGGCTTCTATCCGGGTAAGAGAGCTACACCCCGTAACGATAAAATTACCGAACCGGGTGCACTGCGGTATTTTGAGCGTTTGCAGACTCGTACATCCGAAGAAAGCATCCCTGTCTATCGCCGTCACATTATCCAAAGTGAGCGTCTCCAATGAAGTGCACTCTCTAAATGCGCTTTCATCAATCTGGGCAACCTGCAAAAGATTCACCGTAGTCAGCGCAGAGCAGCGGATAAAAGCATACTCTCCGATTACCCGCACGTCATCGGGCAACTTCACCTCCTGCAAGGCGGTGCAATCCTTAAAGGCGCGGTCGGGCAGTGTTGCCTCTGTCCCCCAGCCCGTCACTCCGGTGAGGTCGCATTTCGTGATTTGTTTATTATCGGCAAATGTACCGTAGACATCACCCATTCCCGCCTTGGCAAGGTCGCCCTTGAGCTTGATTTCGGTGACGCCGGCATCAAGGACGGCTTGGATAGCGGCCTTTATCTCAACAGTAGAGGCATACTGGTCCACATCGATAGGTTCGGTGGGTACTACTTCTTTCAGTGTCACTTCTGCCACGTATACGTTTCCCGCTTCTATTGTGATAGTGGGCAGGGCGGCTATATACTTTTTCCCTTCGCTATCGGTGGCTGTTATGAACACCTCGCGTATTCTGTCGGGCACGAGGGCGGTATAGAAAACATTACCCGATGAGGTAAGGGAGAGGTTTTCTATTTTCTCCATGGATATTTCATTTTCATAGTAGTAAGCGAGAGGAGGAAGCGTCAGATCCACGTCTGCCGCACGAGACACGTTACTCAGTTGCAGGCCGGTGATGGTTGTTCCGCCGGGTATTCCCTGTATAGTAAGTTTCAGCGCCGCCGTCAGGGGAAGGAAGCTGAAGCTGACGGTGGATTCTCCCTGATAGGTGGTCTTGGCAAAGATGGTGTGCTTTATGTTGTCCGGAGTTCCGTCACTTGTGATGTCGGGGATGCTCAAGCTTAGCCATTCCCCCCACCCGGAGGCAGGGTCAGCCGGAATTTCCGCGAGAGTAAAGTCCATGTCGGCCAAGCCGTGTTGGTAGCAAGCGTACAGTTCATCGCCCGTTTCTGTTCCCTCAGGCAAATCCCCGGTGAAATCGGTGTTTTTGCCATCCGGGCTGAGTGAATTTGCTTTTTGTTGAAGGATGGATGACGTTTCTCTAGTCCTATTATAAAGGTATATCTTTTCGCCACTTTCCGCCCACTTCACTACGAGTTGTCCGTTGCCTTCCGCGTTGGTTTGGTCGTCGTATATCAGGCGGGTATCTACTCCCGTACCGGGCATGGCGGCGGTGACGGTTATCTGTTTTCCCGGGGCGTTGCCGTTATCGGGAGTTTCCATTGCCGGTTCGTCCTGGCTGCATCCTGCCGCCATTGTCAGGCAGAAGAGGATGGAGGGTATGATGATTTTTTTCATATAGCGCTTATTTTTCAATGGTGAGAATGTCGTTGATAAGGTCTTCCAGGTCACTGCCGGATGCGGCACGGCCATAGCCGGTGGAACGGGTGCGGCCGGCGCTACTGCCCCAAGGCCTTTGCGGCATGTCGCCCAGACTACTTGCCATAATTCCCTCGCTTTCCATCCGTATCACTTCGATGGCGGGGGCGGTGTACTTTTGCTTTTCTTTTGGTTTCATACTCGTTGTCTCCTGTCTTTTATATAGTGAATACTGAATTGTTTGCCACGAAATTACCGCACAGACGTATTCATGCCAAATAATATCAATTATCTTTCGTTCAATCGAACGAAAGATAATTTCACCTATGCTGAAAAGCAGGAAAATCAATGAAAGATAGCCTGAAAAGGAAACTAAAACAGGCTCTTAATTCAAGCGGGCTACAAGAATTGCTTACAATAGCATTTGGGAGTCATCCCCATTAGTTGCTTAAAGTCTCTGTTGAAATTGCTACTATTGTTGTAACCTACCATCTCACATACATCTTCTATACTATATTCGGGATGTTCGGCAAATAACCGGGATGCCTCGCGTATGCGTAGTTCCTTACGCCACGGACGGAAGTCGATGCCATAGCAACTTTTCATATATTGCCGGAAGAAAGCCTTGCTTGTTCCGAAAGAAGCAATCACCATACCGGAAGGAACATCGCTTTGGCAGTATTCTTTCTCATCTACGTATTTCTGCAACCTTTCTTTTAATGCCTGCCTCGCTTCGGACATCTCATCTTCCGGTATCGCATCTTCCGGTGTTGCATCCTCTGTTGTCTCTTCCGCCGCTTCTTCCTTCATATTTATCTCTGATGCAACTGTCTCCGCCGAGACCGCACAAACATTCGCCTCTTGCGGTACGGACGCAATGACCGGGATTACAAATTTCATTCTATGGTAGTAGTTCACAAACCAAATCACCATGAAACTATAGAAAACCACATACAGGGGAACGAAGAATTTGTACCAACCGGGATTAAATATAATAAGTATAGCCATTACTCCGATAGCCAGTGCACTATAGAACCCGGTCTTCACCCATGCCAAACGACTTTCCTCATCGTCGTCATAATACTCTTCTACCTCTTGCACCGTTTTGCGGTAAGACGATATGAATTGCCTCGTATAGACAATTAGCTGAACGACATAAGCGGTAAGGCCCACATAAAAGAACCATGAGAAATAATCCGTAAAGCAGAACAGGGAGACAAACAAGACAATACCCGCTACTGTGATACCTCCCGCCTGCCGGAATACCACACTCCATCTGACCGCATTGGGACGTATGAAAACCAACATGGACATCGTAAAAAGCAGAGACTGGAACGAAGCAACAAAAAGCGTACTGGCCGGTTCGATACGGCGGTCATACCCCGTCAGGCAACACACCACACTGAGAAGTGAAAGCACAAAATAAGAAGGTACAAGAATATTACGGGCTTTTCGAAGTTTCGCCAATCCGCTTTCCGGCAATATCTTCGTAGTCGCCAACATAACTCCTAATATTGCAATAACAAAGGCAGAAGCACCCGTTAAAAACTCGTATGTAGTTTCATCCATGTGATAAGATCGTTATAACCGCAAAATTAGTTCTTTTTACATTGTGTGCCAAATAATCAGTCCCGAAAACTTCATCTTTCTATACCACTCATCTCTACCGTCCCAATGTAAACAGAAGGGAAATAAGACTTTCTACGGCTTTGCAAACGTTTGCACTATTCTATAATCCGATAATTCTCAACACAGAAGCTTATTCTCATCTATTCCGCTATTTTTGCAATCGGATTAGCTGGCTTTACATTTTTCAGTTTGGCAGCTACCCCAGTTTAAGTAACCTTTGAATAAGAAGAACTGCACCTCAGCAATAAAAATAAGCAAGCTTATTTTGTACTGCCTCCGGTTTGCATTATCTTTGGCTGAAACAATTTATATACCATGAATAAACCGCAGATAACCATCAAGGATATTGCCCGGGCGTTGAACGTCTCGCCATCCACCGTGTCGAGAGCGCTGAAAGATAACCCGGACATCAGCCAGGAAACCCGTGACCTTATACATGCGTATGCTCGGGAACATAACTACAAACCCAACGTACTTGCTGTTAATCTTCGAGCCAGCCGCTCGAATACAATCGGTGTAATTGTGCCGCAACTGGTACATCACTTTTTCTCGTGTGTGCTGAGTGGCATTGAAAAGGCTGCCGCCGAAGCAGGATACAATATTCTGGTAGCCCAGAGCAACGAATCTTACGAACAGGAAGTGAAAATCGTACATTCATTCCTTGCCGCCCGCGTCTGTGGTGTGATTGCCTCACTGGCAAAAGATACTTCCCAATACGACCATTATCAGGATTTGCTGAATAACAATATCCCCATTGTATTCTACGATCGCATCTGTACCGGATTGAAAACGGAACGGGTGGTAGTGGATGATTATGCCGGTTCGTTTGCTGCCGTGGAGTATATGATACAGACAGGTTGCAAGCGTATTCTGTTTTATGGAGCAGCCCCGCATCTGGAAATCACCAAGAACCGCCGGAATGGGTATCTGGACGCTATGAAGAAGTATAAAATTCCTGTGGACGACAGCATGATTATGCTGTGTGATACGCGTGAACGTGCCATAGCCATCACTCCTGATATTCTGGAAGGACCCGACCATCCGGATGGTTTCTTCGCCATCAATGACGAAACGGCCTCAGGAATTCTTTATGCCTGTAAGCTGGTAGGGAAAAAAGTTCCCGACGAAGTATCGATCTGCGGATTCACCGATGGAGCCATTGCCCAAAGCACCGACCCGAAGCTGACAACCGTGGAACAGCATGGAGAGGAAGTAGGGAAAAGTGCTTTCAGCATTCTGATAGGTAAGCTGGAAGGAGGTGATGACAAGAGTAGCAACAAGATTGTGAGGACGAATCTTGTAGTGAGGGGGACGACGAAATGAATGAGTTACAAGCTACAAGCTACGAGTGACAAGTAGGCTGCGCGGAATTGTCAGTGTGCCGAAAGGAACTCGTAGTTTGTAGCTCGTAGCTCGTAACTAATAATTTATTAAGAATGAAAGTAAAACCTGATTTGAGCTTTTGGAAGCTGTGGAATATCAGCTTCGGCTTTTTTGGCGTACAAATTGCATACGCCTTGCAGAGTGCGAACATCAGCCGTATTTTCGCGACATTGGGTGCAGACCCGCACAGTTTAAGTTATTTCTGGATATTGCCACCACTGGCAGGTATCATCGTGCAGCCCATCGTGGGTGCTGCAAGCGACAAGACGTGGACGCGCTTCGGACGACGAATTCCTTACCTGTTTGTCGGTTCACTGGTAGCCGTACTGGTGATGTGCCTGTTGCCCAATGCCGGTAGTTTCGGTATGGCAGTCAGCACGGCAATGATATTCGGATTAGTATCGTTGATGTTCCTGGATACATCCATCAATATGGCAATGCAGCCATTCAAGATGATGGTGGGCGACATGGTAAACGAAAAGCAAAAAGGACTTGCCTACTCTATCCAGAGCTTCCTGTGTAATGCCGGCAGCCTGGTAGGTTTCCTGTTTCCGTTCATCTTTACATGGATAGGCATCAGCAACATAGCTCCCCAAGGTGTAGTTCCCGACTCGGTTATCTATTCCTTCTATATCGGAGCAGCCATTCTGATACTCTGTGTAATCTATACCACAGTGAAAGTAAAGGAAATGCCACCCGCCGAATACGCTGAATACCACGGCATCACCGAAGAGGAAGAAAAAGAAAAGATCAATATGGTGAAGCTATTGGTGAAAGCACCGAAGGCTTTCTGGACAGTAGGTTTGGTTCAGTTCTTCTGTTGGTTTGCTTTCATGTTTATGTGGACGTATACCAATGGTAGTGTAGCTGCCAATGTATTCGATGCTCCTACAGTAGAAACCGCAGTGAACGGAGTCAGCAAAGTTATGCTGGACACCAAGAGTATTCAATATCAGGATGCTGCCGACTGGGTAGGCGTGTTGTTTGCCGTACAGGCTATCGGTTCTGTACTATGGGCTGTCTGCATCCCGTTGTTCAAGGATCGCAAACTGATCTATTCTCTCAGTTTGGTACTGGGTGGATTAGGTTTCATCTCCACCTATTTTGTTCATAATCAATATGTATTATTCATTTCCTTCTTACTGATCGGTTGCGCATGGGCCGCTATGCTGGCATTGCCTTTCACCATCCTGACCAACGCACTGAGCGGTGGACACATGGGAACTTATCTGGGCTTGTTCAACGGAACAATCTGTATTCCGCAGATTGTGGCCGCTTCACTGGGTGGTAGTATTCTGGCTCTGTTCACCCCGAAAGGCATGTTACCGCCTGAAATCAATATGCTGGTTATGGCAGGTGTCATGCTGATTATCGGTGCGGTTTGTGTATATTTCATCAAAGAAACAAAAGGAGAACAAGTGAAAGCATAATCCTTACGAGAATATATTCTGAAAGGGGGCTTCGTTGTTCTACGATAAGTACCCCTTTCTTCTACGACCAACGCCCTGTTTCTCTACGATGAATGGGGCGTTGCTCGTAGAGAAGTAGAGCACATTTTAACCCAAAAGTAAATTTTGTCTTCTTTTTTTCCTCTTTTTGCCGTTTATCCGTTAATTTGTTTATCTTTACGGCCATAATCACCAACGAAATACACGCCATGAAAAGATACCTTAAAACCGATGAATGGAATATTATTGAAGATAACTTTCACGCTGACAACCTGCGAATGTCCGAGAGTATATTCAGTCTTGGGAACGGTCGCTTCGGCCAACGGGGCAATTTCGAGGAGCCTTATTCAAGCGACTCATACCGTGGTTCATTCGTTGCCGGTATCACCTTTCTTGATAAAACGCGTGTAGGCTGGTGGAAGAACGGCTTTCCGGCTTTCTACACCCGCATCCCCAATGCTGCGGACTGGAGTCGTGTCAGCCTGCGCCTCATTGATGAAGAACTGGACCTGGCACAATGGGACGTAAACAGCTTCAGCCGCAGGCTCGATATGAAAGCGGGTATCTCCTACCGCGATTTTGAAGTGACTTCTCCCAGGGGAAACCAACTGCGCATCCATGTGGAGCACATCAATAATATGGCACACCCCAATTTGGGTCTGGTGAAATATAGTGTCACTTCTATTAACTATGCTGGCAAGATATCCCTCGTCCCTTCCCTGAATGCCATCATAACGAACAAGGATGACGAACCGAACGAGAAGATATGGAATATCTTGCGCTCCGGCGTCACCAAGGATTGTGCCTACCTTTGGACACAAACCCGGCGGGAAGATGCACAAGTGTGCTACGCCATGACTTACCAGTTCTTCAAGAATGGCAAAGAAACCACATCCAACCCCATACGGATTGAAAAGGAGAAACAAACCGGATTCAGCCTCGGGGCAGATGTGAAGCCGGGAGATAACGTCACGCTTATCAAATATACCGCCATCACTTCCTCACTCTATTACGAACGCCAGGATCTGGTTGACCACTCCATCGCCGAAGCCCGCCAGGCTAAAGTTTCCGGTTGGGACACATTATCCGGTGACCATCAGCAAGCCTGGGGAAATATTTGGAATGAAATGGACGTAACCATCGAAGGCGACCCGGAAGCGCAACAGGGCATCCGGTATAACATCTTCCAACTATGCCAGACCTATCGGGGAGACGACCCACGTCTGAACATCGGTCCCAAAGGATTTACCGGAGAAAAGTATGGCGGAAACACTTACTGGAACACTGAACTTTGCTGCGTGCCGTTCTTCCTGCTTTCCACTCCGAGGGAGATTGTGAAGAACTTGTTGATATACCGCTACAACCAACTACCCAAAGCCATAGAGAATGCCCGAAAACTGGGTTTCAAAGATGGTGCAGCACTATTCCCCCAAGTGACCAACAACGGCGAAGAGTGCCACAGCGAATGGGAAATCACCTTCGAAGAAATACACCGCAACAATATCATCGTATATGCCATTGCACAACATGCCGTACTGACTGGCAGCAAAGATTACATCGCCAAATACGGTCTGGAAGTGATGATTGCCGTCTCCCGCTTCTGGAGCCAGCGTGTATCCTTTTCAAAGCCGAAACAAAAGTATGTGATACTGGGTGTGACCGGACCGGATGAATATGAAAATAATGTGGATAATAACTGGTACACCAACTATTCGTGTGTGCAATGCCTGCGAATGACACTCGGATATCTTGAAATCATTGCCGGAGAATATCCGGACGAATACGCACGTGTCCGCCGTGTCACCAACCTGCGTCAGCAGGAAGAGGCCGAACGTTGGCGAGACATCATCGCACGCATGTACCTGCCGGAGGACAAGGAACTGGGGATTTTCGTACAGAACGACGGTTATCTGGACAAGGAGTTGGAAAGTACTGATGCCATCCCGCCCCAAGAGCGTCCCATTAATCAGCATTGGTCCTGGGACCGTATTCTGCGTTCATGCTACATCAAGCAAAGTGATGTTTTACTGGGTTTATACCTGTATTATTTCCATTTCGACAAAGAAACCGTCCGCCGTAACTTTGAGTTTTACGAGGCCATGACGGTGCACGAGTCTTCACTCTCTCCGCACATCCACTCCATTCTTGCCGCACGCATCGGTGAAGTGGAACGTGCCTATCAGCTCTTCATGCACGCCACCCGCCTCGACTTGGACGACTATAACAATGAAACGCACCAGGGACTGCATATCACCAGTATGCCGGGTAGCTGGCTTGCCATCGTGCGGGGATTTGCAGGTATGGAGGTACTGGAAAATATCTTGTGCTTCTCTCCTGTTATACCGGAGAAGTGGAAAGGTTATTCGTTCCAGGTGAATTATCAGGGACGCACGCTATACATGCAAGTAGGAAAGGAAATAAAAATCTCACTGATTGCCGGAGAAGAACTGAACATACAAGTATACCAGAACGTTTATAGCCTGAAAGCAGGCACAGACTTGAAACTCAGGATAGAAGACTAAAGTCTGCGTGCCATAACAAAGCACAATAATAGAAACCGGGAAAACATTTTTCTGTTTTTCCGGTTTTATGCATTATACCTAAACGAACAACTTATATGAAGAAAATCTATCTGTTCGCCCTTGCCGCGACGCTGCTTGTCACGTCGTGCGGGCAAAAGAAGGAGGGCGAAACCGCCCTTATCCGGCCTGTTAAGACAACGACCGTCAGTTCCCAATCGGTCATCCGGAAAGACTTCTCCGGAATAGTGGAAGCGGTGGAATACGTAAAACTTGCCTTTCGCGTCAGCGGACAAGTCATCAACCTGCCTGTTGTGGAAGGGCAACGGGTGAAAAAAGGCCAGTTGATTGCCGCCATCGACCCGCGCGACATTTCCCTGCAATATGCCGCCGACAAAGCTGCTTACGAAACTGCCGCCGCACAAGTGGAGCGCAACAAACGTCTGCTGGGACGTCAGGCCATCTCCGTGCAGGAGTACGAAATCAGTGTAGCCAATTACCAGAAAGCAAAGTCGGCCTATGAGTTATCCGGCAACAACATGAGGGATACAAAGCTGACAGCTCCGTTCGACGGTTCCATCGAGAAGCGTCTGGTGGAGAATTATCAGCGTGTCAACTCCGGCGAAGGTATCGTGCAGTTGGTGAATACGCAGAAGCTTCGCATCAAATTCACGGTGCCGGATGATTATCTGTATCTGCTTCGTGCAAAAGATGTGACGTTCCGGGTGATATTCGACAGTTATCCGGGGGTGACGTTCAACGCACGACTGGAAGAGTATCTGGATATTTCGACGGACGGGACGGGAATACCGGTGACTATCAGGATAGATGATGCAGCCTTCGACCGCAGTTTGTATGATGTGAAGCCGGGATTTACATGTAAGATTAAGCTGGCTTCGGACGTTGCCCCGTTCCTGGAAGAGAAGCTGATGAATGTTCCGCTCAGTGCTGTCTTTGGTGAGAGTGGGAATAAGAAAACATATGTGTGGGTGGTGAAGGATGGTAAGGCAAGCCGTCGGGAAGTGACGGTATACTCTCCGACGGGTGAAGCCAATGTTCTGATTTCGGCCGGACTGCAACCGGGAGAAAGTGTCGTGATAGCCGGAGTACACCAGTTGGTGGAAGGACAGATGGTGAAGGTAATCAATTGATATCGTTTGATACCGGGCAAAAAAGCCACGTGATGAATATCCCCAATAAACCTAAACATTTTAAATTATGAACTTAGCTAAATATGCATTAGACAATACGAAAATTGTCTATTTCTTCCTCGCCGTGTTGCTCCTGGGCGGCATACTGTCGTTCAGCAACCTGGGAAAGAAAGAAGATGCGCCCTTCGTCATCAAAAGCGCGGTCATCATGACCCGCTATCCGGGGGCGGAACCTGCCGAGGTGGAACGGCTCATCACCGAACCCATCTCCCGCGAAATACAGTCGATGAGCGGTGTATACAAAATCAAGTCGGAGTCCATGTACGGACTATCCAAAATAACGTTTGAACTTCAACCTTCCTTATCCGCAGCGTCCATTCCGCAGAAGTGGGACGAACTGCGCCGCAAGGTTCTCAACATACAGCCGCAACTGCCCTCCGGTGCCTCCACGCCCACGGTGTCAGATGATTTCGGCGACGTATTCGGTATTTATTACGGTCTGGTGGGCGACGACGGTTTCTCCTACGAGGAAATGCGCAACTGGGCGGAACGCATCAAGACCCAGGTCATCACCGCCGACGGAGTAATGAAAGTAGCCCTCTTCGGCACCCAGACCGAAGTGATAAACATCCTCATCTCCGTCAATAAACTGGCGGGAATGGGAATCGACCCCAAACAACTGGCAAGCCTGTTGCAATCACAAAACCAAATTATCAATACCGGTGAAATCAAGGCCGGAGAACAACAACTGCGCATCGTTGCCAACGGCACGTACACCACCGTGGACGACATCCGCCGACAAGTGATTACCACCCCCGGCGGACAAGTGAAGCTGGGCGACATTGCCGTCATCGAGAAAGGCTATATGGACCCACCCTCCAATATCATGCACGTCAACGGACGGCGTGCCATCGGCATCGGTGTCTCTACCGACCCGACCAAAGACGTAGTGAAAACAGGTGAACTGGTAGATGCCCGGCTGGCAGAACTGCTCCCGCTCATCCCGGTTGGTCTGGAACTCGAAAGCCTCTACCCCGAAAACGTGATAGCCCGTGAAGCAAACAACGGCTTCATCATCAATTTAATAGAGTCCATTCTGATTGTTATCGTCATCATCATGCTGGTGATGGGACTGCGTGCAGGAGTACTTATCGGCAGTTCGCTGATATTCTCCATCGGCGGTACGTTACTCATCATGTCCTTCCTCGGCGTAGGACTGAACCGAACTTCGCTGGCAGGGTTTATCATTGCTATGGGTATGCTGGTGGACAACGCCATCGTAGTGACGGACAACGCGCAGATAGCCATTGCCCGAGGCATGGACCGGCGCCGGGCTCTGATAAACGGAGCCACCGGACCGCAATGGGGATTACTGGGTGCCACGTTCATAGCCATCTGCTCCTTCCTGCCGCTTTACCTTGCCCCTTCGGCCGTAGCGGAAATTGTGAAGCCCCTGTTTGTGGTGCTGGCCATTTCCTTGGGGTTAAGTTGGGTGCTGGCACTTACACAAACCACCACCTTCGGTAACTTTATCCTGAAAGCCAAGTCCGGAGATGCCAATAAAGACCCATACGACAAGCCTTTCTATCACAAATTCGCCTCCATCCTCAGCATATTGATAAAGAAGAAAGTGCTGACTTTGGGAAGTATCATCATACTGTTCATCCTGTCGCTCGTCGTCATGGGACTGATGCCACAAAACTTCTTCCCTTCACTGGACAAGCCGTACTTCCGTGCCGATATTTTCTATCCGGACGGTTACAGCATCCGCGACGTAGAACGGGAAATGAAACAAGTGGAAGCGCATCTGCTGCAACAGCCGGAAGTGAAACGAATATCCACTACCTTCGGCAGCACACCGTTGCGTTACTATCTGGCCTCCACCTCCGTCGGCCCGAAACCGAACTTTGCCAATATCCTCATTGAACTGACTGACAGCAAGTACACCAAGAAACATGAGGAGAAGTTCGACGGGTATATGAAAGCCAATTATCCGAATGCCATCACCCGCACCACGCTCTTCAAACTCTCCCCCGCCGTGGATGCCGCCATCGAAATCGGTTTCATCGGCAACAATGTGGACACACTGGTGATGCTGACAAACAAGGCCCAGGAAATCATGCACCGCGACGCCGACCTCATCAATGTGCGCAATTCGTGGGGAAACAAGATACCCGTGTGGCGCCCTGTCTACAGTCCGGAACGTGCTCAGCCCCTGGGTGTTTCCCGGCAGAGCATGGCGCAGAGCATTCAGATTGGCACAAACGGCATGACGCTGGGTGAATATCGTGAAGGAGACCAAGTGTTACCAATCCTGCTAAAGGACAACAAGATAGACTCTTTCCGTATCAACGACCTGCGCACGCTTCCGGTATTCGGTACCACCAAGGAAACCACCACACTGGAACAAGTGGTCAGTGATTTCGATTTCCAGTACCGATTCTCCAATGTGAAGGATTATAACCGCCAGATGGTAATGATGGCGCAAGCCGACCCACGCCGTGGAGTGAACGCTATCTCCGCCTTCAACCGGGTGTGGAAACAGGTGCAAAAGGAAATTCAGGTGCCCGAAGGATACACCATGAAATACTTCGGAGAACAGGAAAGCCAAGCCGAAAGTAATGCGGCACTGGCTGCAAACCTACCGCTGACGTTTTTCCTGATGTTCGTCACACTGCTGTTTCTGTTCCGCACATACCGTAAGCCCATTGTCATCCTGTTGATGCTGCCGCTTATCTTCATCGGTATTGTGTTGGGGCTGCTGGTGCTCGGCAAGTCTTTCGACTTCTTCTCCATCCTCGGTTTGCTGGGACTGATTGGCATGAATATCAAGAATGCCATTGTACTGGTAGACCAGATTGATGTGGAAGCTGCTTCCGGAAAGGCACCGCTGGATGCAGTGGTGAGTGCTACTACCAGCCGTATCGTACCTGTGGCAATGGCTTCGGGAACTACAATTCTGGGTATGCTTCCGCTATTGTTCGACGCTATGTTCGGCGGAATGGCCGCAACTATCATGGGAGGTCTGCTGGTAGCTTCGGCATTGACGCTGTTTGTACTGCCGGTGGCTTATTGTGCGATACATAAAATTAAAGAGTGACGGGCTACAAGCTACGAGTGACAAGTGCCTTTCGGTATGATAACCGTCATTTATCGTAAATATATAAAAAGAAGAAATACAAGTAATCATGAAGAAGAAGATATTCATACTCACACTACTCTGTTGCTTCGGCATTAACGCCGGAGCGCAGCAATACCTCAGCCGTGAAGCCTATCGCGACCGCGTGGAGGCATACAGCCAGGTACTGAAACAGCAACATCTGCAAACCGTGGCAAGTACCGAAGCACGGAAAATCGCTTCTACGGGCTTCTTGCCACAGATAGACATCACCGCCGAAGGTACAGCCAACCTCAACCACCTCGACCAGTGGAACAGTCCGAAAGGCGAATACCGCCCCTACACCTATCAAGCCCTTGCCACCTTAGCACAACCGCTCTATACCGGTGGCTCCCTAATAGCCCAGAAGCAAATGGCAAAGGCTGATGAGGAATTATCTCAACTGACTACCGAGCTGACACTCGACCAAATTCACTACCAGAGCGATGCCGTCTATTGGAATGCCTCCGCTGCCCGTGCCAGCCTCGAAGCTGCCGCAACGTTCCAGAACATCATACAACGGCAGTATGACATCATCCAGGACCGTTTCGACGACGGTGCCATCAGTCGCACCGACCTGCTGATGATTTCCACCCGTCAGAAAGAAGCGGAATTGCAATACATCAAGGCCCGCCAGAACTACACCCTCGCCCTGCAAAAGCTAAATATCCTCATGGGCGTCTCCCCCGGTACTCCCGTAGACAGTTTATGCGAAATCAGTACTCCCAGCGAACCGGTCACCCTGCTTGGCCTCGACGATGTTCTCCCCCGCCGTGCCGACTATGCCAGCACCGGAGTCAACATCCTTCGGAGCGAAGCGCAACGTCACGCCGCACTCAGCAAATACAATCCGCAGGTCAGCATGTTTCTCGCCACCGGATGGGATACGGGTATCACTTACATGGGGCAGGAAATCCCCCATACGCCCGTGGCAGGCATCAACGTCAGCATCCCCATCTTCCGTTGGGGCGCCCGCTTCAAGACGAACCGGCAACAAAAGGCATATATCGGTATGCAAAAGCTGCAACAAAGCTACGTCACCGATAATATCCTTGAAGAGCTCTCCGCCGCTACTACGAAACTGACAGAGACAGAGCAACAAGTAAAAACCGCCCGCGAAAACATGACTCTTGCCGAAGAGAACCTCGACCTCGTAACGTTTTCCTACAATGAAGGGAAATCAAGCATGGCTGACGTACTTTCCGCACAGTTATCGTGGACACAGGCACATACGAATCTGATAAATGCGTATCTGGCTGCAAAGATGGCGGTGGCGGAATACAGGAAGGTGATTAGTGAATAAAGAAAGACAACTATCTAACAAAAAGAAGAACACAAATTACGCGAATTATACGAGTTCATCTTATTGATAAACTTATTTATATAATTTACGGATTTGTGTTCTTTTATACCCCCTCATTATGGAGAAGGAAACCAGTAACCCCTATTCCTTAGAAAACGAGTATGGTGTATCCTCATTCAACACACCTCTCTTTTTATTCGGTTCATCACTCATCATAACTTCCAATTGTCCTCCTTTCAACAAATCTTCATGGCATAAAAAATTCTTATTCCACTGTTTCCCGTTGATAAAGAACTTATCAATATAATAATTGCATTCATTATTGTCGGGCGCAGAAATCACCAACTGTTTTCCATTTTCCAGATGCAAGGTTGTTTTTTTGAACAAAGGTGCTCCTAATACATATTGGTCAGTACCCGGACATACAGGATAAAAGCCTAAAGCACTGAATACATACCAAGCTGATGTCTGCCCGTTATCCTCATCTCCGCAATATCCATCCGGAGTAGGTGCATACATACGATCTAAAACCTGACGTATCCAATACTGCGCCTTCCAAGGTTGTCCGGCATAATTATACAAGTAAATCATGTGCTGAATCGGCTGGTTGCCATGAGCATAATTACCCATATTCATCACTGTCATCTCGCGTATTTCATGAATCACCTGCCCGTAATAACTTTCATCAAACAATGGAGGAACTGTAAACACCGAATCAAGCATCTGCACAAAACGCTCCTTGCCACCCATTAGCTCTATCAATCCTTGAGAATCATGGAATACCGACCAAGAATAATGCCAACTATTTCCTTCCGTAAATGCATCTCCCCACTTCAGAGGAGAAAAAGGCACTTGAAACCGTCCATCCTTATTACGTCCACGCATAAGACAGCTTTCTATATCGAACATATTACGATAGTTCATCGCACGTTTTGCAAAAAGTTTCAGTTCCTTCTTTGGGCGCTTCAAAGCTTTAGCCAACCGATAGATACACCAATCGTTATAAGCATACTCCAACGTGCGGGCTACATTCTCATTAATATTCGCATCATAAGGTACATAACCCAATTCATTGTAATATTCATGCCCCAGCCTCCCCGTGGAATGTACTTTAGGATGTACGTGCTCAGTTCCATACAATAAACCTTCGTACAATGCATTCACATCATCCACCTTAACGCCTTTAAGATAAGCATCTACCAGTACGGAAGCCGAATTATTACCAATCATACAGCCTCGATGTCCCGGACTTGCCCATTCAGGAAAGAAACCACTCTCCTTATACGTATTAATAAGCCCCTCCTGTATCTGCTTGTTCACCGAAGGATACATTAGATTGAGGAAAGGAAACAAGCAACGAAAAGTATCCCAGAATCCCGTATCGGTATACATATAACCCAATAAAACCTGTCCGTTATAGGGGCTATAGTGTATTGGTCTTCCTGCTCCGTCTAGTTCATAGAATGCCCGTGGAAAAAGCAGCGAGCGATACAGACAAGAGTAGAACGTACGGTACTGATCAAGGTCGCCTCCTTCTACTTCAATTCTCCCCAAAACCCGATTCCACGCCTCCTTACCTTTTTGAACTAATGCTTCAAAGCTATCATGCTCCAACTCTTTCAAGTTCCGGTCTGCCTGTTCAAAACTTATAAAAGAGGAAGCAATACGTGCATGTACTCTCTCTCCCTTACGGGTCTTGAAACCAATAATTGCTCCCGCATGATCAGTCATCTGCTCATTTTGTCCATCCTGTACAACACCGTCGGCCACAGTAACCTGATAAGTGAAAGGTTTATCAAACTCAACAATAAAGTAGTTCCTAAAATTTTCAGGAACACCTCCACTATTACGTGTACTATATCCGATAATCCGATTTTTCTCTGGCTGAATTTTAATATACGAGCCCTTGTCAAAAGCATCCACTACAACATAAGAATGATCATTCTCGGGAAATGTGAAACGAAACAACACAGCACGATCAGTAGGTGTGAACTCAGTGACAACGTCATATTCTGCCAAGTATACTTTATAATAATGAGGCTGTGCCACTTCTCCTTTATGCGAAAACCAACTGGAACGTCTGTCTTCATTGAACTCCGGCTTCCCAACTACAGGCATAATAGAAAACTGCCCATAATCGTTAATCCACGGACTAGGCTGATGTGTTTGCTTAAAACCCCGGATTTTATTGGCTGTGTACATATACTGCCATCCGTCGCCCATTTTCCCTGTCTGTGGCGTCCAAAAGTTCATTCCCCAAGGACGTGCGATAGCGGGATAAGTATTGCCGGTGGAAAGTTCAAAAGTAGACTGTGTACCCATGAGAGGATTGACATACTGCGTGAATTCTTTGGCATGTACTCCAAACAGATAATTCAACAAACAAATTAATACAAACACTTTTCTCATAATGTTAAGCATTAGTTTTTACTCCAGATGCAAGTCTGCACTCATCAAAAACGTATTATAGGGTCCCCATTGAGACGATATAAACCATATTTTATCCTCATTATCTTTGAGAGGGTGCAAATAAGCACAATAATGAGAAGGATATAGCAGTTTAGGAGAACTCCATTGCGTAATATCTTCTGCCGTACAATAGAGTATCCCACTCTTCTTTATTACAGGCTCCTTATCATAGTTAGGATCATAATTATAAGTCAAAATCCAACGTTTGAACTTTCTATGCCATAATAATGATGCTTCGCCCACAGGCCCCCGAAGAATAGGAGTTGCAGCAGTTTCTTCACCACGTACCCACTTCTTACATTCTCCATTCCAATATTCGTAAGACTGCATATCAAGGATATCCTTTTCACGAAAACGGGCCAAATAGGCTGCATCTCCGCGCCCCGATTGTGTGCCAATCATATAAATCCAGCCTTTGCGCTTGGCATAAGTTATCTGAGAGAAATGGCTATCAGCAGCAAATGTGACTTCATTGCAGCGTGTCCAAGTACTTCCACAATCTTCAGACGCATAAAGCGATGAAAAGTTAGTGAGCCAGCGTCCATGCCTTCCTCCCCAATTATGTATGTTCATATAATGCACATAGTCCCGTTTTCCGGCACGAATAGCACCGGTAGGAATGGAAGTTTGGTATACATCCGGATTCGTTTTTCCACCCGCACAAATTTCACGGGCTTTGCCTTCAGAATCCACTAACATGGAATCAATTTTTAATCCATCTTCCAGATAAACATCTGATGAGAAAGCAACTACATTAGAGCGCCAATTGGAACCATTGCCACCATTTTTATTAATAACAAAGCCCTCACCACTGGTATCACCAAAAAAGAGACCTACTTGTTTTTTACCGGTACGCCACATTAAACCTAAGTCCGTACCATAAACATCAAAATCAGGTCCGGTATTATTAGGACTATAGATTGTCTCACCGGGAAGTGTATCCCCTGTAACACGAGCAACTTTACGAACATTCGTTATGTGGAGCGTTTTTCCACCTTTTGAGGGCGAAGGTTGCCTGGCTTCAGCATTTCCTGTGATACCACAAATAGCAAAGCCTAGCAATAAAAGATATCTGTTATTTATCCAATTCATTTCTTATAGTTTTCTGTTATATATATATTATTTTACCTTATTGAAAACAAGTACATCTATTCAATTCTTTCAAGTGTGATTAATGCTAATTCAAATTCGTCCCTCTCTTTATTATTCCTAACATGCACAGTAATGGAATTAGTTTGCTCTGTCAATTCGATATCTCCTACATATACTCTATCCTTAAATAATTCCTTGTCCCCCCTACTTGATATCCAATCGGACAGTTGCTTTTGACGCTGCCAGATTTGAAAATCCGCTCCATTGTTTTTTTCAAAATAATTAATCAGTACTTTATATTTTCCTTCTGGAATGTCATTCAACATGATACGCACAGCCCCTTCATGTTGAGTGGTCATACGGATACCCCTTTCATTCGCCACCTGGACACCTCCACTCGGTGTCAGCAACATCAACTGCGGGAAGTAAACATGAACAGTAGGACGATAGACTATCCGTTGCTCATCAGAAGGTTCTATTCTATCAGATAAAGGTTGTGCAGCATAGAAAAAAGCGACGGAAGTATAGTCGACCGGGAAATTATTCTTCACTTCGCCATGTTCCATTCCATGATAGATTCCACTTTCGTAAGACATCTTATCAGACAAAAAGAAACGCCCACCGCCGGTTCGTGCCATTGGAAGAGAGTAATCCAGACATCCATGAATAGGAAGGCTATTACCCCTGTCCCAACGATCCAACAAAGCATACCAACCACCATTATAATAATCTTCAGAACCAGTCCCATGTAGTCTCATCTTATTATCTACATAGGTACTGTCATCTCCTTCAAAAAAGAGGGTCATGCCAGGACGCAAGCCTTGTGCCTGATGTATAGTACCCACATAATGCCCTTTCCCCTTCTGGGTTAAGAAGCGGTGAAACATCCCCAATGGAGTCTTTTCCCTATGCCACACTGAATAGAACTTACCTTCTTCTTTAGCATTACGTTTGTTGTTGTTATAATAAATTCTCACATTTACAGAGATAGGAGATTGCTGGATATTATTCCTTTTCTTATAAACCAATTTGAGAGAGGCGGATCTATCGAAAGGCATAGGAAGATAGCAATAGTTGGAAGTACCTTGCTTCCCCATCACAATACTGCGCATAGCCCCTTTACCAAAAGCGTATCCGAAGAAATCGGCAACAGGAGAATAAATAGCCTCAACTCTTTCATTGTCCCACTGGGCAGAAAGCATCACATCTTTATATAAACCTTCGAAAGAAGTTCCCCCATCAATCTCCATACCTACAATCCGCCCAGGTTTGTCCATTTCAAAGAAAGGCATTTCTTCGCCCGGTTTAAGAGTGAATGTTGTTTCCTTTGTCTGTATATCAGCTGATTTGCCAAGTGTATAATTAACTACTTCAGGAGTGATATCAGCCCATATGCCATTAACTTCGGAAAGCAATTTCTTATCTTGCAGTGAGAACTCTCCTGTGTAGCTTTCTACTTTTTTACCCGGCAAGGCACGATATTGAATCTGGATAAATTCCAGTTTCGGACCATCAAAAACAATTTTACATGACTTCTTGTAGGTAATTGGCAGGTAACAATAGAAACCACCAATCTCGTTTCCACAAATCGGTTTGGTAAAAGGATAAACTTTACCAGAAAAGAGATCGGAAAATTTAATCTTTAAGCCTGGTTCTTTTTGACCATCAAAATAGAAATATAACATATGATCCGTAGGTGTAGGAGTCCAGATACGGTTAATCACACCAGGACCTTCCATCTCAGCAATGACAAGCCGACCGTCTTCCTTACGAAGAAAAGAATAGGTTCCAGCAAAGCCATCGTCATTCCCCCAAGTCCTGTCGTAACTCGAGAACTGCTCGACATAAGAGCCAGTACGGTATTCCGGCAATTTATCCACTCTTTTAAGTAATTCCAGTTCGTCCATCCATCTATATGTCTTCTGCGACATTAACTGGGAACTGAATAACAGGAAAAAAATCAATAAAATTAAACTATTGTTTTTGAGAACATTCATTGTTTCGTTATTAGATTAATTAAAAAAGATTGTTTATCCGCTTTACTTAGTACTCCAGTAAAGCGGGATTCTCATTAAATGTTTTCCATAGTAGCTCACCAAATAAAGTGTTCGCCCAAGCAAACCAACTTCTGGTAAACTTCTTAGGATCATCTTTATGGAAAGATTCGTGCATGAAACCGGTTCCGGCATGCGTGCGTTGCAATGTTTGTATACATTGCTGAATTTCTTTATCATCTTTGGAAGTCAAAGCTTTCATGATGATACTCATCGGCCATATCATATTGACACCAATATGATGTCCTCCGATGCCCTCAGCTATACTGCCTTTGAAGAAGAATGAATTGTCCGTCGACCACACAAACCTTCTTGTATTCTCATAGATAGGATCATTACGATCTGTTCCACCTAAATAAGGAAGAGCTAATAAATTAGGAACATTGGCATCGTCACTCAAGTAAGCTGATCCGAAACCATCCACTTCGAATGCATACACTTTACCATATTTAGGATGATTAACCACAGCATATTCCTGCAAAGCCTTACGAACTTCGTCACTCAACGCTATCAATTCATCTGCCAAGGCATTGTCTTTTGAAATCTTACGCACCATTTCAGATGCTTGTTTCAGACTGGCTACAGCAAAGAAATTAGAAGGAATCAGGAAAGGAAAAATAGTAGCATCATCACTGGGCCTAAAGGTCGAACAAATCAACCCTATAGGATTGACCTTGTACCCTACTCCCCCCATCGGCACAGCGTCAATGGCCCATTCTGAAGTTCTGCGGAAGCTATAAGCCCCATTGCCTTCTTTCCTTTGCTGTTCTTTACAAACTTTCAGTATAGCTTTTATCGCTTCCTTCCATTGTATATCAAAAGGAGAAACATCATTGGTCTTTTTCCAATATCCGTAAGCTAAACGAATAGGATAACAAAGCGAATCCAATTCATATTTACGTTCATGAATACCCGGCTTCATCTCAGTATGGTCACTGGTCCAACGGGTATACTTTTTGTCATCATCATAGAAAGCGTTAGCATATGGATCCTTCAAAATGAATGTTGTCTGTTTGTTGATAACACCGGCAATCATCTGCTGCAATTTTGTGTCTTCAAACATGAAATCTAAATATGGATACACTTGTGCCGAACTATCTCTTAACCACATGGCATCAATATCGCCAGTAATGACGTAAGTATCCGGACGACCATTCTTCTCCGAATAATAAATAGTTGTATCCAATGTATTTGGGAAACAGTTCTCAAACAACCATCCTAACTCTTTATTCTTCACTTTCTTTTTGAAAGTATCAATAGCCTTCTCTATAGCCGGGCTCTTGAAATGTCTTTCTGACGGAACTCTTCTCACTGTAGGAAACAGGGCAAGAGAATCACTCTCTAATGAATTTCCAGAATGGGCAAATACCATACTCTTGTTTAATGCATATCCAGCACCTAATAAACCTACTCTTTTTATAAAATTTCTTCTGTTCATGATACTAAAGATCTAATTATATTATTAAAAAACAACCCTATTGTAACTTAGTGATATGCAAAACCGAACCTCCGTCCATAGCTAAAGGCAAATTCAGTACGTCAGTCCGGATAACCTTGCGTAATTCCTTATTTAAGTGATTGGCATTCTCATCCACATCAGCAGCATCCGTATAGATGGTAGCTTCGTAATCCCCCTCATCCAAGAAGTCCAATTTCAGTTGCAAAGTGCGAGCAGTACTATTATTCAAAGTACCTACCCACCAATCGGAATCATTGCGGCGGGCCACTGTAACATATTCATTAATCTTTGCCAATGGTACACGTATTTCATCCCATGTCCCCGGAACAGTACGCAAAACTTCAAAACCAGGTTGTCCTTCATAAGCCATAGGAGTATCACACAGAGAAGTGAGATGATTCTCCAGAACCACATACATTGCCATCATATGACAACGTGTACTCATTATATAAGGGTTAACATACTGAACCTTGAATTGGGAACGCGGTAAAGCACGGAAGCCCCCCAGATGGTAGTCGGTAGCCCCGGCAAGCATACGAGTAAAAGGGATAGAAATATCATGGTCGGCATTCACCGCATTGTCCCATTTACAAACTTCGTAATTTAATGCCCCTTCACGGGTAAACTCATTCGGATAAGTGCGCACAAGCCCCGAAGGCTTGCTAGATCCGTGGAACTGGATAAATAGGCGATGCTTGGCAGCACACTTCAGAATATCTTCCTGTATACGTATCATTTCCTGATCATTACGATCCATAAAGTCAACCATTAAACCTTTTACACCCCACTTCTCATACAAAGTAAAAGCTTCATCCAGTTTGTCGTACAATGGGCGCCAGTTCACCCAAAGATGTATACCCACACCTTTACTTTTTGCATACTCTACAATGCGTGGCATATCCAGACAAGGAATTGGTCTGGTAACGTCGGCATTAGGACCTGAATGACCAAAATTGAAGTTTTCATCATAATACCATGGAGTTTCGGCATAACCATAAATTCCATGGGCATCCAAACCATTGCGGGCGGCAAAATCAATATAGTATTTATTTGTATCAAAATTATTACCTGGCGAAAAAGTACTATCGGGAACTACATTTCCGTTCCACCAAGTAAATGTTGTGCGGCACGGTTTGATCCATGAAGTATCTTCTATCTCACATGGTTCGTTCAGGCTAGTCAGAATATTGGATTCCAGCAAAGCTCCGACCTGCTCGGCAATTGAAATCACACGCCATGGGGTACGATGCGGAAATGCATTGATTTCTACTTTAATTTTTTCCTGTCCGGGGTGTGGCGAAAGCTTACCTACCAGTTTATCCTTTTCTTTCATCAGATACATACCTGCATAATCCCGTATAGCAGCCTCCGTAATGGATACATAAGTATTGTCTTCAAACTCAAATGTAACAGGCATTTCAATCAGCTTTTTTCCGGCAATTTCATTATACTTCACGTGATTGTAAACGTTTTCATGGGTATTTACATAGCCCGGAAGGTACATCAACAAAGTCATCGGATTACCATTCAGATTAAACTGAGTCTTTTCATCATACATCACATACGAGTTCCAGCCTTCTTGCTTAGGAAACTCATAACGAAAGGCCACTCCATCATCAAAAGCTCTTACAATTAAATTGATCAAACGAGCGGGAACAGACTTCTCCTGCAAAGGAATAATGACTTCATTACAATAGTTACGCGCAACACTTACTTTACCAATAATCAGCTTATAAGTTTCATCAATAGAGTTACGACGTACTTTACCAGTTTTGATATTATGGCCAAATTCACCATTGTCAAAGCTAAATCCTAATAAAGAGTTTGTCACAATGGGACATTTCTTATAATCCACATCATAAGTTATTTTTTCAGGCTCTATTTTCAGAGAAAATTTAAGTTTTCCACTAGGTGATGAAACTGAAATTCGCTGTTGCGCAGAAACAATCATAGAACAGAATAAAAGGACATATAAAACAAAAAACTTTATCATCATTATATTAATTATGATTCAATACGATTACTCGCTGACCAAATCAGCTTAATCCGTTTTTAGAGATTAAGCTAATTCAGCCAACAGGTAATGTTCTATATTATTAATTGGACTATTTAGAATTAAGGAATGCTAACAGTCTTAATATCAGCATAATTATAGCGCTTAGCACCAGCAATATCCTTATCAATACGCGCTCCAACACGCAAATAATAAGTTCTGCCGGCTGGAAGTTCTCCTTCTGTTGTCAAGGTAATAACCTTCCCTAAAATATCATTCACCGCAGCACCACTCAAATGCTTATCATATCGGTCATCAAAGTTATTATTCCCGACATAAGGACTTGATCCGTTAATAAACAGGTAAACATCAGAAATCTGTTGCTGGTAATCAACATGATTTGTACCACGGGTAATCTTAGCTTGAATAGTAATCTTTTTACCCTCAACAACAGGCTCACCTACATATTCCACACGCAAGAATGGTTCAACTTCAAAATTCAGAGTAACTGTTCCTTTAATATCTGTCGTTATACTCTCATCTGTTAATACTTGGCCATTTCCATCTTTCAAAACCAAAGGCACAAAAGCACCTTCCGGTTCAATATTGTAATTACCTTTAAAAATTTTAGTATTATTGAACGTGCCATCCTGTTTCACCGTGAAATAATAAGGGGTAGGATTATCACTCCAACTATATTCCATCAGCTTGATGCGAACACCATTATTTCCCGTTTCCGTTAGAAATGGTTTTTGCGTTTCTTTATCAATAATGACTCCTTTCAGTGTTTCCTGAGGCCCTTCATAATTATCAAACTTCTGACAAGAAACTACCCCCAATAAAATGAAACTTACTACTAAAAAATAACCTATCTTTCTCATATTCTATTTCTTTATTAAATTAATAACCTGGGTTCTGGGGAATTCCATCACTATTAACAATATCACCCGGTATATCCAGATAATACCAACGAGAGTCGGCTGTATAACGAGTCGTTTTCTCGTCATAGCGAGCATCAAAGAACCATTTATTTGCTTTATCCGCATAAAATGGCATTAGAATCCGGTAAATTCGATTATTCTGTTCCTTATCCAAAGTACGCCAGCGTTTCAAATCCCACCACAATTTATTCTCAAAGCCTAGTTCCTTACGTCTTTCTACACGGACTACCTCTATCGTTATTTCCGAAACATCTTCTAATAAAGTGGCTCCGGCACGTTCCCGAATTTCGTTAATACAGGCATAGGCATCCTCTTTATAGTTTGCTCCCCCACCAGCTTCAGCTAATTCTATCGCCGCTTCAGCACGATTCAACAGCACTTCACCATAGCGTAACTCAATCCATGACTGCACAGAACGGTTCAACACCACAAGTGACGCTTCCAATTTAGGGTCCAGATATTTGCGAACAGAGAAACCGGAAATAGCACTAGCGTTATCATTATGAAAGCAACCACTTCGCCCGGCGGGATTCATCAACTGTCCATTAGACAATTGATAAGGTATTTGTCCGCTGCCACTTGCACTTGTAACAATAAGATCCTTACATTCACTGGATTCATATTTAGAAAGCGTACCCTCAGGAATTAACGGAGAAATACCACCTTCTACCGATCCGATATAAATACCACGCCAGATTTCAACAGCTTCACCTTTAAACTGCTCACCAGGCAAAATAACAGTGGCTCGCAAACGCGGTTCTGCATCTCGAAAGAAGTCCGTCAGATTATCATACAATACATATTTGCCATTTTCCATCGTTTTTATACGCCCATTCTCATCCTTTGGGAAGCCATCAAACATTTCCACAAAGTCCAGTGTAGGACCTATAGCCGAGGAATAACCTCCGACCATATATTGCCGGGGAATAGCGAAGCAGTCATACCCATGTACTGAACTGGGATATAAATACTGACGAATCAAGATATTTTCAGAACTTCTATCATTAAAGAACATATTTACAAAATTCTGATATTGAGCTTCCTTGTCATCCGCTTTCCAATCATCTTTATACAATGAAAAATGTCCTTCCAATAATTTTGCTGCATCATAAGCTGCTTTGAAATACTCGGTAGCTTTCTCCGCAGAAATACCACATAGGCGATCTCCACTTTTCTCATCCACTAATGTTATTTGATTATACTTTGCTATAGAACCGGCAAATAACATTGCTCTTGACTTGAGTGCAGCAGCCGCGTATTTTGTAGCCCGTCCTAACTCATTCGTTTCCGGAAGTAAGCTATATGCATCATCCAGATCTTTTTTGACTTGCTGATAAACGGCATCTTCTGAAGAACGCGGTAATTTCAGTTCATCAATAGACTGTCCCGGATATTTCAATACCTCATTAACAAGAGGTATGCCGCCATAACGCTTCACCATAGCAAAGTAGATAAAAGCTCTATTGAACAACATTTCCCCTTTCCAAGTATTTATATCCGAGTCATGGAAATTGGAAGCGTATTTAGGCAAGGTTTCCAAGAAATAATTAATGTCACGCAAGGAAGCATATGCATCTCTCCAGTACTTGGTATTTTCACTTTGAGCCCCTTTACTTTGGTTAGCACAAATAGCTTCACCATCCATTACACTCATTCCGGTCATTGTATAGCCATTAAAGAAACCTCTTTCCGGAGAATAACGAAAATCTTCCATAGGCATGCCACTATAAATGCGGGCCAAATAACTATATATACCATTCTGTGATCCAAACACATCAGTATCCTGGATAACATTCAAAGGTGGAAGATTCAAATCCAGACATGCGGACATCGTAAAAGTCAATGCCAGACATGATAAATATCTTAATACTTTCATGATATTATTTTTCAATTAAAATTTAACATTTACACCAATAGAAAAAGTTCTATTCAACGGATACAAGTTACCCCACGTATCATTACCAGAGTGTTCCGGATCAAACGGTACCCCTTTAACAGTAAACAAATTATAGCCATTTACATATAAACGTAAATCTTTGATTCCACTTTTTCCAATCCATTTTTGCGGGAATGTATAACCTAACTCGGCACTTTTTAAACGAATATAGCTTGAATTATGCACATTGTATTCGGACCATTCATCAGCCAATGTACCCGTATAAGCATATTCACCACTTATCCACTTCGTAGAAGGATCATAAGGATCTGCTGTCGGATCTACCGGATGCCATCTATCCATAAAATAATCTAATGCATTTGAATAATCACTACCCCACATCGGCTCACGCAACTGTTCTATATAACGATTATATTGCATGGCAGCTCCTTGAAATAACAGATTCAGATCAAATCCCTTCCAATTAGCTCCTATATTCAAACTGAAATTGATTAAAGGACGATTTTCATAGCCAATAGGATGTCTATCCAGATCGGAGATGATACCATCACCATTCCAATCCTGATATCTATAGTCACCGGGCAGTGTACCATAACCAGTAAAGATACCACTGTTTGCAATATCTCCATATGAGGTATAACGACCACCATCACCAAATCCCCAAACGATATTTTGCAAACGATCATTATTATTATTTCTCCAGTTTTCATAGGAGTTTCCCGATTCACCACGTTCCACATATTTAGACTTGGTACGAGTGTAAGAGAAGATACCCTTCAAATTATAACGCAAATCACCAATACTATTATAATGAGATACTTCAACATCAAAACCATGTGTAAAATCTCCATTCAAGTTTTCCTGAGGCAGACTTGCGCCCACAATTGAAGGCAGACTGGTAGCGCGAGTTGCCAATAAACCTGTACGGGACCGACTGAAATAATCAACAGTAAGACCTAATAATCCATTCCATGCATCCAGATCTATGCCCACATCAAATGTCTTAGCAATGTACCAGGTTATAAGTGGATTAGTGATACCTTTATTCGCTACTGCATTTATATAAGAGCCATTGAAAACATAGCCTCCGGGACGTCCGCTGGCATCGCCTCCCGCAGGATAAGTATATCCCGTAATGAATTGGTAACTGGAAGCATTATCATCTCCCAATTTACCATAGGACAAACGTATCTTTGCATTATTAATAAAAGCCAGATGAGAATCTTTCCAGAAACCTTCCTCAGAAATACGCCACCCTAAAGAACCTGAGGGGAAGAATCCCCATTGAGAGCCAGTGCCAAATCTGGAAGAACCGTCATAACGGAAACTGAATTCAGCCAGATACTTGGACTTATAATCATAACCGAACTTACCCACTAATCCCATATTAGCCATTTGGTATAGTTCATTACCACCGGTTCCCATGTTGCCTTCCTGGTTTGCCACATTCCCCGCAAACAATTTATCCAGATTCAAGGATAGTTCTCTCCTGGCAAAAAAGTTATCACCATCACGACGCTGACCTTCCAATAGCAATAATCCTGTTACATTATGATTCTTCTGAAAAGTATGTGCATAGTTTAATGAGGCTTGATACAACCAAGATTGCTTCGTGTAATGTTCACGGCGGTAAGTAGCCGGCACCTGGAGTTTACGAACTGCATAGGCATCTGTTGCAGCATCATACTCATACTCGTTGAATGATTTGGAATAAATGCTATTATCCGCTATTTGATAGTCATAGCTGAACATTCCCTTTAATTGCAAACCTTTTATCCAAGGTAGATCATAAGTGACCTGTGCAGAAGTCTGAAACCATTTATTGTTATATTTCTTATTACCTACCTGGTCGGCATCCATCATAGCTACCGGATTATCACCTTCAATCCAGCCATACATTAAATATTCAGGATTATTATTTGCGTAAATGGGTTGGGTGGCCGGTGCACGTTGCATAGCACGTATAATCCAGTCTGCATTCGTATAAGGCTGATCTTTCTGATCCATGATTCCGCTCATATTAAAATTAACGGTTAACCGATCTGTAATTTTACCCGTCACGTTAGAGCGGACATTAAAGCGATCGTAATCCAGGCTCTCACTACGTAAGAATGATTCCTGATACATATATCCAGCACTCATATAATATTGTACCCTTTCATTACCGCCACGTGCACTTAAAGTATGTTGGGTTTGTGGAGCCAGTGGGCGCATCACTGCATCATGCCAGTCGGTTCCCTGCTTTGTCCCATTACGATAGGCTTCAATCTCATCTAATCCAAAGACCAAAGATCCACCATTCACATTATGCATGCTTTTTTCATTCTTCAGTGTCATCCAATCGGCAGCACTCACACTCTTTACTGAACCGGAAGGATTCTGCCATCCAAAGTTTCCTGAATACTCCAGTTCTACATGCCCAGCCTCTCCCTGACGGGTAGTAATCAAAACAACACCATTTGCTGCACGTACTCCATAAATTGCAGCAGATGCATCTTTCAATACGGAAATAGACTCAATATCATTGGGAGACAAACGGGACATATTATCGCGAGGTACTCCATCAATAATAATCAAAGCATCACCCATACCACGAATATCAAAATTATTATTAAATGAACCCGGCTCGGCAGATTTCTGCATAACACGAACGCCTGATATTTTACCGGTCAGCATATTCTGAGTATTCTCATTCTTGGTAGAAATCAGTTGCTCATTTCTGATAGCTGCCACCGCACCGGTTAATGAAGCCTTTTTTTGTATGCCATAACCCACCACTACCACTTCACTCAGAATTTGAGTGTCTTCTTTCAACAATATATTGATTTCCGATTTATTACCGATAGTAACAACTTGGGTAGTATAACCAATATATGAGATTTTCAAGCGTACAGCATCAGTTGGAGCCTCTAAAGAAAAATATCCATCTACATCCGTAATAGTGCCATCGGAAGTTTCATCAATCGTAACAGAAGCGCCGATAACAGGTTCTTGAGCCTCATCTGTCACCCTACCGGTTATTCTGCGAACATTATTCAATGTCTGCTCTCTATTTATATTCATTGGTTTATAAATAGTGATGCGTTTCCCTTCGACTTTGTGCTTGATGTTTTTTCCTGAAAACAGCATGTCCAAGACCTGTTCTATAGTTTTATTCTTTGCATCTATAGAAACTTTCTCATTCGTATCAACGTCATTGTTCCTCACCAAAAAAGAATATCCTGATTGCTTTTCAATATCCCGAAAGATTTGAGTTAAGGTCACATTTTTCCGTTGTACAGTAATACGGATGTCTTGATAAGGGATTGCATTGGCTGTAAATGTTGCCATTATGGAAAATAAAACAAGCATAGTAAACAGCCGTACGGGTATAAAAAGTCGCTTGGAGTGATAAATTAAGCTAATCACTCCTTGAATATGATTTTTTTTCATACATTTGTATCGTTAAAAAAATTATGCAAATAGTTTTTAGATTCACGAATCGGAGAGCATGGGGTCAATATGTTTCTCCGATTCTTTTTTAGGTGGTGTTTTTCATCTCATCCATTTTTTAGGGTTAAACATTCATTTATCAGTTATTGTGATCACATTGTCTTTTCTCGTCCATACATACTTATTGTCTACATCCAGATAGTCTAACATTTCTTCTAAAGACAGCTTAGAATTAATGCTTCCTGAGAAAATTTCAGCTTTCATATGTTCAGATTCAACAACAATCCGTACATTATAATGCCGTTCCAGCTCTTTCATTATATCAGCCAAAGAAGTATTCACGAAGCTCAAGCGTCCAGTAATCCATAAAGCCGCCACTTCCGCATCTGTATCCTCCGAAAACAGGGACTTGGATTTTTTATCATAAACAGCCCGTTGATTGGGATTCAAGACCACATTGCCTATCGTTTCGGATTGGGAGAATACATTTACCCGTCCTTTGACAAGAGCTATTTCCACATTCGATTCATCCGCATAAGCCCGTACATTGAAAATAGTTCCCAACACCTTCACATTTAGATCTCCAGTATGTACAATAAACGGTTTATGTTGGTTTTTCCGCACTTCAAAATATCCTTCACCAGTCAAGTAAACATCCCGATTCTTATTCTTCATAAATGAGGGATCATATTTCAAAACGGAGCCAGAATTCAGAAAGACCACTGAGCCATCAGGCAACACGACCTTTGTTTGTGAGCCCAGCGGCACCTCCATTTGACACAACACAACATCCTGGGAAGTTCTCCACACATCATCCCACACATAATAGCATGCAATGGAAGAAGTTATCAGCAGAGCAATGACTGCCGCTATGCGACGTATAGACTTCCAAGTAATACGATGTATTGATAAATTTCGTGAAGACGTACTCTTTTCCAAATTAATCCTACGCAGTAACCTCTCATAGTTATCAGCCTCTTCTACTGCAAATCGTGGTATTAATAGTTTCGCATGAATTGCAGACAAGTCTTTAAACCTGTTCCTATAATGAATATCTGATTTCAAAAGAGTATGGAATTTCTGCATATCTTCTCCTGAAAGACTACCAGCCATGTAATCCATCATCCATTTATCAAATTCTTCATTATTTTCCTTCATGAACTTATACTTTTAATATTCTCTTTATATAGAATACACACCTCATGCAGAAAACATTTATCCGAAGAGCTCTTTTTTTCGTATTATTTTAGAATTTGTATTTTCCAAAAACGCAACTCACTACAAACCAGCAAGATAGAACATACAGAGCAAGTAGATAATTATTGCTCGAAAAAAGATAAAAATAAAATAAAGACAGCCGGCCCAAAATGATTCTTCAATTTATCAAAGGCATTCTTTATCTGCACACGGACTGTATTCACCGACAAGCCACACTCATCAGCAATTTCCTGGGGGGAAAGATTTTTATAAAGGTATTTTTCAAATATAACCCGACACTTTTCTGGCAATGTCCGTATAGCTGCATGCACTTGCTTCTTTATATCTTCGACTTCCAATACTTGCAAAGGTGTTTCTCCACTCCGGCAATATTCTTCTTGAAACAGCAATAAATCTTCTCTGAATTCATCCAGAACCCGTTCGCGCGATCGTAATGAACGAATATAATTCAGACAACCATTTTGCACGCACCGCAACAGATAAGAATGAATAGGAAATTCCAGACCGCCATGTTTATTCCATATATGAACGAAAACATCATTCACAATTTCCTTGGCAACATCTGCATCGAAGATATATCCTGCCGCACAAGTACAGAGATAAGTAAAATAGCTATTATATAAAGCAGCAAATGCCCTCTCATCTCCTCGATTGATATTATCAATAACCGTTCTATCTATAATTATTGCTGCTGTCGTCTTGTGTGAATTCATTTGATTGATTTCAACGTCAATTTATTGTTTTCATAATATTCAAGAGGCAAATATAACTAATATTATTAATCTTGAAACAAGACTGGCATAAAAACAGCAAAGTGAATATTTATATCTTTCATAGTAAAAACAGGATGCTTTAGCCTTCTATATATACAAATCAAGTGCGAACTTCATGATTAAATCATGCAATTCGCACTTGATAATTATAGATATAGAGTCCTTATCCCAGGAACGAAATCAGCACACCCGCCGCTACAGCCGAACCGATTACACCGGAGATATTGCTGGACATACAGTAATTCAGTACGTGGTTCTTAGGGTCATACTTCGTGGCAATCTCGTTACATACGCGGCTTGCCATCGGCACAGCACTCAGACCTGTTGCACCAATCAGAGGATTAATCTTCTTCTTGCTGAACATATTGAACAGCTTCACAAAGAAGATACCACCTGAAATAGAAAGCGCAAATGCAAGGAAACCACCGACAACAATACCGATAGTCGTCCAGTTCAAGAACGCCTCGCTCGTCATGGTAGCACCTACACTCAGCCCCAGGAAGATGGTTGCCGCATTCATGATACTATTGGCAGCCGCATCAAACAAACGGCTTGTATCAGAACCGATTTCTTTAATCAAGTTACCAAACATCAACATACCAATCAAAGGCACTGCCGTCGGCACGAAAAGGGCAACAACCGTAGTCACTGCTATCGGAAAGATAATCTTCAGCACACGCAGATTCTTAATCTCGGTTTTTGAAGGATAGAGTTTTTCCTGCTCCTTCATGTTAATCATCAGTTCCTTCTTAGAACAGAGTAACTTCACTACCAGAGGAATAATCACCGGCACCAATGCCATATAAGAGTATGCAGCAATGGCAATCGGACCCAACAGATGCGGAGCCAGCTTAATAGTTGTGAAGATAGCCGTCGGACCATCAGCACCACCGATAATGCCCAGCGCACCCGCCTCTTGTGGAGTGAAACCTATCATAACAGCACATAGCAGCACAGTGAAGATACCCAACTGTGCAGCAGCACCAAATATAGAGAGACGCAGGTTACGAAGCATCGGGCCAAAGTCCGTCATAGCACCCACACCCATAAAGATGATAGGCGGCAGGAAACCTGTCTTAATCAACATATAGTAGATGAAGTTCATCAGTCCCAGGTCGTGCGCTATCTCATGCAGCGGCATTTCCCAGATGTTCTTCGCTATTCCGTTCACCATCACCATTCCATTCTGGTCCGCCTGGATAACCCCCATATCACCGCCGGGAAAGTTGGCAATAAGCACACCAAAGGCAATGGGCACCAGCAGCAACGGTTCGTAGTGCTTCTTGATACCCAGATACAGCAGAACGAAAGCAATGGCATACATCACCAGAAACGACGGGTCGGCAATGATATTGCTGAACGCCGTCATATCGTAGAGTCTTGCAAATATTTCTTCCATCGCTGTTTATCCTATCTTCATTAATACATCATCTTCTGAAACAGAGTCACCCGAAGTAACACAGATAGCTGTCACCGTTCCGTCAAAATCGGCACGGATGGCATTGTACGTCTTCATGGCTTCAATGTAGCAAAGCAAGTCACCTTTCTTCACTTTGTCGCCCACCTTCACCGGAGTTTCCTGGGCATTCTTCGTCAAGAAAAACTTGCCTTCCAGAGGAGCCGGAACGTCTTGTCCTTCTCCTACCGGAGCTTCCACTTTGGCCGTGGCATCTGCGGGCAGGTCGATGTCACCGTAAGCCACCGTCACGCGGTAAGCTTGTCCGTCCACCTGTACGGTAAGGGTTTTCGGTTTGGCATCATCCAGTGGGGATTTGTTAAGTTCCGCTTTCCGCTTCTCAACGTCTGCCAGAAAGTCTTCTTTCGCTTTACCGCTCTTATAAGCCTCGTACTGTGCCGGGTGCATGGCGTATTCGAAGAGTTCTTCGTCGTCCTCGCCCAAGTCCCATTTGTTCTCTTTCATCATCTTGCGATACTTGTCGAGCGCATCCGGATAGTTATCCTGCGGATTGCCCGTGAAGAACTTACGGCCTTCGCGTTCGGCTTTCTCTATAAGTTCGGGAGCCAGCGTGCCCGGCAACTTACCTGCCTTACCCAACAGCATATCCCAGATATCATCGGCAATCATACCCCAGCGTTCCTTGCCTTTTTCCATGGCAATCACGTTCATCATTGCCAGATTCTTAACGTACTGACTGAACGGAGTAACCAACGGAGGATAACCTACACGCGGCCATACGTAAGCCACTTCATTGAACAGCTTGATAAGCAACTGATCCTGCGTCATAAACGGCAGGTTACGTTTTGCCTTATATTTATTGATAGATTCCAGATTGGACTCTAAGTCGGCCATAAGGCTACCCATCATACCGCCCGGAAGTCCCGGACCAATCAGCAGGGAGTTCATCAAGCGGTTCTTCGGGCTGATGTACAGACCGAGGAAGTCATCCATAAATTCCTGGATGAGGGCGCGCACCTTCATGTACGCTTCCATATTCACTTCCGGCACCTGAAAGCCTGCGTCTTTCAACATTGCCTGCACACTCAGCAGGTCGGCATGTCCTGTCCCCCAGGAAAGTGGTTCCATACCTACGTCGATGTAGTCGCAACCGGCCTCACATACTTCGAGGATACTTGCCATATTGAAGCCCGGACCTGCATGGCTATGATACTGGATAGGGATTTCGGGATGTGCAGCCTTGATATTAGCCACAATCTTGCCCAGCGACACCGGACGTCCGATACCTGCCATATCCTTGATACAGATTTCATCAGCACCCGCCTTGATGAGCTCTAACGCCATATTGGTGTAATATTCTACTGTATGAATGGGCGAATGGGTAATACAGAGTGAACACTGGGAAATCATTCCGGCTTCTTTAGCGTAAGCGATGGAAGGAATAATGTTACGGGTATCGTTCAGTCCGCAGAACGTACGTGTGATGTCCGTTCCCTGCACTTTCTTCACTTTATAAAACAGCTTACGCACGTCGGCAGGCACGGGGCTCATGCGAAGACCGTTCAGTGCACGGTCCAACATGTGAGTTTGTATGCCGGCTTCGTGGAAGGGTTTCGTCCACGCACGTACAGCCTTATTAGGATTCTCACCAAACAATAAATTTACCTGTTCAAAACCGCCTCCATTCGTTTCTACGCGGGCAAAACAGCCCATTTCTACGATAGCGGGAGCAACCTTTACCAGTTGGTCTACGCGGGGCACATATTTTCCGGCACTCTGCCACATGTCCCTGAACACCAAGCTGAACTTAATTTCTTTTTTCATACTAAATAAATAGATGTGTGTTTTTTATTAAAGATTATCATTTTACTTTCTCGACCTTGGCTACTTTACCCTTACCTTGTGTCACCACCGTTACAGCAGCACTGATAGCAGCCAATATATTTCCAGGAATGGCAGCGGGACCTTGCGCGCCTTTCTTATCCGGCACCACCTCTTCGGGGGCATACTTGTTAACCAGAAGGATAAGTCCTTTACCTAAGTAGATTACAATCAGTAGGATACAGAACACTGTTACCATACCTACCACCATCAGCATAAACGCTGTGTTGAGATTTTCCATATTATAAATTATTAGTTATTCGGCCTGTTTTACAAAAAATCGTCCGAAATTAGCGAATATTTATAGAAGAAAGGCAGAAAAAAATGATAAAAGATGCTAAAACAAAAGTTCCCGTACTGCCGGAAGGGGCTGTACGGGAACTGATTATCACAAGTCGGATGCTCCAAAACGGAGGTTAACAAAGCACGGGGGAAGGTTATCCTAACGGGTCTTCTTCCAAGCCACCTTCACCGGAGCCGCCGCCAGGATTGCCGGAACCGCTATTTCCAGTGTTAGTAGAATTTTTTCCCCATTCTTCCCAAACAATCTTGGTATTTACCATGCTGCGGGTAGTCACTTGATTACCACTGTTACGTTCCACTTCAGGAAGGAAGCGGACGCGTACCCCTTTAATCAACGAGGCACTTACCTCCTCAGCCGTCGGTACTCCTCTTTTAGCGGAGGTAGCCGTGTAATAGAAAGTGCCCACACCGTCTATTTTCACGGTACGTCCCTGTCCCATATAACTACTTAATACCCGTCCAAGATTTTCCATCACCGCATACGTGTCACCACGGGTCACGGTAGAGATGACAGACAGCTCGTCTGCCACTTCACGGGTAGTAACCGCCTTGCCCCAGGTTACTGATTGAGGATACCACAAATTGTTAATTGTTTTTTTGATTCTTCTAAAAAAAGCCATAATCGTAATGTTTTTAAATGATTAATTTAATAATGTATATTCTATCTCTTTTATCTCATCCGAGAAGCAGAAGTTTTCATCGTGAGGCCTCAACGATTCAGCCATCTGCTTTTCTCAAATTCGATGTTGCAAAGTTAGGGTGAGAAACAAGAGAAAACAAGAAAATGGCATCTACAACCATTTTTTATAAACCACTTAAAAACAACGACTTGCAAAAATGGCATCTCTACAAGGAAGAAAAGGCAATAAAGCGAGATAAACAATCTTTTTGTAGTAATCTCTACAAGCAGAGGACGTAAAGCACTGATAATGAAGGGTGGCATTCAAGACAGTCTCTACAAGCACTTTGCTTTCCTCTCTATATTGTTTCATCCATAAAAGTCTCTAACTTTCTTTTCAAACGTTCCAATAAAGGAAGTGTCCGACCTAAATTATTCTCTGATGTTGCTTGAATATTCTCATTATCTTCTACCGGTTCAGCATCTGCCGACACTGTATCTGCCGCTTCTTCTGTTGCCGCGTCCGCAATATCCTTGGAAGAAGTCTGGTCAAGACGTTCATCATCAAAGCCCATAGCGATAATCGCAACTTTCACATCATCTTCCACACCTTGCAATGCTTTCTGAATACGCACCTTCTTCTCAAAAGCAAAAGGTATTGTTACGACGCCTACCGTCAGCAACCCCATTTCCTTAGCTACTCCGGCAATGACCGGTCCGGCAGTAACAAACACCATCTTCGTGTCTCCGTCAAATAAGTGTTCACCTCTTCTATACTTTCTTCCGCTGCTTCCTTTCCTTTTAACGGATTGCCACCAACTCCAAGCCCAACCTTTCCAAGTTGAATCCGCACAGGTATATCAGCCCTCGCAAGTGCTTGACTATCGGTATTGCAAATTGCAAAAGATACGTTGTATACCCCTTGCCTGTACATATTCTTCACAGCATTGCTACCACCGCCACCCACACCAATCACTTTAATGATATTGACTGATTTGTCGTGCGGTATATCAAATTCTACGATTTCATCCATACTTTTTACTATATAATATTATTAATTCTCAAAAACAAAGAAAATAAACACTTAAAAGTCCTGATAAATTTCATAATGCCAATATGCTTTTATTGACACCAATATATCAATGACGACAACTCCAACAAAAAACAAGTAAAGATAAGGGGCATCTTCCGCCATTCATTCATTTTTCAGATCAACATCTTCTGAATCGGCAAATCCTTTTATCCTACCTTGCTTTTCATCTATTTACAGTCATCTATAACAAAAGACAAAGAAATCATACTTGCGGATAATGTTGCATATACAGAGCCAATGCCTCTGGAAAAGGCAAAAGCTTTCCTTGTAATTTCCATTTTCATTCTGTATCAATGCCAATACACCCCAATTAATCAGGGAAGAGAAAGTTTCTTTCTTCTCAAACAGTTCTTTTGCTTTTTCTGTATCTCCATTCTGCAAATAGCCCAAAGCCATTTCATCAATGGAGGAGACTTTGATAAACCAGAAAAGAGCATGTTTCAGTTGGTCGTAAGGAAGATTGATGCACCCGTTAGCATACTCTATGCTTTCGGCAGTTCGAACCGGTGCCGGGATAAGATTCAATAAATCCAATGGAAAATCAACCGACTTGCCTACTTTCTGATAGGCTTTCAGTTTGTTTGCATTGGCTATACGATCCTTGACAGGGGAGTTGGAATATATACCAAACAGTCTATAAGGATTGCTGCTAATAATATCCATACACTTTAACGAACTATATAGCAGCCAAATTCCCCAAACTGCAAATAAATAATTGATTTATATAAAAAGAAAAAGCGCGGGAATCTGTACCTGTTACTCGTCCCGCGCATAGA
>NZ_CAJLKP010000009.1 GCF_905207245.1 uncultured Bacteroides sp. | reverse complement strand
TTTAGAGGGGTCAATTTAGATTGGAAACTGAGGGTCAGTTTAGTTGGAATATCCAGCTAATAACGATTGTCGTATCAATATTCGCCAATATCCATCTTGCTAAAGGTTCAAGTGAATACACCATATAGGTTTGTTCCACTCGCCCGTTTGCGAGTTCTTTTTCTTCGGTCAATCCCATGACATAGCTCTTGTCGGCATTGTATCGAGCCACCTCTTCGCTTGTATGTAAGACAACTTTTTGGATGGATTCAGAAATATCCGTCCCGATAAGAAGCGATTCCAATGGTGGATGAGCTTTTGTATGTTTATTAGGCGTTACTTTTATATTCTCAATGCGGTCAAGCCTGAATATTAGATACTTTTTTCGCAAATGACACCACGCCGAGAGATACCAATGTGGATGTGTGTAAGCGATGCCGACAGCTTCCAAAAATCTTGTACTTTTGGTTTCATCTATCTTGGTGTAATTGACCTCTATAATTAATTTGTCATTTATACTGCTTAATATGATTTGTAATAAGTTCGGTAAACTCTCTCTTGTATATTTACTTCTGTATACTGCTATGGTATCATCCATATCACAAATATATTTTTTATCAATAGCGCGCAATGCAGCACGAATTTTATCCATTCCTTGTCTGAAATAGCTGCTATTTTGGGTATCGGTAAGTTGCTCGATAATTTTTTCGGCAGTAAGAAAAGCCATTGCTTCTTCTTTGGTAAACATTAGAGAAGGTAATTTATAACCTTCCATCAAAGAGTAACCAATCCCTGAATTACCACAAATAGGTACTCCTGTTTCTGATAAGGTTCGCATGTCACGATAAATAGTGCGCAGGCTTACCTCAAAGCGTTCTGCCATATCGGAAGCTTTCACAATCGGTCGTGATTGTAATTGTACCAATAGGGCTGATATGCGGTCGATTCGATTCACTTTATTATTCTATTTCAATTTAGGGACAAAGATACTATGCTTCTATGACAACGGTATGTCAGCAACTCAAATTATTTTTTTCAATTATCTGTTTTTCAAACGATTCAAAACCTATGAGAGAAAGTTGCCAAAATTAGTATTCACACCTTTTTTAGATACAATAGGGGTTACAAAAGAGATGTTGTTTGTTAATTATAATAATCTATACGATTTTATATAGAATAATAGCTATCTTTGGAACGAGTTATTTGAAGCATTGGAGAAACGCAGCATACTAAAGCAGGTAACACGTTGCTAAATCGTTACCCCTTTCTAAATTGCATACTATAATATATTGAATTACAGGAAAATATCAAATATTATAATAGTAGTGGCAAAAGTATGCCTTGCAAGGTGAAACGTGATATTTTTGTCGATGCCACATATAATGGCAATTTCTTTCAAGTAATCATTCATTTTTTGATTGCTGATAACAGGTAACAACTGACCGTTTTTAAGTTTCCCCTCGTATTTGTTCAGGATGGCTTTCGGAATATCCAGCAAACGGATGTTTGATGTAACCTTTGTTTTGTGGCGTTTCTTTATAATCCACAAATTATCATCGAATGCCACCCGTATTTCGTTGCGGGTTAATTCGCATATATCTATGTATGAAAGTCCGGTGTAACAGCTAAAAATGAAAATATCCCGTACCTGCTCCAATCGTTTTGAAGCAAATTCCTTGTTGCATATCCGGCTTATTTCGTCCTTGTCAAGATAGCCTCTTTCTATGTACTCGAATTTCAGCTTATAATGGGCGAACGGGTCTGCGGTAATCAGTCCCGTGCCTTGCGCAAAGTTCACTACTGTACGGAAACGCTGGATGAACTTCATTGCCGTGTTGGGTGAACAGTCATGGTTCTTTATTATATACAGGTAGAAGTTCTCAATAAATACCTTGTTGATTTTGCGGATGGGCAAGTCCGATACCTGATATTCATCTTTCAGGAATTGGGTCAGGCGTAACTTTGTCAGTTCGTATCTGCTATACGTTTTTTGGGTGGCTTCTCCCGCTTCGACCTTTTTCTTGTACTGGTCGTTGTGCTGCCCGAAAAAGGAAATGATAGTCAGTGCTTCTTCCTCTTTTCCCAAAAGTGCATTTTTCACGCTTTCGGGGGTAACATAGCTGTCACGCATTAACTGGTTGTGGAAGTGTGAACGGATATTGGCTTTGATGTCGTCCAGCATGGAGTTTAGTCTTTGTATCTCCATAGATTTACCTACGGCTCTGCCGGATTTCCAGTTAGTTTCTAAGACCTCTAACTTGGTATTGAATTGGGTTTGTTTGCCGTCAATTGTAATACGGGCATGAATGGGTACTAAACCATTCTTTTTCATCTTGTCTTTTTTCAGGTAAAACAATACGCTGAAAGTACTTTTTTCATTCTTCATAATCTCACTTTTTTTAGATTGCAAAACTAATTTTAATCCTTGATAATGAGATAAATGGAGTATAGACAAATCCCGTCAAAAGTAAGACATTTTCCGACAATCGTACCCCCTAATCATTTTTTGGGGTAGGGGGTACGATTTGGATACTCAACTGTGTCTTTTCGTGCCCTTTTTTTGTCTTTCAAGCAAGACTAAAACATAAAAAAAAGTCCCTCAATACCTTGATATTGTGGGACTTGTCTACTTTTTGTCGCCTTTTGGCTTTGTTCCTATGTGATCCGCCTGGGGCTCGAACCCAGGACCCCAACATTAAAAGTGTTGTGCTCTACCTGCTGAGCTAGCGAATCAAACCTTTATTGCTGTTAAGCGGGTGCAAAGATAGGCACTTTTATTTAATTTGCAAGGAATACGAGGAAAAAAGTTTGCATTATTTTTCTTCTATACCTTCTACTGGTTGATCTTCAGTGGTTTCTGCCTTATAAATATTTTCTTGATTAATGATGTATCGTTGATAATAGGAGAGCATCAGAGTGGTAAGTGGCAAAGCTATAATCATACCCAGCATTCCCATTAACGATCCCCAAATGGATAGAGAGAGCAGGATGATGGCTGGATTCAGACCGGTAATCTTTCCCATGATGCGGGGAACGAGATAGCCATCTTGTATGATTTGCACTACTATAAATACAGCAGCAGCCGAAGCTATGATGAACCAGAAATTATCACCGGTATCCGCAGCTTTCAGAATGGCAAGCATGATGGTGGGGACAAAACCGATGATTTGTAGGTAAGGCACCATATTCAGCGCACCGATGAATAGTCCTAAACCAATAGCCAGCGGGAAATCAATAATCAGAAAGCCGATACTGAATAGAATACCTACGCACAAGGCTACTAATGCCTGTCCGCGGAAATATCTGTTCATACCGTCTTTTACATCATTCAGTATGCCGGTTACTGTTTTCCGGTATTTTTTTGGCATCAGGTGTGCCCAACCTTCGGAAATGCTTTCGTAATCAAGCAGAATAAATACTATATATAATAGGATAAGGAAGACGGTGAAGAACCCGAATAAGAGGTTGATGGACTCCGATATTAGTGCCCATAGTTTAGGAACAGTTACTTTAAGAGCATCCAATATATTCTCTTGGCTGAACATTTGCTCTAAGATGTGCAGGTCGATATTCTGCCGGATAAATTCGGAGAGGGTAGTGGGGACATTGCTTGCTGTATGAGTGGTGCTGAAGTATTCTATCAATAAATCCTTTACCCGCAGGAATTCCTGAATCATGGGCGGCACAAGCAGATAGAACGCAATGCTTCCTATAACGCTGAGAGTAAACAAGGCACAAAAGATAGATATTATTCTGTTTTTTAGCCGTAGCTTATGCTGGAAGAAGCTTACCAACGGATATATCAGATAAGCAATAAGCCAGGCAAGGAAGAACGGAAGCAATACGCCGCTCAATCGCTTCAGGAGCATTAATACCCCAATGATGATAGCACCGAGAATGACAGCACGGATAAAACTGTCGAATGTAATTTTCTTACGCTCCATAAGGCTTTTGCTTTTTATTTATAGTTTATCCACCAGCGGCAGTCTGTTCTCCCTTTATTGCCCGCAGATAGCATTCCCGGCAGAGTGGTTCGTATTCGGCCGTCTCTCCCAGAAGGACTTGTTTGTCGTTCTTGACGGTGCGGTGTGAAAAGGAGGCTAACTGTCCGCACTTCACACAAATAGCGTGGACCTTGGATACTTCATCGGCAATGGCACAAAGTCCGGGCATAGGACCGAAGGGAAGACCGCGGAAGTCCATATCTAGGCCTGCTATAATAACACGTATGCCATTATTGGCAAGTTCATTACACACATCAATCAGGCCATTATCAAAGAATTGCGCTTCGTCGATACCTACTACATCGATTTCTGAAGTGAACAGCAGGATACTTGCCGATGAATCAATCGGTGTAGAAGCGATGGAATGGCTATCGTGAGATACGACCTCTTCTTCCGAATAGCGTGTATCAATAGCAGGCTTGAATATTTCTACACGCTGTTTGGCGAATTTAGCACGTTTCAGGCGGCGAATCAGTTCTTCTGTCTTACCAGAGAACATGGAGCCGCAAATAACTTCGATTCTTCCTCTACGATTGGTTTCCTGTATATGGTCTTCCGAGAATAATACCATTGTTTTAAAATGTTTATTTTAACCGCAAAAATAACACTTTTAATGGCTTTCCGATATTTTTTCATTATTTATTTCTACATTTGCGGCATTAACATTGGTGATGCGAAAGGAAATGCAGACATTATTGGACGACATAGAACTGGATATTCAGGAACTGAAATATTTAATGAAAGTTCTTGCAACAGACGCGAACCCTACATTGAAGGTGGTAGCTAAACGGAATATACAGCAGATGCGTGCGCGACTGGATGCTTTGCAGAAACAGCTGGACGAAACTCCCGTAGAGGTAGTTGTCATTCCTGAAGCTCCTGTCGCTCCAGTGGTTATTCCCGAACCGGCCGCTGTTCCTGAACCGGTTAAGCCGACTCCTGTAGAACCGCTCGTTGTTGAAATCACCAAACCGGTAGAGATCGTATCTCCCAAGCCTGAGTCTAAGCCTAAATCCGAGTCTGAACCGTCCGCGATACTATCTTCTGCATCGCCTATTTTAGCAGAACGGATAAAACCAGCTACTGATTTGCGGCATGCTATCAGCCTGAATGACTCATTTCGCTTTGCCCGCGAGATTTTTGGTGGTGATACCGCCCGTATGAATGAAGTGATACGTCAGTTGGGTGCTGCTCCTTCATTGGAAAAGGCGTTGGAACTCTTTTCTTCTACCGTTAATCCTGATGAAGAGAATGAAACGGTGGTTGATTTTATAGAACTTCTTAAGAAATACTTTAGTTAAAGCAGTTACGGATATGGGAAAACTTTATGTAGTGCCTACTCCGGTAGGAAATTTGGAAGATATGACATTCCGGGCTATTCGTATTTTGAAAGAGGCGGATTTGATTCTTGCCGAAGATACGCGCACTTCCGGAATCTTACTGAAGTATTTTGAAATAAAGAACGCAATGCAATCCCATCATAAGTTTAATGAACATAAAATGGTGGAAAGTGTTGTTAATAGAATAAAGGCAGGTGAAACTGTTGCGTTAATATCGGACGCAGGCACACCGGGAATCTCTGATCCGGGCTTTTTGGTAGTGCGTGAGTGTGTTCGCAACGGTATTGAAGTACAATGTTTGCCGGGGGCTACAGCTCTTGTGCCGGCTTTGGTTGCTTCGGGCTTGCCAAATGAAAAATTCTGTTTCGAAGGTTTTCTTCCGCAGAAGAAAGGACGTATGACACGTCTGAAGATATTGGCAGAGGAACGCCGGACCATGGTGTTTTATGAGTCTCCCCACCGTCTGGTGAAAGCGTTGACTCAGTTTGCAGAGCATTTCGGTGCGGAACGTCAGGCATCTGTATCCCGGGAGATCTCGAAGATGCACGAAGAAACGGTGCGTGGCAGTCTGACTGAATTGATTGAGCATTTCACAGCCAATGATCCGCGTGGAGAAATAGTAATAGTAGTAGCAGGAATAGACGATTAAATAACTTCATTAACCAACGTAAAACAAAAGCGTATGAAAAAGTTAGCAGTTTTAATTGTATGTGCGGCCGTTATGGCATCGTGCGACGGCTTGTCAGGTGGAAGTAAAGACCAACTGAAAGCTGAAAATGATTCTCTTTTGATGGAACTTACCCAGCGTAATGCTGAACTGGATGAAATGATGGGTACTTTCAATGATATCTCTGAAGGCTTCCGCCAAATCAATGCCGCCGAAAGCCGCGTAGACTTGCAGCGTGGTGCGGTTTCAGAAGGTTCTTTATCAGCTAAGCAGCAGATTGCCACTGATATTGAATTTATCCAGAAACAAATGCAGGAAAACAAAGAGCAGATCGCTAAATTGGAAGCTATGCTGAAAAGTAGCAAGAATAACTCTACCCAGTTGAAGAAAGCTGTAGAATCTCTGACTCAGGAATTAGTAGCCAAAACCCAGCGTATTGAGGAATTGCAAGCTGAACTTGCCTCCAAGAATATTCGTATTCAGGAACTGGATGCAGCTGTGACTGGCCTGTCAACTGACAAAGAAATGCTTACTGCCGAAAATGAAGCAAAAGCTAAAACCGTAGCTGAGCAAGATAAGGCAATAAATACCGCTTGGTTCGTATTCGGAACTAAGAAGGAATTGAAAGACCAAAAAATCCTGACTGATACCGGTCTCTTCAAGAAAGGTAAAGTTTTGAAGGATGGTGATGTGAATAAAGATTACTTTACTCAGGTTGACATCCGTACAACGAAAGAAATTAAGTTGTATTCTAAGGATGCTGATGTTCTGACAACTCATCCGGCAGGCTCTTATGCTTTGGAAAAAGATGACAAAGGTCAGCTCGTACTGAAGATTACGAATCCGAAAGATTTCTGGAGCGTATCTAAATATCTGGTTATTCAAGTGAAATAATTTGATTATGTAATAAGATGGCAGGGTCATTAGCCCTGCCATTTCTTTTTTATGCAATACAAGAATCTATTTTTCGATCTCGATGATACTCTTTGGGCTTTTTCTTATAATGCCCGCGATACCTTTGAAGAAATGTATCGCAAATATGAGTATGACCGCTACTTCCGGTCCTTCCAGCACTTTTATGAACTCTATGAGCGGCGTAACGTGCAATTGTGGGCAGAATATGCGGATGGAAAAGTGACAAAGGATGAGTTGAACTGTCAGCGTTTTCTTTATCCGCTGGAGGCGGTGGGAGAGGGGGATGCAGCTTTGGCAAAGGCTTTCTCCGAAGATTTCTTTGCAGTGATTCCCACTAAAAGTAGATTGATGCCTCATGCCCGGGAAGTGTTAGAGTATCTCGCGCCCAAGTATAATCTTTATATCCTTTCCAATGGTTTTCAGGAATTACAGTGTCATAAGATGCGCTCTGCAGGGATCGACCGTTATTTCAAGAAGGTGGTTCTCTCTGACGATATTGGTGTACTGAAGCCTTGGCCGGAGATCTTTCATTTTGCCATGTCGGCTACCCAATCCGAATTGCGCGATTCGTTGATGATTGGTGATAGTTGGGATAATGATATTACCGGTGCTAGAGGGGTAGGGATGCACCAAGTATATTACAATGTTACGGATCGTTCGGAGTTTCCATTTAAACCAACTTACCAGATTACAGACTTGAAAGAGTTACTTCAATTGTTGTGACATTGAGGGATTAGTTGTAATTTTGCATTCGATAAAAAACGAATAAAATTGCAACTATGGAATCTATTCTTCCTTTTGCCTTGCTTTGTCTGACATCTTTCTTCACGTTGACAAATCCTTTGGGAACCATGCCCGTCTTCCTTACTATGACGCATGGAATGACAGACAAAGAGCGTCGGTTTATCGTATCGCGTGCCACTCTGGTAGCCTTTCTTACGATAATGGTCTTTACTTTTGCTGGTCAGTTCCTCTTTAAGTTCTTTGGAATCTCTACCAATGGTTTTCGTATTGCGGGCGGAGTCATCATCTTTAAAATAGGTTTTGACATGTTGCAGGCTCGTTATACTCCCATGAAGTTAAAAGACGAGGAAATCAAGACTTATGCTGACGATATTTCCATAACTCCGTTAGGTATTCCTATGCTGTGTGGCCCCGGGGCTATAGCTAATGCTATTGTGTTGATGCAGGATGCCAATAGTATTGAAATGAAGGGAGTTTTGATTGGTGCTATCGCCTTGATCTATCTGATCACCTATTTTATATTGCGTGCTTCCACACGTCTGGTAAAAGTGCTGGGGGAAACGGGGAATAATGTGATGATGCGCCTTATGGGACTTATACTGATGGTGATTGCGGTGGAATGTTTCGTGAGTGGAGTGAAGCCGATATTGGTGGATATACTGAGGGAAGGATTAATATAATAGAAACCTGTTGGCGGAATTAATTCATATCGGAGTAGAAGTGAAACAAGTCGGCCATTGACAGGGAGCGTAAGGGAAGCGAAAAGAGTATTTTTTTATGGCTTAACAAAGATTATTCTCACTACGATGAGAAAAAATTCTCATGCCGGTGAGAATAAACTCTCATAGTAGTGAGAATCTTTTTAGAAAAGCTATGAGCTGTACCGTTTTGCTTATTCGGGAAAAGACGGGAATGAGTGACAAGCTACGGGTTACGAGTTGTTGCGCCATGTTCGTGGGCGAATAATATCAGAATTTACTTCTTAATATGCTCAGGATTTGAAGAATCTCATCAAGTTTTATGTCATGCTGAATAATTGCTACAAGGCAATAGGCAATGATTGTAGAGTATATTTGTATTCTTACGGCATCTCTGTATTGCTCCAGAACTTCTTTATTTTCAGATGTTGTTTAAGCCGTTTAAAGAAAAGCTCAATTTGCCCCCTGTTTTTATAAAGTTCTGTAATTTGTAGCGGAGATAAATCCATAGCATTGGTAAGGAACGTAAACTTACGTTTTTGCTTTTCATCCCAAAAGCAAACCTTTCGTATGTGAGAAGGATAATCCTTGGAACTTTTATGAATAGTGAGTTCTCCAATTGCATCAGAGAGTATATTTCTGGGTAAATGATGTTCCCAATTATAGCTTTGAACTGCAAGTTTTATTTTGCCCTTACAAAAAGCACCCCAAAGGCGATATTGGCATTTGGGGTGCATATTTCTAATACTCAATAAGTAGTTTTTATATTAATGCTACTTACTTAATCATTAATTCTGAACAGGTGTCGGCGGAATCGCTGCTTCATTATTATCTGCAGGAGTAATAGCTTTATTTACTGCAGTTTCACATTCAGGAATTGTATAGATCAGAAGTGGGGATTCAGCAGCAATATCTGCAAATGTACTACCTGCTGGGAAATTAGTGCCAATACGCTTAATTGGTTTCTTCAAACGCAGAACATCAAATAATGAGAACCCTTCGCCCCATAATTCAATACGACGTTGGAACCATATCTCATCTATAAATTCGTCTAAATTAGTTGCATTGCAAGTATACGTAGCATCACGATACCCCTTTACAAAAGCCTCCAACTTCTGTTTACCGGCAGCTAGATTATCTCTACCAGTAGCTTCAGCCTCAATCAATAACATCTCCTCAACACGCATTAAAGGCCAGTCCTGTGCATTGTCAGAATTAGCTATCTGCCCTCCTTCAGGACCAAACTTAACATTTACATATGGAGAGAATATTGTTGAACCAAAAAGTCCATTTGCCCATCCGTAAGCATTCTGAGCTCCATACGCATTAACCAAAGCATCCGAATGAAGCTGATCATCCACCCACCATGCCTTACGAACATCAGACGCTGATATTTCTGCCCATAATTTGTTATTAATAGCCCTGAATGACACATCTGTAGCACTGGCTGCAGTAGTATATCCCATACCTGTAAGTGAACAAAGATGAGAAGCCCAATTTACAATACCAGTTTTCACGACTCCATCTTCTGAAGTAATCACAATCCCCCAAATCCAAGAGGCATCACTGGCATCATAAAATCTAGGGACACTAACTTCTTCTATAGAGTAAGGACGAGCACCTGCACATGCTTTAGCAGCATCTGAAGCAGCAGCAGCCCAATTACCCATTAATAAATTAGTACGCGCACGAAGTCCATAAGCAACTTCTGCCGTTATCTGTGCTTTATCCTTACGGGTAACAGGATTTTCTGCCAAATAAGAAATTGCAGTATTCAAATCAGACATAATTTGAGTATAAACTTGCTCTACTGTTGCACGAGGATTGTTTAATTTCTCATCATCTGTCATTGTATCCAGAACCAAAGGTACACCTTTTGCTGATTCATGACCAATATAAGTAAACTGATAAGTCTGGATCAGTTGTAAATAATCGAATGCACGTGAAGCTAATGCCTGCCCAAAGTAATTCTTTACTTTAGCAGTACGTTTATCTTCAGGGAAAGCAGCCGACAATGTTGCAATACAGTCATTTGCTGTTTTCAGATGGTTATAGTAATTCTTCCAGATAAACTCATTAAAAACAGAAGTAGTTATACGGTCTCTGAACTTCTGCTGGGATATATATTTATTGTAACCAATAGCATCATTCTTGCAAGTCATATCCTGTCCTGCCTGATCGTAAATCATACATATAGCCGGGAAACCATAGTCAAAATGATAACCGGTAGAGTTAGGATTACCCAATGTTCCTAAAACATTCAATCCACTTTTTAAACCATTCAACTCAGACTCAATACGTTCCGGAATCATGGAGATAACTTCATCTTTTTGGTCTTGCGTCATGGTCGAGCCTTCAGGATACTTATCCAGATCACACGCAGCCATTACAAAAACAGATGAAAGTAACAATATACTCTTATTTATTTTCATATTTTCTTGCTTTTTAAAGGGGTTAGAAAGAAAGGGTTATACCACCAGAAATAGTTCGTATCGGAGAATACACATCAGCACTTGATGCCGTATAGCTCTGACGAGGATCCAATCCTTTTCGTGCACTGAACAAAGCAACATTGTCAGCAGCCATATATATACGCATAGAACTGATTAACATTTTGCGGGTCCAGTTTTTAGGTAATGTATACCCTACCGTAATATTATTAATACTTAGATAATCCGAGCTTGTCAGGAAACGGTCTGACAAAGAATTGGCATACTGCGCAAATACGTTGATCTGCGGAATATTACTTGTCCTATTTTCCGGAGTCCATGCATTCAGAATATCTTTATGCCAGTTCTGTCCAGGATCATCACCTGCATGCATCAAGGATACATATCCATTATCATACACGCGACCACCTAATTGATAAGCCAATGAAATAGCAAAATCAAATCCATAAACATTCAAACGAGTACCAAATCCACCATATACTTTCGGAAGAATATCACCTGTTGCATGGCGAGTTGCATCTGACCAATTCTGAGTCTTTTCCTGACCAGTAACATTACCGTTCGCATCTGTTATATCTTTATAGTAAAGAGCAACTCCCGTTTCCTCATCTACACCTGCATATTTACGCAAATAGAATTGATACATAGACTCCCCCTCCTGATAAATACGGCTACCATCAATCAATTCGCCATTCAAATCAGGATGCAGTTTCTGGATTTTATTCTTAAAATGAGTCAAGTTGAAGTTTACACTCCACGTAATATCATTAGTACGGATAATATCACCATTCAAGTCAAGTTCAACACCACGATTAATCATAGAACCTACATTCATTGGAATTGCAGAATAGCCTACTGACGGATTAACAGGTTTGTTATACAACATATCCGTAGTCTTACGGCTAAAATATTCGATCGTACCGTTCAAACGTTGGTCAAAGAATTCGAAATCAAAACCAGTATTGAAGCTATGAGACGTTTCCCAAGTGATATTCTTATTACCTTTATATGCAAGAGAAACAGAGAAATCATCATTACTATTAGATACAGAGTACTGATCCTGATAAGCATAATAATTACCAATATTATCATTGCCTTGTACACCATAACTAGCCTTAAACTTCAACATGTCAATCCATGTTAAATCACTCATGAAAGCCTCCTTGTTCAGCAACCAGCTGGCACCTACAGACCAGAAATTTCCCCAACGGTGGTCAGGATGAAAGCGAGAAGAAGCATCACGACGATAAGAAGCACTTGCAAAATACTTACTATCATAATCATATTGGGCACGTGCTAAGAAACCCTGAGTCGCATAATTAGTAGTTGCAGAATAAACAGCTGGAGTCTTGATTGCATTATTTATTTCTATAATTGTAGGATTATACAATTTCTGCTTACTACCGGACAAATACTGAGATTTATAATTATAAGATTCAAATCCTGCTAACAAATCTATATTGTGTATCCCGAAATTATTCTTATAGGTAAGCAAATACTGTTGGTTTACACTGAAAGTACGAGAGTGCTCCATAGAAACAAGACCGCCAACACTTTCTGAAGCATACTGGCCATAATACGGGTTAACCAACTCTGAATAACGAGTATTATCCAAATCCATACCCCAGTTTCCAGTAGCTTTCAAACCTGGCATAAACTCAATTTCAACGAATCCTTTCGCACTAAGAATATCCATTAAGAATTCACGTTTATCCAACTGTAGTGAAGAAGCAGGGTTGGAATTGGACAAGAATGGACGATTCAAAGCCTCAGTCTTTCCATTCACCTGCCTGTTATACATACCATTACCATAGTCGTACATTGTATAACCACGACTATCTTGTTTAATGCTACCGTCTGCATTACGAATATATAGAGGATAAATGGGAGCTATATTATTAGTAATATAAAACAAGTTCATACTACTTCCTGTCTTCGTTTGTTCATCAGGATAACGGCTCTTTACATTGGCATATGAGAAATTAGCACCTACTTTCAACCATTCTTGTACCTTATAATCTGCTTTCAAACGAGTAGAGAGACGAGAATAGCCAGAGCCCGGAATAATACCACTGTCATCCAAATAACCCGCTGACATATAGTAAGTCATCTTATCACTTGAACCACTAATACTGACATTGTATTCCTGACGTAGATTACTATTATCGAACAATTCTTTTTCCCAATCATCCGGTGTTACATAATAATCACCATAAACAGAACCAATTTTAGCACTTGGGTTAATTTTACCATCCATGCCAATTACATTTTCTCCATTCGGTGTTGTATATATAGGATATCCCAGATAGTCACTGCCAAAAATCAAAGCATTAACCAGATTATTACCAGAAATCATCACGGAACCATCTCCTGCATAATCAACAATTTTATTAGGGTCACCACCTGCCCAGCCATTAAGCATTGCTTTATAATAGGTCTCAACATATTGATTAGCACTAGTCATAACGTCATAACTGGGAACACCACGTCTATTTGTACCCCATTTTGCATCAACGTTAACAACAGCTTTTCCTGAAGAACCTTTTTTAGTGGTTACCAAAATAACACCGTTCGCACCACGTGCACCATACAAAGCATTAGAAGCTGCATCTTTCAAAACTGTCATACTTTCAATATCCTGAGAATTAATAGCAGAAATATCTCCATCATAAGGTACACCGTCTACTACATACAATGGATTATTACTGGCAGAAATCGAACCGATACCACGGATACGCACAGTAGATCCTGTACCTGGTTGGCCATTTCCACTGGTTGTTTGTACACCAGCCACCTGCCCTGAGAGTGCATTAGTTATATTAGAGACCTGACGCTCTGCTAACTTATCTGCTTTGATGGTTGAAGCAGAACCTGTAAAAGCGGACTTCTTTGCGGTACCATAAGCAACCACCATTACTTCATCAAGCATCTCAGTATCAGACTTCATAATAACCTTTACAGTAGGTTTAATAGCCACTTCTTGTGTCTGCATACCAATGTACGAAATCAGCAAAGTCTTCGCAGAACTTGGTACGTTCGATAAAGTAAAATCACCATCTACACCAGTAATAGTACCTAATTGAGTACCTTTTACCAATACAGAGGCTCCAATAACTGGCTGCCCATCTTCTTCAGAAATCACAACACCCGTGACTGTCTGGGTTTGGGCAGTTACTAGGCCTATTCCAACAAAAAGACAGGCCAATAACAGCATTAATTTTCTTTTCATAAATTCTCTCTTAAAGTTTAACTTTACATTAATTGTTTCTTTACTCTAACAAAATGCAAATATATTAATAAAACTGAAACGAACAACTATTTTGTTGAAAAAACCTTGTAAATCTATCAATTTGTTAACCAAAAAGCTTTTTTTATGCTTAACAGCAGGTTTTTCATACTAAAAAAAACTAAATGACCATACAAATGCTATCACTCTGAAGCACCCTCTGGAGTCACATTCCTTAATACCAATGGCTACTTTTAAACAAAAAGAGTTAAAAAGGCAACATAATGAGATTAAATTGAAAGCCATTTTACGTAGATTTACCTTTTTTATAAAGGAAATACAAAACCAAAATTGCTTTGTAAATCGAACTTTTACAGATATTAAGTCTTATTTAATTCTTATGTAGCACATTATATCGTCTTATTTGTTCATAGTATTAACTAAAACGACTAAAAATGAACAAGATTATTTACAGTTTAGTGTACAACCGCAAAAAGAGCCTTAATAAAAGGGGAATGGCTCTAGTACAAGTTGAGGCCTATTTAAACAGGAAGAAGAAGTATTTTTCGACCAAAGTCTACCTGAGGCCCGATCAATGGGATGCGAAAAAACTACTAGTAAAAAACCATCCCAACGCAGATGCCTTAAATCGATTGATTTACGAATTTATGGCAATGATAGAAAAGCGTGAGCTTGAGCTTTGGCAGCAGGGGAAGCCAATAACTCTGGATGTATTGAAGGATGTGCTTACTGAGAAGCAAGAGCAAGAGGATAAATCGTTGTTTATACCCTTCTTCAGACAGGAAATAATGACTTCTGGCCTGAAAGAGAGCACGAAACGAAACCATCTATCCACCGTTTCATTACTGCAAGACTTCAAAAAGGGCGTGACTTTCTCTGAAATGACTTTTGAATTCATATCCTCCTTTGAGTACTACCTCCAGTCTAAAGGGTATCATGTCAACACGATAGCTAAGCATATGAAGCATTTGAAGCGACATATCAATGTAGCTATTAATAAGGAATATATGGATATACAGAAGTATGCTTTCAGGAAATATAAAATAAAGACTGTAGAAAACAGGCATACCCATTTATCTCCAGAAGAATTAGAAAAGCTGGAGACTCTGCAATTGACAGGACGACATACAAAATACCAGAAAACACTGGATGCTTTTTTGTTCTGTTGTTATGCCGGTATGAGGTATTCCGACTTTGTCAATATGAAGCCTGAAAACATTGTAGAGATGCATCAGGAGACTTGGTTGATATATAAATCCATCAAAACAGGCACGGAAGTTCGGCTTCCAATCTATTTATTATTCTGTGGAAAAGGGATTCAAATTCTGAATAAATATCAGGCAAATCTACAAGACTTCTTTCATTTGAGAGACAATTCGAATGTGAACAAAGAACTGATTATAATTGCCCGATTAGCTGGGTTACCTAAAAGGGTGTCATTCCATACTGCGCGACATACTAATGCAACGTTGTTGATTTATAATGGAGTAAATATTACGACCGTACAGAAATTATTAGGGCATAAGAGTGTGAAAACCACGCAAATATACACCAATGTAATGGATATGACAATAATAAGTGATTTGGAAAAAAACCACTCGTTGGCTCATCGTAAAAAAGGAAAATAAACCCTACTAAAGTAAGGTGTAGCCATTTATCATGTAACTTTAGGGATATAGAATAAATGGGTTACACCTTTCTTGGCGGATTTACATACTAAATTCTTCTTGCTGTTTTTGTTCTATTCTTCTTATTTTCTGTTTTTTCATTTTGTTCTTTTTGAATATATAGGATTCAAAATTACGAACTTAATGAAAAAGTAGAAGAAAATGTTCTTTTTGTCGTTTCTTTCCCCGGATGATACTGTTTGAACTACTTTCATTGCCCAATTAGATTTTCTTCATTGCCTACGTTTTCTTCGTTCCACTATAGTGAAACGTAAGGGTAACTATAGTGTCCCTTGCGGATAACTATAGTGGAACGCAAAGTACACTATAGTGCAACGAATAAAAAATGCCTAATAAAGTACATCCCGATAGGCAAGCGATGGAATAAGAAACGCCTATGGGAATCATCTCTACATATAGAAGAAAGAATTTCCTATGGAAAAATCAAGACTTTGGGGCGTATTTCCATGTGAGCATATAGGTTATTGGCAATACATGAATTAGAGTATTCGTTATTTTACACATCCTCGACAAACCCAAAACGCATAGTATCAGCTACGTAGTTCATCGGCACCTTTTATGCCATAACAATACTCTTATAATTAGAATTTTAAGTTTAAAATCAAGGAATATTGAGGTAGATATAAATGCATATTACTACTTAATACATCGCTATAAATCAGTATATTGTAACATTGTCATTATTAGAAACAGAGTTCTTTATGTAATGTTAATGTGTTTATTTACAATTAAATAGCAAGAGCATAGTTCTGCGAAAACATTGCAAATTTCTTACATTGGTATGCAAACGCAAGAGGTGGCAATCAAATCTAATGTGAAGATTTTCATGAAATCAGATGCTGAAATGCTTGATGAAGTTATGGTAGTTGCTTATGGTACGGCAAAGAAATCTTCATTTACAGGATCGGCTTCTACAATCGACAACAAAAAGTTGCAGTCTCGTCCTATCACAAATGTGTCAAAAGGACTTGAAGGACAAGCTACTGGTCTTTTGACTACTTCAGGCACCGGTCAACCAGGTGAATCAGCTTCGGTTGTAATTCGTGGTTATGGCTCTATTAATGCATCACAGAGTCCGCTGTATGTAGTGGATGGCATTCCTTATGATGGTACACTGTCTTCTATCAATCCATCTGATATAGAGTCGATGACAGTTCTAAAAGATGCTTCTGCCGGTGCTCTTTATGGTGCTCGTGGTGCTAATGGCGTCGTGATGATTACTACTAAAAAAGGCAAAGAGGGCAAAACTCAGGTTACTTGGCGTTCTACTGCCGGTTGGTCTTCGCGTGCACTTAAGGAGTATAACATGGTTGGTCAGAAAGATTATGTACAGTTGACTTACGAAGGTTTGCGCAACGGCTTTGCATTTACCAACGGATATGCTTGGGCCGATGCAGAAGCTGCTGCTCGTAATAGCTTGAGTGGTACGTTGGGCGGTGAACAATATAATCCGTTTAAGAACTATACTTGGGGGAATATCATTGACCCGACAACCGGCACAGTGCGTGCCGATGCAACTTCTGCATGGAATGAAAGATGGATGGACGCACTTCAAAAAGATAACGCTTTCCGTCACGAACATCAACTGTCATTGACTGGTGGTACTGAGAAAACTAAATATATGTTCTCTTTGGGATACCTGAACGAAGATGGTATTTTGGTAACTACCGGATTTCAACGTTACAGTGCACGTGCTAATATAAACTCTGAAGTGACAGACTGGTTCAGCGCAAATCTGAATACGTCATTGACGCATTCTGTATCAAACTACAGTCAATATACCGGTAGTTCTCAATCTAATGTGTGGTATTCCGCACAGTTTGTATCTCCGCTTTTCCCGGTATATATAAAGGATGCACAAGGTAATAATGCTTTGGGAGAGGATGGCCGTCCCCAATTAGATTATGGCGAAAGTGGTCGTCCGGGTAGCTATTCTGATTATAACCCGTTGGGAGGTTTGCTGGATGATAAGTCAAGCGTAAAGAATGATGTTGCCGGTTTGCGTACCGGATTGACATTTGGCTCTGACAAGGATGATTTCGGAGTATTAAAAGGCTTGAAATTAGCTATAAACTTTGGTATGGACTATCGTCAGGCATCACAAATGAATTATATGAATATGTATCATGGTAATCAGGCTGCTGCCGGTGGTTTGTTGTCTAAGTACAGCACTCGTATGCAAAGTTATACATTTAATCAACTGCTGATGTGGAACCGCTCCTTCGGTCTTCATAATTTCGATGTGATGGCTGGTCATGAATTTTATGCTTATCAATATGAATATCTGAAAGCTGCAAAGACTAATTTGGTGGATGGTATTTTGGAATTGCGTCCAGGTACAACCCTTAGCGATGCAGACTCTTATACAGATAAGTATCGCATCGAATCATGGTTAGGACGTTTCAACTACAATTATGATGAGAAGTATTATTTTTCAGCTTCTCTCCGTACGGATGGTTCTTCTCGTTTCTATAAAGATAACCGCTGGGGTACATTCTGGTCAGTCGGTGGAAACTGGCGTATTTCCAAAGAGGCATTTATGGAAGATATCAGTTGGATAAACAATCTTTCTTTTAAAGTTAGCTACGGACAGCAAGGTAATGATGACATTTTGAAGATTTCAGGTGGAGTATACACCAGCGACTATTATTTGTGGCAGAGTCTCTATGATCTGGGTTGGGCAAATTCTAACCAGATTGGTGGCTTGGTATCTACATTGGAGAATAAGGATGTAAGCTGGGAAAAAAGCGGCAATTTCAATATTGGCGTTGAAGCATCTTTCTTTGACAACCGCTTGAGTATTAATGCTGAGTACTATAATAAGAAGACTACCGACATGCTGTTGAATTATCCTATGGCTACTTCCACAGGTTTCAGTGGTTATAATGCTAATGTTGGTGACATGCGTAACAGTGGTTTTGAATTTGAAATCAAAGGTACTCCTGTCAAGACCAATAACTTTACTTGGAATGTCACTTGGATGGGCTCTACAGTAAAGAATAAGGTGTTAAAGCTGACTGGAGAAACTCCGGAAATAATCGATGGTATTTATAGTATCAAGGAAGGCTTGCCTATCAATACATTCTATATGGCAAAAGCTGCAGGTGTTGACCCCGCAACCGGTGCCCAATTGTATTGGGTATATGACACTGATGATGAAGGCAACATAATTAACGAACGTATCAGCAGTGATTATGAAAAAGCAGCCAAAAGCAAGTACTATTTGGGAAGCCGTATTCCAGATCTTTATGGTAGTATTGGGACCGACCTTTCCTGGAGAGGTGTTGACCTGTCTATTTTGACTACCTATTCTATTGGAGGCAAGGTGTATGATGGCTTGTACAGTGCTTCTATGAATAATATGTACTACAATAATGCATGGAATGAACATGCGTTGCGCCGTTGGCAGAAGCCGGGTGATGTCACTGATGTTCCCCGTATTGAGATTGCAGGAAAAAGCACAACGAATGATCGTTTCTTAGTAGATGCGTCTTACTTTGCTATTAAGAATATTACATTGGGATACACATTGCCAAAGGCGTGGATGCAAAAGGCTAAATTGGGCTCTGTACGTGTTTTCGGTTCTATAGATAACTTGGCATTATTCACTCACTTACAAGGCATGAACCCGCAGTACAACTTTAGCGGTGAGACAAGCTACTCTTATTCGCCTAATAAGACCTGGTCATTAGGTGTCGAAATTAATTTCTAATATTTACTTAAGATAAAAACAAGTATGAAAAAGATATTCAAATATATTTTTGCTGGTTTTGTGGGTTGTGCAAGTTTGTCGTCCTGCTTGGACGATGCACTTCAAACTGCTCCTACCGACTCTATGTCCGGAGATGGTTTGCTGGCAAACGCTAATGCGGCGTTGGTTCCTCTGAATGGTATCTATCGTTCTATGTACGCTTCCTGGTCTCCTACAGGCAACACTCACCAAAGCTTTGGTATCAGTTCTTATAATTTGATGGCTGATGTTATGGGCGAGGACATGGTAATGAGTGCTATAGGTAGTGGCTGGTTCTGGTATGATTGCCTTTATAACGTAAAATCTTTCTATTCCAGCGGAGCATGGCGTTCTTACGATTTATGGAATGGTTATTACACATGGGTCTCTAATGCAAACTACATTATTGCTGCTGAAGAAACAATGGAGGGCACAACAGAGGAGATTAACTATGTGATAGGACAAGCTTATGCCATACGTGCTTATTCTTACTTCATGCTGGCACAAAGTTTTGCCCGCACTTATAAAGGACATGAGTCGGATCTGTGTTGCCCTATCTATACTGAGCCAACCGTTGCAGGTACTGTGGGCAAGGCACGTGCGACTGTGCAAGAGGTTTACGATCAGATTACTTCGGACATCAATAAAGCTGTCGATATGCTGAACGGAATAAAGCGGAAACATGTCAGTCACATTAACCATGCTGTTGCTTTGGGACTCAAGGCACGTATAGCGTTGGTTATGGAAGACTGGACTACTGCCAAAAGTGCAGCGAAAAATGCTATTGCGGTTAGTGGTTGCTCTGTATTGCCAGTTTCAAGCTTTTCCGGGTTGAATGATTCTTCCGCTGGTAATGTGATGTGGGGAGCTGAAATTATTTCCGACCAATCTACCATGTATGCCGGCTTCTTTACTCATATGGATGCTTGCGACGAGAGAGGTGACGGAAAGTATGGAGCAGATGCCCGTAAGCAGATTAGCAAAGAGTTATATGGCTTGATTAACCCGGCAGATGCCCGTAAGGCATGGTGGGATCCGGAAAATGAAAATAATAAGTCCGGCGGTTATCAGCAGGAGAAATTTAAGTTCTCCGACAGACAAACTTGGACCGGAGATTACATCTGGATGCGTGTAGAAGAAATGTATCTGACGGCTGCCGAAGCAGAATGCCGTTTGGGTGAAACTGCACCTGCCATTGAGGATTTGAAAGCTGTCATGGACAAACGTGTAGAAGGATATACCTGCACGAAGACCGGCACAAGTCTGGGAGCTACAAGTAGCGATTATACAGGTTCGCTACTCGAAGAAATCATTATACAGCGTCGTGTTGAGTTATGGGGTGAGTTTGGACGTATCTATGACTTACGTCGTCTGAAACAAGGATTCCGTCGTACAGCCGCTATGGGATGGCCTTCTGATGCCTTGCTGGGTAATCGTCCGACAGACGATCCGGAATGCTATATGTGGGTATTGACTATTCCGCAGAGTGAATTCGACGGTAATGTGAACATGGATGTAAAAACTGACCAGAATCCGGTGGGAGATTATAAAGAATGATTCATTTTACAAACTTTAGAGGAAAAAACATTATGAAATATATCAATAGAATTTCAGTCTTATTGTCTCTTTTGACAGTATTGCTGTTCTCTGCTTGCAGTACAGACCAGGAAGGGCCTTTGTATACTGAAGGAGAGGGACAGGGAGTTACCTTTATTTCCAAATATTTGGATGGTGTTGTTGTGTCGCCGGCAGAGCCGACTTTTACAATAGATTTGCTTCGTTCGAATACGGCTTCGGCATATAGCGGAAACATTACTATTTCTGCTGTACTTAATAAAGTGCCATTTGAGGGATGTACTGTTACCGGCTTTAATTTTGCTGCCGGCGAAAATAAGACAACTATAACGGTTGATGTTACTCCCTTGCAGATAAGTCAGGTGATAACCGTTACATTAGCATTATCTGTACCGGAGGGAGATATTGCCATAAGCGGAACTGCCCAAGCTTCTTTTACAGTAAGCAAAGATTATAACTGGCAGGAGCTTGGAGAGGGAACGTTTACGGATAACTACTTCTTCGGGGGTACAAACAAAGTAAAAGTATTCAAGGCTGAAGGTTTTGACCGTTATCGCGTAATTGAACCTTATGATGGATACTATACGAATGGGTTGCCAGCTGATTTAGTTGGAGACTTTACGCTTTCAACAGCTAGAGTATCTAATTTAGATTTTTGGATTGAGGATGGTGCTGTTCTTTACAATAAATTTGCTATTGGTTTGAACTATGTCGGTGGTGGTGATGTCCTTGCTTACCATCCTTCTAATTTCAAAGGAGTACCTACTGAATTCAATAAGGTAGTTGATGAAAAGACTATCCAATTGGCTCCTTATTATTATATTGAAGAACTTTCCGGTGGATTTAACGGAGCTACTTCAGACGGAGTTGTCATTATTACTTTGCCGTAAGAATATTTATTCCAGAATATTATTAACTGTAGGGGATGTGTCTTTGCGAGGGAATGCTCTGCGAAGACGCACCCCCTTTTACTTTTATATGAGTTTGAGTGCATATAATGAATATTAAAAAGTGATTTATAGTTTTTCCTTATCTTCTGCCAACAAGAAATCTCGTAATGAAATCTGCTTGATTCCTTGATAATTCCCTCCGCTCTGCATTTCATCCATTGTGACTACGTATTTAGGATAATTGTCTGGAATTTCCAGCAAGTTACCGAACTCTCGCTGAATAATTACTTCATCGAGAAGCATATAAGCCACTTGGATATAAATCTTATGGTTACCTTTGGAGGCTATAAAATCAATTTCCTTGTTCCCATTCTTTCCTACATATACCTCATAACCATACCTTAATAAATCTATGCATACAATATTCTCTATCAGTTTATTGATATCTCTCCGAAAATCAAAATGTCGTATAGCGTTGTGCAGTCCCAAATCTTCAAAATAGTATTTTTCTCCTATTTCAAAGATTTTCATTCCTTGAGTTTCCGCCCGTTGTATCTTGTAAACAAAAAAACTATTGCATAATGCTTTCAAGTAGTTCAGAATTGTTTGCGTAGGTATATTTACTTGCTGGGACTTCAGATATTTACTGATATTTTGAGCGGAAAAAAGAGAGCCGGTATTATCGGCTAAATAGCCTACCAAATTCTCTAGAAATGACACATTCCGGATTGATTCACGAGCAACCACATCTTTCAACAGGATAGTAGAGTAAACATTCCTTAAATATTCGAATATAATATTTGTTTCCATCACCAAATTATGAATATAAGGCATTCCTCCAAACATGAGATATAATCTTAAACTCTCTGACGAATCTTGTAATTGATTAAATCTCAGAAATTCTTCGTAACTGAGTGAATGAACCGGAAATTCTATGTATCTTCCGGCTAAATGAGTGGCAAGTTCACCGGAAAGTATCTTGGCATTACTTCCCGTACAGTAGATATCGCATATATCCTCATTCAATAAGCTCCGCAAACACAACTGGAATTCTTCAATCTCTTGTATCTCATCTACAAAGAGATAATTATGACTATGTCCTTCCGCTTTTTTCAGAACATATTGATAAAGGTCCATATAATTCTTAATACCTGAAAAGGCCACTAATTCTTTGTCTACAAAAATAATATTCGCTTCCGGTGTCTTTTCTTTTATCATATCCGATATTTGCAAAAGAATGTAACTCTTGCCTATTCTACGCTGACCGGTTATCACTTTTATTAAAGCTTTGCCAATAAATGGTTCTATTCTATTGGTGTACAAAGGACGCGATATATAAGTTTTCATATTCAATCACAATTTAATTTATTGGCAAATATAGTAAAAGTTTCAATTATGATTGAATGTTTCGCCGTATTTATCCCATTTGTACATCATAACCTTGTGTTAATGTTACAAACTGTTATAATGTAACTCAAATAATTTTGTTCTATTTCTCTTATTTACTTTTCCCTTCAGAGTTATTATATTATGGTCACAAAGAAAAATTTATATTGAGTATATACAAGGCAATAATAAGACAGAAATAACATTCTATTTCTCACTTTTTATCTATGTTATCAGTAAATGCTTATATCAGCGTTATATTTAGTTATATGGATTGTTGTATAATGAAAAATATATACTATATGCGGAATGTACATATCAATATGGTTATTTTATGAAGTCTTGATTGAATATTTTTCTATTATTTACATTTTCCCATAAGTCTAAACGCATAGTACTTGTTTTATAGTTCATTTGCATCCCTAATAAAATAGCAATCTTCTAATAATAAGATATTTAGATAAATAATGCAGTACAATTGTGGTATACATAAATACATATTACCATTTTATAGACACTTATTAATCAGAATATTATAAATTATTATCATTTTTATTTAAGTTCACTGCGCATTGTTATAATATTGATTATCAATATTATAACAATGCCATAGTTCTGCGAAAACATTGCAAATTTCGTACATTGGTATGAAAACAGAAGAAGTAAATATCAAGCCGCGCTTAAAAGTTACGATGAAAATCGACAGTGAAATGCTTCAGGAAGTTGTGGTTACTGGTATGCAGCGTATGGACAAACGTCTCTTTACAGGTGCTACATCAAAATTATCTGCCGACGACGTAAAATTAGATGGTCTGCCTGAAATAAGCCGTGCGCTGGAAGGACGTGCTGCTGGCGTATCCGTTCAGAATGTCTCCGGTACATTTGGTACAGCTCCCAAAATCCGCGTACGTGGAGCTACTTCTATTTATGGTAGTTCTAAGCCTCTGTGGGTAGTAGATGGGGTTATTATGGAAGATGTTACCGAAGTTAGTGCTGATGACTTGTCATCCGGTGATGCAGTTACGCTGATTAGTTCAGCCATTTCAGGGTTGAATGCAGATGATATTGAAAGTTTCCAGATTTTGAAAGATGGATCGGCTACTTCCATCTATGGTGCACGCGCAATGGCTGGTGTAATCGTTGTAACAACAAAGAAAGGTAAAGCTGGTTCCAACAAAATTAGTTATACCGGCGAATTTACGATGCGAATGAAACCCAGCTATACCAATTTTAATATCATGAATTCACAAGAGCAGATGGGAGTATTCAAGGAGATGGCAAATGCCGGTTATTTAAACTTCTCGAATGTTTATCGTGCATCCGACAGTGGAGTTTATGGCAAAATGTATCATCTGATTAATGACTATACTTCAAGTGGTGGATTTGGTCTGCCCAATACAACTAAGGCAATCAATGCTTATTTGCAACAAGCCGAATACCGAAATACAGACTGGTTTGACTACCTGTTTAATAGCTCTGTTTCACAGAACCATGCAATCAGTATGTCAAGCGGTACGGAAAAAGCCGCTTATTACACATCACTTAGTGTCATGAACGACCCGGGATGGACCAAACAAAGCTCGGTTCAACGCTATACAGCCAATGTAAATGCCTTGTATAATATCTACAGCAATTTATCATTGAACCTGATAGGAAATGCTTCGTATCGTAAACAAAAAGCTCCCGGCACTTTAGGTTCAACACCTAATTATGTAACCGGAGAAGTATCACGCGATTTTGATATTAATCCATACTCATATGCATTAAATACTTCACGCACATTGGACGCTAATGAAACCTACGTCCGCAATTATGCTCCGTTCAACATTCTACATGAACTTGAAAACAACTACATGGACTTAAATGTAGTTGATATGAAGTTTCAAGGAGAATTAAAATGGAAAATACTCAAAAATTTAGAAGCTTCTGCTCTGGGCGCTTATAAATATTCTACAACGACACAATCACACTATGTTAAAGATTATTCTAACCAGGCTTGGGCTTTTCGTGCAATGGATGATGCTACCATGCGTGATGCTAATCCTTGGCTGTATACCGATCCGGACAAGGTGAATTCTCTACCCGTCAGCGTATTACCGGTAGGTGGATTTTATCGTGAAACAAAATATGGAATGAATAGTTGGGATTTCCGTGGAACATTGAATTATAACGATGTATTTGCAGAAGATCATATTATCAACCTTTTCGGCGGTATGGAAGTGAATTCTATGGATCGCACGAAAACATGGTTTAATGGTGTAGGCATGCAGTATGAGATGGGGATGCTCCCTTCTTATGACTATCAGTACTTTAAGCAGGGCAATGAAGAGAACACAAATTATTATACTGTAGAAGAAAGCCGTTCACGTGAGGTGGCATTCTTCGCAACAGGTACTTATTCATATAAAGGACGATACACTGTTAATGGTACTATCCGCTATGAGGGTTCCAATAAGTTAGGCAAGAGTCGTTCTTCTCGTTGGTTGCCTACTTGGAATGTGTCTGGTGCCTGGAATGTACATGAAGAAGCATTCTTTGAGGATTTGCGCCCGACATTATCGAACCTGACTTTAAAAGCATCCTATTCACTGACTGCAGACCGTGGTCCGGCAAACGTAACCAACTCTCGGGTAGTGATTAGTAGTTTTAATCCTTGGCGCCCATTTACTTCAGTGAAAGAATCGGGTTTACAGATTGACGACCTTGAGAATAGCGAACTTACTTATGAAAAGAAACACGAACTCAATATCGGTGCTGAGATTGGCTTTTTGGACAATCGCATCAATTTAGCAGCCGATTGGTATAAACGTGATAATTATGACTTGATTGGTGCTATTAACACAATGGGTATTGGTGGGCAAGTGATGAAGTATGCCAATGTAGCAAGTATGAAATCGCATGGTATAGAGTTTACATTGTCTACGCGCAATATTGTAACTAAGGATTTTAAATGGAATACAGACTTCATCTTCTCACAAGCCAAAAATGAAGTAACGGATTTGGAAACTAACACCCGTATTCTGGATATGGTGATTGGTTCCGGTTTTACAATGAAAGGTTATCCCGTGCGTTCTCTGTTCTCTATTGACTTCCAAGGGTTGAACGAAGAGGGCCTTCCTACTTTTATTAATGAAAGTGGCAAACTGACTGTGACAGATCTTAACTTCCAATCGCGCGTAAAAGATTATTTGGTATACGAAGGGCCTACAGATCCGACTATTACTGGTAGTTTTGGAAATACTTTCAGCTATAAAGGCTTTAGACTGAATGTATTTATGACTTATTCATTCGGTAATGTAATCCGTCTGGATCCGGTTTTCAAAAACTGGTATTCTGACCTAGCAGCCATGCCCAAAGAATTCAAGAACCGTTGGACACAGTCGGGCGATGAGAACACTACTAATATTCCTGTTATTGCGGACCGTCGTTTGAACCAGGAATATAACCATTTGAGTTATGCTTACAATGCTTATAACCGCTCTACTGCACGTGTGGCTAAAGGTGACTTCATCCGCATGAAAGAAATCTCATTATCATATGATTTCCCAAAATCCTGGATTGCACCATTAAAATTCAACAACTTATCACTTAAGCTACAAGCTACCAACTTATTCTTGATTTATGCTGATAAGAAGTTGAACGGACAAGACCCTGAATTCTTCAATACAGGTGGTGTAGCAGTCCCCGTACCACGTCAGTTTACGCTAACCTTGAGATTAGGAATTTAACCATTAAAAAGAGAAAAAACATGAAACATATATATATATTTAGCGCGCTTATAGGAACTGCATTCTTGCTGGGTTCCTGCGATGACTTCCTCAATACGATGCCGGATAACCGTGCTGAGATTGACACGGAAGCAAAAGTAACATCTATACTTGTATCTGCTTACCCAGACAAGACCCCTGTCCTCATGATGGAATATAGTAGTGACAATGTAGTGGATCACGGGCCTCAGTACTCAGTCAATTATAAGGATCAAGAGGAAATCTATTTGTGGTCAGATATTACGAGTGATGGTAATGATGATCCACGTTACATGTGGCAAACTCATTATAGAGCCATAGCAGCTGCCAATCAAGCTATACAAGCAATATATGATTTGGGTGATCCCGCCAGTCTGGCTCCGCAAAAGGCGGAAGCTTTGATGTGCCGTGCTTATGCCCACTTTGTATTAGCAAATGTCTTCTGTTTACCTTATAACCCGGAAACGGCAGATAAGGATATGGGAATCCCCTATTCTGAAAAGCCGGAAACTCAAGTAATTGTGAAGTATGAAAGAGGAACCATGGCCCAACTTTACGAGAAAATCAATGCGGATATAGAAGCAGCTTTGCCATATATCAGTGATGATGTTTACACTGTCCCTAAATATCATTTTAATAAAAAAGCTGCTTATGCTTTTGCAACCCGTTTTAACTTGTTCTATGTAAAACCGGATAAGTCAAACTATCAGAAGGTAGTTGAATACGCAACACAAGTATTAGGAAGCAATCCGGATAGGGTACTGCGTCAAATGTCCAATTATATTCCACTTGGAGCAGGTGATGTGACAAATGCCTACGTGCAGGCAAGTGAAAACTGTAACCTTTTAATTATTCCGGCATATTCCGCTGCTGGACGAATCGGCTCCGGAAGTGGCCCACGTTACAATCATGGGCGGGAAATAACCACTTATGAGACTTATTGGGCCGAAGGTCCATGGGGGTCTTCAGGTTCCGGCAGTTTCTTGATTCTGGGTAGAAAACTTTATGGTTCGAATCAGACTGTACGCTTCCCGAAATTGGATGAATTCTGGGAATATACAGACAAAACATCCGGCACAGGTTATGCGCATATTGTATTTGTTCCATTTACAACAAATGAAACATTGCTTTGCCGTGCAGAGGCTTATACATTTTTAGAGAAATATGAAGAAGCTGCTGCCGATTTAAATAGTTGGCAAGTTACAAATTGCCTTTCTTCGTATGTTGATGATAATGGTATGACACATACTCTGCAAACATTGACTCGTGAAAGCATAAATGAATTCTGGAATGACATTAAATATTGCCCTGTACCATCTATGGCTGATGGAGGTAGTGATCGTACTATCAAAAAAGAACTTCATCCTCAGGGATTTACTGTAGCACCTGGTGAACAAGAGAATTTTATTCAATGTGTATTGCACATGCGCCGTATTGAGACAATGCATGATGGACAACGCTGGTGCGACATTAAACGCTATGGTATAGAAGTAGCGCACAACCGTTATGGATTGGCTACAGATATATTGAAAGTAGATGATCCGCGTCGTGCCATTCAGCTACCTTCGGATGTTATTGATGCCGGTTTGGCTGCCAACCCAAGATAATAACCTTTAAAACTGAAATGATTATGAAATATATAAAACTATTTTTATTGATTACATTCACTTTGTGCTTAGGGGCTTGTAGTGAAGATGATCTTGACTCAAAGAGTATTTTTGATACGGAAGAGCCGGAAATGAATGAATTCGACAATTGGCTGATGAAGAACTATGTAACACCTTATAATATCAGTTTTAATTATAGATATGATGATAAGGAATCGAACATGGAGTTTAACCTGGTTCCTGCAGACTACGATAAGTCTATAGCTTTGGCCAAAATGATGAAATATGTCTGGATTGATGTTTATAACGAAGTAGCCGGTGATGAATTCGTGAAAACGTATTGTCCACGAGTGATGCAACTATTTGGTTCTCCGGCGTACTATCCTAACACTGGCAGTATTGTGATGGGTACTGCCGAAGGAGGAATAAAGGTGACATTGTATAATGTGAACGTAATTGATATTGAGCACCCGTATATTGATATCAATAGCCCATTTCCTGATAAGAGTGGCAGTACAACAGACTTGAATTATTGGTTTTTCCAGACAATGCACCATGAGTTTACCCACATTTTGCAGCAGAAGAAAAACTATGATACAGACTTCAATTTGATTTCTGCCGGTAATTATAGAGCTACGGACTGGATTAATCTGAAAGATTCTGATGCACCTAAATCCGGTTTTGTATCAGGATATGCCAGTAAGGAAGCAAATGAGGATTTTGCAGAAATTCTTTCTGTTTACATAACTCGCACGGAAACTGCTTGGCAAAAGTTATTGGCAGCCGGCGTCGTTGGTGAGGATGAATCTGGCAAACAGGCTATCCTTGATAAATTGGAAATTATAAGAGAGTATTTAAAAGGTAGCTGGCAAATAGATATTGATGAGTTACGTAAAGTCGTTACTCGTCGCTCCGCAGAAGTAGCTACTCTTGATTTAACAACACTTAATTAGAAAATAATATGAAAAAAATATTGAACTTATTATTTATATCGCTGGCTGTCGCTCTTTATTCATCCTGCACGCCGGAAGAGAAGGATTTATTTGATGATTCTTCTGCCAATCGTATTGAAGCGACACTGAAGGCTGATAAAGAGGTCTTGACAAGTGCCAAGAATGGTTGGTTGATGGAGTACTATCCTTCTGCAAATCTGACTTATGGAGGTTATAATATATTAGTTTCATTTGCAGAAGATGGTACAGTACAAGTAGCAAGTGACATATATGATGCTGGAGCAAAGGTTGCCAGTACGTATGTATTAAAGCAAAGTGCCGGTCCGGTATTGAGTTTCGATACCCACAATGAAATAATGCACTTCTTTTCAGATCCACATAATCCCGGAGGAATAGGCAGTGATGGAAAAGGTATGGAAGGAGACTTTGAGTTTACTATCATGGAGGCCACTAGAGATAAGGTGATACTAAAAGGAAAGAAGAATCTTACCAAAATTATCATGACTCCATTGACTGAAACAGTTTCATGGAAAGATTTCTTACAAGGTGTTCAGGGTGCAGATGAAGTGTTTTCTCAATTCATAGCTTATAAATATACAGAAGGTGATTTTAAAGCGGATGTTACAGTTTCATATAGAAACCTTGCAATTACTTATACGGACGGTGATAATGATATTACAGTAGAAGCGCCATACATTATAACGACTGAAGGAAATATTAAATTCCGTGAGCCATTGGTTCTGAATGGAAAGTCAATTGAGGAATTGAAATATCAGCCTGATGAAAAGTATGGAACCTTTTCTCCAACAAATGGTGTAAATGCTCTCTTTACTCCAACTTTCCCACTTAATTATCTTTTGCTCAACAATGACTGGTATTTTGCAATGAGCGGATTAGGAGACCCTCAAGCTATCGCCAGGTGGAATGCTATAAAAACTCAGGTGATGCCTGCACTAGGGGTTCCTTTGGATTATGCATTATTTACACCATACGATGCAACCACTACCGCTTTTTATTGGAGTTGTGGTGGTACGGCAGGATTCTTGCTTTTCAATAACAAAACTGCGGGCGACAATCAAGTGAACTTTACATTTGCTTCCAGAGGTAATAATTTTGGTGTTACTTTATGGAATGATTATAGTTGGAGCTATATGGTTTATCCATTTAATGGAAAGACTTTCACTTTGTCTGCCGATAGTGACGAAAATCCGACTGTAATAACAATGACAGATAATTCTAATTCTAAAAATACAATCAAATTATATAAAGAGGAAATATTAGACCCATTCAATAAGTAGAGTCTTCTACTTTATAAAGCATACTTGGGTGTGTTACCCAAAGTGTTTTTAATTAAAGTGTTTTAAGAGGGCGCCTGTGAAGGTGCCTTCTTTTTTTACGTACGGTGGCATGAGAGGGCAGTAAGGAAAATAGTCCCTCATTTCCTACTTGATTGTTGCCAGATATTGTTCTATTTATCGTTTCCTTCATTGTATTGTCGGTAAAAACCGAGTTTCTTATACCAATATTTATATCTAGGCTTGACTTTAAGTAAAAAACACAACAAAATCCTCCCATCCATATAGCTCTATAGTTCATTGAAGAGAATCCAATAGTTATATTTATTATTCTACACATTCTTGATCTAGCAAAACTCGTAGTATTTGTTATGTGCAACAATGTTACTTGCCACGAAATTATACAATGCTAGTTATCAGTGTTTTAATTGGTCAATATAGGATATATATGGTAGATACATGTGTATGTAGCTATTTATCAAACATCTTATTATAAGGTTTTTAGCTGATATTCACCATTTTAGCAAGAGTTCTACGTATATTTTTATTTCTTTGATTATAAGCTTTTTAGATTGCGCATAGTTCTGCGAAAACATTGCAAATTTCGTATATTGGTATGAAAACACAGGAGGTTGCAATCAAACCTAATGTGAAAATAATTATGGGACCGGATTCTGAAATGTTGGAGGAAGTAATGGTAGTTGCTTATGGTACAGCTAAAAAATCTTCGTTCACAGGAGCCGCAAGTAATGTAAATGCCGAAAAAGCACTGAAGGACATTCCGGTCACCACATTTGAGCAAGCATTACAAGGTAGTGCTCCCGGTGTGACAGTGAACCAAAGCAGTGGCCAGCCCGGAGCAGGTTTAAGTATCCGTGTTCGTGGTACTGGTTCTATGAACGCTTCTAACAATCCGCTTTATGTGATTGATGGTGTTCCTGTTATATCAGGAGATATTGCCGTATCCGGGGTAAGCGGTGATAGTAAAGCCTATAATGTTATGGCTTCACTAAATCCCGCTGATATTGAATCTATTACTGTATTAAAAGATGCGGCAGCAGCTTCTTTGTACGGCTCTCGTGCAGCCAATGGCGTTATTCTGGTTACAACCAAAAGAGGCAAGGAAGGTAAAACCAGTGTGAACTTTAAAGCAAGTTTTGGTATTTCCGACTGGGCAGTAAAAAACCATCCGAAAGTAACCGGTGAGCAAGCAAACGAGCTGGTTTATGAAGCAGGATATAATGAAGCTGTTATTTATGGCGGTTATGATGACGCCAATGCAAAAGCTTACGCTCAGCAGCTTGCTGATAACTATGCTCCGCTCCGCGACAAATACTCCAACTGGGAAGATGTTCTCTTCAGAGATCATGGATTTAGCCAGAACTACGAATTCTCAGCACAAGGTGGAAATGAGAAGAATAAATTTTATGCGTCTTTAGCTTACAAAGATGAACAAGGTAAAGCTATTCATACTGGTATTGAAGGTTTTACCGGCCGCTTGAATGTCAGCCATAAATCATCAGACAACAAATTAGAGTTCGGAGCTAATGTAACATTCTCTAAGCAATACTCAAGAATGGCAGACGAAGGTAGCTCATATGCCAATCCTTATTTCTTGACAAACTGGGTATGTATGCCTAATATTCCCATTTACAATGAAGATGGCTCTTACTATAATGACTTCCCCTTCAAACAATTGGGAATGAAGAACCCACTTGAAAACATGGGATTGGAGAGAAATACTTCTGATGTATTCAGAAGTGCTAATTCGCTATGGGCACAGTACCAGTTTATAGAAGGTTTAACATTGAAAGAGACTGTCAGCTATGACTTTATCCTCAATAACTCAGAAACATGGTGGCCCAGCAATTCCCAAAATGGATCAAATGCAGGCAAGAATGGTATGATGATAAAGATTCCGTATCAATTCCAAAATCTCTATTCTTCTACGGTGTTGAATTATAACCACTCATTTGGTTTACATAATCTGGATGCTTTAGTTGGCTGGGATATAGATATGCGCCATACGCAGATGGTCTATGCTGTGAATCAGAACTACCCAACTGACAAATTGCCGGAAATGGGTAATGCTTCCGATCCTAAAACGGCAAGTTCCGGCCATAGTGACGACCGCATGTTGTCATTCCTGTCCCGTATCAATTATGATTATGATAATAAATACTATGCGTCTGTCAACTACCGTCGCGATGGAAGCTCTCGTTTGGGCGAGAATCAACGTTGGGCCGATTTCTGGTCTGTATCCGGTGCATGGAGAATCAGTAAAGAGGCATTCATGGAAAGTCTCACTTATATCAATGACCTGAAGATTCGTGCATCTTATGGTGTCAACGGTACATTACCTAACAGCCTGACAGGGCATATGCAACTTATCGGATATGGTTATAATTATATGAAAAACCCCGGTTCATTCCCCAGCCAGTTGGCAAATCCTGATTTGTCATGGGAAAAGAACTACAACTTCAATATCGGTTTTGATGCACGCTTCTTCGATAGATTAGGAGTTACATTCGACTACTACAACCGCCATACAAAAGACTTGCTGCAAAGCCAGCCGGTGTCATTGGTTACAGGTTTCTCTTCAATCTTAAAGAATGTAGGCGAAATGCAGAATAGAGGTGTGGAATTAGATATCAATGTAGATATCTTTAGAGATACTCCATTGAAATGGACTACCGGTCTGAATTTATCGCACAACTCCAACAAAATTAAAAAACTGTATGGAGGTAAGGATATCATTGACGGAACCAGTATCTTACGCGAAGGTGAGTCTTATTATTCTTGGTGGAGTCGTGAATGGGCAGGCGTTGATCCTGAAACAGGTGAGGAACAATGGGTGTTGAACACTAAGAACGACGATGGAAGCCTCAATAAGGAGTTAACCAAAGACCCAAGTAAAGCACAGCGTATTATTGTAGGAAAACCGGATCCGGTTATCGTTGGTGGATGGAGAAATAACATTTCTTGGAAAGGACTGGAACTGAATGCTTTGTTTACTTATTCATTGGGCGGTCATCTTATGGATGATGTTGAATTACTTTATATGGGAACAGATGGAGAGATTCCTTATTATAACATTTCAGCTGATCAGTTGAACAGATGGCAAAAGCCTGGTGATAAAACCGATGTTCCGCGACGTATCAATGGCTATCAATATGCCCGTTATGGTAGCGACCGCCATATGGAAAGCTCTAATTATCTTCGTTTGAAAACACTGAGTTTGTCTTATACTCTGCCAAGTAGATGGGTACGTTCGGCCAAGATGAACAATGTACGCGTATTCTTCTCCGGAAGCAACCTGTTAACTTGGTCTGCCTATAAAAATGTAGATCCTGAACAAGCTATTACCGGAGTTACTTCCTTTGCATTCCCGGCACTGAAGACCTTTACATTTGGTTTCGAAATCGGATTATAATTAACTGACATTTAAAAAGAGACAAATATGAAAATTAAATCATTAATATTAGTTGCAGCTTTGTCAATTACTGTGTTTACTTCCTGCGAGGATTTCCTGAAAGTAAACCCTGATGATGCTCTGCCACCAGAAGAAGCTTTGAGTGAGCAAAAAGATTTAGATAAGGCATTAAATGGAATGTATTACACATTGACTAATACCAACTTCTACGGACGTAATTTCCTGGTACGCGGTGAAGTAGGTGGTGATGATGTGCAGCCTATAGGTCAAACCGCTTCTCGTACTGAAAACTTTTATCGTTTTGTTCACCGTGTAAATAACTCTCCCGAAGGTCTTTGGAGCGTTCCTTACGGAATTATCAACAGTGCCAACACAATGTTATCTATCATTAATAACATCCCGGAAACGGCAGAGCGTAATAATTCGGAAGGTGAAGCACTTGCTATCCGCGCTCTTTGTCATTTTGATTTATTGGTAACTTATGGAGCACCTTACTTAAAGGATAATGGCGTGTCTTATGGAGTCCCCTTGGCAGATAGAGTTATTACAGAAAACGAACTACCTTCACGCTCAAGCGTGGCTGATGGATATAAAATGGTCATAGAAGATTTAGAAAGAGCTATCGGCTTACTGAGTGAAGAAATAAATTATGGACATATCAATCGCTGGGCTGCCAAAGCTCTGTTGGCACGAGTTTATCTCTACAAAGGAGATTGGAACAATGCTTTCAAATATGCTGATGAAGTAGCCCAAAATGGCCCCTATTCGCTGGTTTCTAATGCAGACTACTTGTCTATTTGGGCTCAAAAAGCAAACTCAGAATCTATATTTGATATTGATATTGACGAAACCCGTTCAGGTAATCTTGAGTTACTCGGTTATATTGCAAGTCCTGAAGGCTATGGTGAGTTGATTGCTACAAAAAGTTTTGTAGCATTAATGTCTGAATATCAAGGTGATGTCCGATCAAGACTTTTCCAGGCAGATGGTAATGGTGAAATCAGATTCATCAATAAATATCCGGGCTATAATGGAAAACTTCCTGTCAACAATGTACGTGTACTTCGTCTATCGGATATTTATCTGATGGCAGCTGAAGCCGCATTGAAAAAATCAACTCCCGATCAAGGCAAAGCTGATTTCTATTTGAATGAGATTCGGAAACGCGCTGTTCCAGGTTTGACAGATGTTATTGCTACGGAAGAACTTATTTTAAAAGAAAGAAGAAAAGAATTGGTAATGGAAGGACACCGTTTTTACGATGCAATGAGATTAGGATTAACTTTGAATCGTGAAAAAACACCCGGTGAAGGCGTTGACCATTACTTAAATGCAACGGATTTAATATCTCCGAATTGGAATGATTATAGAATAATTCTCGCTATTCCGCAAGCAGAAATTGATGTAAATCCCAATATTCAAGACCAACAGAATCCGGGATACGAGTAATGTTCTAAGAATTTTTAAAAACCAGGGTATTGATAAAAACTTCCCTCTTAACAAATAAGAGTTCTCTCAACCGTTAATGTGAGAGAACTCTTGTTTTTCTTTTGCTTCTCCTCCTTAGATTTTCATGCTATTATTTATTGTATGAAAAGGGGTTTACTTGTATCTTGTATTTAGTCATATATGATATTGTTTATAAAAAAATCACAACTATATTTCTCCCTAATCTAAGTGTGTATATCCGTTAAAGAAGAGTTAGTAGGTATATTTATCATTTTATACATTTTGTTGTCTACCAAAATGCAGAGTACTTGTTCTGTAGTTCAATATCATCTATGACATAATAATAATACTCTTGTTATCATTATATTAAGTACTAGAAATAGGAAATTTATGGTAGATATATATCCATATTTCTATTTGTTATATGCCTTATTATAAGCTTATTAGAAATTAATTTTTATTTCAGTATTAGTTCTTTGTATTCCGTTAATTTGCTGATTACAAGATTTTTAGATTGCGCACAGTTCTGCGAAGACGCTTCAGATTACGTATATTGGCATGCAAGCGCAAGAGGTAGTGATTAAGCCCAATGTAAAAGTAATAATGAAGTCCGATTCTGAGATGCTCGATGAAGTAATGGTAGTAGCTTATGGTACAGCAAAGAAATCTGCTTTTACAGGTTCTGCATCGACCATCAAAGCTGAAAAAATAGCAGAGAGGACAGTCTCCAATGTAACAAATGCAATGGCTGGTCAAGTGGCAGGTGTACAGATTACCCAGAGTAATGGTCAACCGGGCAGCTCGGCCAGTATCCGTATTCGTGGTATTGGATCTATGTCTGCCAGCAATGCTCCTCTATATGTTGTAGATGGTGTGCCTTATGATGGTGAAATTTCAGCCATTAATCCACAGGATATTGAGTCCATGACAGTATTGAAAGATGCTGCAGCCAATGCTATTTATGGCGCACGTGGTGCTAATGGGGTGGTACTGATTACTACCAAAAAGGGATCTACCGGTGTAGCCCAAATTACTGTAGATGCCAAATGGGGAGCCAACAAGCGTGGCGTACCTAATTATGATGTGATGACTGACCCTGCAATGTATTATGAGACTGCTTATCGTGCCATGTACAATTCTAAGATTTATAATGGCTCTTCTGCTGCTGAGGCTTATGCTTTTGCAGATAAAACATTTCTGGATGCTAATAACGGCGGTTTAGGTTATCTGGTCTATACTGTTCCCGAAAATCAGAAATTGATTGGCAGCAACTTCAAGTTAAATCCTAATGCCACTTTGGGCTATTCAGATGGAACTTATTATTATAGACCGGATGACTGGTATGATGAGATTTTTGGTGGAGGTAACCTGCGTCAAGAATACAACGTGACAATTTCAGGTGCTTCTGATAAATTGAACTATTATGTATCAGCAGGCTATTTGGACGACAGTGGTATTATAGCTAATTCAAGTTTCCAACGTTTTGCCGGTCGTGCCAAAACTGACTACCAAGCTAACAAATGGTTGAAAGTCGGTACCAATATCGCTTATACCTATTATAATACTAAATCTCCGTCGGGACAAGCAGATTGGGGTTCTACCGGCAACTTGTTCTACATATCCAACTTGATTGCCCCCATCTATCCAATGTATGTCCGTAATGCAGATGGATCTATCATGAAAGACAACAGGGGAATGACTGTTTATGACTTTGGTTCAGGCTCTACCAATTTCAATCGCCCTACTTTAATGGGTAATCCGGCAGGTACATTGAATTTGGATGACCAGAATACCTACAGCGATATGTTGAGTTCCAAATGGTATGCTACCATTACTCCGATAGAAGGATTGAACATCACCGCTACTTTAGGCGCCAATGTATTGAATCAACGCAAAAACACGCTGAATAATCCCTTCTATGGAGGTGCTGTTTCTGCAGGAGGTTCCGTGTCTGTTATCCATCAACGCATTTTCGATATTAACCAGCAGTATATGGCAACTTATAAGAAAACATTCAATCAGTTGCACAACATGGACTTGCTGGCAGGTTTTGAGTCTTATTCCCATAAAATTCAATACTTAGGAGGTTCCAACTCCAAGCTTTACAATCCTACGATTGGTGAACTTAACAATGCTATCAACACTCCTCCGAGTGTAAGTTCTTATACGCATGAGTATGCCACACTCGGCTATCTGGCACGTGCCCAATATGATTATGACGGAAAGTACTTTGTATCTGCTTCCTATCGTCGTGATGCTTCTTCACGTTTCCATCCGGATAATCGTTGGGGTAACTTTGGCAGTATAGGTCTGGCTTGGTTGATGACCAAAGAAGATTTCATGAGCGGTATTGACTGGATTGATATGCTGAAGGTGAAAGCGAGCTACGGTGTACAAGGTAACGACAACTTAGGAACCAGCAGTTATTATTACTATGCATACGCAGACCAGTTTAGTGTAACAAACAGCAATGGAGACTATGCAGTGTCTTTTGCATTCAAAGGAAACAAGGATATCACATGGGAGACTTCACATGCATTCAATGCCGGTTTTGACTTTGAACTGTTCGGCAGCCGCTTCAATGGTACAGTAGAGTATTTTAACCGTAAAACATCCGACTTGCTCTACAATCAGCCTGTACCCATTTCTTATGGTTATTCTTCTATTCCCAAAAATGTAGGTTCTATTGTAAACCAAGGTATCGAACTGGATTTCAATGGCGTTTTGTTCGAGAACAATGACATTGAGTGGACAGCCAACTTCAATCTGACTCATTACAAGAACAAAATTACCGACCTTGACGAAACTGTACGTGAAGAAGGCATCAAATATTCAAATGCCATCTACCGTGTAGGCGGTTCTCTTTATAACTCTTATTTACCGGTATATGCAGGTGTCGACAAAGAAAGTGGTATGGCACAGTATTATGTAGATCCCGACAACGGTGATTATACACTTACTACCAATTATGAAAAGGCGCAGCAGTCTGACTTGGGCAGTACACTCGCAAAGGTGTATGGTGGTCTCGGTACACAACTAAATGCATATGGTTTCGATTTGGGCATACAGCTTTCCTATCAATTGGGTGGTAAAGTATATGACGGTACTTACGAGGCTTTGATGCAGACCGGCGACTTGATGGGACAGAACTTCCACAAAGATGTGTTGAAGGCCTGGACTCCCGAAAATACAAACAGTGATATTCCCCGTATGTCTGTATCCGACGTTTCAAGCCAACGTATATCTTCCCGCTTCTTGGTAAGTTCTGATTACTTGAGTATCAATAATGTTACATTGGGATATACGCTGCCAAAGCGTTGGACTCAAAAGTTGGGCGTATCAAGCCTCCGTCTTTATGTGACAGGAGACAATCTGGCTGTCATATCCTGCCGCAAAGGTTTCGACCCTCGTCAGTTCATCGGTCTTGGTAGTTCTACCGGTAGTGGTAACTTCACTTACTCGGCTTTACGTACTATCACCGGTGGTATTACTTTGAAATTCTAATAATTTGATTCCTATATAAAAAGAAAGATATGAAACTATATAATAAAATATTATCAGCACTAGCCATGGGAAGCATGGTGCTGGCTTCATGCACTGACTTGGACACTTTTCCCCAAAGCGGTAGCTTTACCGAGGAACAAAAGCAGGATGTGGTAGGCATGTTGCCTGAACGCTTAGCGGCAGATATCGTAGGTATGTATTCCAATAACCTTCAGCAGTTTACCGTATTCGGCAGTAAATCAGGACGTGGCGATGACTTCGGTTATCCTGCCGTGTGCCTCTCCAATGATTTAAATGGTCCTGATATGGTAGCACCCAATAACGGTTACAACTGGTTCAGCACTTGCAGTGAATACTCTGACCGTAGCGACACGTATGCCAACCCCTATATGCGTTGGGCTTTGTTCTATAATCAAATCAAAATGGCAAATGATATTTTGAACTCTATTCCCGATGACACGACAGACCCCACGCTACTTTCTTATCGTGGTCAAGCCAAGGCAATACGTGCTTTTGACTATCTGAACGTGGCTCCGTACTTTCAGTTTAAATATAAAGGTAATGAGGAGAAACCTTGCATTCCTTTGGTTACGGAAGAAATGGCTGCTGATCCCAACAACCCGCGCGCTACAGTGCAGGCTGTTTATGATTTGATTATTAGAGACTTGACGGACGCTATCAATGATCTGGAAGGCTATACACGTAAGGATAAGAGTGAAATAGACCAGAAGATTGCCTACGGTCTGCGTGCCCGCGCCAACCTTTACATGGAAAACTGGCAGGCTGCTGCCGATGATGCAGTCAAAGCCATGGCAGGATATACTCCCTATCAGAGAGCAGAACTGACAAAACCAATGTTTGTTTCTTCCGATGAAAGTGGCTGGATGTGGGCTTTGGAAATTACTGAAGCAGACTATAATGCAGATAACAGTCTTATTTCCTGGCCGGGAGTTATCGGCTCATTCTGCGAAGGCTCTTACTCTGCCGGTGTAGGTATGTATAAAAGTATCAATGTATTATTGTTCAATCTGATTTCTGACACTGATGTACGTAAGGGCTGGTGGGTTGATGAGAACTTGCATTCTGACAACCTGAAGGGACAAAGCTGGCGCGGTCTTGCAAGCGGTGATGATATTGCAACTCTGACAGTTGCAAACCAAGGTAAAGCTGCTTTCCTGCCTTATACCAATGTTAAGTTTGGTATGTATGGTGGATTGGGTACTAATGCTGCTGCTAACGACTGGCCATTAATGCGTGTAGAAGAAATGATTCTGATTCAGGCAGAAGCTACTGCCATGGGAGGAAATCCGAGTGATGGCAAACAGATACTGGAAAGCTTTGTCAAGACCTATCGTGACGAGCAATATTCTTGCAAAGCCAGTGATGCTGCAGGTGTCCAAAATGCAGTATGGCTTCAACGTCGTATCGAATTGTGGGGTGAAGGTTTCTCCATGGCAGACGTTATGCGTCTGGGCAGAAATGTGGTACGTGTGAAAAATGGCGTAGCAACCAACTTCCCCGATGCTTATGCTTTCAACGTTGCTGCCGACAACGGCTGGTTGCTGATGCGTATTCCGCAAGACGAGACAAATGCCAATACCGGTATTCCTCCAACAGCGAACAATTCCGATGGTACAATGCCTAAACCAGGTGAAGGAATTGGACTTACTGACGGTGTAATAAATTAACTATTTAATAAAATGGATATATGAAAACAATAAATAATTTTTTTCTTTTAGTACTGGCGGGAGGACTATTGACCTTTTCAGCTTGTTCTGATGATATTGAGAGAGAGCCTTCTCCCATAGTCCCGGAAGGCTGTCAGGGGGCTGCATTCTCTACCATAAATGAATATGACTATGAACTGGAGCCAGAAGCAGCAATGGAGATAACACTGGTTGTAACCCGTGAGAAATCAGAAGGTGCTGCAACTGTGGGAGTGGAAGTATTGAACAATACAGAAAATATCTTTGAAGTACCCACTACAGTATCTTTTGCAGATGGAGAAACAGAAGCTCCATTGACTTTGAAGTTTCCGAATGCAGAAGTTGGAATATCCTACAACTATAGTCTGAAGTTTGCAGAAGGCGATTACAATCCATATTCGGACAAGACTACTTATGCTTCAGGCAACGTAATCCGTATCAAATGGAATCCGTTGGAAACAGCTATCTACACAGACGGTATGATTTCTACTGTTTATGGTGTTGACTATCCGATTTCATGGTATGTAAACGCAGAATATGCCTCATTCACTGACGGTAGCCTGCGTGTACGCCTCAAGAATCCATATAGTGCGCCGGAGACTTATAATCCTGATGTAAACGGCATCTATGAAGGGTATCCTTATTTGGATGTGGACAACATTGTAAACTCGAATGTCAAGATGCAGATTGATATTGATGGTGAAGAAGCTATCATACCTGCACTTAAATTTGGCGCATTCTTAAATAGTGGGGACGGACAATTAATTGGCGGTTCAGCATTTGGCGTGTTCCAAGGCGGCAAAGATAAATATCCGTTGGGTGAAGTTGCTTATGATAAAGAAGGAAACCTTGTTTCTATCATATTCGGTCCCAACTCTCTATTTGCATCTGTAGAAAGTTTGTGGGCAGAAGGACGAGCAGGCATTGCCGCAAATCCAACCACTTTGTTCTTCTCTTTGGAAAGCTGGAAAAAATATCAGGAGGATTCTGCTGAAAAATAACAGACAACATGTCAGTTGATTGACATTATAATATTGAAAGAGTTGTATCAACATAATCGTGGAATATTATGTTTGGTGCGGCTCTTTCTGCTTATATTTGCTTCCAGATTAATATTTAAATTATAATACATGAGGAATATGAAAACAAAACTGTCCTTTCTGTTACTGTGTGTCTTCGTGCTAACAGCTTGTTCTAAGGATGCTGAAGAGATACCGTCCATCCAGTTCAATTCTGATATAGAGAATCTTATCTTAGGAGCCGAGAAAGATTCCAGACTTACACTCAACTTTTCCAGTACCCATTCTTGGCAAGCAAATACTGACGCCGTTTGGATTACAATTTCTCCAGCACAAGGAAATACCGGTAATTCTTCTCTTGCTATTTTTGCCAAAGAAGAAAACCGTACAGGCGAAATACGCGAAGCAACCGTTACTTTATCTGCTGACGGTGTTCCAATCAAGGACTTGAAAATCAGTCAACAAAAAAAGGATGTACTCGAAGTGAAGCAGGCTACTTATAATGTACCTGCAGAAGGAATGAGCATACAAATAGAGTTCACTACAAATTTGCAAGAAGGTATTTCCAAAATACGATATTCACAAGATGTACAAGACTGGTTAATATTCAATGATAATGTGAGCACAAAAGCCTTGGTGGATAAAATTCTAAATGTCAGAGTATTGCCGAATTCTTCCCGTGCAGAGCGTACAGCCACATTTCAAATAGTGATAGAAGATACTGCCGGCAAACAACTGATAGAATCCGGTAAAATCTCTATTATACAGAAAGGAGCAGGAGTAGGCACTTCCACTGACCTTGAAACAGATGATGGCAAAGTGATAAAGTTACAGACACACTCTAAAGGAAACGGAATCCCGGTGGTATTTATGGGAGACGGATTCTTGGATGCCGATATTCGAAGCGGTTTTTACCGGAAAGCAATGGAGAAAGGTATGGAACATTTCTTCTCTGAAGAACCGGTAAAGTCTTTGCGTGAGTATTTCGATGTATGGATGGTGACTGCCGTGTCGCTGAACGATGCTTTCGGTGAAGGTTATTCTACAAAATTCAGTTGCTGGCTGGAAGGTGGAAAAAGTACGCTTATCAAAGGAGATGAAAAAATGGTACAGTACTATACACAAGCAGTGGATGAAATCAGAACCAATGCGGAAATGTTTTACGAGACAATGTCTATAGTCATATTAAATACGGAAGCATATGCCGGTACTACCTACTTTGGCTATGGTACGGAAGATGATGGTGTGGTGGAATATGCTATCGGCTATTGTCCCATTATAGGTGGTATGGAAAGCGAGGCTTTCCGCCAAGTGCTGTGTCATGAGTGCATAGGACACGGATTTGCTAAATTATTGGATGAATATTCCTATCAGTCAATGGGACAGATTCCTGCAAAGGAGATAGAAAGCAATCAGATATTGCAAACATTTGGTTGGGCTATGAATGTCGATTTCATCGGAGATAAGAGCCAAGTGATATGGAAACACTTTTTGGAAGATGAGCGTTATGCAGGTACCGATGCTTTTGGAGAGACTCTAAGTACCTATGAAGGAGCTTGTACTTATTGGAGCGGTGCTTGGCGTCCTACCAATGAAAGTATGATGCGAAGCAATATACATGGCTTTAATGCCCCCTCACGCGAAGCTATCTACAAACGCATTATGAGGACAGCTTATGGCACTCCGTGGCAATATAATTATGAAGAGTTTGTGAAATTTGACCGTACGCATTTGCCGCAACCGACTAAAGTCACCACTAGAAGTGTGGAACAAATCGGGAAAGGCAGACACTTTGCCCCGCCTCAGTTCGTAAAACGTACTTTGGTAAATAGATAAGATATTTTTAAACAAGAAGGAGTAGATAGAGCTAATGCGTGACAAATACTTTATTATATGAGTGTCCCCAAAGTTTTATGTAAATGAGAAATACGGGATTCTTTTGAGAGTTCCGTATTTAATTGACCTATTCAGAAGGTACGCTTAATGGCTTACCTTCTTTTTCTGAAACGAGGAATATTTCTTTTATTTTCTGAATATCCCTTTCAGGAAATCATAACCTCGGCATGTAACGGCCTTTACCTCGGTATGTAACGACCTTTACCACGGCATGTAAATGGAGTTACCGTGTAAGGGTAACAAAGTTTCCATTTGGGGTAAACGGAATTTCCACGAAGGGGATAATTATCCCATCAAAGGCACCTTGTACCTGAACAACTAATTCCTGTTCGTATCTTTCGATACGGCAGTCATAAACTGAGAGGGTGAATTACAAATAGAATTCATCCTCTCGTTATTTCCTATAGTGGGATACTTCTTTATGACAATTAATGATATGCAAAATACCGGTAGGGAATTAGAGTTAAAAGCCCAAGTCGCAACTTTTTCATAAACAAGATATTTCTCAATAATATTAGCTATTAAAGTTTACTTCCCATTCAATGAAACTATGTGGTTAAATTATTTCACAGATAAATTTAACACAATACCATTTCGGTATTATTATTGTGATAATCATTCAACAGAGTATTTTTTAAAAAGGTAGTGCTTTAAAAAAAGAAAAGTATATTTTTAATATGGTAAACGTACTACCATAGTGCTTGTAAACGCCATATTGTCAGATGTTTAATAATGTAATTGGTATCATATTGGTATATCTTAAATAAGATCACCCCGTTTATATTGACTTTTATTGGACGTGTCGTCTGCTTATACAAGTTCTCTTAAATTACTAACAATCTGTTTATTAACGATTTATGCATATTGTAGTTCTGCGAAGACTTTGCTGATTTCGTACATTGGTATGCAGACACAAGAAGTGACAATTGCTTCTCATGTAAAAGTCACATTGAAGCCTGATACAGAACTACTTGATGAGGTTATTATTGTAGGATACGGAACTGGAAAGAAGTTAGGTTCTGTAGTAGGTTCAGTTGCTGCAGTTGGTGGAAAGAAACTGGAGAAGAATCCTACGGTGAACTTCACCGATGCTTTGGCCGGCCAGGTTTCCGGTCTATCTGTATTATCCAGCTCCGGTGATCCTTCTAAATCTGCAACGATTCGTCTGCGTGGCGTGAACTCAATAAATGCAGGTAATACTCCATTGTTCATTTTGGACGGCGCTCCAATTACCTCATCTGTTTTTAACTCGTTGAACCCTGGTGATATTGAGAATATCACTGTATTGAAAGATGCGTCTTCTACAGCTATTTATGGTTCACGTGCTGCGAATGGTGTTATTGTAATTACCAGTAAGAAGGGTAAGTTCGATCAAAAAGCCAGTGTAACTTTGCGTGCTCAATATGGTTTTTCCAGTATGGTTCAGGACAACGTGGATATGATGAACTCTTCACAGTATATCCAATTCCGTGAATTGATAGGCAACCCTGTTCCACAAACTATTAAAGATAGAGTGGAAAAATATGGCATCAGCACCAATTGGCGTGATGAAGTTTTTGATAGCCATGCACCAACTTATACATTAGATGCTGCTATAAATGGTGGTGGCAACAATATGTCTTACTATCTGTCTTTGAATCACCACGAACAAGAAGGTATTATTGCACAGTCTGGTCTTCGTCGTGAAGCACTTCGCTTTAACTTCGATACACGCGTGAAAGAATGGTTAAAAGTAGGTTTGCAATCAAACTTGGGCTATAGCCAGTATGAAACTAATAATGAAACAGAATCTACAAGCATTTATACAAGTAGCCCGTCTGTTTTCGCCAGATTTGCATTGCCTTATGATTCTCCCCGTTTTTATACGTTTGACGATAACGGAAACATCCAATGGGGTGACAGAGCTTCTCATTTGCTTTACAGCGGATTGACTACCCCCGACTTTGTTAATGACAACCGTGATGTACAAAGAAGAATTGTCACTGCCAACATCAATCTTTATCAAGAGCTTACTCCGATTAAAGGATTGACCATTAGAGCACAACAATCCATCGATGCATATGACTCTACTTTGTCCAATATCGGGCTTCCGTATGAAGCGTTCAAGACGCCGATGGGAACTAGTGTTGCAGCACGCGATGGTTATCGTCAGGAAAGCTTTAGCAGATATTATGCATTTACATATACGAATACAGCTGAATATAAATTCAATATTGATGACCACAATGTAAGCGTTTTGGCCGGACAAGAATCTATCATCTCTAAATCCAGAAGTTTTGGAGTGTTTACTGAAGGTCATACGGATGCTCGCCAGATGAAACTGACACAAGCTCCATCTCCGGTTTCACCTAAAGATGACTTGACGCATACGCAAGTGGAAACAGTTTTCAACTCTATGTTCTTCACTGGTAGTTACAACTATGCTTCTAAATACTATCTGGACGTAACCTACAGACGTGATGGAAGTTCTAAGTTCCCCAAGGACAGCCGTTGGGCTAATTTCTGGTCAGTTGGTGCTATGTGGGATATGAAGAAGGAAAACTTCATGGACAACATTGATTGGGTGAATGAACTTTCAGTAAAGGCAAGTTATGGTACCACTGGTAACTCCGGTATTGGTAATTATGCTTACTTTGGTTTAATTGGTTCTGGAAGTCCTTACAACAGCGAAGGTTCTTTGGGGATTTCACAAGCCAGTAACACGGACCTAACTTGGGAGAAAGTGGCAGGTGTCAATGTTGGTTTGTCTTTCCGCATATTCGATCGTTTAACTGCCAATGTGGATTTCTATCAGAAGAAGACAACTGATTTATTAATGGATATACCTTATTCTTATACTACTGGTTTTAGTTCTGGTGCCGGAAATATTGGTGCTATGGTTAACAAAGGAGTTGACGTGGATTTCAAGGTAGATATTATTCAAAACAGTAATTTCTATTGGGGATTCAGAGCTAACTTCAACTATAATAAGAATGAAATTACAGAGCTGTTCAACGGACGTGATGAATATAGTTTGCCCGACTATGGCTTGCAATATAAGGTAGGTCATTCTGTTGGTGAATTATATTTTGTGCGCAGAGCCGGTGTTGATCCACGCGATGGAAAACAAATATGGTATGATAAAGATGGCAATCTGACTAAAGTATTTAACCAGGAGAGAGATGCCGTTTTGATTGGTAAGGATAGATATGCTCCGTTGAGTGGAGGCTTTGGTACAGAATTCACTTGGAAAGGTGTTTCTGTGGGCGCTGACTTTACTTGGGCAGGTAAGAAGTACTTGATGAGTAATGACAAATACTTCATAGAAAATGCAGAGCAGGGCCTCGCTAAGAACCAGACTACAAATATGTTGAACATCTGGACCACACCGGGACAAATCACAGACATTCCTGCTTCTACAGAAGCTATTCAAATGGACGACCACTTGGTGGAGAATGCTTCGTTTCTCCGTTTGAAGAACGTAACCGTTCAGTATGAATTGCCGAAATCGTTATTGAAACGTAGTAATATAATCGAGCGCTTCAACATCTTCTTCCCCGGCCGTAACTTATGGACACTTACTAACTTTACCGGTTATGACCCTGAACCTGATATCAACTTGATTAAGTTTGGATATCCTAATACAAGACAATTCGTATTTGGTGTTGAATTAACATTTTAATTAAGAAAAAGATGATTATGAAAAAAATATTATTTGCACTATTAATGGTGGGCGCATTGGTTACTTCCTGCGATATGGACAAGAAACCTTATGGCAGTCTTGACAATGATACTGCCATCCAGAATCTGAATGACTGCCGTCGTTTTCGCAATGGACTCTATGCGAGTATGAGAAGTCTCACCACCGGCGGATATGTTAATTATCCGGAAATACAGATGGATATATTCCAGGGAGTCACTACTAACGGAAACCGTATTGGTGAATTCTCTAATGGAAATATCAACTCGTCAACGAGAGATATTGCCACTATATGGGGAAATATATATTCGATAATAAACTCAGCTAACTTCATTATTAATAAGATGGATGAGATGTTGACAAATAATGAATATACTGCTGAAGAGCATGCAGAATTGGCTCGTTATGATGGGGAAGCTAAGTTTGTGAGAGCATATTGCTATTACTGGCTGGCCGATCATTATTGCTCAACTTATTCGGCAAGTATTGCACAATCTCCGGGTAGAGGTTTACCTTTGGTGACTGTTTACAATCCGACCGGTGACAGTAGCAAATATCCTGGACGTAGCACGCAAGATGAGACGTATAAACTGATAAGCGATGATTTGACTGATGCTTATAATGCATTGCTTGAATATGAAAAGAGCGATAATGAATTTGTTGCTCCCAACGCCGCCTATTTGTCTTCTTATGCAGTATTAGCGCTGCAAGCACGTATTGCTTTGCTGAAAGGTGACAATGCAACTGCTCTGTCAAAAGCTGAGGAGATCATTAAGTCTCAAATCTATAAATTGGCAGAAATAAGTGCTTATGAGGCTATGTGGACAAAAGACGAAGGTACTGAAGCTATTTTCCGCCCGTTCATGAGTTCCACTGAATTAGGCTCTTCACTTGGTGGTGCTTATCTGAGCACTAAACTGGATGGTGCAGACTATATTCCTACTTATGACATTTTAAATATGTATGACGAAGAAGATGTTCGTTTTGATGCTTTCTTCACGGTGTGGGAGCTGGCTGTAGATGGTAATGATGTTCCGGCTTATGTATTCAAGAAATATCCGGGTAATGAATCTTTGAAAACAACTGCTACACCTAATTATGTGAATATGCCTAAGATGTTCCGCATGGGTGAAATTTACCTGATTGCTGCTGAAGCGGCTGCTACTACAAATCAGACTTTGGCAAATAAATATTTGAATGAATTGCGTAGCAAGCGTATCGCTGATTATGAAGAGATTAATTATGCTGATCAGATTTTGGTTCAACAAATACGCAGCGAGCGTTTGAAAGAGTTGATTGGTGAAGGTTTCCGTATGAGTGACTTGCGCCGTTGGGGTATTGGTTTCCAACGTAATCCTGATCATCCAGAGAATCCGGATATCAATAATATTCTTGTTCCGAATGGAAAAGAACTTGCATATCCGGCAGGAGATTATCGCTTCGTATGGCCTATTCCATCTGCTGAAATGGAAACAAATCCGCAATTGGCAGGACAACAGAATCCCGGTTATTAATTTAAAAAGAATAAGTTTATGAAATATTTGAAAATATTGGTGGCGTTCTTACTGCCTCTATCGATGGTAGCTTGTAGCGATGACGATGATGCTATAAACTCCGGCAGTGCCACTATCGGATTCGCCCAAGGCGAAATGGACGTGAAGGAGAATGTTAGAAGTATTCAAGTTCCTATTCAGGTGTCAGGAGATCATAGTGGTCTTATTGAAGCTACCGTGACTGTGAAAGATGTTACCGGGGTAGTTATGGAAAATGATAAGACGGTAATTCTTACCTCCGGACAAATCAGAATACCTGCAGGTGTAGAAACTGTTAATGTAGAAATATACCTTGATGTTGTAACAAAGGAAGATAATTTTGATCGCTCATTCAAACTCGAAATAACAGGAGCTAAAGGAGCTTCTATCGGAACTGGTTCTTGTAAGATAAATGTTCAGGAGCAAATAGAACCTTACGATAAATTAATGGGTACCTGGACGTTTAATGCTGTTAATGCTGCAAGTGGTGCTCCTGTTAATTTCACGGTTGTAGTTTCGGATGGTGGAGATGAAGCTAATCTGGAGAAGAGGTTTATCTTCGAAGGCTTTACAGACCCGCAAGGATACAAAGCGTCTATCCCTTGGATTGTAAAATACAACAAGACGGCCGGAACACTGTCGTTGGTGGAAGGTGAAACTTACAATACACTCAATTTTGGCTTTATAGGTGAAGTTAGAGTATGCCCGATGAGTATGAGTGGCGGACTTGTGAAATCTTTAGATGCAACCTGGAATGAAACATTCGATGAAATCGTATTTAATCCGAATGGTATTGTTGGTGTAGGTGTATTTAAGGACGGAGTATATGCAGGCTATTGGGCTGTATATGCAGAATGCTCTATGACGAAAAATTAAATTGTTCTTTGAATAATTGACTTTATGTATAGAAAAGGCTATGCTATTTTACGGCATAGTCTTTTCATCATTAATATGATTGAAATATGAAAAAAGCTATTATCACCCTTGTTTTTGTTTCCCTGGTTTGCTCAGGATGGCTTTTTGCGGCTCCACGCACCCCGCAACAAGCATTAGAAATTGCCCGTACATTTGTGCGTTCTCATGTAGCCATGAAGCACATTGATGTAAAGGGGCTGAAACTGATAAACGGAGAAAGCATACAGACTCGTACTATGGCTTATCCAGCTTATTATATTGTTAATACAGGGAATGATGATGGATTTGTCATCATCTCGGGTGATGATTGTGCGCGTGAAATATTGGCATATTCTGAAAAAGGAAGTCTGGATTATGCTCATTTACCTCCTAACACTAAGTATTGGCTGGATTTTTATGCAACTGAGATGGAGCGAATGAATGAAAATGATAGTTTTGTGAAAAAAACGGCTGAGGTTCAAAGTTCGGCGACGCGAACAATACCTCCGGTCATTGCTCCGCTTTTAGACAAAATAGAATGGGATCAGGGAGACCCGTATAATCTGGATTGTCCGGAAGAAAGGGGAGAAAAAACTGTTACCGGTTGTGCTGCCACAGCATTGGCTATGGTGATGAAATATTATGAATATCCCAAACAGGGAATAGGAAGTTACAGTTATACAACTGCGACCCTAAGGAAAACACTTTCCGTGAACTATGCTGAGGCTAACTATAAATGGGAGCTGATGTTACCTCAATATACAGGTACGGCAACTGAGGAGCAAAAGAAAGCGGTGGCCGAATTAATGTTACACTGTGGTGTTGCTATGGATATGGATTATAATCTGAATGCCGCCGGTGGTAGTGGTGCAGGTATCTTCACGCAGTATAATGCCTTGACAAAATATTTCGGATATAACCCTAATATGTATTTTGAAGGGCGTGATTATAATAGCGAAGGACGCTGGAAGAATTTGATTCAAAAGGAATTAATAGCTGGACGCCCTATTCTGTATAGCGGACAAAGTTCCGGAGGAGGCCATGCGTTTGTGCTGGATGGGTGCGATGAGAAAGACATGTACCACTTCAATTGGGGATGGAGCGGATATGCCAACGGATATTATTCGTTGAGTGCTTTGGACCCGGGAGCGGGCGGTACGGGAAGCGGAAGCGGGGCTTATAATGCCATGCAATATATTATGTTACTTGTACAGCCAGAAACAACCGGAGAAATCATTAGTGGTTTTACATTGGAAGGGAGTATGGAAGCTACTAAAAATCAATATGCGAGGGATGAAAGTGTCGATATAAGATTTACTAAAATCTGGAACACTGCTACACCTATGACTGGTGTTATTGGTTTAGCTTTATATCAGGGAGACGAGTTTGTTACGTTTCTTACAAGCCCCAGCGCATTTTCGGGTATAAACATAGGAAGTGGATGGAACAGCATTACATTAAGCGGAACAATCCCTGCTTCAGTACCCAATGGTAGCTACCAACTTCATTTTGCCTCACAAAAAGAGGGTGAGAAAGAGCCGAGTATGCTACGTGGTCTGGAAGATGTGAGTACTTATTATAATGTTGAAGTCACTGCCAACAGCATTGTGCTTAATACCCCGGGAAGTAAGTTCGAATTATCCCAACTTGCTCCGGCTGTGTTGGTTGGCGAAGCTGTGGAAGGAAAAGAGATGACCTTTACACTGCAAGTAGAGAATAAGGGAATGAAGTATGAAGACGACTTTGCTGTTTATATACGCAAAAATGGAGCACTGCTTCCTTATACACGCATAAGTGATTATACCGTAATACCGGGTAGTGCTTCCAGTACCATCACCATTTCTGGAAATCCCGGATTACCGGCAGGAGAGTATTATGCGATAGGAAGTTATCGGAAAGATGATACATGGAAACAGTTCACCGGCAATGAGCTGAGACTTGTCTTCACGATTACGGACGTAGAAACTGGTATTGAACAAGCTGAATCCATTCAGCCTTTAAAAGTTATTACTACAGGTACCGGGTTAGATATTTCCAGTGAAAATCCTGATGAAATGATTGATGTATATTCCAGCTATGGGGTTAAAATAACAAGTATAAGAGGAAAAGGTGTCGTAGCATTTTCACAGAATGGTCTCTATATTGTGAGACAGGGAAAGAATGTTTTAAAGGTTTTATTTAATCCACATTAAAAACTCTCTTCTGGCATCTTTATATAAGAACGTTTTTTCAGAGGCTATCCCATAACTGAGGATAGCCTTGTTTTTATATCCTAAAGTGAGCGATTTCTTATTAGAAATGTTCGTTTGAAATGGGATTATGAAAAAAAGTATTCAAAATCATCTGCCGAATCATATATTTCCGTAATTTTGTCTTTCTAATGAACCATAAATCTGATTGACTTATATCATTCGTTGAGGTGCTATTTAGTAATTAACCCCAAACTATATGAGGTATACACTACTCTTTTTGTTTGTTTTTTTTTCGGGCGCTCTTCTTGCTGACAATGTGACAGCAGAGCAAGCACGAGCTTTGGCTATTGACTTCTTTAAAACAAGTATTCAGACCCGTAGTACTGTGTCGCCTCAGTTACAAATGGTGTGGGATGGAGAAGATGTGAACACTCGTAATGCCGGAACATTTCCGGCTTTCTACGTCTTTAACAGTACTGACCGGAAGGGATTTGTAGTCATTGCCGGGGATGACGCGGTTATGCCTGTATTGGGTTATTCTTCTACGGATAGTTTTGTTGTAGATGGGATGCCAACTAATTTAAAAAGTTGGATGAACGGATTGAGAGAGCAGATTAATGAAGCCAGGATGTCAGGTTTAGTCGCTTCTGATGCTGTCGCTAAAGCGTGGACAAGTTTGTCGAAGACTGCTGCCGGAACTGTGGTGAAGGAATATGAAACGGCAAACTGGAACCAACTGGACCCTTATAATACCCTTTGTCCTGAAATTAGAGGTAGCCGGACTGTTACAGGATGTGTTGCAACGGCAATATCAATACTTATGCGATATCATCAATGGCCGGATGCAGGCGTGGGTATTCTCCCTGCTTACAATTATGAAGCAGAGAGTTCCGGAACAAGAATGACCATACCGGAAAGAAGTCTGGGCAACACTTATGATTGGAATATGATGCCGCTTCAATATGATAGAAACTCATCGGAAACTGCTAAAAATGAAGTTGCAACATTGATGTACGATTGTGGTGTCATGGCTCAGGCTAGGTTTAATACTGCTTCTGCTGGTGGAACCGGTGCTGCAACATTAACCGCTGTTCAAGGATTAGCAAAATATATGAAGTACAATAAAGGCATGTTGTATCTTTTTCGTGAATGGTACTCAGATGCAGAATGGATACAAATGTTGAAAGATGAACTAGAGACAGTAGGTCCTGTGCTTTATGGTGGCATGACTCTTAAGGATGAAGGGCATCAGTTTATATTGGGTGGCTATACAACCGATGACTATTTCAAAGTGAACTGGGGGTGGGGCGGAGCTAGTAATGGCTTTTTCTTGCTTTCTGCTTTAGACCCGGATGCACAAGGAGCCGGAGGTGCTTCCGGAGGTGGATTCACACAGGGGCAAGATGCTGTGTTGGGTTTAACAAAAGAAGATACAAACTCAGATTATCAGTCTTTGTTGGGAATGTTTGCCAGTGGTTCTTATGTAGGTTTAGAAACGACTGAAAATCAGTTTAATATAAATACTATTTTTAGTGTGACAGTTGGGGCAATTGGAAATTTTGGTCTCACACCGTTCAATGGAGTTGCTGCTCTTGCTATGGTGGATAAAAATCAGAAATTGCGGGAAGTGATTTCAGATGAAAATAAGTCCATTTCAAATTTGCAGGTATATAGTGGTAGAGCTTTTATCTTCTCTTGCAAAATTCTATTGGCTCCGCAGCCTGGTGATCGTATTGTTGCGGTCTACAAGGGAACCAATGATGCGGCTTGGAAAATTGTTCGTGGAGGTGCTGATACCACGAATGAAATTATCATTAAGGCTGATCTTACTTCAATTTCCGAAATGAAACAAGAGATACAATTTACTGCTTTCTGCGATAAGCGGCAAGAAATGGTGACTGTTTATTTACCGGAAGGAGCGCGTGAATTGAATGTATACGATGTGAACGGACGTCTGCTGAGACAGATACAGACTGAAGGAAAGATAAATACAACTTTCTCTTGCGAGGAATATCCTGCGGGGGTGTATATTCTGCAAGCTGTTACGAACAAGGGAACCAAACAATGTAAATTTTTAAAATGAGAAAAGAAATTAATATAGGAGTAGTGGCTTTGATTGCCTTATTGGCTGGATGCCGCTCTGCAAAAAAAGAAACAACAGTGACATCTGATATACCTAAAATAGAAATGAATTCTATGGTAACCACTCCGGCTAAGTCAGGTGGTAATCCGGCTTCCACCTCACCGATAGTGTATGTATATAAGACAAAGGCTGATTATTTACATCAGGTTCCGGTCATTATGGATGAGGCGCGTACCCGTATATTATCTTATCCTGCGCCCGGAGATTTGAAAGTAGGAGGTGGCTTGCGCCTGCCTACTCCTTTGAACAAGGGGTATCTGTTGGATAATAGAGGAATAGGTCCTAATGTGGTTTTTCTTACCTATACTTATGAAGAGTATAGTAAACTTCCAGCCGCTCCCTCTATGGAAGATTTGTTGGCGAACATTGCTGATAAATATCCGTTATTAGAAATACATGCGTGCGGCAGGCGGGCTGATTACAAGGATATCGTTTCTGAATTAAATGAAAAGATTTCTGAAGGATTTCTGCAAAAATAATTATATTTGCCGCCGCTAATAGTACATATATATAAATTAAGGTATAGTAAATGAAAGAATTTGTAATCTCCGAAGTACAGGCAGAAACGGCGGTATTGGTTGGTCTTATCACAAAAACACAGGATGAGCGCAAGACGAACGAATACCTCGATGAACTGGCATTCTTGGCTGAGACAGCCGGGGCGGAAGTAGTGAAACGGTTTACTCAAAAGTTGGACCAGGCACATTCCGTGACCTACGTCGGCAAAGGTAAACTGGAAGAAATTAAAGAATATATCCGGAACGAGGAGGAAGCTGAACGGGAAATCGGTATGGTGATTTTTGACGATGAGCTTTCTGCAAAACAGATACGTAACATTGAAGCGGAGTTGAAGATCAAGATATTGGACCGCACTTCGCTTATTCTCGATATTTTTGCCATGCGGGCACAGACTGCCAATGCGAAAACTCAGGTGGAGCTGGCACAGTACAAGTATATGCTCCCTCGTCTGCAACGTTTGTGGACTCACTTGGAACGCCAGGGTGGTGGTTCCGGCGCAGGTGGTGGTAAAGGTTCAGTAGGACTTCGTGGTCCGGGGGAAACGCAGTTGGAAATGGACCGTCGTATCATCTTGAACCGTATGTCATTGCTGAAAGAGCGCCTGGCAGAGATTGATAAACAGAAGTCAACTCAACGAAAGAACCGTGGACGTATGATCCGTGCGGCATTAGTGGGATATACCAATGTGGGTAAATCCACTTTGATGAATCTGCTTGCCAAGAGCGAAGTATTTGCTGAAAACAAGCTGTTTGCAACGTTGGATACTACGGTGCGCAAGGTGATCATTGATAACCTGCCATTCCTGCTTTCGGATACGGTTGGTTTCATCCGTAAGTTGCCGACAGATTTGGTAGACTCCTTTAAATCTACATTGGACGAGGTGCGCGAAGCAGATTTACTGTTGCACATTGTGGACATCTCGCATCCGGATTTTGAGGAACAGATAGAAGTAGTCAATAAAACATTGGCGGATATCGGTGCGGCCGGTAAACCAATGATATTAGTATTTAATAAAATAGACGCTTATACTTATGTAGAGAAAGCGTCTGACGACCTTACCCCCAGAACAAAGGAAAACTTGACACTCGAGGAACTGATGAAGACATGGATGGCAAAGATGGAGGATAATTGCCTCTTTATTTCCGCTCGCGAAAAAATCAATTTAGAAGAACTCAAGAGTGTGGTTTACGCACGTGTGAAAGAGTTGCATGTACAGAAGTACCCTTATAACGATTTTCTTTATCAGACCTACGAAGAAGAAGAGTAATCAATGATGAATGAAGAATGATGAATGAAGAATCAGGCTGCACACTATTGTGCTGCATGGTAATTCTTCATTCTTCATTCATCATTCTTAATTTTATTGTTATGAACTACAGACGTTTAACTGAAGATGAAGTACTTCGGTTGAAAAGCCAGTCGTGTCTGGCGGATGATTGGGGGAAAGTAACGGTAGCGGAAAACTTTGCTACCGAATTTGTGCATCACACCCGCTTCTCAGGAAGTGTACGTTTGGGCGTGTTTCAATCAGAATTTACATTGCCGGGAGGGATTAAGAAACATTCCGGTTTGCGCCATGTAACGCTCCACAATGTTACGGTGGGGGACAATTGCTGCATAGAGAATATCCAGAATTATATTGCTAATTATGAAATCGGGCATGATACATTCATTGAGAATGTAGACATTATCCTGGTAGACGGGCTGAGTAAATTCGGTAATGGGGTAGAGGTGTCTGTGCTGAATGAAACCGGTGGACGTGAAGTGCTTATCAATGATAAGCTTTCTGCACATCAGGCTTATATCCTGGCCCTTTACCGTCACCGTCCGGAATTGATTTGCCGGATGAAAGCCATCACTGACTTTTACTCCAATAAGCATGCTTCTGCGGTGGGCACTATCGGCAATCACGTGATGATACTCAATACGGGTTCTATCAAGAATGTGCGTATCGGAGATTATTGCCGCATTTGCGGAACATGCCGTCTCTTTAATGGTAGTGTCAACAGCAATGAAGAAGCACCGGTGCATATCGGTCATGGAGTTATTTGCGACGACTTTATCATTTCTTCCGGTTCGCATATAGACGACGGCGCCATGTTGAGCCGCTGTTTTGTGGGGCAGGCTTGTCGCCTGGGGCACAATTATTCGGCATCAGAATCGCTTTTCTTCAGTAATTGCCAGGGAGAGAATGGTGAAGCCTGTGCCATTTTTGCCGGACCATTCACGGTGACACACCATAAATCTACTTTGCTGATTGCAGGTATGTTCTCATTCATGAATGCCGGTTCGGGGTCCAACCAGAGTAATCATATGTATAAGTTAGGGCCGATTCATCAGGGAACGCTGGAGCGTGGTGCCAAGACTACTTCCGACTCTTACATCCTGTGGCCCGCCCGTGTAGGTGCTTTCTCTCTGGTAATGGGACGCCACGTTAATCATTCCGATACATCCAACCTGCCTTTCTCTTATTTGATAGAACAGAACAATACCACTTATCTTGTGCCGGGCGTCAACCTGCGCAGTGTAGGAACCATCCGTGATGCACAGAAGTGGCCGAAACGTGACAAGCGTACGGATACGAATAAACTGGATTTTATTAATTATAATCTGCTCAGCCCTTACACCGTTCAGAAGATGTTCAAGGGGCGGGAAACGTTGCAGAACCTGCGCCATGCTTCGGGGGAGCTTTCCGATATCTACTCCTTCCATAGTGCAAAAATACGCAACTCTGCTTTGGTGAAAGGTATTCAGTTCTATGAGATAGCTATTCATAAATTCCTTGGTAACTCCGTCATAAAACGTCTGGAAGGCATAGACTTCAAGAGCAATGAAGAAATACGTGACCGCTTGAAACCCGAAACTCCGATAGGTAGCGGTGAGTGGGTGGACATTTCCGGCCTGATAGCTCCGAAGAGTGAAATAGATGCGTTGATTAATGATATAGAGTGCGGCAAAGTAGACCGCCTGAAGTATATCAATGCGGAGTTTGAGAAAATGCACCAGAACTACTACACTTACGAGTGGACGTGGGCTTATGAGAAGTTGGAAGAATTCTACGGAATCAAGCCTGAGAATATAACTACAGGAGATATCATCCGCATAGTAGAGAAGTGGAAAGAAGCTGTAGTGGGGTTGGACCGTATGGTGTACAATGATGCCAAAAAAGAATTCTCGCTGGCTTCCATGACCGGCTTCGGTGCCGATGGTTCGCGTGCGGAGAAAGAAATGGACTTCGAACAAGTGCGTGGAGATTTCGAGAGCAATCCGTTTGTTATGGCAGTGCTGAAACATATTGAAGATAAGACAGCGCTGGGCGATGAATTGATAGGCCGTATGCAAAGGGTGGCATCATTTTCACTCTAATTAAAGAAATATTTCAATAATAGTTCTTACCTTTGCTCTACAATTCATTAATTTAATATTCGAGTAATTATGGCAACAACACCTCCGTTCCACTATCAACCTATGTTTGAGCATGGGGAAGACAAGACTGAGTATTATCTGCTTACAAAAGACTATGTGTCTGTAAGCGAGTTTGAAGGAAAACCAATGCTGAAGATTGAAAAAGAAGGTCTTACGGCAATGGCTAACACAGCTTTCCGCGATGTGTCATTTATGTTGCGCCGTTCGCACAATGAGCAAGTTGCTAAGATATTGAGCGACCCTGAAGCAAGTGATAACGATAAATATGTAGCGATTACCTTCCTGCGTAATGCGGAAGTAGCTTCAAAAGGCATACTTCCTTTCTGTCAGGATACCGGTACGGCTATCGTTCATGGTGAAAAGGGGCAACAAGTATGGACGGGCTACTGTGATGAAGAAGCCCTTTCACTGGGTGTCTACAAAACATATACCGAAGAAAACCTGCGTTACTCTCAGAATGCTCCGCTTAATATGTACGACGAGGTGAACACAAAGTGTAACCTTCCCGCACAAATTGATATTGAAGCCACCGAAGGCATGGAATACAAATTTCTCTGCGTAACCAAAGGTGGTGGTTCGGCTAATAAAACTTACCTGTATCAGGAGACAAAGGCCATCCTGAACCCCGGGACACTGGTTCCTTTTCTTGTAGAGAAGATGAAGACACTGGGTACGGCTGCTTGTCCCCCTTATCACATCGCTTTCGTTATCGGCGGTACTTCTGCTGAGAAGAACCTGCTGACTGTGAAGTTGGCTTCCACTCACTACTACGATGAATTGCCCACTACGGGTAATGAATACGGTCGCGCATTCCGCGATGTAGAACTTGAGAAAGAGGTATTGGCAGAAGCTCATAAGATTGGTCTTGGTGCACAGTTCGGTGGTAAATACCTCGCTCACGATGTACGCATCATCCGTCTGCCCCGTCACGGTGCTTCCTGTCCGGTAGGTTTGGGCGTTTCTTGCTCTGCCGACCGTAATATTAAGTGTAAGATTAATAAAGAAGGTATCTGGATTGAAAAACTGGACAGCAATCCGGGGGAACTGATTCCGGAAGAAATGCGTCATGCAGGCGAGGGTGCCGTAGTGAAGATTGACCTGAACCAGCCGATGTCAGACATTCTGAAAGAGTTGACTAAATATCCGGTAGCTACCCGCCTGTCACTGAATGGTACGATCATCGTAGGTCGCGACATCGCACATGCCAAGCTGAAAGAACGTCTGGACCGTGGTGAAGACTTGCCGCAATATATCAAAGACCATCCCATTTACTATGCCGGCCCTGCCAAAACTCCTACCGGAATGGCTTGCGGCTCTATGGGCCCCACTACTGCAGGACGTATGGACTCGTATGTAGAATTGTTCCAAAGCCATGGCGGCAGCATGGTTATGCTTGCCAAGGGTAACCGTAGCCAACAGGTGACAGACGCCTGCAAGAAGTACGGTGGTTTCTATCTTGGCTCTATCGGTGGTCCTGCTGCTATTCTGGCGCAGAACAATATCAAGAGCATCGAATGCGTAGAGTATCCGGAACTCGGCATGGAAGCCATCTGGAAGATTGAAGTGGAAGACTTCCCTGCATTCATCCTGGTAGATGATAAGGGCAATGACTTCTTCAAGCAACTGAAACCGTGGAATTGCAGTAAGTAAGAAACGTTTTTCTATAGATTAATCGAAAGCTGTCTCAAGAGGTTGATTACTTCTTTGGGGCAGTTTTCTTTGTTTATTCTCATCATAGTGAGAAAAGATTCTCACCGTTATGAGAATAAACAGAGATTGTCTTATCTTTACACCTTTGAAAATCCTATTAATCTTATTTATATTATGGAAATGACTGCTCCTCACCTCTCTCCGAAAGTGGATTCCCGTGTTGTCTGGCTGGATGTCGTGCGACTGATAGCTATGTTTACCGTTGTTTGTTGCCATTGCACAGACCCCTTCAACTTCTATCCGGGAACGGCTCCCAACATTGCAGATATAAAATTCTGGGGGGCCATTTATGGAGCGGTGTTGCGTCCGTGTGTGCCTCTTTTTGTGATGATAACAGGAGCGTTGTTGCTTCCGGTGCGTGGCGATGTGGGCGTATTCTATAAAAAGCGTATTCCACGGGTACTCTTTCCATTCCTTATCTGGTCGGTGATTTATAATCTTTTCCCGTGGATTACAGGGCTGTTGGGAGTGGAACCAAGGGTGATTCTCGACTTCTTTCCGTATTCGGGGGAAGAGGTGATGCGCCAGTCGCTTACTGTGAGCATGGGATATATTGCAGAGTTGCCTTTTAATTTCTCTCTTCTCGACGTGCACATGTGGTACATCTATCTTTTGATAGGACTTTATCTTTATCTGCCAATATTCTCCGCCTGGGTGGAGAAGGCATCGGAACGTGCTAAACTTTGGTTCTTGGTGGCATGGGGAGTGACGTTGCTCATACCTTATTATAGTGAGTTCGTGTCAAAATACTTATGGGGCACTTGCTCATGGAACTCGTTTGGCATGCTTTACTATTTCGCAGGTTTCAATGGTTATCTGCTTTTGGGGCACTACCTGAGAAACCATGACTGGACACGGCGCCAGTCTGTACTGATAGGTATTCCTATGTTTGTGGTGGGATATGTAGTGACTTTCTTTGGTTTCCGCCACATGACGGCATTGCCGGACTTGACGGATGAGATGTTGGAATTGTTCTTCACTTACTGTTCATTAAACGTGGTGATGATGACTATTCCGGTGTTTATGTGGGCCAAGAGGGTAAACGTCCGTTCGGAGCGGGTGATAAAAGCATTGTCCAACCTGACGCTTTGCGGCTTTGGAATCTATATGATACACTACTTTTTTACGGGTCCGGCAGTAGTGTTGATGCGGGTAGCAGGCGTTCCGTTGTATTTGCAGATACCTGCCGCCGCAGTGTTGGCATTCGGCGTTTCATGGCTTCTGGTGGCAATGGCGTACCGTTGTTTCGGAAAGAAGACGAAATGGATATTGGGATAGGATAAAAAAAAAGGGGCAGTGTATGCTGCCCCGAAACTATTATTTATTGTGTTTCTTTTTCCACTGCTCGTATTTCTTTAATACCTTCAGCCCGTCACTGTTATACCAACTGTACCCGTTGCGGCGTTCATATCCGATTTCAGAAATATCGAACTTCTTCACCCCATCACGGTCGCTAACGAACGGACGGTTATCTTCTAAAGTATAGAAGCGTGCCCACAGGGGAGGGCAATCCGTGCATGAAACCATACGGAAGTCTTTCTTGCCTTCATCATTCGTGAAGAACTCTTTCTTCATCCCTTCAATCTTTGATGCTTTGAACCATTCGATTGCGTTCTCTATACACGCAATAACCTCTTTTGAAGGATTAGGCAGAGACATTAACAGGATGACGATGTTGTCCGATTCGGCACCACTCAGTGAGGGAAGTTCGTAGGCACGCGCTTTGGCAGGGGCAAGGGTATGTTCATCATGCTGTGCGCACCAGACAGTCGGCTTACCGTTTATGACAACCTGGGTTTTAAGAATGCATTCCACGCCTTTGTCGAAAGCGGCGCGTGCACGGTCACAAATGCTGTCGGGAACGTAGGTGTAGGGCGCTTTCTTTTCATATACTTGGCGCAGTAGTTCCATAACGTTCACCATTGCATTGTCATTGTAAGTGATATGAGTATAATAGCCTTTGGGACGAGGCCAGAATTGCGGCCAGCCACCATTGGGATATTGGGCTTTGAGAATATATCGGATACCATCTAAAGCGGCATTTTTATACTTTCCGGTATTAGTGGCCAGATACAAGCGGGAAAGATATTCGATTTCCGTGCTGGTTGCATCGTTATCTATCGTACTTTCGTTTACATCGTCTTTAGAAGCAAGTACGTCTTCACGTTCTTGTTCTGTCAATTCGGCAGGCATGTAGATATTTTTGGGCCAACCGCCGGTGGTCTGTTGATAAAGCAATACATTGTCACCAATGCGGATGGCTTCAGCAGTTTTAAAGAATTCGTCGTCCAACTTAGGTGCCATTTTTACCCAAGTCTTATAGGGCTTCTTCTCTTTGTAGTTTACGTTTTCTTGTGCAAATACAGTTGTCAGGTATAACAAAGCCAGGCAACATAGACAAATCTTTTTCATGGTCGTTGTTTTTTTATAGTTCTATGACCACAAAAGTAGGGGAAAAGTATTCGTCTGATGGGGAATAATTGTTTTATTCCAGGTATTTTGTTACTTTTCCACTGATTTGCAATAAAGAGATTTCACATAACTTTGTGTTATACTCCGCAGAAAGGATTCTTTCTTCTGCATCCAGGAGGCTCTTTTGTGCTTCGCGCATTTCAATACCGGAAAGGTTTCCCAGCATATAGCGTTCCATGGCAATCTCATGGTTCTCTTTGGCGGCTATAAGGTTCTGGCGTTCCAGATTTAGCATCTGGAGGTTGTTTTGATAAGCCTGCCATAAGTTACTCAGGTCGGCACGCAATGCCTGTTCCAGTTGTTCACGTTCCAAACGGGCATTTTGAATGGCAATCCGGGCGTTGTTTCGTTCGCGGCGTCGGTTTCCATCGAACAAGTTGAATCCGATGGTTAAACCAAAGTTAGCTCCGAGATTTCCTCGCTGGATATTGGTGGCAATGTCATACTTATTGAAGGTGTAGCCATAACCACCGCTCATCTTCAGATAAGGATAGTCGCGCGAACAAACTTTTTTGTAATCCAATTGGGCAAGGGTATTGTTCTGGTGGGCTCTCAATAAGGAAGCGTTGGTTTGCAAGGTGGCGTTCCACAGTTCCTCGAAGTTCAGACCGCCGTCTGCATCAATCAGACTGTCTTGAATGATGATAGGCTGGTCTACATCTTCGTTCGCCATCAGTTCGTTCAACTGGATGCGGGAGGTATGCAGAAGTTCCTGCTGCTTCATGTATTGCGCACTGTCGGCATTGAAGTCTACCTTTGCCTGCTGATAGTCCAAGCGGGAGAAGTTACCGATGTGATAACGCTCTTCCACGATGCGCAGGCGTTCTTTGGAAAGGGATACGGCATAACGGAAATTGTTCAAACGGATTTTATGCTGCACGTAGTTATAATATTCCGCTGCAATGTTGGCTATCAGGTCTTCTACGGCGATGCGGGTATCTGTTTCGCCTTGCCGTTCCAGTTCTTTCAGTTTCTGGTAGTTGGCAGTAATGTTAAAACCGTCGAAGATGGTCCAGTTCAGATTCAGTCCCACGTTCATGGCCTGGTCGAAGACACCGTTCTCTTTGAGGTGTTCTCCGGTGGCGCGCACTTTGCTGTCGGTGTTATCTACGGTTCCTTTATAACTTGCCGAGAGGTCGACAGTAGGCAGGTAGCCCGCATTGCCCAGTGTGGCATTGTTCTTGGTGACTTGCTCTTCATTGCGGGTGATGCGTAGCGAGTAATTATTCTGTAGTCCGTATTCCAGGCACGACTTCAGTGTATAGGATTTGGGTGCCTGTGCCTGCAAGGCAAGCGAGGCGCAACCGGTTATTATGAGGAGTAAAATGATACGTTTCATGATTTCTTTAACTTACTTCGGTTAGTAGATACGTAACTGTATATGGCAGGTACGATATACATGGTCAGGAATGTGGATACCAACATACCACCCACTACGGCCGTACCCATGGCAATGCGCTGGTTGCAACCTTCGCCCGTGGCGAATGCCAGCGGTATCAGACCCAGGATAGTGGATGCACTGGTCATCAGGATAGGTCGCAGGCGTTGCAGTGAGGCATCCTTAATGGCTTCCATCTTGTCTTCTCCGGCTTCCTGTTTCTGGTTGGCGAATTCTACAATAAGAATACCGTTCTTCGCCACCAATCCAATCAGCATGATGATACCAATCTGGCTGAAGATATTCATAGTGATGTTGCTAAAGTACATGAATACCAAGGCTCCGGCAATGGCGAGGGGCACGGTAAGCATGATAATCAGCGGGTCTTTGAAACTTTCGAACTGAGCTGCCAGAATCAGATAAATTAATAGGATAGCCAATACAAAGGCAAACATCAGGCTGGAAGAACTTTCCCGATATTCTTTGGAGTCTCCGGTCAGTGCGGTACGGAAAGTTTCGTCCAGTGTCTCTTTGGCTATCTTGTCCATCTCATCCAGTCCCTGACCGATAGTCTTACCGTCGGCAAGTCCGGCAGAAATTGTAGCGGATACAAAGCGGTTGTAGCGGTATAATTGCGGCGGAGCGATACCTCCGGTCAGTTCAATCAGGTTGTCCAACTGAACCATCTCACCTTTATCGCTACGGATATAAATACCTTTCAAGTCGGCAGGCTTGTTGCGTTGCTGACGATTGATTTCTCCCAATATTTCGTATTGCTTTCCGTTCATATAGAAGTAGCCCATACGCTGGCCGCTTAGTCCGTATTGCAGGGTTTGCGCGATGTTGCGCGTGCTTACTCCCATGATACTTGCTTTATCACGGTTGATATTGATGCGGGCTTCCGGTTTGCTGAATTTCAGGTTTACGTCTGCCATCTGGAAGACCGGATTCTCATAAACTTTTGCCATGAATACCGGTAACACCTCTTGCAGTTTTTCAATGTTGGTGGCCTGTAATACGTATTGCACCGGCATACCCCCACGTCGTCCGCCAAAGGAAGAAGATTGCTGAACGAACGAGCGAGCCTTGGTTTTCTTCTGCACCGCTTTCGATATCTGTTCTGCAACTTCCATCTGGGTGTAGTCGCGTTCTTTCATATCTTTCAGCGTGATGCGTACATTACCGCTACCGCTTGATACACGTGCTGTTACAGATTCTGCATCCGGTAGTAAGGAGTCCACCAAGTGGTTGATGTCTTCTGTATAATCCCGTATATACTCATATGTTACACCTTCAGCACCACGTGTATTGATGCTGATTTGCGAGCGGTCTTCCAACGGTGCCATTTCAGCAGGGATGGCATTCCACAGGAATACGATGATGACTAATGTTCCTAATACCAAGGGCATAGCCAACCATCGTTTGCGCAGGAATATTTCCAGTGAACGACTGTAAATGCGGTTCATTCCTTCAAAGAATGGTTCGGTTTTCAGGTAGAACCAGTTCTTCTTGTCCTGTTTCACCAGTATCTTTGTGGCAAGCATCGGAGTAAAGGTTAGTGCGGCGAATGAGGAGATAATTACCGAACCGGATACTACGATACTGAACTCACGGAACAAACGTCCCGTCATACCATCCATAAATACGATGGGGAAGAATACGGCTACCAGCGTGATGGTGGTGGAGATTACGGCAAAGAAAATTTCCTTGGCTCCTTCGATGCCAGCTTCTTTTGGGGGCATTCCGCGTTCTATACGAACATAAATGTTCTCTGTCATTACGATGGCGTCATCCACAACCAGACCTACCGCCAGTACCACCGCCAGCATGGAAAGCACGTTGATAGAGAATCCTGCCAGGTACATAACGAAGAAAGCTCCGATGAGCGAAACTGGGATTACGATACAGGGCACCAGTGTCACGCGCCAGTCGCGCAGGAAGAGGAAGATGATGATGATAACGAGAATGAAGGCTACATACACCGTCTCCTTTACCTCATTGATGGATGCACGGATAAACTTGGTATTGTCGAAACCGTAGGAGTATTTGACATCTTCCGGAAGGTCCTTTTTCATCAGTTCCATACGTTCGTAAACGGCATCGGCTATCTTAATGTGGTTAGCACCCGGCTGAGGCACCACTACGATACCGACCATGGGTACGCCATTCATTTTCATATAACTCTTGATGTCCGCCGGACCTAACTCTGCCCGTCCGATATCACTGAAACGGACAATGCGGTTGTTGTCTTCCCGTAAAATCAGGTTATTGAATTCTTCAGCCGTATGCATCAATCCCAAAGTACGGATAGTGAGCTCCACTGTGTTTCCTTCGATACTTCCGGACGGAAGCTCCACGTTTTCTTTATCTACTGCGTTTTTAACGTCGATAGGGGTAATGCCGTAACCGGACATCTTGACAGGGTCAAGCCACAGACGCATAGAATAGCGCTTTTCCCCCCAGATACTTACACCACTGACGTCCGCAATGGTTTGCAATTGCTCTTTCACCGTGAGGTCCGCAATTTCACTCAGTTCCAGTAAGGAGCGTTTGTCACTTTGCAATGCCACCATAAGGATAGGCATGGCATCTGCGTCCGCCTTCGATACGGTAGGAGGGTCACAGTCGCGGGGCAGATAACGTTGGGCGCGTGATACCTTATCACGCACGTCATTCGCTGCTGTTTCCAGATCTACAGAAAGTTCAAACTCTACCGTAATGCGGGATGAGCCTTGCTGGCTGACGCTGGATAAGGAACGGATACCCGGAATGCCGTTGATGTTTTGTTCCAACGGTTCGGTGATCTGGTTTTCAATAACGTCGGCATTAGCTCCCGGATAGGAACAGGATACCGAAATGATGGGGTTGTCCACGGAGGGATATTCACGCACGCCGAGGTAACTGTACCCGATAAGTCCAAATAGTAGGATGATAAGGGTAAGCACTGTGGAGAGTACAGGACGCCGTATGCTGAGTTCGGATATATTCATAAGGCGTCTGGTTTAATAGATGTTGTCCAAAGTTACAGCTAAACCTGTGCGGAGTTGCAACGTACCTGAAATAATGATGGTGTCTCCGATTTCTAAACCTTGCAGTACCTGTGTTTCAGCTTCTGTACGGATGCCGGCCTGTATTTCTATGGGTTGGGCTTTCCCCGACCTATACAGGAAGATTTTGTCTTTACCCATTTCCGGCACGATGGCTTCGGAAGGAACGGCAAGAGCATCATGGATTTCGTTCTTACTTAAACGGATGTCTGCATAGCGTCCCGGCATAACAGTGCCACTGGCATTGGGATAGAGGGCACGCAAAGTCAGTGTGTGGGTATTCTGGTCCATTCTTGATTCGCGTGCATATACTTTAGCATGGAATGTTTCAAGTTTGCCTTCAAGTCCGAAATCCACTCCCGCACCGATTTTTACATCATTGGCGTATCGTTCGGGAACAGAGAATTCTACTTTTAGCGGAGATACTTTTGTGAGTTTGGCAACAATGGTAGAGGGAGAAGCATAAGTTCCGACACTGACCTGTCGCAGACCGATTACTCCATCGAATGGCGCACGCAGTTCGGTTTGTGCGATGTTGGCTTCTATCAGGTCTATATCGGCATTAAGGGTTGCCAATTCCGTTTTCACCTGTTCGTAGGCTTCCTTACTGACTGCATCCCTTTCCAACAGCGCATTCTGGCGGAATACGCGGTCTTCAGCCAGTTTCAGTTGGGCAACGAGGCGTTGCAACTGTGCCTGTAAAGGCCGGTCGTTTACCTTAGCCAGTAATTGCCCTTTCTTTACCTGAGTGCCTTCTTCAAAGTTTATTTCTATGATTTTGCCGGAAGTTTCGAAAGAGAGGTCCACTTCTTCATCAGGCAGCAGGCTACCGCTGATTTTGATTTCATCTTTCAGCAGTTGCGGCTTTATGATTTTTGCGTTAACATTTAATGCTTTCTTCGTATTGCGATTGCCACTCATTACTTTGTCGGCAGCCGCCAATTCTTTGTTCTCTTTAGGGAGCTGAGAATATATGCCCCATCCTATCAGTCCGGCACCAATAAAAATAATGATGCCCCATTTAACTTTCTTATTCATGTATCAGTATTAGTATTACGTCAGATTATGTCAGCGTTAAATTGGACATATTGGGAACTGAAAGGTTTAATATGCAAAGCGTTAAAAAAAGTGATAAAGTTATATTAATATGCTGCCCTGTATTTACCCTCTTCTTTGTCTTCCAGCATATTGAGGTAAGAGGAGTAGCGTGATTCGCTGATGTAATGTTCTTCTACAGCTTTTCGTACGGCACAGTCCGGTTCTTGCCGGTGGGTGCAATTGCTATAGCGGCAGTCGGCGGAGAACTTGAATATTTCCGGAAAATAGTGCCCTATCTCTTCCTCTTCCATATCGAATGTTCCAAATCCTTTGATGCCTGGTGTGTCAATAATATATCCGTTTCCTGCAACAGGAAACATTTCAGAAAATGTAGTGGTGTGCATACCTTTATTATGATATGCAGAAATTTCGCCTGTTTTTACATCTTGTTCAGGTAATATAGCGTTGATGAGTGTCGACTTACCTACACCGGAATGTCCGGAGAAGAGCGTTACCCTTCCTTTCAATTCTTCCTGGATTTGTGCTACGCCTTCACCTGTTTTGGCAGAAACCTTAAAACAAGGATAGCCGATGGTGGTGTAGAGATTGATGAGGCCGTCCAGATAATGAAGTTCATCTTCACTGTAGACGTCGATTTTATTGAAGATGATTTTGACAGGCACACGATATGCTTCGGCAGAAGCCAGAAAACGATCGATGAAGATAGTGGATGTTTCCGGATAGTTGACCGTTACAATGAGCATACACTGGTCGAGGTTGGCAGCAAGGATGTGCGATTGCTTGGAAAGATTGGAAGCACGCCGGATGATATAATTCTTCCGGTCCTCGATTTCACTGATGAAAGCAGTGCCTTCTTGATTCAGTATGATTTGTACATAGTCTCCCACAGCCACCGGATTTGTACTGCGGATGCCTTTAAGACGGAAGTTACCTTTGACTTTACACTCTACACACTTCCCCTCGTCGGTCTTCACTAAGTACCAACTTCCTGTGTTTTTTATTACCAGTCCCCTCAATTCAATTGAAAATTGAAAATTGAGAATTGAGAAATAAATGCCAAGAATCCACTTTGCACACTATACTGCATAGCAATTCTCAATTTTTAATTCTCAATTCTCAATTTAAATTATACGGTCATAATTTCTTTGTCCTTTGCAGCCAGCATGTCATCAATCTGCTTGATGTACTTATCGTGAATCTTCTGCAACTTTTCTTCACCACCTTTTTGTGCATCTTCTGCCAGGCCGTCTTTAACAGATTTCTTCAAGGCATCAATGGCATCACGGCGTGCGTTGCGTACGCTCACTTTGGCTGTTTCACCTTCACCTTTACATTGCTTGGCGAGTTGTCTACGGCGTTCTTCTGTCAACGGAGGAATGCCAATGCGGATAATTTCACCATTATTCTCCGGCATGATACCAAGGCTGGAGTCGATAATGGCTTTTTCAATTACCCGGAACATACTCTTATCCCACGGCTTAATAGCTATGCTGCGGGCATCCGGAGTATTTACGGCAGCTACATTGTTGATAGGAACCATGCTTCCGTAAGAGTCCACACGGATACCGTCCAGCAAACGGACATCTGCTTTTCCGGCGCGGATGTGAGCCAATGCTTCTTCCAGATACATGATGGCCATATCCATTTTCTCTTGCGCTTCGTCTAAGATCTCTTTTACTTCTCTCATATTCTTTGGTTTTGGAGTTGTACTTTAATTGAAACTTTGCAAATATAATTATTAAACTTATTAAATTGAAAATTGAGAATTGAAAATTAAAAAATGAATGTCACTTAATTCTCAATTTTCAATTTATTAATTGTGCACCAGCGTTCCGATTTCTTCTCCTTGCATTACTTTCTTTAAATTACCCACTGTATCCATGTCGAACACAATGATTGGCAAATTGTTTTCTTTGCACATACAAGTGGCAGTGAGGTCCATTACTTTCAGTCCGCGTTTCAAAACTTCGTCATAAGTGATATCGTCGAATTTAGTAGCAGTGGGATCTTTTTCCGGGTCGGCAGTATAGATACCGTCTACACGTGTACCTTTCAGCATGACGTCGGCTTCGATTTCAATGCCACGGAGAGAAGAACCCGTGTCGGTTGTAAAGAATGGATTGCCTGTCCCGGCAGACATGATTACCACTTCACCGGCTTCCATACACTCGATGGCTTTCCATTTATTGTAGAATTCTCCGATAGGTTCCATGCGAACGGCTGTCAATACACGTGCCTTTACGCCGGTAGCTACCAAGGCGGAACTCAGTGCCAGACTGTTGATAACCGTGGCAAGCATTCCCATCTGGTCCCCTTTCACCCGGTCGAACCCTTTGTTTGCACCGCTCAGTCCGCGGAAGATGTTACCGCCACCGATGACGATACCTATCTGAACACCCAGTTCATGGATTTCCTTGATTTGTGCTGCATATTCGGCAAGGCGCTTCTCGTCGATGCCATATTGTTTCTCACCCATCAGGCTTTCGCCGCTGAGCTTTAACAGAACTCTTTTATACTTCGCCATATGATATTACATTTAGTTTTTCTGCAAATATACGCTTTCTGTCTGTAAAGATTAACTTTGGTGCAGGATTTTTCTGCTTAAAACTGCCTGCATAATACCACGAAGGGATAAATAAACAATGAAAGCCAGCCACAAGGCATGATTTCCCATCCATCCGTGTAAAGAGTAATAAACAAGGAAGAAACTGGCTGAGGCCGCCAGCATGGAGTAGAACATCTGTCGGGTAGCGGTGGCTCCGATAAAAATACCATCCCACAGGAAAGCAGCGAAGCCTGTAAGGGGAATAGCAAGCACCCAGTAGAAATAGTTTCCGGCTTCCCGGATTACCGATGCCTCATTGGTAAGTAATTCCAGGAATGCCTTGCCTCCAAAAAGATAGAGCAATGTGAAACCTGTGGAAAGTCCAATGCCCCAGATAAAGAGTTGGCGAACGGTGCGATGCAATGCCGGATGGTTTCCTGCACCGATATATTTGCCTGCCAGTGCCTCGCCTGAATATGCGAAGCCATCCATGATATAAGAAAAAAGAGTGAATAGCTGCATTAGCAAAGTATTGACAGCCAGCACCACTTCTCCCTGTGCTGCTCCGGCAGAAGTAAAGAATAGGGTGACAATGACCAGACAGAGTGTTCGTAAGAAAATATCCCGGTTCACTTGGAAGAAACACAGCATGGCTTGTTTTTGTAATACTTCCCGCCAAGCGATGTGTTTTTTCAGTCCGCCATAATAGCGTCCCCATAATAACAATGCCATCAGAAAACCTGCATACTGCGCTATGAGTGTGCCGAAAGCTACTCCGGCAACTTTCATGTGCAGGAGGTAGACGAAACAAAGGCTTGCGGCAATATTTACAATGTTTTGTGTGATGGCAATATACATCGGAAAGCGTGAATTCTGCATACCAATGAACCAACCCGCAAAACCATAAAGTCCCAGCATGGCAGGAGCTCCCCAGATGCAGATTTGGAAATAGAGCGTAGCCAACTGTTCCACTTCTTCCGTGGTATGTATAAAAGTGAAGGCAAGCTGGCGGATAGGATACTGCAATACCAACAGGCAGACAGAAATGAGTAATCCCACACCGACAGACCGCAGCAACAACCGCGTGACCTCTTCCATATCGTGCCTTCCATATGCTTGTGAAGTCATTCCGCTGGTGCCCATTCTCAGGAATCCGAAAATCCAGTAGATGATATTGAACAGCATTCCCCCGACGGCAATTGCGCCGATATAGGCTGCTGCCCCCAGATGTCCGACGATAGTCACATCAACCAGTCCCAGCAGCGGTACTGTGATATTGGAGATAATCGAAGGTATGGCTATCCGGAGTATTCTTTTATTAACTATATTCGTACTTTGGACAATCATTTTAAAGCATAGATTTGTTCTATTAGTCGACAAAGGTACTCTTTTTGCCGGGAACGGTAAATAAGCGCCGGATAATAACAATTTTTATGGCACATAATGTTTTAGAAATGAGTATCTTTGCGAAACATAAACCGGGTAATATTTAGTAAGAGATGAGAACCTTAACTTTGTTATTTTCATTCATGATGGCTTTCCCCTTCGCGCTCTCTGCGCAATCTGCCGGGGAATTGTTGCAGAAAGTATCTGTAGCCCTGTCAGAAGGGCAGGAAGACTATGCAGTGAGTCTGTTTCGCCAGTCGGCAAATGCCGGTGCGGAGCAGACAGAAATGTTTTACTTGACTCAGGTAGAGAAGAACAGTGCTGTGGCACCCCGCCTTGCAAATGAGTTGGCAGCTTATTATAAGCGTAAACGGAATTATGATAAAGCTTATTTATTTTATAGAGAATTTCTGCAGTATCATCCCGAAGATGTTCCTGCGCTCGTGGCGTGTGCTGAAATGGAGATGATGAGAGGTAAGGAGAAGGATGCTCTGAAGACTTATGAAAAAGTTCTGAAACTTGATGCAAATAATCTGCAAGCTAATATCTTTCTGGGAAACTATTTCTACTTACAGGCAGAGCGGGATAAGAAGAAGTTGGAAGATGATTATAAAAAGATAACTTCTCCCACACGGATGCAATATGCCCGTTATCGTAATGGGCTTTCGGATGTCTATGCCAATGGTTACTCCAAGGCAAAGGGGTATTTGCAACGGGTGTTGCAGTTGTTTCCTTCAACAGAGGCGGGGAAGACGCTGGAGAAGATAGTGGCGTTGGAGAAGGAGATAAAGTGAAAGTTATTCAATTCATAGTTTAGGGAATATAGTTTGCGTAATCGGTAAGTTTATTTAGTGGAAAAATATCCATAAAAAGATTCTTCTCCGATGGTTATTTCAAGAAAATAATAATTTTCTTCTAGCATATTCAGTTCATATGCAAAATCTTGTAAGGTTGATACCGTTTCATTAGTATAGATAGTATTCCCTTTTGTATCCTTTACGATTATTTGTAGCTTACAAATGGGAATGTTCGAATGGATATGTATAATATCTCCGTCATGGGTAACCATGAGTTCAATACTCAAGGAGCGTTTATCTTTCCCTCTACTGCTTGGATCTTTGTGGTATAGCTGAATAAATGTTTCTTGTGCGATACAATTTATATAAAAGAGCAAGCTGATAATTAATAAGAATAATCTTTTCATTGTTTTTTAGTTTGGGTGATTTTTTTTATTTGCAAAGTAAAATGATTTTCTCTTTTAATTAAATTATTGAAGTGTGCAAAATAGTGTGCATATTCTATTATTTCACAATGAATGAATAAAGTTGTCCCAATCTTTTGGGGTGCCATTTTTGCAGAAGACTTTTTTATATAGTCTTCGACGTGTTGAAGCTATGGCTTCTTTACTATGTATAGTTAATCTTGCAATATCAATAGGGGCTATATTAATTTTGATAAGTAGGCAAACATGATATTCGTGTTCTTTCATGTTACAAAGTTTGCTGAGGCTTTCGGTAAAACCTTTATAAGTACTGTTTATCGCTTTTTCAAGTTCTTGCCAGTCATTGTTGGAAAGTAATTTTTTACTGTCGGTAGTGCGAAGTTGCTTTTGAATATGTTCATAGATTTCTGATTTCAAAAGAATGCTTTCTGCTTGTTTACGTCTGTCTAATTCTTTTTCTGCTTGTTTTTTTGCATAAAGAGTTGTTTCTATCTGTTCTTCCAACTGGATTCTCAATGAATTGTTTTCTCTATCTGCTTCCTGTAATTTTTGTTCAAGCACCTTTTTCTCTAGCTCCATATTTTCAACATATTGTTCGCTTTTCCGGTATCGTTCCTCTTCAAACTGACGAAGTTTTTCAAATTGGTTGTCGAGTTGTAGCTTTATTCTTCTGTTATATTGCAGACGAGCAAGCAATAAAGCAAAGGTTATTAAGCTGGCTGAGATGGTAATAAGAATATTTTTTTGATTTTGTTCATTTTCCGTTTTTAGTCGATTATTCTCTTTTTCGCGTAGTTGATAATTGTATAGTGAGTTTAATTGGAGTATAGTTTCCGTATTGGTGATATCGTGGATGGAATCAGTACTTTGTTTGTATTGACGGAGATGTGATAAAGCTTCTTGGGGGGTAGCCTTATTTATTGCAATTTCTGCTAATTTTTCATGAGCGATTTGTTTGGCATAAATAGTACCACATTCAAGTATTTTTGAATAATAATAGTTGGCCGAATCTATATACCCCATTTTGTAGTACAGTTCTGAAGCAATAGAGAAGATACTACTTTTACTTGGAATATCCACATTATCTAAAGAAGGTTGCAAAGATTGCCTGGCTAGATCATATTTCCCCAACTCTGTGTAAAGGCATGCGATTTGACTTTGTATCATTGTTGTGAGCTTGTAATCTTTTTGAACTTTAGCTAATTTATAAGCTTCTTGGAAATAGTGGAGAGAACTGTCATTGTGATTGATACATTGGTAAGCATCTGCTATATCTCTTAAATCAAATACCAAATTTGTGCTGTCTTTTAATGTCAAATCACATTTTAGTGCTTCTTTGAACATCCTTAGTGCTTCATTGTAGAGCTTTTGGTAGAGAAACAGTGTTCCCATCTGACTGTATATCTTACTCTTCATATGATATCCAATATCCTTGGGTGAAACTTCTAAGGCTTTCTGAAAATAATCCAGTGCCTGTGGTGCATCCTCTAAATCACGATATACCCGCCCTGTATAGTAATAAACTTCTGGCAGATGACGTTTATCATTTTTTTTAATATAATAATGTAGTATAGTAAGTATTAAGCTATCTGAAGTATGGCGTATATAAGCTTTGTCATTTGCCTTGATACAAAGTAGTCTATAATACATCTGCGTAGCTTCAGATTCGGTGCTTATGTTATTTATTAAGTTTTTCAATAAAATAATGGCGCTATCCGGCTGTATGCTTATAAGACTATCTGCCGCAATTAAAAAGTGCGGTGTTTGTTTGCTGCAAGTGCAAAAGCTCAATGTCAGACAAAGAAGTAGTAATAATCGGATGTTTGTTTTCATTTCTACAAAGATAATGTATTTCAGAATGTTATGATGAATATTGAACTTTGTTTTTTAGGGGAAGGTTGAAACATGAATGTGTAATAAAAACAGCTCGCTACCTTGTTGTGTAACGAGCTGATTATCCTCTCCGATTATTGTATTTGTTAATAAGTATTAGTGAAAGTAATACCTCCGTTAGCCTCTCCACCAACTGGAGCATAGGTTATAAAACTCCATCTAAAAGGAGCTGTCCCTCCAACTGTTGTCCACCAAAATCTCTTTATGCCTCCTGATGTGTATCTGGTACCATACGTTGAGAAGTTTGTTCCGTATGTACTTGTTCCGGTTTTGCAGGTTAGATTAACTTTCCAATAGCCAGTACAGGAGTTTACATAGAATTCACTTGTTACGTGATCAGAGGCATCAAAGGTTATGCTGCTATCATACCAACTACCAGCGTTGAAAGACATACCCCAACTGTTTGCTCTTGTTTCTGCTCTCATTTGGCTGGCAAGTATATATTCATCCTTAATGCTGATTGTTGGGCTTTCATTTATAGTATAAGATTTGAATCCCTTGTTGTTGCATAGAGTTAAAGTCGTAGTTGTTCCCGCTTTTATATCTTCTTTGATATTTTTATTTGCTCTTGCAATATCCTTTAATATTCGTTCAACATTAGCATCTGTCAAGTGCTCAGCTTGCATGATACTGTCAGTTATAATAACAGAATAGAGGTTGTTAACTGTATCAATTTCTGTGTAGTTGTTTACTACATCCCGTTCTTGATCATAAGTAAGGATAATAGGATGGGCTTCGGTTGGCTTATTGTCTTCCCATCTTTCCTGGCAACTGCTAAGGCTAATAACAATAGCAGGCAATACATAAAATAATAGTTTTTGTTTCATATTTAATAGTTTTATTGAGAGGATTCTCTTTTTCTGTTTTGTTTGCAAAGAAAGGAGGTTGTATATTTATGCTAAAGGTTTGGAGTGTGCAAAATAGTGTGCATTTCAAATCATTGTATATCGTGTAAGCATAGTTCTTTCGAAAGATTAGAAATTGTTGCTGAAAGTTTCAAGTGGCTGTTCAGGCTATAGGATAATTTGCCATCCACCAACATCATGTCTTTAACCTTTTGTCAGGGTTCGGTAGTCGGTCAGTATCATTCCATTGTATAGTGAGTGTAAATCACATTCCTTGGGAGTGATTTGTCCGCATAATATAGCATAGATATATGGGGAGATATTCCATTTGATACAGTAACGGGTTTCTAAATATTTCTTTCGGGTTGTTTTTGCCCAATCATACCCGCAAAAGTCATAAATGCCTACTGGCTGTCTAATTTGTAGATATATAAATGATATTTCTAAAATCTAACGCATAAAAGAAGTTCTGCCGCGTGCACAGAAGCATAGCATCATGCAGGTTGGGTAGTATGAATCGTGCGTTTATTTTTATACGTACAAAGATATTGTTTTTTGGGGAAATTCCTAACATATCCGTAACTTTGTCTCTCAAAGACTCCAACCTGAATCAGGAATTATTAGAACACACAATAAAGAACCGCCGGATAGAACTGACGAATCAAGAGAAAAAGGATTATTATCCTAAAGAAAATCTTTTCACTCTGCTGTTTGCTTTCGCCATTGCATTGCTAATGCCTTTGATGGCAAAGCTCAAGGGGGAAATTGTAGAAACGGAGTTTCTATGGTTTTTCCGTATTGTTTCCTGTCGTCTCTGTTGCAGTGATTTATATCATTTATCGGAATAAGAAGAATACGCTTAAATTGCATTATATCAACACGGCTCTTCGATGATATTTGTATGCGTTGGTATGCTTCCGGTGGCAAGAATTGGGATAATCTGGAAATAATCCGCCAAGATATCGAAAAAGAATGGGTAATTAAAAATTATTCCAAAAAAATGCGACATAAAATGATAGGGCTCTATTCGCATTTCTTGAATTAATTTTAAATTAGTACTTACTATTCAGAAATCATCGAAAGAGCTTATGTATATATCAAATTCGGTACAAACTCGGTATATACTCGGTACAAATTCGGTTAAATAGTCTATTTAACAGGAATGAACCGAATCTGCTAAGAGAAAACATCCAATATATACAGAAGAGAAGAGGACCTAGACAAAGGAAGAGGAAATCAAGAAGAAGAGAAGAATTCCTTGGTTTAAATATTAAGTAACTAATCAAAATTAAGCAGCATAATGCATAAAGTTAATCTTAATAATTTTGAATGACTACTTATCTATTTATTTTTTATACATCTTTGCGATGTCAGATTCCGACTGGACATAAGGCATGTCAGTTCGAATTTTACGTGAATGAAGTGGGAGTAAAATTCTAGGTGGAATGAGTCGAATCCAGAGTTTGCGTTAGAGAATGTATTGCACTTCCTTAAACAGATATCCGCGCTCTTTTCCTGTCTGGTCTTCAAGGATAAATCGCCCGTCTGGTTCAACGCGTAGCAGGCAGGCAAGGAACTCGCCATCTGCATCGGCATAGCGGTGAAAGCCTTCACGGCGGAAAAGGGAATGGGCATAACGTTCGGCAATATGGTTGGCGGCATCACCCGAAGTGCCGGTTTGCAGGAGGGAGTAGTATTCTTTTAGCCGCCTCATGATGTTGGCGAGTATCAGATAGCGGTCGTACTCCTGCCCTGTGATTTGCTTTAAAGATACCGGGTTGGGAGCATTGCTCCGAAAGGTTTCCTGGTTTATGTTTACTCCGATACCGGAAATGCTGCGTCCGATGTGGTGTCCGGAAAGGTCATTTTCTATCAGTATGCCGCAAATCTTCTTTTCATTCCAATAGATGTCGTTTGGCCATTTGATGGAAATGCCTTCCGTCCATTCGTCCAGTTCTTCCTTGATAGAGAGGGAGACGATTTGAGAGAGGACGAATTGGCGGCGAGCTTCAACGAAAGTAGGATAAAGCACGAAACTGAATGTGATGTTCCGGCAATCTTCCGATTCCCAACTGTTGCCACGTTGCCCTTTACCGGCAGTCTGGCGTTCGGCAATGATCGTCGTAAATTCTCGGACAGCGGATTGCTGTTCGTTGCAAAGTTGTGTCAGGTGATTGTTTGTAGAGTCTGTTTCCGGTAATATAATTAGCGGAACAGGAAACACAGCGGGGGTAATTATCAGATTCGGTTCTTTCTTCATATCAGGGCAGGGCGTCATATTCGGCACGCATTTTCTTAGTGAACTTCTTCAGTACTTCTTCATAAGCATGGTCGATGAGGCTCTTTATCAACTTATCATCCACATCGCCGTCAAGGAATATCTGGTTCCAGTATTTTTTGTTGAAATGATAAGCACCCTCAATGGATGAATAGCGCTCGCGTAGCTCTATCGCGTATTCCGGGTTGCACTTCATGCAGATTTTATTTGAACCTTCCAAGTCAATGAGTACAAACATCTTATCCATAACTTTCATCACGAGTGAATATTCGTCGAACGGAAGACATTCCGTTACAGCTTTCTTTGCGAGACAATATTCGCGGGCGGTTTCTATATCCATATTGGGTAATAACTAATATTGGTTACTATTTGTTCTACGTTATCATGCCACGGGGCATTTTTCAATTTTTAATTCTCAATTCTCAATTTCCTCAGAACATCGGCGGATAAAATGCATCCTTGATATGTTCAATCTCAAATGCGCCAGCTTCGCCGACAGCGGTAATAATATCAAAGCGAACGGGAGCATCGATGCTGAAATGCTTGATGTAAGCATCGGCAGCCACCACAATGTGACGTACCTTCTGCCAATTGACGGCATCCTGCGGTTCAACGTAGTCCGTATTGCTGCGGGTTTTTACCTCCACTACAATCAGTTGTTCGTCTTTGACTGCCACAATGTCCAGTTCAAGGCGGTTTTTCCGCCAGTTGCGGTGGCGGATGGTGTATCCGTTGTGTTCCAGATATGCCATTGCGGCATCTTCTCCTGCTTTTCCGAGGGCATTGTGGGCTGCCATATCTATGTTTGTTCTGCTTTTTAGCTGTTTCTATGCAAAAATACGTTTTTTCTGCTTTGTATTTACAGAAGGAAAACTAATTTTGCAGGAAATATGAGAAAGAGAGATAAAACGTGTGCGAAAGCAACACCCGAAGAACCGAAACGTGAACAGCGCATCGTATGTCTGATGAGCGAGGAAGAGCTACGGATTGTAGACCGTTATCTGGAGAGATACAAGATAACGAACAAATCGCGTTGGCTACGGGAGACTATTCTCATGTTTATCCATAAAAATATGGAAGAAGATTATCCGACTCTTTTCGGAGAGCATGATATGAGGAGATAGGAGAGAATTAAAAATTGAAAATTAAAAATTAAAGGCAGGAGGAAGTTGGACGATAGCTTTTATATGAAACAGGCGCTTGCGGAAGCAAGTAAAGCTGCGGAGCGGGGAGAAGTACCCGTTGGTGCGGTTGTTGTATGCAAAGAGCGTATTATTGCACGTGCCCACAACCTGACTGAAACCTTGACCGATGTAACAGCTCATGCTGAAATGCAGGCGATTACTGCCGCCGCCGCTACCCTTGGCGGAAAGTATCTGAACGAATGTACCCTTTATGTTACTGTTGAACCTTGTGTGATGTGTGCCGGTGCCATTGCTTGGGCGCAGATGGGGCGGCTTGTATTCGGTGCGGAAGATGAAAAGCGCGGTTATCAGTGCTATGCACCGCAAGCTCTGCATCCGAAAACGGTGGTGGTGAAAGGTGTGCTTGCCGATGATTGTGCCGCACTTATGAAGGATTTCTTTGTAACAAAACGTCGCTGAATTTCAATATAGTTCCTTTTTCTGACCTATATTTCGCATTTTATCCCTATATTTGACTATTCAACAGACCTTTAAAATACCATATGTAATGGAATATCATCGTATATCTTTTATTCACAACGATACCGAGTATTCATTTATCAAAGCCATGAATGATAGATTAACGGGCTATTCACTGATGTCAGCCTGCCGGCTGGAAGTTCAAATTTATATGAAAGAACATAATCTGAAAGGTAAGTATATCCTAACCGGTATGGCTAAGATTTAATTTACAGACTATTCTTTGATTTCTTCAAAATCCACATATTCTCCTTCATCTTTGGTGAAGAGCTTCTTGTGCTTCCTGTGAATGACATCCTCAGAGGAAGTGGCTTCTTCATTAGCCTGTGAAGAAGAATTTTGTTGTTGATTACCTGAGAAAGAATACCCCCCTCCATTCTGATAACTACCTGAAGAGGTACGACGCTTCCCCAATCCGAAGATACTCCGGAGGACAGTGCCGATGATACTGAGTCCGATGACCAGGATAACGACTATGATAATGAATAGAAATCCTAAGATGTGAAACATGGGCTAATCGTTTTTATATATTGTTCGTCTTTACGAACGATAGTACAACAACCATGCCAGAGATTTGTTTAGAGTTTCTTCCGCACAAACCAGCACAAAATGATGTACCAGCCGATGACAGCAGCAAGTCCTACAAAGATAAGCAAGGGAATGCTGACTATCAAAAACAAATAACGAATCTTGTTTTCTTCCCAAGAGAGGTTCTTCAGTTTGAAGGCGAACATCGGGAATTCGGAAACCAATAACAGGGAGAATATTACAATGCAGACCAGCAAGCCGTACAAGACAGCGCCACCTTGTATCAGCCAGTCATGGTATTGTGCCGCTGCCGCTGCCCAAAATAAGGTGTTGGCAGGGGTGTTCAGACCAATGAACGAACTGCTTTGACGCTCATCGATATTGAACTTTGCCAGGCGCAATGCTGAAAATACGGCAATGAGGAAAGCAAAATAGGGAACATATTCCTGAAAGCCGCTCATCCAACCGGGATAAGTCGTTTCACGCAATAAAGAGAATACGATAAGTGAGGGGGCTACTCCGAAACTGACGTCATCCGCCAGGGAGTCCAGCTCTTTTCCGATGGGGGAAGGAGCATTCAGAAGCCGTGCCGACATTCCGTCGAGGAAGTCGAATACAGCACTGATAATGATGAAAGTGAGAGCCCATTCATATTTGAACTCGAACGCCATGACACACGCAATACAGCCTGAGAACAGATTCATGCACGTCAATGTATTGGGGATATGACGGGTAATACAGTTAGCCATTGTTTAGTTATTTTAGTTTGGCTATCACAGTTTGGTTTCCTGTAGTGGTCTGCCCCAGCTTCACAAACACTTCAGTGCCCAATGGGAGGTAAACATCTACACGGGAGCCGAATTTGATAAAGCCCATATGTTCGTCGATATAACAGTCTTCGCCCGGTTCGGCGTAGGTGACGATGCGGCGCGCCATGGCACCTGCAATCTGGCGTGCCATTACCTCCACGCCTTCGGGAGTTTCGATAACCACCATGGAGCGTTCGTTGTCCGTACTGGCTTTCGGCAGCCAGGCCTTCATGAACTTGCCGTTCTGATGTGCTACCTTTTTCACGGTTCCGTCTACCGGATACCAGTTGGCATGAACGTTGATAACACTCATGAAGATGGAAATCATAAGGCGACGGTCGTGGAAGTATTCATTCTCTTCCACTTCTTCTACGACCACTATCTTGCCATCGGCAGGTGCCACCACAATCTTTTCGGTGTCTTCCTGCTCAAAAAGGCGGATAGGGCATCGGAAGAAATTCACCAGCATTCCATACAGGACGATACTGACCACAGCTACAATATAGAACGGTAATTTACATTCAAGCCCATAATACAAGGCGAAATTAACTACCAGTAGCAACAATAGGCTGCCGGCCAGTGTATGTGTCCCTTCGCGGTGAATTCGTATCTTTTTTAGTTTCTTTAGTCGACTCATGTAAGTTGTTTTATTCTTTATGAATAGAAATTATCCGCAAAAATAGACTTATTTTGAAAATCTAACAAGCATTTGGCTGTAGAAATGCAGATGTTGATAACTTTTAGGGAAATATTTTTGTTAGGTCTTATATAGGTTGTACTTTTATGCTCTCAATTGAAAGGAGATATTTATGCAGGATTTTGTTCATTTGCACGTTCATACCCAGTACTCCCTCCTCGACGGTCAGGCAAGCGTAAGTGCACTGGTTGACAAGGCGATGAAGGATGGAATGAAGGGAATTGCCGTAACTGACCATGGTAATATGTTCGGCATCAAGGAATTCACTAATTATGTTAACAAGAAAAATAGCGGTCCTAAAGGGGATATCAAGAATCTCAAGAAGCGGATTGCCGGCATCGAGAGTGGTGAGATAGCTTGCGAAGATAAGGAAGCGGAACTTGCCGACTGCCGCGCTAAGATTACGGAAGCTGAAAACAAACTGTTCAAGCCGATAATCGGTTGTGAAATGTATGTGGCGCGCCGCACCATGGACAAGAGGGAGGGTAAACCCGACCAAAGCGGATGGCACTTGATTGTATTGGCAAAGAATGAGAAAGGTTATCACAACCTGATAAAGCTGGTGTCCAGAGCCTGGACAAATGGATACTATATGCGTCCCCGTACCGACCGCAATGAATTGGAAAAGTATCACGAGGGATTGATTGTCTGTTCGGCTTGTATCGGTGGTGAAGTTCCTAAAAAGATACTCAACGACCAGTTGGAAGACGCAGAAGAAGCCGTGCGTTGGTACAAGAACCTCTTTGGAGAAGACTATTATCTGGAGTTGCAACGGCACAGGGCAACTGTACCTCGCGCCAATCATGAAGCATATCCGTTGCAGCAGCGGGCCAATGCCAAACTGATAGAATTTGCCAAAAAGTATGATATTAAACTCATTTGTTCCAATGACGTTCACTTTGTGAATGAGGAACATGCCGAGGCGCACGACCGTCTGATCTGCTTGAGTACCGGTAAGGATCTGGATGACCCCAACCGTATGCTTTACACCAAGCAGGAGTGGATGAAGACGAAGGCGGAGATGAATGAACTCTTTGCCGATATTCCCGAAGCTTTGTCCAATACGCTTGAAATTTTGGATAAGGTGGAATACTATTCCATCGATCATGCACCTATCATGCCTACTTTTGCCATTCCCGAAGACTTTGGGACGGAAGAAGGGTATCGGCAGAAATATACTGAAAAAGACTTGTTCGATGAGTTCACCCAGGATGAGAATGGTAATGTGGTGTTGAGTGAAGAGGACGCCAAAGATAAAATCAAGCGCTTGGGTGGATATGAAAAGCTGTATCGTATCAAGTTGGAAGCGGACTACCTGGCCAAACTGACTTTCGATGGTGCTAAGATTTTTTATGGTGATCCTATGTCGGAAGAAGTTATGGAACGGTTGAAGTTTGAACTTCACATCATGAAGACAATGGGTTTCCCCGGATACTTCCTGATTGTGCAGGATTTCATTGCTGCTGGACGTAGTATGGGAGTATCAATCGGTCCTGGTCGTGGTTCGGCTGCCGGTTCGGCAGTGGCATACTGTCTGCAGATAACGAAAATCGACCCTATCAAATATGACTTGCTGTTTGAGCGTTTCTTGAATCCCGACCGTATTTCATTGCCTGATATCGATATTGACTTCGATGATGACGGACGCGGTGAAGTGCTTCGTTGGGTAACTAATAAGTATGGGCAGGAGAAGGTGGCGCATATCATCACTTATGGTACAATGGCTACCAAGCTTGCCATCAAGGATGTTGCCCGCGTGCAGAAACTCCCCCTTTCGGAGTCCGACCGTTTGGCAAAACTTGTCCCCGATAAAATTCCCGATAAGAAACTGAACTTGCGAAATGCTATTGATTACGTTCCGGAATTGCAGGCTGCGGAGGCTTCTCCCGACCCATTGGTGCGTAATACGCTGAAATATGCTAAGATGTTGGAAGGTAACGTACGCGGTACGGGTGTACATGCCTGCGGTACGATTATCTGCCGTGACGATATCACAGACTGGGTGCCTGTAAGTACAGCCGATGACAAAGAAACGGGTGAGAAAATGCTCGTGACCCAATATGAAGGTTCGGTAATTGAAGATACAGGATTGATTAAGATGGACTTCCTGGGATTGAAAACATTGTCAATCATCAAGGAAGCCGTAGAAAATATCCGTTTGCACCGCAAACTGGAGTTGAATATAGATAAGGTGCCGATTGACGATCCGGTTACCTATAAATTATATAGTGATGGCCGTACCATCGGTACGTTCCAGTTCGAGTCTGCCGGTATGCAGAAATACCTGCGTGAGTTGCAGCCTTCTACTTTCGAGGACTTGATTGCGATGAATGCCCTCTACCGTCCGGGGCCTATGGATTACATTCCGGACTTCATCGACCGTAAGCATGGGCGGAAACCGATTGAGTACGATATTCCCGTCATGGAGAAGTATCTGAAAGATACATACGGTATTACGGTATATCAGGAGCAGGTGATGCTTTTGTCCCGTCTGTTGGCTGACTTCACCCGTGGTGAGTCTGATGCTTTGCGTAAGGCGATGGGTAAAAAGCTGCGTGACAAATTGGATCACATGAAACCTAAATTTGTTGAAGGCGGGCGCAAGAACGGACACGATCCGAAAGTGCTCGAAAAGATTTGGGGAGACTGGGAAAAGTTTGCATCGTACGCTTTCAACAAGTCTCATGCCACCTGTTATTCGTGGGTAGCTTATCAGACCGCTTATTTGAAAGCCAATTATCCTGCCGAGTATATGGCAGCCGTAATGAGCCGAAGTTTGTCGAACATTACTGATATCACCAAGTTGATGGACGAATGTAAGGCGATGGGCATCAAAGTATTGGGGCCGGATGTAAATGAGAGTAACCTGAAATTCACTGTTAACCCGGAAGGAAATATCCGTTTTGGTCTTGGTGCAGTGAAGGGTGTGGGCGAAGGTGCTGTGCTGAATATCATGGAAGAACGTGAGAAGAACGGTCCTTTCAGGGGTATATTCGATTTTGTGCAGCGTGTCAATCTGACGGCTTGTAATAAGAAGAACTTGGAATGCCTCGCTTTGGCAGGTGGCTTCGATGAATTTCCAGAATTGAAGCGCGAGCAATACTTTGCCGTGAATTCTAAGAATGAAGTCTTTCTGGAAACTTTAGTGCGTTATGGTAACCGTTATCAGGCCGACAAGTCAGCAGCAGAAAACTCTCTATTCGGCGGGGATAATGTAGTGGATATAGCCACCCCCGAAATCCCCGAGGCGGAACGTTGGAGTGACCTCGACCGCTTGAACAGGGAGCGCGACCTGGTAGGTATCTATCTTTCCGCCCACCCGCTGGATGAATACTCCGTTGTATTGCAACACGTTTGCAACACACGCATGGCTGAGTTGGAAGATAAAGCGGCGCTTGCCGGACGCGAAATCACGATGGGAGGTATTGTGACTTCCGTGCGCCGGGGTATCAGTAAGAACGGTAATCCTTATGGTATCGCCAAGATTGAAGATTATTCTGGTTCTGCAGAACTCCCGTTCTTCGGTAATGACTGGGTGACCTATCAGGGGTATCTGGGTGAACGTACTTTCCTCTTTATTAAAGCCCGTTGCCAGCCCAAGCAGTGGCGGCAGGATGAGTTGGAAGTTAAAATCACTTCTATGGAGTTATTGCCCGATGTGAAGGAAAAACTGATTTCCAAAATCACCATATTGATACCGCTTTCCGTACTGAACCAGGCTTTGGTAACAGAGCTTGCAGCGCTGATGAAAGGGCATCCCGGTACGACAGAGTTATATTTTAAAGTGAGCGATCCGGACAGTAAAACTGTAGTGGATATGATTTCCCGTCCGGTGAAGCTTTCCGTAGGACGTGATTTAATCTCTTATTTAAATGAACGTCCCGAACTGGAATTCCGGATAAATTAGTATCTTTGCTTCATCAATGAGATACCAAATTGATAATTAAAAATTAACAATTAATAATTAAAGAAATGGCTTTAGAAATTACAGACAGCAACTATAAGGAAATCCTGGCAGAGGGTAAACCTGTAGTGATTGACTTTTGGGCTCCCTGGTGTGGTCCTTGTAAGATGGTAGGTCCTATTATTGACGAACTGGCAGAATTGTATGACGGCCAGGTAATCATCGGTAAGTGCGATGTGGATGAAAGCAGCGATCTGCCTGCAGAATACGGCATTCGTAACATTCCTACCGTATTGTTCTTCAAGAACGGCGAGTTGGTTGATAAGCAGGTAGGGTCTGCGCCCAAATCAGCTTTTGACGAAAAGATAAAGAAAATGTTCCTGTAAGGAGCGTTCATAAAAATAAGGTATTCACCCCTAAAAAACTAACTATTATGGGACTGGAAGACGATTTCTTAAAGGATGACCTCGATGATGAAAAGACCATCGAATACATCAAAAATTATTTGCCGCAGGAGTTAAAGGAGAAGTTCTCTGACGACGAATTCTATTATTTCCTCGATCTGATTGATGAGTATTATTCTGAAAGCGGCATTCTCGATGTAGAGCCGGATGAAGAAGGATGCGTCGAAGTCGACCTGGGACAGATTGTAGATTACATCATCAAGGAAGCTCATAAAGACGAGATGGGTGACTATGATCCGGAAGAGATTCTGTTCGTGGTTCAAGGGGAACTGGAATATACAGAGTCATTGGATGATGACGAATAAGTAGTTTCAGTAAGTAAAAAGAGAGTCCGGACATTTCGTTCGGACTTTTTTTGTGGAATTATTCCACACTTGTAGAGTGGATTCCACACTTCGGTAATTTCCATTCAGACATTTAATGCTTTGGCAATGAAGAATAAAGGTATAGTTAGCGAACTTTGGCACGCCAGTTGTGTTTTTTATTTATAGGGTTTTTAACATTAACATAAACAGAGAGCTTATGAAATCGTTTTTCAAAAAGAGAGAAATCAGAATAACGAAGAAGCAGGCAGTGATTGCCGCAATAGGTATAGTATTGTTAGTAGGGATTTACTGGTTCGTCACCCATCGTCCTGCGCCAGCACCGGATCTGCCGGTAGTGGCCGTAGAACCGGTGACACAGGACGATGTAGAAATCTACGGTGAATATGTGGGACGTATTCGCGCTCAACAGTTTGTTGAGGTACGTGCCCGTGTAGAAGGGTATCTGGAAAATATGCTCTTTGAAGAAGGTACCTATGTGACGAAGAACCAGGTGTTGTTTGTTATTAATCGCGACCAGTATGCAGCCAAGGCTGATAAGGCACGGGCACAACTGAAAAAGGATGAAGCACAGGCCCGCAAGGCGCAACGTGATTTGGAACGTATCCGACCGCTGTATGAACAGAATGCTGCCAGCCAGTTGGATTTGGATAATGCGATAGCGGCTTATGAAACAGCGCAAGCCAGCGTAGCCATGAGCCAGGCTGATTTGGATCAGGCGGAACTGGAATTAGGGTATACAATTGTTCGCTCTCCGTTATCAGGACATATCAGTGAACGCTATGTAGACCTTGGTACACTGGTAGGTACAGGTGGCAAGTCGCTGCTGGCAGCTATCGTGAAGAGTGATACGGTACTGGTTGATTTCAGTATGACTGCACTGGACTATCTGAAAACCAAAGAGCGCAACGTGAACTTGGGACAAAAAGACTCCACCCGTTCCTGGCAACCGAATATTTCTATAACACTTGCCGATAATACGGTTTATCCGTTCAAAGGTTTGGTTGACTTTGCCGAACCGCAGGTTGACCCTCGCACCGGTACATTCTCTGTTCGTGCCGAGATGCCCAATCCAAAACATGTGTTGCTGCCGGGACAGTTCACCAAGGTGAAGCTGTTGCTGGATGTCCGTGAGAATGCAACGGTTGTTCCCCTGAAATCGGTAATCATCGAAAAGGGTGGTGCTTTCGTGTTTGTGATGCGTCGCGACTCCACCGTAGAACGGCGCTTTATTGAACTGGGACCGGAATTCCAGAATCAGGTGGTAGTGGAAAGAGGTTTAGTGCCGGGTGAAACCATCGTGGTGGAAGGATACCATAAGCTGAGTCCGGGTATGAAAGTTAAGGTTAACAATGCCCTGTTGAAGAAAGAAGATGAGGAACAAAGTCAGACACCGGATACGGTTAAGACTGAGAAGTAATTGACGAACGTAAAACAGACGCATATGAAAGTAAGTTTCTTTATAGACAGACCGGTATTCTCGGCTGTCATCTCCATACTGATTGTCATTGTGGGTATCATCGGATTGTCGATGCTTCCCATTGACCAATATCCACAGATTACGCCGCCGGTAGTGAAAATCAGCGCATCCTATCCGGGTGCCAGTGCACTGACGGTATCTCAGGCAGTAGCCACACCTATCGAACAGGAATTGAACGGAACACCGGGAATGCTCTATATGGAGTCCAACAGTTCCAACTCCGGTGGCTTTTCGGCTACAGTGACGTTTGACATCTCTGCTGACCCTGATTTGGCAGCAGTGGAAATTCAGAACCGTCTGAAACTGGCGGAGTCCCGTCTTCCGGCGGAAGTGGTACAAAACGGTATTTCGGTAGAAAAGCAGGCAGCCAGCCAGTTGATGACCATCTGCCTTAGGTCTTCCGATCCGAAATTTGATGAAATCTACCTGAGTAACTTTGCTACACTGAACGTGCTCGATTTGCTTCGTCGTATTCCCGGTGTAGGCCGTGTATCGAATATCTGTAGCCGCTACTACGCTATGCAGATTTGGGTGCAGCCGGATAAGTTAGCTAATTTCGGACTGACCGTAGCCGACTTGCAGAATGCGCTGAAGGACCAGAACCGTGAGTCCGCCGCCGGTGTGCTTGGACAACAACCGGTGAAAGGATTGGATATCACTATTCCTATCACTACACAGGGACGTCTGTCTACTGTTGCGCAGTTTGAAGAAATCGTGATACGTGCCAATGCGGATGGCTCTATCATTCGCTTGCGCGATGTGGCACGCATATCTCTGGAGGCTTCTTCATACAATACAGAGAGTAGCATCAATGGTGAGAATGCAGCGGTGCTGGGTATCTATATGCTGCCGGGTGCCAATGCTATGGAAGTAGCGGAGAATGTGAAAAAGGCGATGGATGAGATTAGCGCCAATTTTCCTGATGGATTGAGTTACGAGATACCGTTCGATATGACAACGTACATTTCGGAATCTATCCATGAGGTATATAAGACGTTGTTTGAGGCTTTGGCACTGGTGATTATCGTAGTGTTCCTGTCATTGCAAAGCTGGCGTGCCACATTGATTCCGATTGTGGCGGTACCTATTTCTTTGATTGGTACATTCGGTTTCATGTTGATATTCGGTTTCTCGCTCAATATACTTACGTTGCTTGGACTGGTGCTTGCCATCGGTATAGTAGTGGACGATGCCATTGTGGTGGTGGAGAATGTGGAGCGTATCATGCACGAAGAGAAACTACCGCCTTACGAAGCCACGAAGAAAGCGATGGAAGGACTGACGGGAGCAATTATCGCTACGTCACTGGTGTTGGCAGCAGTATTTGTTCCGGTTAGTTTCCTCGGTGGCATCACAGGACAACTTTACCGCCAGTTTACGGTGACGATTGTGGTTTCCGTATTGCTTTCTACGGTAGTTGCACTGACACTGAGCCCGGTGATGTGTTCGTTGATATTGAAACCGGACTCCCACAAACGGAAAAACATCGTATTCCGTTATATCAACTATGCATTGAATATGGGTAACCGCAAATACGTGCGTCAGATTTCACGCGTGATAGGCAATCCCCGTAGGGTATTGGGAGCATTCGGTATAGTATTGATAGCCATTTTCCTGGTGAACCGGCTGATTCCGACCAGCTTCTTGCCTGTGGAAGATCAGGGATATTTCAAAGTAGAACTGGAATTGCCCGAAGGTGCCACATTGGAACGGACGCGTACTGTATCGGAACGTGCAGTGGAATATCTGATGTTGAACCCGGCTGTGGAATATGTGCAAAGCGTAGTGGGCAGCAGCCCGCGTGTAGGCAGCAGTCAGGCACGCAGTGAACTGACTGTCATCATGAAACCTTGGGGAGCAAGGGACGGACAGACCATTGATGATGTAATGGCGCAAGTGAAGAAAGACCTTCAGGAATATCCCGAATGTAAAGTGTATCTCTCTACGCCTCCTGTCATTCCGGGATTGGGAAGTTCCGGTGGTTTCGAGATGCAGCTTGAAGCACGTGGTGATGCCACTTTCGACAACTTGGTACAGGCAACGGACACACTGATGTATTACGCATCGCAACGCAAGGAGTTGTCGGGACTTTCATCTTCTTTGCAGGCGGATATTCCGCAACTTTATTTCGATGTAGACCGGGATAAGGTGAAACTGGCGGGTGTACCCTTGGCGGATGTGTTTTCAACCATGAAGGCCTATACCGGTTCGGTATATGTGAACGACTTCAATATGTTCAACCGTATCTATCGTGTGTACATTCAGGCGGAAGCTCCCTATCGGGAACATAAAGAGAATATCAACCTCTTCTTCGTGCGTGGTGCGGATAATGTAATGATACCGTTGACTTCCCTCGGAACAACTTCGTACACCACGGGGCCGGGTAGCATCAAGCGTTTCAATATGTTCAACAGTGCCGTGATTCGTGGTGAGGCTGCCGATGGTTACAGTTCCGGTCAGGCAATGGAAATCATTGAGCAGATAGCCCGTGACCACTTGCCGGACAATATCGGTGTGGAATGGAGTGGACTTTCTTATCAGGAGAAGCAGGCAGGTGGACAGACTGCCATGGTGCTGGCATTGGTATTCCTGTTCGTATTCCTCTTCCTGGCTGCACTTTACGAGAGCTGGTCGGTGCCTATTGCCGTATTGCTTTCATTGCCGATTGCCGCATTGGGAGCTTACCTCGGGGTATGGCTGTGCGGATTGGAAAACGATGTTTATTTCCAGATTGGACTGGTAATGCTGGTCGGTCTGGCAGCAAAGAATGCCATTCTGATTGTGGAATTTGCCAAAGAACAGGTGGACCGTGGGGCGAATGTGGTGAAAGCTGCTCTGCATGCATCGCAGTTGCGTTTCCGGCCTATCCTGATGACGTCGTTGGCATTTATTCTCGGTATGTTGCCGATGGTGATTGCCAGCGGACCGGGTTCGGCAAGCCGTCAGGCTATCGGTACAGGCGTGTTCTTCGGAATGATTCTGGCTGTGACAGTAGGTATCTTGCTGGTACCGTTCTTCTTCGTGCTGATTTATAAGGCGAAAGCAAAAGCGAAAGGTACGAATATTAAGAAAGTTACGAAGCGATTTAAACGATAAGTTATGAAAAGAAAATATACGATATACTATATGATGGTGCTGGCAGTGGTGCTTAGTTCCTGCCAGTTGGGTAAACACTATGCGCGTCCGGAACTGGACCTGCCGCAGCAACTCGACTCTACGGAACAGGATACACTTTCCATTGCCGACCGACAGTGGTGGACCATCTACACTGATACTACCCTGCAAGCGCTCATCGAGCGGACGCTTGAATATAATAAGGATATGAAGATTGCTGCTGCACGGGTGAAGGAACTGGCGGCGATGAAGCGCATAGACTTTGCTAATCTCTTCCCGCAAGTCAGCGGCAAGCTGTATGCAGACAAGGAGGCGGAGAACTATGGCGGTGATAATTACGATTCAGACCGGAGTTATGAAGCCAAAGCAATCGTTTCGTGGGAGGTAGACCTTTGGGGAAATCTGCGCTGGGCGAAGGATAAGAGCATGGCGGACTTCCTGGGGTCGATAGAAGCGCAACGTGCCTTGAAAATGAGTCTGGTGGCAGAAGTGGCGCAGGCATATTTTGAGTTGGTGGCGCTGGATAACGAATTAGCAATTGTACGCCAGACACTCGGTGCCCGTAAAGAGGGTGTCCGGCTGGCGAAGCTCCGTTTTGAGGGTGGTCTGACTTCGGAGACTTCTTATCAGCAGGCTCAGGTGGAGTTGGCACGTACGGCAACGCTGGTGCCGGACCTGGAGCGGAAGATTTCTATCAAAGAAAATGACATTGCTTTTCTGGCGGGTGAGTATCCGCGGAAGATAGAGCGTTCGGTATTGCCGGAAGAGGTGAAACTGCCGGAAAGTCTTCCTGTGGGGCTTCCTTCCACATTGCTGGAACGTCGTCCGGATGTGCGTCAGGCGGAACAGAAACTGATTGCTGCGAATGCGACAGTGGGACTTGCATATACCAATATGTTTCCCCGTTTGAGTTTGACGGCCCACTACGGGTTGGAGAGTGCCGAGTTCTCGGATTTCCTGAAGTCACCTTATCATTTCCTGAGTGGTTCATTGCTGACGCCTTTGTTTGCTATGGGTAAGAATCGGGCGATGCTGAAGGCAAAGAAGGCGGCGTATGAAGCGGAGGTCTATGCTTATGAAAAGTCGGTGCTGACTGCCTTTAAGGATGCACGGAATGCGATTGTGGATTTCAGCAAGATAAAGGAGATTTATGAGTCGCGTCTGCAATTGGAGCAGGCGGCACGGACGAATGTGGAGCTGGCCCAGTTGCAGTATATCAACGGGGTTATCGGATATCTGGATGTGCTGGATGCGCAGCGTGGATATTTTGATGCACAGATAGGGCTGAGCAATGCGATACGGGATAAGCAGATAACACTGGTACGGCTGTATAAGGCGCTCGGCGGGGGATGGCAATAAGAAGTATATTAGCGCTATGTGTGTGGGCAAATAATCATTCGCCCACACACATAGCGCAACTTATAACTTGGATCATGTCGGCGGCGTATTCAGAAAGAAGAACACCGACATCCCGATAAGGATAGCCCCCAGCACTCCATAAAATAACCTCGCACGCTGTCGTCCTACACTCCTTACCGCAAACTGCGTATTTCGTGCAGTGAAGAACCACTCCCAGTCGAACACCGCAGCCAGCAATGAAATGATGCCGGCTACTGCAAAAATTCCCTGAATGATGTATTGGCTCATAGTGACTTATTCCTGGCTTTCCATTGTCAGCTTGCGTGAGCCGTCTTCCAGTTCTTCGATAGTGACGCGTACCGTATTGCCCGGCAACAGTTCCTCTACCAATTCCGGCCACTCAATAAAGCAGAGCGCTCCACTGTAGAAATAATCCTCATACCCCATGTCATATACTTCTTCCAGCTTCTTGATGCGGTAGAAGTCGAAATGATAAATGAGTTCGCCCGCTATGTCCGAGCGGTATTCATTGATGACGGCAAACGTGGGCGACGTAACGACGTCCTCAACGCCCAGTTCTTGGCAAAGTGCCTTGACAAATGTAGTTTTACCGGCTCCCATCTTTCCGTAAAGAGCGAAAACGGTATTGTCGCCCATTGCAGCAATAAATTCGCGGGCGGCTTCGTGGATATGGTCCAGAGATTGAATTTTGATTTCCATATTATCTTTAACTTATGTGATTTATTAGTAGACTATCTCAATTCTTCCTCCTCCTCCTGGGAGGAGGAGTACCCGTAGGGGGAGGTGGTAGGAGATTTACCATTAGCTTCGTCCCCCCAACGTAATCAGCGGAATAATCATCTCCTCCATCGATATTCCCCCATGCTGGAAAGTATCAGTGTAGTAGCTGACGTAGTGATTATAATTATTCGGATAAGCAAAGAAATCCCGTCCGGTGGCAAAGATGTAACGCGTGCTCACATTAGGTGAGGGCAGGTGTATGTCTGCGGGGCGGGTGATTTCGAATACTTGTTTAGGATTGTATGCCATATTGCGCGATAGTTTATAACGCAGGTTGGCATTGATTTCTTTACTGTTACTTTGCACTTTTACCGGGTTGTCTACACGGATGCTGCCGTGGTCTGTAGTGACGATGACACGATACTGGCGGCTGGCAAGCGCTTTCAACAAGTCGCTCAGCGGTGAATGGCGGAACCACGAAAGCGTGATGCTGCGGTAAGCTGCCTCGGTGGAGGCGAGTTCGCGTATCATCTTACTTTCCGTGCGGCTGTGGCTCAGCATGTCGATGAAGTTGAACACGGCAACATTAAGGTCGTTCTGTGCCAGTGCAGGCAGTTGTGTCAACAGGCGTTCGGCACCTGCGGCATCATTTATTTTATGGTAAGAGAATGTATCGTTACGGCGATAACGCTCGATAATGGTGCGTATCAACGGGGCTTCGTTCAGGTTCTTATTTTCTTCTTCGTCCTCATCTACCCACAATTCCGGAAATAGCTGCGCTATCTGGTCGGGCATCAGGCCAGAGAAGATGGCGTTACGGGCATATTGCGTGGCAGTGGGCAAGATGCTGAAATAAAGTTGTTCGTCGATGTTGAACAAGCCGGACAGCTCGTTGGCAAGGACTCGCCACTGGTCGTAGCGGAAGTTGTCGAGGACGATGAAGAACACCTTTTCACCTTTGTCCAACAGCGGGAAAAGAACACGTTTGAAGATGTCAGGGCTCATGAGTGGACGGTCAGGGGAAGCATCTTTTGTTGATACCCAGTCCGCATAGTGCTTCTTGACGAACTTGGCGAAAGCGGAGTTAGCTTCTGCTTTCTGCATGGCAAGCATTTCACTCATGGGGCTGTCTGTTGCTTCCAGTTCCAGTTCCCAGTATACGAGGCGGCGGTATAGTTCCATCCAGTCGGCGGCGGTCAGCGAATCGTTGATTTGCATGCCTATCTTGCCGAAGTTCTGTTGATATCCTGTCTGTGCGGCTTCGCTGACTATGTCCCGGCGGTGCAGGTTCTTCTTTAGTGACAGTAATATCTGGTTGGGGTTAACGGGTTTGATAAGGTAATCCGCTATCTTTTGCCCGATAGCCATATCCATGATATTTTCTTCTTCACTTTTGGTAATCATGATGACGGGAACGGTGGGGCAGATTTCTTTTATCAGTGCCAGGGTTTGCAGACCGCTCAATCCGGGCATGTTTTCGTCCAGAAAGATGAGGTCGTAGGTAGTGGCACGGCAGCGGTCGAGCGCATCCTGTCCGTTGGTTACGGTGTCGACTTCGTAACCTTTGCCTTCCAGAAACAGGATGTGCGGTCGCAACAAACTGATTTCATCGTCTACCCAAAGTAATCTGTCTTTCTTCATATCTGTTAGTTTTTAGCTACAAGCTACAAGCTACGAGTGGCGCGGCGACTTGTAGCTCGTAGCTCGTAACTCGTCACTATTTCAGTCCTCAAAGATAACACCATTTTCCGGGTCGTCCTCTTCCGCAGGCAGATTTTCTTCTTTCTGCCGTTCTTCTTCTTCGGTAGGAAGATTCAGCAGAGGTTCGTCCAGCGTGTAACCTTTCAATTCGGGTTCCGGAATGGAAGAGAAGTGGGCACGGTAGAAGGTGTCATAGTCATCAAAACTGTATTGCTTGATGAGTTGTTCATAATTTGCTTCCGAAATGAGCACTGCACGCATACCACTCAGCCGGGCAGCCATTTCAGGAGTGGCATAGAGTCTGCGGAAATATTGCTGCGCTTCATCGTAATTACTGAACGGCTTGATTTGCAGCATCCCGATGCCCCGCTCGTGAGCAAAGGCAAGGTCAAAGTTCTTCACCAGGAAGGTGGAGAAATTATAGCGTGCCACTTCAAACAGAAGCATGTTTTCGTTTACTTTTCCTTCTTCGTAGGCAAGGATAAAGAGGAACGGAACATTGCGCTCCGTGCTGAATGCACTGTCCGGTGGAAGGACGGCGACATTGCCCAGGCTATCGCCTAATAAATTACCGGCTTCGGCAAGTTCGGCATTCCGGCGTTGCCAGATAGAACCGAATGTATGGCTGTCGCGTGCCAGCAAACGCCCTTCCTGTATACCTTTTAGTATATGGGCGGCGAGGTCGGTGATTTCATTCTGCGGATATTGCTGTACAAGCTGCTTCAGGGTGGCGAGGAATTGCTTGGTTTCTCCACCCTGCAGACGGGTGACGGCATCGAGGAACATGAACTTCGGGCGATGCTGTCCCAAAGGATATATCTCTGCGGAAAGATGCGCGGCAGCACGTACGGTTGCAGTGTCTCCAGTTTGGAAATGCTCGTAGGCACGGGTATAGAGCGAGTCTTCACGTTGCTTGCCGTGCACGGCGTTCTCCGCAAAATCCGGGTCGGCCAGCGTTTTGGCGTAACGGCTTTTGGGGAAGCGGGCGATAAGTTCAGATTTATATCTTTCGGCTTTTTGTAAAGGGGTTCCCGCATATTGCTGTGCAGAAAGACTGTCATCCGTCATCCTGAGCTTGTCGAAGGATCTACTCCCTTTCCCATAATACTCCATCGCTAATTCAGTCAGGAACAACTGATAATACACCTCATCCAATTGCGTGAAGTCCGGGAATTGGCGTACAAGCCTTTCAAAGGCAGTTTCCGCTTTCCGGAAATCCTGCATACGGTCTTTGAATACCATTCCTGCGCCATACAGGGCTTCTGATAACAATACGTTTGAAGCTTGCATTGCTTCTTCTGTCAGTGGAATTTGCGACAGATAGTATTCCGGGCGATGCGTGTCGTTGGCAAGGCTGTCGGTGCCTGTTTTCCCGTTCTCACTATTCTGCGAGTGGGTACGGTCAGTTTCACCTTCCTTATTGTTCTGAATAGAATCTGTTCCGGCAGTCTGTTCGGATTCGTTATAATCTATTTCCCCGAAATCATCCAGCGCGACTACTGTTTTATTCTTTCTCCGCCAGTTATCCTCCAGTTTCCGGCGTCCCCATAAACGTTGGAAGTCTGCTTTTCCCTGTTCCACTAATTGCGGGTTGTAGAAGTACCAGGCCTGCTTTCCCCCTATGGTAGGTTGGGTGGTTTGCGGAGTAGTGGTGATGCTTTGTTCCGGTCGGGTTTCCCGTTCCGCTTCCTCTGCCGCTTTGCGTTCCGCTTCTTCCCGGGCAATGACTTGCGCGATGATTTCCTTTATTATAGCCAGCCTTTCTTCTTCCGTCATTCCGGCAAGGCGCTGCAAGCTGTCTTGCAATTGTATGGCAGTGGTATGCGGCACCAGTTCGTCCAGAATTTCCGAACGGGTGGTAGCGGTGTCATATTCCTGATGCGTCTTGTCTATCAGTCCGATGGCTTCGGCATATGCTTTCTGCGCTTCGGCATAGCGTGCCTGTTGCCAATACAGATTTCCCAACGTGAGTTGCAGAACACCTTTCTCCACGCCGTTTCGTTTGCTTTTTCCTATTCCTTTATGATAGGCGGCGAGTGCCTGAACCGTATCCTTTTCAGCAAGATAAACATTGCCCAATGCATAATATATCTGGTCCAGAAATTCTTCATTCTTCTCGTCTCGGCTGAGGCGTAACAGCTTTCCTGTGATTTTGCGGCTATTGGTGGCGGGCATCACTTCCGTTTGCCGGATACGGGCGCTGAGGGCCAGTTCATACGGTGGGTTGAGGCGGATTACTTTGCTGTAAGCCTGATAGGCTTGCTCCGGTTGCTGCAACATTTGGTAAGTCTGTCCCAGGAGATAGTAACAACGTGCTTTCTGTTTCTTATTCTTTTCGCTTTTGGCGGTTTTTTCCAGATGCGGAATGGCTTCCCTGTACCGCTTGCTGCCCAACAGGAAATTTCCCGTTGCCGAGGCATACGCAACTGCCAGCGACAGGGGGAGGCTGTCGTTGTTCACCCGGTTCAAGGCATCTTCGGCGTCATATTGCCACCCCAATGCAGAGTAACAGCGGGATAGCCAGATGAGTGCTTCGGAAGTGATGCCCGTTTGTCCGTCGTAAAGGCGTGCGATGTAAGAGAATGTTGATGCAGCTTCCGGGAAGTCGCCTTTCTGATATTGTGCTTTGCCCAGTAACAGCCATGCGCGGTGTATGAAGGGGTTGAACTCACGGCGTGCCAGCCATTTCTTGTATTCATCGGTGTATGCCCGCCCCGGCTTGCGGATAGGGCGTCGTTTGATGGAGTGCTGACGGATGGCTTTTTGTGCTTTTTCAATAGCCCGGTCGAAGTTGGAAGTGCCGATACCTGTGGTTTCTTTATTGCCTATGGGATAGAGAGGAAGCACCTCCATGTAATTGTCTTTATTTCCTTGCTGTTGTGCTTCGAGCCCGGCTTTATAGGCTTCATTGCCGTTGAAGTAAACGTTGTAGCGGGTGGTCAGGGCATGGTAAAAGCGTGTACCGGCTGTGTTCTTTCGAGTGGAACATCCGGCAACGAGCATCAAAGTCACTAAGATGCCAGTGAGGTAGACTGCTTTGCGTTTCAAACTATGCCAGTGGATTTTACGGATTCTGCGTTTTCTGCCGTAAAGATAAATAAAAACTCTTTCCCAACTTACATACTACATATATAATAATAGAAAAGAAAATGATAGCCGCCCCCGAAGGCACATTGAGATAATAAGATATCATCAATCCCCCCAAGCAACTGAGATAACCGATGCCGATGGACAACCATATAATGCGGTGAAAACGATGTGAGAATAAGTTCGCTGTCATTTGCGGAATGGTGAGCAGCGAAATGACCAGCACGATACCCACCATGCGCAGGCAAGCAACGATGGTCAGCGCAATGAACATCATCAGCACGTACTCGAATATCTGCACCGGAATTCCTTGCGAACGGGCAAACTCCCTGTCGAAAGCAACATAAATAATCGGTCGCAAATAAAGTACAAAGAAGATGGTCAGTATCGCCGCAAGCCCTGCCAACAAAGCTATATCAGTCATCGTAATCGTCAGGATATTGCCAAACAGATAAGCAGACAGGTCGGGCGCAAACCCCGGAGAAAGAAAAGTGAACATGATGCCTAACGCCATGCCCAGTGTCCAGAATACAGCAATAGCCGAATCTTCGCGCATGTCATTGCGCTTGCTTAACCACTCCACCCCAAACGCAGACAACACAGCAAAAACACCGGCTGCCAAAATAGGGGAGATGCCTGCATAGAGTCCCAAACCGATACCACCAAAAGAAGCATGTGTCAGTCCGCCGCTAATGAACACCAGCCGCCTTGTTACAATGTATGTACCGATAAGCCCGCAAACGATGCTTGCCAGCAAACTGCCGATAAGGGCATGTTGAAAGAATGTATATTGCAGTAAATCCATTGTACTCAATTATGAAATATGAATTATTAATTATGAGGTGTTGGTTTTGTACATTCGTATCGACTCCAACAATTAATATTTGATATTTAATGTATTCTCCTCTCTCCAATAATAAGGAATACTTCGTCTTTGATATTGTCCGGCAACGCAATTCCGCGCAGTTGCAGGCTTCGCACCCATCCGGCAACGTCAGTATCTTGCATTGTATAGAATATATCCCTGAATTCATCTTCTTGTTCGGAAGTATAATCTTCGGGAGCAACACCGATGTATTTGTCCAGTTCTTCATCGTCGTAATACTCTATCTTCTTGCTGACGGCAGCCAGCAGGCTGTCCCGTTCGCATACCTCATGTTGTCCGCAACACTCCGCGTCTACTTCCTTCACTTCGGGCATGGCATCCAGTTCTCCGCGCTCAATCTTCTTCTGCAAGCGGCGGTTGCGGATGTATCCTGCCAGAAGGGCAACACAGACAAGTGCAATCAGACTTATTATCAGTATCCACATATCTTTTTAAATTAAGAATGAAGAATTAAGAATGAAGAATTTGGCTGCGCTGCACAAGCATGCCGCCAGGTAATTCCTCATTCCTCATTCTTCATTCTTCATTTTTAATTTTTAATTCTTCATTTCTTTAATTCCAAATCCGGCTTGTTGCAAATCTTTCCAATATCCCGGATAAGATTTGGAAACCACCTGAGGCTCTGCAATCAGCAAAGACGGCATCCGCATGGCGGCAGGTGCAAAGGCCATTGCCATCCGGTGATCCTCGTAAGTTGCGATAACGGGGTTGGTTTCCGGTTCATGGCGCTCACCGTTCCAGATTAATATACTGTCCTCTTCCGACTTCACCACATATCCCAACTTATGTAATTCCGTGATGAGCGCCTGAATCCGGTCGGTTTCCTTTATTTTCAGACTCTGCAATCCGGTGAAACGGAAAGGTATGTTCATTAAACAACAAGTCACAACGAAAGTTTGTGCCAAGTCGGGTATATCGACTAAATCTTCCTCGATGCGGGCAACAGGGCTGCCCATCTTGGTCAATACTACTCCACGGTCGGTATGTGCTGTCCGTACACCAAGTTTCGTGAATATCTCCGCTCCCCGGCTGTCTCCCTGATAACTGCGTGGGAAAAGTCCCGATAATTCCACCTCAGTTTTTACGGTTTCCTTGTCGTTAGTTGCATCGTCATGGCTCAGGGCAACCATCTGATACCAATAGGACGCAGCACTCCAGTCGCTTTCCACCGTGAAAGGTATGTCTTTGTAAGTGCCGGGGCGGACGGTGATGCTACTTTCGGAACTCCATGCGGCTTCTGCACCGAATTCCTTCATCAGTTGCAACGTCAGGTTGATATAGGGGCGTGAGATGATTTCTCCCGTCAGGTTCAGTTTCAGTCCGTTTTTCAGAATCGGACCAATCATCAGTAAGGCAGATATATATTGTGAGCTTACGTTTCCGGCCAACGTGATTTCTTCGCCCGTCAGCTCCGTGCCCGTGATGCGTAGCGGAGGGTAACCCTCTTTGCCGGCATATTCTATTTGCGCACCCAGTTCGCGCAGGGCATCCACAAGAATCCGTATAGGGCGTTGCTGCATCCGTTCGGTACCCGTAATGATGCGTGTACCGGGTGTTACGCTGAGATAAGCGGTGAGAAAACGCATCGCTGTTCCGGCGGCAAGGATGTCGATATGTTCGGGAGTTCCGTCCAAAGCCTTTATCATGACACGGGTGTCGTCGCAGTCGCTCAGATTGGCGGGTGTGATGCATCCCTGTGCCAGAGCATGTAATATCAAAGCCCGGTTACTGATACTCTTGGAGGCCGGGAGCTGAATAGTGGTGTGCAGAGTGGCAGGTGCCGAAAGTTTATAACGCATAGTTGTATTCTTTCTTAGAATCTAATAGCTGGTTTACAGACTACAAAAGTACGATAAATATCTGAATAAAGAAACAGCTTTATGCTCTGTTGGCAGAATAAGTACATTTCTGTACTACGATATATATTGCCAACTTCTTGCCACTTCGTTGGCAAACTTTTGCCACCGTATTGGCAAGACCTTGCCATCGCATTGGCAATAACTGGCAAAAAATTGCGGACTAATCACTTGTTAGTCAGCAAAGAGTCGAAGAAGCTATCTTTTTCCCTGTTTCATGTCTTTTCTGAAATCCACAGGCGATATGCCCGCTTTCCGCTTGAAGAACTTCCCGAAAGAAGACTGGTCGGAAAAGTTGAGGGTTGTGGCTATCTCCTGTATGGATAGTTTGGAGTGTGTCAGCAAGTTGCGCGCTTCGCTGAATAGCATTTCAAAGATAAAGTCGCTCACGCTTTGCCCCGTCACGAGTTTCACGATTTGCGTCAGGTGATGGGTGGAAAGGTTTAGCCGTTCAGCGTAAAAGTCTACTTTGTGTTCTTCACGGTAATGTGCCGCCAGTAGTTCGATGAAGGACTTGATGACACTTTCGTAGCGCGTCAGGCAACCGTCTGTATGGGGTAGATTGGTGCGTTCGAGGATATCGCTTAAATCGAGATAGAAAGCAAACAATCGGTTCAGAATCACTTCCTTGTGATAGAAATGCTCTGTACGGTCAATGTTTTTGTTAACGCTGTCCAGCCGTTCCGCCAATAGGGCGGCATGTGGATGCTCCAAAGGGATCACAGGCTCATTATATAGCCTTACGCCATATTTGGTTCTCCGGTAAATCATATCGGTGGAGTCCATCTCATCAGTAAATATCTTGCTGACAAAGAGACATTGGCATTGGAAATCATCACTGCAATCATAAAAATGGAACAAATGTGCAGAAGTTAGCAGCAAGAGCGTATTTGCTTGAATGTTATACGTTTTGTAATTGATTGCAGCTCGTCCCTTTCCGGATAAAACCAATAGGATGATGAAGGCATCGAGGTGAATGTCTGACGAAAATTGTTCTTCCGCTTCCCGGTTTCCGATGGTGATGCAACTGATTTTCTTGCGCGTATCGTTTTCACTGCCGCTGATGATGGGGAGTTCACTGATGTTCTTGATGCGTATGGAAGAAGCCATTAAGTAATCTTTTTGTTGTATGGCAAAGGTAGCGCAAACCTTCGAAATCTCCAAATTAAACCAACTTTGCCAAATTTTAGATTTCCCTTTAGCAAAGAATTTGTCCGAACTTTGCAGCCGTTTTTGAGGTAACAATTTAATAGATATGATGAAAAGATTGAAAGATTTATTGGTCTTGATTTTAGCGCTGAACGTTTCTCTTGTATCTGCACAAACCATTCAGAAGATGACAATTGAAGAGATGTTCGAGTTGGCGGACGCTAACAGCCGCAGTATCCGCACGTTCCGTTTGGCGGAAGAAGAGGCCGGACAAGCGGTGAAGGTAGCCAGGAATGCCCAACTTCCTTCCATTGACGTTTCCCTTTCCGCAAGCTATCTGGGTGATGCCTGGCTGGCTGATCGTGACTTCGGGAACGGTGAGAATGCCGCTATGCCGCATTTCGGTAATAACTTTGCGATAGAAGCGTCGCAGGTAATTTATGCCGGAGGGGCTATTACGAGCCGGATTGCCATTGCCCGGTTGCAGCAACAGTTGGCGGAATTGGATAGGGAGAAGAACAAACAGGATATTCGTTTTCTGTTGGTAGGCAACTATCTGGAGATGTATAAGTTGCAGAACCAGGCGGAAGTGTACCGGAAGAATATCGAGCAAACCCGCAAGTTGGTGGAAGACATCAATGCCAAGCAATCCCAAGGACTGGCTTTGAAGAATGATATCACCCGGTATGAGTTGCAACTCAAGTCTCTGGAACTGGCTTTGACGCAGATAGAAAACGGTATTCTCATTCTGAACAACCAGTTGACCACGGTACTCGGATTGTCGGAGGAAACGGTGATAAGGGTGGATACTACTTTACTGGGACGGCTCCCGAAACCATCGGAAGAAGCGCATTGGCAGGAAACGGCCGTGCTGAGTTCGCCTGTGCTGCAACAGATGAAGCTGAACATCAAACAGTCTCAGTATAATGAACGGATAGCAAAAGCGGAACGTCTGCCGTCTGTGGCTCTCTTTGCCGGTGACAAACTGGACGGGCCTATTACGATTGAAGTGCCTCCCATCAATAAAAATCTGAATTACTGGTATGTGGGTGTCGGTGTGAAGTTTGATATCGCTTCTACGTTCAAGTCCGGCAAGAAGATTCGTCTGGCACGCTTGTCTACCCGGTGGGCGCAGGAGAGTGATTTGCTGTTGCAGGACAATGTGCGCACGGAGGTGAAAGCGGCATATATCCGTTTTCAGGAGGCTTTCACTATTTGTGATACACAGGAGAAAAGTCTGGAACTGGCAACACAGAACTACGGTGTGGTGAATAACCGTTATCTGAATGACCTGGCACTGATTACCGATATGCTGGACGCCAGCAACTCCAAGCTGAATGCGGAATTGCAGTTGGTGAATGCACAGATCAATATACTTTTCAATTTCTATAAGCTGAGAAAGACAGCCGGAAGCCTATAAACGAATTTTAAATAACAATAGAACATATGGAACGCAAGAAGAAAAAAGTGATTTATAACGTGGTGGTTAGTCTTTTACTCATTGCCGCACTGGTGTGGGTGTGCTCTCATTTCGTCCACCTCGGCAGCGTGGCATACACGGACAATGCACAGGTGAAACAACTCATCGTCCCCGTCAACAGCCGCGTGCAGGGATTTATCAAGAAGATATATTTCGATGAATACCAACAGGTTCGCAAAGGCGATACGCTGGCTGTGATAGAAGATGCCGAGTTCCGTTTCCGTCTGGCACAGGCTGAGGCTGATTTCCAGAATGCCATTTCCGGCAAGAATGCGGTGGCAACCACTGTACATACTACCCAGAATAACATTGCCGTATCCGACGCCGGCTTGCAGGAAGCTAAAGTCCGCCTCGATAATGCCGAACGTGAATATCACCGTTATAAGAACCTGTTGGCGCAGGATGCGGTCACCAAGCAGCAATATGATGCTGTGCAAACGAACTATGATGCCTCCAAAGCCCGCTACGAACTCCTGTTGCGCCAAAGGCAATCCACCACCCTGGTGAAACAGGAACAGACCCACCGCCTGGAACAAACCGATGCCGGCATTAAACTTGCACAGGCTGCCCTGGAACTGGCACGCCTGAATCTTTCCTATACCATCATCCTCGCCCCTTGCAATGGAACCACCGGACGGAAGGGAATTCAGGAAGGCCAACTGATACAACCCGGACAAACCCTGGTGGACTTGGTTGATGAAAACGAAAAATGGATAGTGGCCAATTACAAGGAAACCCAGACCACGCATATCCGGGAAGGCCAGCCCGTGGAAATTGAAGTGGATGCCGTTCCCGATATCCTTTTCAAAGGAACCGTGAAGTCCATCTCCCGTGCTACGGGGGCCAGCTTCTCCCTTCTCCCGCAAGATAACTCCGCCGGAAACTTCGTGAAAGTGGAGCAACGTATTCCTATCCGTATCGAGTTTTCTGCGGACAATCGTCCGGAAGATATGGAGCGCCTGCGCGCCGGCATGAATGTGGAATGTGTAGTAAATTATTGATGCGATGCACGAAACAGGACCTTTTTCTATTCCGGCCATCCGTGATATTGTTCCGCTTAAACTGCGCCCCTGGATAATCATTGCTTTCGTCATCATCTTCCAGTTTTCCGGTGGTATTTATCTGTCGGCAGTCAGCGAGATGGTCGGTTCAACGGCGTTGATGCAGGAAGACATTATGATGGCGGGGTATGCGTCTATGGTGGGCATGGGGCTGACATTCGCCATCATGTTCCGCCTGAAATTCCGCTTCGCCTCGAAGACTTCGCTAATGACGTGCAGCATAGCCCTGATTATTGCCAATCTGATATGTATGCATATCCGCAGTATTCCCCTGCTGGTGATAACTTGCTTTTTTGCAGGCATCTTCCGCATGTGGGCTACGTTTGAGTGTAACTCCACCATTCAGCTGTGGCTGACTCCTAAGCGGGATTTATCGGTGTTCTTCTGCTTTATCTACCTGCTGGTGCAAAGTTGCATCCAGTTGTCGGGTTTGATAACCGTCTACACGGCTTTCTGGGCGAAGTGGGAGTATATGCACTGGCTGATAGTGGGCTTGTTGCTATTAGTGATGCTGGCTACGCTCTGGCTATTTCGCAGCTATCGTTCCTTACCGAAATTACCGTTATTTGGTATCGACTGGCTAGGAGCTTTGATGTGGGGGCTCGTTTTGCTGTGTATCCTTTTCGTCTGCGTCTATGGTGAGCATTACGATTGGTACCGGTCTTTTCCAATCCGGGCGGCAACCGTCATCGGCATAGTAGTCCTAGCACTGAACCTGTGGCGCGCATCTTTCATCCGTCATCCGTTCATCGCACTGAAGACGTGGACGTATCGCTCCGTGTGGCTGCCCTTTATACTCTATATAATAATAGATATACTGTTGGCTCCTTCACACCTGTTTGAGCATATCTATATGGAGGGTATATTGGGCTATGATGCCCTGAACGTGATTTCGCTCAACTGGGTAGTGTTGCTGGGCATTGTGGTTGGAGCAGCTTTTACTTTTCTGACCTTTTCACGCCGTAAGTGGCGCTATAAGACGATGACAGTGATTGCTTTTTCTTCCATTACTGTCTATCTGATGTATTTCTACTTTGGCATTGATTATGCTTTGCCGAAGGAGACGCTGTTTGTGCCGTTGTTCCTTCGTAGTTTCGGGTATGTCATAATAGCTATTTGCTTTCTTACGGTGCTGTCGCGTGTGCCTTTCCAGCACTTTTTTCAAGCGGTGTCTGTGCAGGCATTTGTCAGTGCCGGGTTTGGCGGGGCTTTGGGGACGGCTATCCTGGGGCGTGCTTTGAGTGTGACTTTAAAGAAGAATGCGATGCTGCTTGGTTCGTCATTAGACCATGTGAACCCGTTCATCAGCCGGATGTCTGCCGGAGAACTTTATAGTGCTGTGCAGCAACAGGCGTTGATGGTTTCGATGAAAGAATTGTACGGCTGGCTGATTCTGATAGCATTGTTCTGCCTGTTGGTGTTCTTGGTTTATGAGAGCGATATCCGCCCATATAAAGTGCTGCATCCCACTTATCGCTCCATTCGCCGCTTTGCGAAGCATGAGCTGCGTATGGATAAGAAGTTGGGAGTAATCGGATGATTTAGTGTTTGTTTGTTCCTGTTTTGAACAACATAGGCTAAATTAGGTGGGGTGGGTCAACTGATTTATTCTTAATTTTGCCGTGCAATTAATTAAGGGTAATTATATGGGAAAAGATAATTCAAAACTATTCATTCTTATCTTATTAGGAATGTTGACAGCCTTCGGGCCGTTTGTCACAGATATGTATTTGCCAAGCCTGCCGGCTATGGGAGAATATTTCAATACGAGTTCTTCAATGGTTCAGTTGGGACTTACCACCAGTATGATCGGGCTGGCAGTCGGGCAGATATTCTTCGGTCCTTTGAGCGACCGTTATGGCAGGCGCATACCGTTGCAGGTTGCCATGTGGCTGTTCATTGTTTCAACAGTTCTCTGTTTGTTTGCGCAGGACATTCATCAGTTTGTCGCTTTCCGCCTGATACAGGGTATTGCCGGTGCGGGCGGCATCGTTATTGCCCGTTCCATTGCTACAGATAAGTTTTCGGGTAAGGAGTTGGCGAAGATGCTGGCAATTATCGGTGCCATCAACGGCATTGCTCCGGTGGTGGCGCCCATCATTGGAGGAGTATTTACGGAAGCTATCGGCTGGCAGGGGATTTTCGGTATTTTGCTTGTATTGGGCATGTTACTGCTGGCAGGCTGCATGCGCTTCCGGGAGTCGCTTCCCGCCGAGAAGCGACTGGCAACGAAATGGGCAGATACGTTCAATAGTTTCAAGGTGGTCCTCCGCAACAAGCAATATATTTGCTACGTGTTGCAACTGGCGTTTGCGCAAGGAGTGCTGTTTGCCTATATTGCTTCGTCTCCTTTCATTATTCAGCAACATTACGGTTACTCTCCTTTTGCTTTCAGCGTGTGCTTCAGCATTAATGCTATCGCTATCGGTGGTGCTGCAGCATTTTCCGTGAAGTTTCGCCGACCGGAAAACGGGACATTGGTAGGCTGCATGGGGATGCTTGTTTTCTCTGTACTGGAATGTGCTGCATTGTCTTTAGGTTGTAGCTTCTGGGTGTACGAACTGTTGCTGTTGGCAGTGCTGTTTATGATGGGAATGACTTTTACTACCTCTACCGCATTGGCTATGGAGTGTGAGCGCACTAATGCCGGGACAGCTTCTGCATTGCTGGGAGCTGTCAGTTTCTCGTTCGGTGGCATTGTTTCTCCCTTGGTGGGCATTGGAAATATCATGGTTTCCACAGGGATTATATTCGTAATATGCTCAGTCTGTTCTCTTGCCGGCATATTATTTGCATTGGGCAGAAGACGGTTGAAAGTTCGGTTTTACTTGGCGTTCAGTACATCCCAAAAGCGTTGAGGTAGGTGAATATTGGGTACATTCATGGCTTCTTTAAACAGGGGAGCAATCTCTTTCGGGGCGAATCCGGCAATGCCGCATCCTATTTCAGTGACGAGGAAAACGTATTCGGCATGTTCTTTGGCAAATCCGATGAATTGGTCAACATAAGGTTTGATGCTTTCCGGACCACCGTGCATGGTCGGGATGGCGTAAGTCTGTCCTTGTAGTCCTGTTCCTTGTCCCCAGATGGCTCCCCACTTCTTCCAGGCCAGATATGCAGCTCCACCACCGTGAGCACCTTCCAGATTACTGCCGAAAACGAATATCTCGTTCGGCTTTAGTTCCGTAATACGGTTTGAGGTAATTCTTGTTTCCATATATTTAGTTAGTATTAGGTTCTACTTGATTATTTTTCTTTTTTCTTCATTTTTAATCTCTTGCTTTTCAGCAAAAGTAACCTCCAGGTAACTATCTTACTTGTTTGTAACTTATTGTTTATAAGTAAAATAGTGTATAGCTTTGCATTGTCGAAAAGTCATTAACTGCATTTGCGAAGTTAGTGAAAAAACTGGTGAATACAACTATTTTATAAACTATTTAAAAACAAAAGAACAATGAAAGAACTTGCAGTAAAGAATTACAAGACAGCCGAAGGTCAGAAAATTAGTCAGGGTGGCAATGAGTTTACAGTGAAACCGATTGTTGCGCAGGAAGATGTAACTCAGTGTCGCGTCAACTTTGTAGAAGTGGAACCGGGCAACTTTGCCTATGGATATCATTATCATGAAACGGATGAGGAAGTGTTCTACATCATCAGTGGTACAGGCATTGTGCGCACTATCAATGGAGATGTAACCGTGAAGGCCGGAGATGCCATAACCTTCCCTGCCGGACCGGAAGGTGCGCACGTCATCCGTAACGGGTCGGATACGGAGAAACTGGTCTACCTTGATTTTGATACGAACAATGTACCTGAGATTGTGCACTTCCCGGATACGAATCAGGTGATGGCTTACGGAAGATTCTCTAATGGTATTTATGATAAGAAGTAGAGTTTGATTTGTCCTGTTTTCGTTTTGCTGAATTTTAGGTGAGATTTATATGCTTGCGGAAAAGGCAGAACGGTGCAGAAAAGAAGCATAACCCGTCAGAAAGAAATTAAAATCGCGTTATTTTGTATGTAATATTCATTTTTGTATCTACCCTGTCTTGGTATCTTTTGTACCCCCTCTCAGGCGCCTTCTGAATGGGGGTACAATGAGTCCGGGACTGAAAGGCATTCAGTCCGGGAGTCAAAGGCATTCAGTCCCTGACTGAATCAGGTTCACTCAACGAGTCGTAGGAAAAGCCGAAAGAGAGAAAATACTTTATTGCTCTTTTTGTAAAAAAACGTTTTTTGAATTATACTGTGTCATGCATAAGCTTTTCCGTCATTAATTTCATATCCCGTCAGAAGAGAAGGGAACAAGGGAACGAGTTGACAAGAAGCCAAGGGGCTGCGCAATGCTTCTACGCCGCATGGAACCTTGTTTCCTCGCCAACTTGTCCCCTCGTCAACTAATTCAAATCCGTGCAGAAAGAAATTAATTCTGCCAACGGATATATATTATGTTTTTTTATTTATCTTTGCTTTCACTGGATAAAGTTACTGTCCGATTCACTTTAAAAAGAATGCAGAAATGCAACGTGGTAAACCGGTTCCCATGAAATATATGGTTCCTTTTATTTTTAAACAGGAATAGCATTCCGAACTCTTTAATGAATAAAATATATGGATATAGATTTAACCACTCCGGCCCTGTTGTTCTCGGCCATCTCATTGATAATGCTGGCATATACCAACCGCTTCATGTCGTATGCCCAGTTGGTGCGCACGTTGAAGGAACAGTATCGTGCCAATCATTCGTCGGTAACCGCTGCACAGATTGCCAATCTGCGGAAACGCCTTTATCTGACGCGCGCCATGCAGGTGACGGGGACGGGCAGTCTATTGCTATGTGTAGTCAGTATGTTCTTTATCTATATACAGCTCTATTTAGTGTCGATATACATCTTTGGCCTGGCAATGGTGCTGCTGATTATCTCTTTAGCCATATCCGTATACGAGATTTATATCTCGGTGAAGGCTTTGGAGATACATCTGAATGATATGGATGAGTGAGACCGGACCTGTTTATTACAAAATAACTTTAACTCTTACACAATAATGAAACGAGGAAAACAAACTTGTAGAATTTTGAAAGAAATTCGTCGACAGATTGCTGAGGCAAATGATATTGATTTCGTAATATCCGAATGTCAATACAAAGGAGACTGTCTGGGCACTTGCCCCAAATGTGAGTCGGAAGTGCGCTATCTGGAACAACAATTGGTGGCACGGCATTCTATGGGAAAGGCGATAACTGTGGTGGGAGTGTCTTTAGGACTTTCTACTTTGATGGCTATGGCTTCGAATGTGAAAGAATGCAATGCCGGACCTGTTGTGCAGACGAGTGCGGTTCAATCTACTCGGTTTGTGGCTGGGGATATGGCAGAAAAGGATGCTGTTACTGTATTGATGGACGAAATTGAAATAACCTGGATGATGAATGATTCTATTAACGAGATCATAGAAGGGCGAAGGAAAGACTTGAAAAAAGAAGTGCAGGAAGAAAATGTATTGCCGGGAGTGATGGAGCAAATGGCGGAATTCAGAGATGGAGGCATGTATGGTTTGGAGCGTTTCTTGTATAAGAACTTGCGTTGGCCGGAGGGCGTTGATGAGAACAAGTCAGGTCGTGTGCTTGTGAGATTTCTCGTTGATAAAGACGGAACGGTGAAATCTGCCGAAATATTGCAAACTGCAAGTCCTGAATTTGATAATGAGGTATTGCGGGTGATTAATCTCATGCCTAAATGGGCGCCCAGCATACTTTACGGAATTCCGTTGGCAACGCAATATACAATTCCTGTGGTATTTAATTCTTCGAAATAACAGAGAATGGATAATTCTGTCCTCATATTATGTATCAGCAGACATCGCCTGTTAATTGACGGTGAGGGAGTGACGACTTTGGTCGCTTTTCATGGTTGCCCTTTGCGTTGTAAATATTGTCTGAATCCTCAATCTTTGTCGGATGAAATCGGACTTCCTCTTTACTCTTGCGAACAACTATATGAGAGTGTGAAGGTAGATGAGCTATACTTTCTGGCAACTCGCGGAGGTATCACCTTTGGTGGTGGAGAACCTTGTTTGCGAAGTGAATTTATCGTTCATTTCCGCGAACTCTGCGGGAGAGACTGGAGGATTACGGTGGAGACTTCCTTAAATGTGTCCCGTCAGCATTTGGAGACTTTATTACCCGTCGTGGACGATTACATCATAGATATTAAAGATATGAATGATGTAATCTATCAGAACTATACAAGCAGAAGCAATCGGCAAATGCTGGAAAACTTGCAATGGCTGATAGAACAGGGAAAGGCGGAACACATCACCGTCCGCGTCCCCCTTATTCCGGAATATAATACGGAGGAGGATACGGCTCGCAGTGTCAATCAGCTAAAATCTATGGGACTTTCTGATTTTGATGTATTTACTTACCGAACTTAAATTTATTTATTTTTCTTCTGTCCAGCGTTCATAATGCACATTCTCCGGCTTCCATTTATCTTTCGGAAGCGGATTCTCAGCCGGATAGCCTACGGGAACTACATTCAGAGGAATGATATGTTCGGGCAGATGCAGGATTTTCTGAACTTCTTTTACCCGTTCTTTTATGGGGTAAACACCTGTCCACACAGCACCCAACTCCAATCCTTGTGCTGCCAGCAGTAAGTTTTCAGTAGCGGCAGAAGCGTCCTGTACCCAGTAATCGCTACCCGCACCACTGATCGCTTTAGACAAATCTCCACATACGACGATAGCCAGTGGAGCCTCTTTTGCCATTTTTGCATAGGGAAGGGTAGAGCCCAGTTCATTCAATACTTCCTTTTCTTTGATGACAATGAAGGCCCAGGGCTGTTTATTGGTTGCCGTAGGCGCAGCCATAGCAGCTCTAAGTAACTGTTCCACTTTCTCTTCTTCCACTTCCTTGGGCAAATAAGAACGGATGCTGGTTCTTGCATGAATACTTTCAAGAACGGTAGATTTATTGTTCTGTGTCATAATAGGTTCCTCCTTATTAATTACTTGATTATTCTTTGGCTGGATGGATAAGGCAGTCACTACAATAACCAAAGCCAGATTGAAAAAGTTCAGCACATACTGTATGGTTTGTGTTCTGGGTTGTTGTTTGGAAAAATATGTGATAGCGAGGGTGCACACTGCAATTCCTGCCAGTAGTCCCAGGAAGAGTATCCAGTCGAAACTGAAAGAATCACCAGACTCTTCCAATGAATGTTCTTCGGCATACTCCATCGCTTTCTGTACGGACTGGATGATGGCGGCGGCGGACTCCGTGGCACCGGATATACCGTCCACCTCTTTGTTGAGTGCTTCTTCCGGTGTCAGATTATCCCATTGCTGCAACAGGTTGCTGTTCCTTACTTTGGCAAAGTAGCTGGGCGTTTCGGAGTTTTCCAGAGCTACGACTTTGATAATACGGTTGTCCTTTATATAGATTTCGAGCGGGACATTTCCGCCATATCCCTTGATGTCACTGGCAATCTGTCGGGTAGATATTATTTGTACCCCATCATCTGCATGCCGCAGTATTCCTGTATTCCCGTCTTGTTTTTCCGTTGCGTTTTCATTTTCTGGGAGTATATTCTGGAATTTATTTTCTTTGCAGATAGTCACTGCCAAAATTAGGAAGAAGCAGGTTATCAGGCTAATAATGGATTGGGCTTTTAATGCTTTCATATTTAGTTGCTATTTATATTGTTTGCAAATTTAGGAGAATTCTATTGAAAATAGCAAGCACATGCAGAAAAGTGATAGGGTGATTTGCTTTATTTATTTTTTTACGAAAAGCAAATTCCCACTTCAAACCGTATATTTAGGCTACCTCAGTCGTATACTTAGGGTATCTCAGTCGTATACTGAGATACCCTAAGTATACGACTGAGGTAGGACTTGTTTATATGTACTTATAATCAAATAGTTACATATTGTCATCCATCTGGTGGAAAAATAGGACAAGTCAACAAGCGATTATTTCACTCATTCTGGAACAGATTTGAATAAGTTGACGAGGAGACAAGTTGACGAGGGAACAAGGTTCCATGC